>DIVG01000073.1:141141-176281 GCA_002422425.1 Akkermansiaceae bacterium UBA6138 | reverse complement strand
ATGAAAGGTTTCGAAGAAGCCTATCGCGGCCGCACCATGACCGCTCTGCCGGACGAGCTCATCGCCGCGATGGCCGAGACCGGTGGCGCTTCGCTCGGGATAAGGCTCCGTCAGGGTGACGCCTCCGCCGTGACCGAGGCGCTCGCCCTCGTCGCCGATCCCAAGGCAGCCCTCGATGACCGACTTCGCTACGCCCGCAGCTTCGGCGAAGTGCGGAAGCCCGAGGCCGTGCCTGTGCTCCTGCAAGTCGCGACGGGTGAGGGTGATGCCGCGCTACGCAAAGCCGCCTTTGCCTCGCTCGGAGCCTACGATGACGGCGCGATTGCCCTCGCCGCGATTGCTGCCCTGCCTAAGCTGCCAGACGAGGTGCGGCCCGCCGCCCTCACCCTGCTGACGAGTCGCGAACTCTCGACCGCCGCGCTTCTCGACGCGCTCATGACGGAAAAGCTCAGCCCCTCGCTCATCCCCGCCGACCTCGTCGATGCGCTTCGAAGTCACCGCGGAGTGAGCATCCGCTCGGCTGTGGAGAGGATCTTCCCGAAGACGGAGCCTGCCGGGATCGACTTCGCTGCCCGCATTTCCGCCGTCGAAGTCGCCTTGAAGGAAAGTCCCGGCAGTCCCTATGCCGGCGAGGAGATCTACATGCAGCGCTGCGCGAGCTGTCACAAACTTTTCTTCAAAGGCGGCAATCTCGGACCCGAACTCACGAGCTATCAGCGCGACGATCTCGGGACCATGCTCATCAGCATCGTGAATCCGAATGCCGAGATTCGTGAGGGATACCAGTTCATCACCATCATGACGAAGGACGGCCGCAGCGTTAGCGGATTCCAGGTTGATCGGGACAATCAGGTCACCGTCGTGCGCGGACTCGACGGGCAGGATGTCACCCTCACCGCCGCCGAGATCGCCGAAGTGATGCCGATGGGCCGAAGCCTCATGCCCGAAGGTCTCCTCGAAGGTCTCGACGAGCAGCAGTGGCGCGATCTTTTTGCCTATTTGAGAATTTCACAACCGATCAGCAAATAATGGAAACGAATCCGGCAGCCGCAGACAAGGGAATGGGGACAAAGGAATTCCTTTCATTCCCCTGCCCCTATTCCCGTGTCCCCGAACCCGTGCTGCTGACCATGAGACTCTTCGCCACTTGCGTCGCCGCCTCGGCATGCCTGCAGGCCGCCGACCTCGAATCCAAGCTCGTCGATCTCGGCGGGGGAGTTTCCCTCGAACTCGTCGCGCTCCCTCCCGGTGAGTTTCTCATGGGCAGCACGCCCGAAGAAAAAGCGTGGGCCACGGGGATCGAGGGGGGAGCTGCTCCGGGGACTACTCGCGAATCTTTCGAAGGCGAAGCCCCGCGTCCGATGCGGATCAAAGACGGTTTTGCGATCGGGCGCACTGAAGTGACGATGGCGCAGTTCCGCCGATTCGTCGAAGAGAGCGGCTACGTCAGCGACGCGGAAAAGCCGGGCGGTCGCACCCAGTGTTTCGATCACGAATGGCAGGGCTACCGCTTCGGCTCGACCCTCGTGCAGCCCTGGAAAGAAATGGAGGGCAAGAGCTGGCGCGACCCGAATTTTCCCCATCCTCTGCGCGATGATTTCCCCGTCGTCTGTGTGAGCTGGAACGACGCGCGTGCCTTTTGCGAATGGCTCACTGCGCGCGAGGGCGCTGCCGGACGCCTCCCCGCCGGACTCGAGTACCGTCTCCCGACCGAGGCCGAGTGGGAGTACGCCTGTCGCGGCGGCAGCAAAGAGAGTCACTATTTCTGGTGGGGCAACGAGTTCGAAGACGGCGAGGGACGGCTCAACCTTTCTGCGATTGATCTCCTCCCCGGTCGCACCCGAACCTGGCCCCTCGCGAAAGCGCCGTGGAGCGATGGATTTGCCTTCGTCTCACCGGTCGATCACTACGGCGAACGCGGGCGCAACGGCTTCGGGCTCGCCGACATGTGCGGCGGTGTCTGGGAGATCGTGCTCGATCACTTTGATCCCGCCGGCGGACACGAGGAACTCAATCCCGTCGGAGAAAATCCGCGTCCCGTCTGCCGCGGCGGGAACTACTTCGACGTTCCCGGAAACGCCCGCTGCGCCGTGCGACTCGGTCTGCGCGGGCCGGCCTACTCCGACTCACGTGACGGCTTTCGTATCGCTCTTGGTAAACCCCGCAGGTAAAGTCCCTGACATTCACTTAATAATCCCATGAATCCCCCCCTTGATCGCCGTTCTTTCCTCGGCCACTCCCTCGCCGGGCTGGCCGCCGCCTCGCCCGCCCTCTCCCTGCTCGGGCAGGAAGCTGCGGCCAAACCGCTCCGTCTCGCTCTCGTCTCGGCGGCGAGTTATGCGCCGGCCTACGGGCCCGACCCGCTGCCGCGCACGCCTGGATCCAATCACGGGACCGCCTTCGCCACGACTTTCAACGGCTTTGACGAGGCAAAGGCAAAAGTATTTAAAGGCACTTTTGTCAGGGCCGAGCGTCGCATCGAAGGGGCGAAGGTCGTGAAGATCTGGGATCCTGACAAAGCCACGGCCACTGCCATCGCCGATATCTGCGGGATAGAAACGGTGGCCGATTCGCCGGAGCAGTGTGTCGAGGGCGTCGATGCCGCCATTCTCATCGACGACGGCAGCGGAGCCCAGTGGAAATACGCCGAGGCCGCGCTGCGTGCGGGCGTCCCCGTCTTTTGCGACAAGCCTCTCGCGATGAGCGCGAAAGAAGCCGCCGCCATCGCCGGGATTGCGCGCGAAACCGGGACGAAATTCATGTCCGCGAGCAGTCTGCGTTTTGTTCCCGACATCGTGAAACTGCGCGAGGATACCGCTACGATCGGCCCCGTTCGCCTCTGCACCGTGACTGGTCCGGGCGATCTCATCTACTACGGTATCCATGCCCTCTCCATGGCCTACGCCGTGCTCGGACCGGGAGTGGTCAGTGCTCATAACACCGGAGTGGAGGGTGGTCACATCGTTCGCCTCCGCCATGAGAAAGACCTCGACATCGTTCTCCTCGTCGGGGCCCGCGAGCGGATGCGGGCCGGCTTTTCGATTCAGTTGTTCGGCGAAAAAGGGAGTCTCCGCGTCGAACCTGATCTGAAGAATCTCTACTCCTATCTTCTCGAGTCTTTTCTCGATTTCGTCCTCAACGGAAAAGAGAGCGTCCCCGTCGAGGAGGAGGTCGAACTCATCGCCGCGCTCGAAGCCGGGCAGAGATCACTCGAATTGGGGCGTGAGGTGCTCCTCAGCGATCTCTCTTGAAGCGCCGAAAGAGGTGACTCGACTCTGTTAGTCGAGCTAACCGATACCCGGCCCGCACCACGGCAATCCCGCACATCCGCCGAACTCGAGCGTTGCTCTTTTCTTCTCCCCATTGTTTCTCTTTCGCATGAACAAGACTCCCATTCTGCTGATCGCTTCGGCGGCTCTCGCGCTCACGGCGCAGGCCGAACCCGTCCCGCTCTTTAACGGCAAAGACCTCACCGGCTGGCACGGCAACAATCCGCATACCACGGTCAAGGCGACCACGCCCGAAGAGCACGAAAAGTCCCTCGCCGATCAGCAGGTGGAATTCACCAAACACTGGTCCGTCGAGAACGGCGAACTCGTCAACGACGGCCACGGTCCCTATGCGACGACGGACAAGGACTACGGCGATATCGAGTTCACGCTCGATTACAAGACCGTGCCGACCGCCGACAGCGGCATTTATCTGCGCGGCACTCCCCAGGTGCAGATCTGGGACGTGGACCACGAGCCCTCCATCAAACACGGGGCGGACAAAGGCTCGGGCGGCCTTTGGAACAACAGTGCCGGCGCGGCGGGCAAAGATCCCCTTGTCAAAGCGGACAAACCTCTCGGCGAGTGGAACACGTTCAAAATCCGTCAGCTCGGGGCCCGCACCTGGGTGTGGCTTAATGATCAGGCTGTCGTCGAAAATGCGATCATGGAGAATTTCTGGGACCGCGCCAAGCCGCTCCCCGCGACCGGTCCGATTCATCTCCAGACCCACGGCGGCGAGATTCGCTGGCGCCATATCAAGCTGCGCGAGGTGGCGGCGGAAGAAGCCAACAAGAGCCTTCGCGGCGACGACGCGACGGCCGGTTTCACCTCCCTTTTCAACGGCACCGACCTCACTGGCTGGGCCGGAGCGCTCGAGAATTACGAGGTCGTCGATGGCGCGATCCGTTGTAAGGCCGGGAAAGGCGGCGTCCTCCGCACCACGGAGGAATACGGAGACTTCACGGTGCGTTTCGAGTTCCTTCTCCCTGCAGGCGGGAACAACGGTCTCGCGATTCGTTATCCCGGCGAGGGCGATCCGGCCTACACCGGCATGACTGAGCTCCAGATCCTCGACAACGAGGCGGAGAAATACGCGAAGCTCGATTCGCGTCAGTATCACGGCAGCGCCTACGGGATGGCGGCGGCGCATCGCGGCTACCTGCGTCCCGTCGGGGAATGGAATTACCAGGAGGTGACTGTGAAAGGCTCGACCATCAGAGTCGAGTTAAACGGATCCGTTATCCTCGATACAGACCTCGCCACCGTCGCGGCGACCCTTGCGGACAAGGCGCATCCCGGGAAAAATCTTACCAGCGGGTATTTCGGCTTCGCCGGTCACAATGATCCGGTTTCCTTCCGAAACGTCGCGATTCGGAAAGACTGAGGATTTTTTCGGTCAAAAAGGGCAAAGATTAATCACCGATCCGGGATTCCGGTGTGTTAGGCTGGGGAATGATTCACTCGTTACTCGACACCACCAGAGTTGTTGGTCACCTCGACGTCGTGGGGGAACCTTTTGAAGTCTGTGCCGAGGCTACCGCGAGCCATGACCGCTCAGCCAATGGCCTGACGGTGAATCTTTGCGCTTTTTTGCGGGCGATGCGGCATGATCACCTCGGCGAAAAGGCGACCGCGGATTGGCTCCCGGCCCCGGAAATCGTCACTGAGCATGTCGATATCGACGAGGCTCACGGGCTAACGGACGAGATCTTTGCGAGCTGGTGTCACCGCGTTGCCGCCTTGATTCCCTCCCCTTAAAACAGCCCGGTGCCGACCTCTCTGCGGACGTGGCGGAGATGGCGTTGTCGGAATGTCAGGAGTGGCTAGAGCCATTGGATCGAGCGGCAACGTGTGTAGAGGAGGCCGCACCTGATCTTTTCGCGGGTCAGTCCCGTGAGGCGTTGGAGAACCTCCCGGTAGATTTCGAGCTGATGCCGGTAATTTTCAACGGATCCGGCAATCTCGACAGCCGTCGAGACGCGGTTTGTTTTGAAGTCGATGATCGTCGCCTGCGATGCCTTTCCGACGGCGTCCTGCTCGATCACGACCCGGTCAAAGATTCCCGAAAGCCACTCTCCCTTGAGAAGAACTTCGAATTTTTTCTCGCGCCAGACCAAGGCGTTAGCGGCGGGCCGGGAAAAGACAGCGCGGATCTCATCATTCGCGAGGCTGCCCATGACCTGGTCGAGGGCGTCGTTGACGACGGAGGCGGCTCCGGCACCCCGGTCTTCCCATTTGGTCTGCAGGTCGGCAAGAGTGCTCTCGTCGGCCCACTCGATCTCTTCGAAAATTGTGTGGACCCGCGTGCCAAAATCGCACGCCTCGCCGTTGGTCGGATTGAAAATCTGGGCAGCACTTTTCGTGAGAGGCTCGGAGTCGCTGGGGGTGCGGCGTCGCAATCTGAGCCTGGCGCGTGCGGGATCGACCTGACCTGAAGCGGCCGTGTCGGCCGAAGCGTGGGTTAAGTTGGGTTGGGACTGTTCGTACCAGCGGCGGTTCGTCCTCGGGGTGCGGCTCTGGAATCGGACGATGGCGGGGACGTGGTGGAATTCGGTTTCCTGCGGTTCCTCCTCGAGGCTGAGCTCGAGGAGTTTGACGAAATTTGTTACGGTCGAGCTTTTCCCGAGGGGATCGGCGATGAGGTAGTTCGCGTGGCTCGCCCGGGTCATCGCGACGTAAAATTTGCAGAGCGATTCATAGGCCGCAGCGGACTCGCACTCATCGGCATAGGCGCCGAGGACCGGATCGGCCTTGACGATTTCCTTTGCGGGCAGGTCGAGAATCCAGCAGGCTTCGCGATTTTCGTTCTCCTTCGCACCGATACTGCGGCGTGCTGTGGTGAGCGAGTTACCGTCGAGCTCGGGCAGGATGACGGCGTCAAAGGTGAGTCCTTTCGACTTGTGCACGGTCATGACCTGGACGGCGCTGCCGGCGATGGGCTCTCGGGTTTTGTAGCGGCTGATGTAGGCGAGAAAATCGTCGATGTCGCGGCTGCCTTTTTCATCAAAGAGGCGTGCGGCGAGAGCGAACTCTTCGGCGCGGCTGCGGGTGAAAGGGTCGAGGGGATTGCCCAGTTCGGTCTCGAAAAGGTCAATGTAGTGTCGCGTCACCGTTTCAAAATCAGCCTCGAAAAGTTGGGAAAGGACGCGGCGGGAAAAAGCTTCGACACGCAGTCCGTCGCGCGCGATGACAGCGCCGTAGGGTGTCATGCGAAGATGTTCCCAGGCGAAGGTGTCGCCGGGATGGGCGGCACATTGGAAGACGCTCATGAGAGCGCGGTTGAGCGGATTGTCGGACGCGATGAGGATGTCTGACTCGCTCACGACGGGGATGCGACAGTGGGCGCGGATGTAGTCGATCAGAGTCGCGCCCTGCTTGTTCGATTGCACGAGGATGGCGCACTTGATGCCGCGTTCGACGGGATTGATCTCTTCGAGGATGCCGACGACGAGGGCGTAAGTGTCCTCTTTGGTGAGCTTTTCCCCGGCGGGCGGGACCGGGCTCAACAACATCGTGCACCCTTCGACTTTTTCCCGAGTCGGCGCGACTTCGTGATTGTGCCACTGCCACTGGGCGATCGTGGCCGCAGGCAGGCCGAGCTCGGCAAGAGTGGCGGGGCAGCCGAAGACGCGATTGACCGGATCGATCACATCGATGCCGGATCGCCACGAGACGTCGAGGTGGCGAGGATGGACGCGCGTTTCGCGGGCGTTGTACTTTTTTGCGATGTCGTTGAAGAGCCTCGTGTCGCCGCCGCGCCAGGCATAGATGGCCTGCTTGATGTCACCGACCTGAAAGAGGGAGCGCGTCCCCGAGTTGTCCTGCACCACTTCGTCGATCAGGTTGGAAATGACGCGCCACTGGAGGATGTTCGTGTCCTGAAACTCGTCGAGGAGCCAGTGGTCGTAGCCAGCGTCGAGACGGTAGTCGATCTGGAGTCTATCCTCGTCGCCGGGGATCTGGGTGAGGATGGGCGAGCTTTTCCGATCGCCGTAGTCGTGGCCCGAGAGCAGTAACTGGAGATCCTGAAAAGTGAGCTGGCCCTGGCGGCGCACCTGGTCGGAATAGGTCGACTCGTACTGACTGAGCAGCTCCCATATGCCCCGGGTGCGCCTGAGTTTGACGAGGATTTCGCCCCCGACAAAATGCGGGAGGATGCGCCGCAGCGGATCACAACAGGCCCGGTCGAGGTCGTGGACGGTGCGGTTCAGTTTCAGGGAGAAAAAGCCTCCGCAGATCTCGCTCCAGCCGGGGAGGAGCCGTTCCATCATGTACTTGATCCGTCCCTTGATCGGGTTGCCGGGACGATGCAACGGCAGCTCTTCGCGGAACTCTTCCCAATATTTCCACTCCACTTTTTCGAGTCCCTCGAGGGCGCGGAAAAGACGGGTGAACTCCTCTTCGACATCGACGTCGCTGATGAACCAGTCTTTGCCGCCGTCTTCCCAGATCGCGTTCGGATTGCCCCAGAGAGTTTCCCCGGGAGCGCTGAGATAGAGATCGTGGAGGTCCTCGATGAATTTGTTGAGCAGGTCGGCGACTTTGACCTCGTTTTTGCCGAAAGTGGCGAGACGGAAGGCTTCGAGAAAGGCCTTCTGCGCGGGATCTTCTTTTCCTCCGGCACCGAGCTGACGCTCGAAAACCGACTGGTAGACGCGAGCCTGGGCGACGGCGGTCTGGTATTCGTCCATCACCTCAAAGTCGCTCGTGAGACCGAATTCGGCGGGGAAGGCGCGAAGAATGTTTGAGAAAAAGCTGTCGAGCGTGCCGAGAAAGAGCCGCGGCATACGCGAGATGAAGACTCGCAGGAGCGCTTCGAAATCCTGCGGCGTCAGGGTCGCCAGTGCTGCCGAAAGGGGATCGCGCGGGTCCGCAGCGAGGGCGGCGGCGTCTTTCGGATTCGCTGCGGCCTTGGCGAGTTTCACGAGGATGGAGTCAAAAAATTCTCCCGCGGCCTTGCGCGTGAAGGTGACGGCAATGATGCGTTCGGGCGCGACGGGCAGCCCGCTCTTGAGCTGCAGGCCCATCAGGGCGATGTAGCGATTCGTCAGTTGCCACGTCTTCCCTGATCCGGCCGAGGCGAGGATCATTTCGTTGGGGATGTTTCCGGTCAAGGGCATGGCGCGGTCTATTTCGGGTGGAGAGGGTTGATCACTTCGAGAAAGTCAAACTTCCGGAAATCCATGTCCGCCGTGCAGAGGCGCCGCCTTCCATGTTGTCGCAGGATAGTCGCGAGATGGGCATCGGGCTGAGCAAAGCAGGGGCCGATTCTCCGGCTGTTTCCCGTGATAGCGCATCGGCCAGCAGTCTTGAGGCGATTTTACCAAGGGGAAGCTTTCCTTCTTTTGCAGAGATTTGAGACCCTCCAAAACCGGTTCTTCGAGATCGAGTGTCGTCCTCATGCATCTGGTGTTAAATTAAAGTGCATCAGATGTCAATGTTTCAGCCCCGACGCCTCGACCGCTTCCTCCGCCGTGGGAGAGAGCAGTTTGCGGATGTCGTCCCAGTCGGGCATTTGCTCGTTGGGTGGCCAGAAGACGGAGTCACGGATCGCGGCGATGACGCCCTGCGCGCAGGTGCGGGCCGAGGCGATCGTGGCCTCGTCGAGGCTGCTCCAGAGATCAATACGGACCTCAGCTTCGGTTTTGCCGAGAGTGGCATAGCCGGCCGAGATTGTTTCACCGGGGAAGCGTTCGGCCATGGCGAGACAGTAAAGCGGGATCTGGAGATCGACCCAGTGGACAGCCTTGCCTTTGTCATCCTGACAAAGCGCCCAATCGGGAAATGAGGCGGGATCTTCGGTGCGCTTCACGTTGACGCGATGATAGCGATCGACTGTCTTGAGACGCCCGTCTTCCATCGGAGAAATGGTTTTAAAGTCGAAGACGCGGAGACCGTGCTGCGGGTGGCGGTCGATGCGGTCGATGCGTCCGGTCACGGGCATGCCGTCGATCTCGAAGACCCGCTCGTTTTTGCCGAAAGGCGTCTCGACTTCCATGATCTCCCAGCCGAGGGCCCGTTCCGATGCCTCGATCCGCGCCCAGTGGGCAAGGCGCTGGCGGGCCGCCTCGCGCTGAATCACGAGAGGCGTGGTGAGGCGCGATCCGAAGTGGCCCTCGAGCCAGCGATCGATCCCGGCGTAAAAGAATTCAGTGATTTCCCTCGCGTCGGTCGAGCGGCGCATCACCTCGTCGTGGCCGAGTGCCTCAATGGTTTCGTGGACGAGATTGCCGAAGTCGCGGGAATCGAGTTCGCCTTTGCCCGCCTCGACCTTTTCCATGCCGAGCCCGAACTTGAGGTAATAACGGAACGGACAGGTGAGGTAGGCTTTGAATCCCGTCACGCTGATGCCCTGATCGATCCTTTTTTCGGGCGGGAGCGGAGGCGGCTTGAGTCGCCAGGCGATCGAGCGCGGTAGCGGCGGATGCTCGAGTTCTTTCTCGCTAAAGAGATGGAGCGTGCGCGCGGCCAGTTCGGAATCCTGACATTGGAACAAGAGGCGCGAGGGGCGCAGCGGATCGCCGCTCGTGCCCTGACGTCCGAAGAGCAGGTCGAGTCGTCCGCCGGACTCGCGCCGCGTCTCGATAAGGGTTGTGAAAAGGTAGGCGTCGCGGGCGAAGCGATCGTCATTATTCTGGATCCCGAGAGTGCGCCGGGCCGAGTCGGGAAGAAAGGCGTGGCCGATGATGGCCTCGGGCACGGCGTGGTCGTTCATCCCCGTGACGATGAGGTGCGGGGCGTCCTCCCAGAGCAGTTCGAGCCAGCCGTGGAGATCGATGTCCCGGGGGGCTCCATCGGGATAGACACGGCGGTCCGAAAGGGTGCAGAGGAGAAGCTCGAAGTGATCGCCGACGGCGGGTGCCCGGGTGAAAGCGGCTCCAGCCGAGCTGATTTCGGCGGCGAGGGACTGAATCGCGGCGGCGACCTCGCTGAAGACCGCCTCGGCGGGATCGTGCGGGGCAAAGTGCTTTTTCTCAAAGATCGCGCCGAGGTATTCGGCAAGCACGGCGGTGAATTCCTCTTGGCGAAAGCGGGCCGTCCAGCCCTGCGTCCAGCCGATAATGTCGGGGAGAGCGGGGAGCTTGTGGGCGCGCTTCCGGGCATTCGTGAGGGCGTCGGAGAGCCGGTTGGGCAGGGTCTCGGACTGAAGTTCGTCGAAGTGTTGAAGAAGGCATCCGACGGAGAGCGGGGGATCTGACGGCACAGACTTGAGTGCGGCATCGAGATAGCCGGGGCATCGCAGGAGCAGGGCAAAGGCGTCGTAGCGATCTGTCGTGATGAGCTGATGAGTGAGCTTGAGCAGGTAATAAATGCCCTCTTTTGAAAGAGGCTTTCCCGCCGGATCATGGCTGCCTTGACCGGCTTCTTTGAGACGCTGCTCAAGGGCGGGTGCGACCTCGGGGTCGGGAATGCCAATGGCAACCAGGGCGGCGGGATTGGCAAAGGGCTCGACGAAACGGCGACAGAGGTCCGCCTGAGCCGCCGGGTTGGCGCACTGGTGAATGGATTGTTCGGGGGAGGGGATGGGAATTTCCCGCGTGAGCCATGCCCCGGGAGAAGGGCGCCCGAAGGGATCAAAAAGCGCCGCTTCGGAGGCAGGCGCAGGCACGAGAATAGTCACGGGGAGAGAGGCGGCGTGGCGGGAAAGCGCGCGAATGGCAAGAGGGTTCAGGTCTGCCACGGCAGCGACGACGAGCTGGCGAATGCCCGGTAGGTGAGTTCCCTCGCCTGCGGCGCGTCGCGAGGCGAAAGCAGCATCGATAAAACCGCACTTTCCAGTGAGAGCGAGGGCGCGGCGTTCTATTTCTGCCAGTTCGTTCCAGCGCCCGGGTTCGATATGTTGTTTGCCGAGGATCGCGGCCGCTTCGCTGAAATCGAGATCGCTCTCCAGGAGCGTTTGGCGGACGCGCAGCAGTTCGCGGGCGTTGTCGATCGCCCATTTTAGTTGACGCTCGACCGGGTCGATCGGAAAGACCCGGCGAAAAGACCCTGTCGGCAGATCGAGGAGAAGGCCCGTCCAGATGAGCTGAGTCATCCACGGCGAGGCAACGGGCGGCGCATTCTGTTCGGGAGGGAGCGGAGCGTAAAGAAAATCGGGGGTGACGACGAGCGGGGGAAGCACGCCGGACTCGCGTGTCGCGGCATGCTGGGCGAGAGCCTCCCGCAGGCGGCGACCGGCATGGCGGGTCGGGACGATGACGAGGCGGTCGGAAAGATCGAGGGGGCCGTTTCCGTCCCACCCGCGGGCGAGAAAAGCGACCGTCGTCGTCAGGACTGGCTTGTCCCATCCGGCGAAGTGGCGGGTGAGGGGCGGAGGGGAGGAGTGATGGAGTGTCGGAGTGATGGGAAGACTTATACAACAATCACGCGATTCTCCAATACTTGATCTCGGTTTCATAACACGATTGAAGGAATTCGAGGGTTCCAAACGGCGACGAAGGATCGTCGCGCTCCATGCCGCCTGTGGCGTTTTTCATCTCGCTACCCGATCAATTTGGCGAGATAATTTCTCTTCATGCCTTGCCGCGCCGACCTGGCCTTGATTGGTTGCTGACGGTCGCCCGGCTCATGAGGGAGGCCCGTGTCGAGCAGGTGTGGGGGTTCCCTACTCTGCAACAGCTACCCGTCCGTTTTTCAAAATTCAGCCCTATGCCAGGTCGCCGCCGCCCCGCCCTTTGCCGGAAGCCGAGGGTCGGTAGGCGGTTTATGGCCGGTCATCGCCGGTGAATAGGAAAGGAGTGAATGGCTCTCCAATCTTCAATCGCTCATCGTCATTTTGATCCCCGGCTCGCCCAGAATTTTTCCTCGAGGAGATCGTGCCGCGTCACGATGCGGCGGTAAAAGCGCAGGGTGAGCTCTTTTTTCTCTTCTTCGCTGAGCTGCCACTCGAGCCCGCTTTCGCGGAGTCGTTCGACGAGGCGGGAGATGGCGAGGGCGAGGGTTACGGAGATGTTGAAGCTCTCGGTAAAGCCGTACATGGGGATGCGGAGATATCCCTCCGCCGCGGTCATGGCGGAGGCGGAGAGTCCCCTCTGCTCGGACCCGAAGAGAAGGGCGACAGGTTTGTCGATGGGCAGGGTGGAGAGGTCATAGCCGTCTTCGTTCGGCGAGGTGGCGATGAGCCGGTAGCCGCGTGCTTTGAGCGTCTCGATCGCGGATTCGGCGCGGTGGTAGCGGTGCAGGGTGAGCCATTTCGAGCTGCCCATCGCGACATTGTTGTTGGGACGGTAGTCATTGCGGCTCTCGACGATATGGACATCCTGCAGACCGAGGCAGTCGCAACTGCGGAGACAGGCGCTCGCGTTGTGCGGCTGGTAAATGTCCTCAAGGAGCACGGTGAAGTGACGGGTGCGCTCCTTGAGCACGGCGGTGATTTTTTCCCGCTTGTTGTCCGTGATTTGGCTTCCGAGAAAGTCGGTGAGCTCCTCGTCGGCGGTCATCGTGGATTTGCGGTCTGTCAGGTTTTCCGGCTCACGCATCCCAGCGGGGTTTTTTCACCCCGAGGTAGGCGATGAAGAGGCCGAGTGCGACATGTCCTGTCAAAACGACAAAAGCGAGCCACATCGGCGAGAGCCAGGTGTCGGTTACTTCCGTGACGTATCGGAAATAGTCGCGCTCCGTTCCGTCCATGATCCCGGCCCAGCTCCAGTAAGCGGAAATGAAGGGGCGCGAGAGCCACCCGGCCCATTCGGGAAGAGCGAGAACCGCGCCGGAGAGCGGCAGCTGAAAGCCGACGAGGTAAATGCTCAGAAGGGAGGCCTGATCGGCGGTTCTGGCGAAGGAGGAAATCCCGAGGCATATCGAGGTCATCGCCCCGTTGACGAGGAGGAGGAGGAGTAAATGCGGGGCAAAGCTCTGCGAGGGGATCTCGCAGACACTCTGGACGAAGACGGCCATCCAGACCGATTGAAAAAGCACGAGGATCGCGAGAAAGGCGAGTTTGCTTCCGATGTAAACGGACGGACGGACACCTCCCAGTTTCTCCTTTTCAAAAATCTGGCGCTCGCCCGCGATCTCGCGGGCGGAGTTGTTCGAGCCCATCAGGGTGAGGAGAATGACCTGAAACATGACGAGTCCCGAGACGATGCCGCCGAGATTCAGATTAAAAGTGAGGACGTCCCTTTCGGCCTGGATCGCTTCGAGACTGTCAGGCCGCGCCTCGGAGAGACGTCGCACCTGCTCGATCCCGTCCAGCTCGAAAACGATGACGAGAAGCGGGAACACGACGAGAATGGCGAGCTGTAAAAAGATCTGCCCTCTGTCGCGGAAGAAGATTTTCCAGCGGCGGGAAAAGAGCGCCCGGAACTGGGCACCCGCGCCCGGTGTCACTGCCGAGACTGAGATGTTGGCGGGAACAACCGGCTTGTCAGTATACGATTCGTAGTAGGCGAGGTGGTGTTTGTCCCAGCTCCGGGCCCATTCGCCAACCTCGCGTTTCGCGAGGAGCGCGTAGACATCCTCGGCTTTTTCGATGCTGAAGTAGTGCTCAAGTGCCCGCGGCGGCCCGTGATAGACGACGCGGCCGGAGTCGAGGACGAGGACCGAATCGTAGAGGTCGAGACTGGCGAGGCTGTGGGTCACGTTTACGACGAGACGGTGTTCGTTCCGGCTGAGCCGATGCATGAGCTCGACGATTTCGTGCTCGCTTTTCGGATCCAGACCGCTCGTGACTTCATCGCAGAGAAGGAGGACGGGATCGGTGACAAGTTCGAGGGCGAGGGAGAGGCGACGGCGCTGTCCGCCGGAGAGAACGCTGACGGAACGATCGCGAAGCGGCTCAAGCCCGCTCGAGCTCAGAACGGTTTCCACGAGCAGGTCAAAGGCCTCGCGATTTTCCGTCTCGGCACGAAGGCGGATAGCACATTCGATATTTTCCTCTACGGTGAGCCCTTCATAAGCAATGCTGAATTGCGGCACGTAGCCGATCTCGGCGTGCTCGAGATCGCCTTCTTCGGAGAGATTCCGGCCACTCCAGAAAATGCTGCCCGCCGTTTCCTGGTTGATTCCCGCGATCAGCTTCAGGAGGGTGGACTTGCCGCAACCCGAAGGCCCGACGATCGCCATGAAGTGACCTGTGGGGACCCGGAGACTGATTTTCTCGAGGAGAGGGACTTCGTCCCGCCCCTTCCGGATAGTGAAGTGGATGTCTTTGAGTTCTAGCACAACGGAAGTTCTATAAGGTCAGAGCCTTCTTCGCAATACCTCAGGACAAAGAAATGCGGGACCCGGCAATTTTTCTTTACGGGGGAGGGGATCGTGGCGTTTGTTGGGGGATGTCAGCGCCTCTCCGGAAAAGATCACCGCGGCCTTCCAATCCTGTCATCGGCGTGATCGTGACCGGCGGGGTCTTTCTCGTCCTTCTTGTCGCGGCTCTGCTGGCGGTAAAAACCAGTCTGAACGCGTGGCTTCACGGGGAGGGCTTCCGTCAGTGGCTCGCCAACCGCGCCGAGGCGGTGCTGAAGTCCGAGGTGGTGGTGGGTGAACTGGAGTGGAGCGGATCCGAAGTGTATGCGTCGAGGTTCAGCGCGACGGGTCGGGCTGAGGCGTCGTTTTCCGAGTTGGTTCTCGACGGGGTCAGGGCGAAGACCGGCGGGGTGAAGGACCGGGCCGTCCGCGTCCCTGAAGTGTCGGTGAACCGTCTCAACCTGAATTTTTCCTCGAGCCGCAAGCCGACTCCGACGGCTGTGGTGAGCGCGGGGACGGAACCTTCCGCCGCCGCGCCCAAGCTCCCCGGCTGGCTCTCCGGCCTCGCGCCGGACCGGGTCGAGATCGATCGCCTCCAAATCGCCGCGACGAATGTCCTCGTGGAAAAGGCGGAGGGCGTCGTTTTCAGCCTCGCAGGGGTCCGAACGACGGTGGAACCTGACTTCCGTTCCGGGGTTTGGGAAGTCAGCGGAAAAGGCGGAACGATGCAGGTGCCGGATCAGCCCGAAATAAGGCTTAAAGAGCTCGGGATGCGCTGGCGCGGGAGTGAACTTTTTGTGGATCGCTGTGCCCTCGGGATTTACGGAGAGGGGCACGTCGAGGGCAGGGGAGAGATCGGCTTCGATAACGGCGGACACTTTGACGTGGATCTCGATATTTCCTCGATCGCGGTCGATGAGCTTGTGACCGGAGAGTGGCGGGATCGGCTTAACGGGATCATCCACGGCCCCGTCAGTATCACGGGTAAACCGGGCGGTCTCGTCTACGAGGGAACTCTCCACATCACGGAAGGGGTTATCGAGTCCATTCCCGTGTTAAAACTCGTCGCCCGCTACACCCGGTCCGAGCGTTTCAACCGCATCGTTCTGAACGAGGCGAAGACGGATTTCAAGAGCGACGGGTGGCGCGTCGAACTGCGAAACCTTGTGCTGCAGTCGGACGGGCTCGTGCGGGTCGAGGGATCGGTCGACGTTGTCGGAGAGGAACTCGCGGGCGATTTGAGCGTGGGCGTCGCCCCGGGGACGATGCGCTGGATCCCCGGCGCCGAGCGGCTCGTTTTTGTCGAAGATCGCGACGGCTTCCGCTGGGCACCCCTCAAGCTGACGGGGACCACGGCTGAGCCGAAAGAGGATCTCAGTGCCCGGCTCATTGCCGCCGCCGGTGAGTCTCTCATCGGCGATCTGCCGAGCGGCTTGCTTGAGGGAGCGCAGGGGCTCCTCACTCCCGGAGAGGTTCCTGTGAAGCCGGATGAGATTATCGAACAGGGCAAAAAGGTGCTCGATCTCCTTTCCCCTTTTCTGAAGGGGCAGTAATCGACTCCAGCCCTTGCAGGACGTGGGGTGGGGGAGCTTGTGAAATTTTTCACAAAATCGTCTTGCGAGAGTTGCGGCTTTGCTTAGGGTGCGTCCCGTCAATCAGTGTCGGCCCTGCGCAAAATCCCCAAAGAGCGCAAGGCAGGCCCCAACGACGGAAAATCACCTGCCAATGGTCTCCTTTGCTACAATCAGTCCCTTGCTCGCAGCCGGTGGCATCAATGCTCCGGCAATTCCCGCGTTGGGATGGATCAGTAACTCCATCGTCGTTGCCGTCATTGTGACGGTCGGGGTCCTTGCCTTCACCCGTATGGCGACGAAGCGGATGGAGCTGATCCCCGGGCCGAGGCAGAACTTCGTTGAATACCTGATCGAGTTTCTCTACGGGCAGGTTGAGGGGATCGTCGGCAAGCATGTCGCGCCAAAGGCCTTCCCGCTCCTCGCGACTGTTTTCATCTTCATTCTCGCCTCGAACTGGTTCGGGCTCCTCCCCGGTGTGGGCACGGTTGGCTTCGGTCAGTCGATCGGTCCGGTTTCGGTCGATCCGTCTTTCAAAGACGAAGCGGGAAATTATACCTTTGTCCCGCTCCTCCGCCCCGCTACGGCCGACCTCAACATGACCCTCGCTCTCGCGGTCGTCTTCATGGCGGTCTGGTTCTGGCTCTCGATTCGCGAACTCGGGGTCTGGGGCACTCTGGTGCACATCTTCGGGCCGAAAGGGGGGCTCCACGGAGCCTTGAAATACATGCTGATGCCGATCTTCATGTTTGTGGGGGTTGTCGAGGTGGTCTCCATTGTCTTCCGTCCCATGTCGCTCTCGTTGCGCCTTCTGGGGAACATTTTTGCGGGGGAAACGCTCCTTCACACCATGGCGCATCTGGGTGAGAAGATCGGGCTCCCCGGTTGGGTTGCGGCGATCTCCGCTGTGGTCTTCCCTCTTCCCTTCTACTTCATGGAGATCCTCGTGGGAGCTCTCCAGGCCACTGTTTTCTCGTTGCTTTGTGCCGTTTACATCAAATTGGCGACAACTCATGACGAGGAACATTAAGTTTTAAACCCTTTTGTCACCGGGACCATGCATAGGAAGTGTGGGCGGTGGCGGACAAACAGTAATACAAGGAACAAATATGATCGATACAATCACCATTCTTGCCGCCGCCGCTGAAGGCGTGAGCGCGAGCCCGTTCAACGGTAACTTCGCTCTTGCTGTCGCCGGTGCCGGTGGCGCGATCGGCATTGGTCTCATCGGGATGGCCTCCGCTCAGGCGGTGGGGCGTAACCCCAGTGCCTTCGGTAACATCCTGACCATCGGGATTATCGGAATGGCGCTCGCTGAGGCAGTTGCTATTTACGCATTCATCATGGCCCTTCAGGGTTAATCTGAATTCGAAGCGGTCCGCAGCCCTGGTGTGGCTGCGGGCTACTTTGTTCCCTGTTTTAGACGCCCCGATTTTCATTCACTGCAACGCGCGACTCCGACGATGGAAGGCATCCTACAAACCTTTGGGCTCGACTGGCCGAAGTTCATCTCCCAGGTGATCATCGTCCTGCTCGTTTATTTCATCCTTTCGAAATATGCGTTTGGCCCGGTCCTCGCGATGCTTGAGGCCAGGCGCAGTCGCATCGCCGAAGGTGAGTCGAATCTTAAGGCGATCGAGGCTGAATTAAGTAGGGCTGAAGAAAAGGTCCAGGGGATGTTGAACCAGGCTAATCTCGATGCCGAGCGACTCATCACCGAAGCGCGCGAAAGCGCCGAGGCGGTGCGCGGGCAGAAGACGCAGGAGGCGATAAAGGAGGCTCAGTCCATTATCGAGAAGGCCCGCGAAGCTTCCCGTCTTGAACACGAAAGTGCGATGAATGAACTCCGCCGGGATTTCGGACGCCTCGTTATCGATGCCACGTCCAAAGTGACTGGCAAGGTTCTTGATGACGGTGACCAGAAACGGATCAACGAGGAAACCGCCGGGCAGGTGGCACTTTGATCCAGTATCATTTTTTTTCCTTCACGCATGAAATCACGGAAAGAGGCCCTTCGCACCGCCAAGACGATTTTCGCCGCGTCTCTGGTGGACGGTCATCTTGATCTTTCAATCGTTAGGAGAGTAATCGACAAGCTGAAAGAGACTCGTCCCCGTGGTTACGTCCAGGTCGCTGATGCCTACTGGAGGCTCGTCAAACTTGAAACCGAACGCAACCGGGCCGTCATTCACAGTGCAATCGCCCTCGATGAAGCGACAAAAATGCAGGTTGTGGCCGATCTCCGCAAAAAATACGGCAGGCAGATTACGCCGGAATTTGCGGTAGTCCCCGAGTTGCTCGGCGGCATGAAGATTCGCGTCGGCAGTGACGTCTGGGACGGTAGCGTGAAGAACCGCATCGAGCGTCTTTCTGAAAATTTTAATTGATAAACAACTGACTGTAACGATTCACCTGACGCAACGTCATGAGTAACATTCTCCAGGAACTGGAATCCGAAATCGCCGCCCTTAAGACCTCCGTGTCAAAATCGAACGTGGGTATCGTTCGTGAGATCGGGGACGGCGTCGCCAAAGTCGAAGGACTGAGCGACGTCATGCTTAATGAAATGATCGAGTTCCCGGGCGGCCTTTACGGTCTCGCGTTGAACCTCGAGGAAACGGAGGTCGGATGTATTCTTCTCGGAGACGGTCTCAACGTGAAAGAGGGCGACGAGGTCAAGTCAACCGGGAAGCTTCTCTCGGTTCCCGTGGGCAGGGAGATGCTCGGTCGCGTTGTTGATGCGCTCGGTCAGCCGGTTGACGGCAAAGGCAGTATCAAGACGACGGCAACCTACCCTGTTGAGAAAATCGCCCCCGGTATCATTCCCCGCCAGTCGGTCAGCGTCCCGGTCCAGACCGGCATCCTCGCGATCGATGCGATGATTCCGATTGGCCGCGGTCAGCGCGAGCTCATCATTGGTGACCGTTCCACCGGCAAGACGACCGTCGCGGTCGACACCATTATCTCCCAGGCCCGCCAGAACCGCGCCGCTGAAGAGGGGACTCTCAAAAATCACAAACCTCTTTATTGCATTTACGTCGTCATCGGGCAGAAGCTCGCCAACGTGGCCCGGACCATCGCCACGCTTGAGGCGGAAGGCGCGATGGACTACACCGTCGTCGTCGTGGCGTCCGCTTCGGACTCCGCCACGAACCAGTATCTTGCCCCCTATGCCGGTGCTGCGATCGGTGAGTGGTTCATGGATAACGGTATGGACGCTCTCATCGTCTATGATGATCTCTCCAAGCACGCTGTTGCCTACCGACAGGTCTCGCTGGTGCTTCGCCGCCCCTCGGGTCGCGAGGCTTACCCTGGTGACGTTTTCTACCTCCACAGCCGTCTCCTCGAGCGTGCGGCACGTCTCAGTGAAGCAAACGGCGGTGGGTCGCTCACGGCTCTCCCTATCATTGAAACCCAGGCCGGGGATGTATCGGCCTACATCCCGACGAACGTGATTTCGATCACTGACGGCCAGATCTACCTTGAGACAGACCTTTTCTACCAGGGTATCCGCCCCGCGATCTCCGTCGGTCTCTCCGTAAGCCGGGTAGGGTCCGCCGCCCAGACGAAGGCGATCAAGAAAGTGTCCGGAACAACAAAGCTCGACCTCGCCCAGTTTCGGGAAATGCAGGCCTTCGCCCAGTTCGGTTCCGATCTCGACGCGAAGACAAAGGGCTTGATCGAGCGCGGACAGCGAATCGTGGAACTCTTCAAACAGGGTCAGTATGGTCCTCTCTCTCTCGAAGTGGAAGTGTGCCTTCTCTGGGCGATGCAGAACGGCCATTTTGATAGTGTCCCGGTAAACAAGGTGAAAGACTGCCAGGCCAAGATGCAGGAGTTCCTTGAGACACGGAAGGACTCTCTCCTGGGCAAGATTCGCGATGAGAAGGCTCTCACTGATCCTATCGTTGAGGAGTTGAAACAGGCGATCACCGATTTCAAAGCGGGCTACAAGGCCTGATCCGCGCCCCCTTTTTTGAAGCTGGACTAAACCATGGCAAATCTTCGCGACATCCGCCGACGCATCAAGTCGGTTAAAAACACGGCCCAGATCACGAAGGCCATGCAGCTGGTGGCGGCTTCGAAGATGAAGAAAGCCCAGGACCAGGCCGTCTCCGGTCGTTCCTATGCCGATTTGCTTAACAAGGTTCTTGTCAACCTGAAGGAATACACAGGGGAGGAAGATCACCCCCTCCTCAAGGAAAAGAGCGGTTCGCGCGAACTTGTCATCCTCGTGACGACAGACAAGGGGCTTTGCGGTCCTCTTAATACGAACCTCCTTCGCCTCGTTATGGATCAGGTCGGGAAAGACGCCGACTTCGTCACGATTGGTAATAAGGGGCGACAGGCGCTTGTCCGGTCCAAGCGCAATATCGTTGCCGATTTTTCCGTGAAGGATCCCGTGGCTTTTCTTGAGGTCAAACCCGTCGCCGAATTTGTCATGGAAAAGTTCCTCGCCGGGGACTACGAAAAGGTCACCGTTGCTTTTACCAATTTCAAAAATACGATCAGTCAGGAGCCGCTCCTGGAGACTCTCCTGCCGATCTCCCCGATCGAGCTCGGCAAGGCCAAGGGGTATGAGGGAGTTGGCGTGGCGGATCCGGCGGAGGAGGGTGGTGCTCACTACGGCGGGTATCTCTTTGAGCCCGACGCCCGTGGCGTCCTCGACATGATCGTTCCCCAGTATGTGGGTTACCAGCTTTATCAGATGGTCCTTGAGTCCCGCGCTTCCGAGCACAGTGCCCGCATGGTGGCCATGAAGGCTGCGACGGACAATGCGAAGCAGATGATCAAGGACCTTACTCTTGAGTATAACAAACAACGCCAGGCGGCTATCACCGCTGAGTTGCTCGAGATCACCACCGCCATGCGCGCTCTCGAGTAATCCCCTGGAGAGTCACCGATTTAATTTAGAACCCGCAATCTCTTAACGAGCAGGAGCAAGTATCAGATGAGTAACGAAGGAAAAATCGTCCAGATTATCGGACCGGTCGTAGACGCCGACTTCTCGGGCGCCGAGAAGCTGCCGGAGATCTACAATGCGATCGAAGTGCATTACGATCTCAACGGAGTGAACACCAAGCTGGTTCTTGAAGTGCAGCAGCACCTCGGAGACGGCTGGGTCCGTGCGGTGGCCATGTCCACGACTGAGGGTCTCAAGCGCGGCCTCAAGGTTGTCAATACGGGCAAGCCGATCTCCGTGCCGGTGGGTGAGTGCGTTCTCGGTCGTATTTTCAATGTCACCGGTGATGCCGTCGATGAGCGCGGTCCGGTCAATGCCACGAAGTATTATCCCATTCACCGACCCGCTCCGAGCCTCGTCGAGCAGGCGACCTCGGCCGAGATTCTCGAAACCGGGATCAAGGTGATCGATTTGATCTGCCCCTTCACCAAGGGGGGTAAGGTCGGCGCGTTCGGTGGGGCAGGGGTCGGCAAGACCGTTGTCATCATGGAGCTCATTAACAATATTGCGAAGGAGCACGGAGGTTACTCCATCTTCGCCGGGGTCGGTGAACGGACCCGCGAGGGGAACGACCTATACTGGGAAATGAGCGAGGCCGGCGTTATCGACCAGAACGACCTCTCCAAGTCCAAGGTGGCCCTTGTCTACGGCCAGATGAGCGAGCCTCCCGGTGCTCGTCTCCGCGTCGCCCTTTCGGCTCTCGCCATGGCCGAGTATTTCCGCGACGAGAAGAATCAGGACGTGCTCCTCTTTGTCGACAACGTTTTCCGTTTCTCCCAGGCCGGTTCGGAAGTGTCCGCTCTGCTCGGACGGACTCCTTCGGCGGTAGGCTACCAGCCGACGCTCGCGTCGGAAATGGCCCAGCTCCAGGAGCGTATCACCTCGACGAACAAGGGATCGATCACCTCGTTTCAGGCCGTTTATGTGCCGGCGGATGATTTGACTGACCCCGCCCCTGCGAACACCTTCGCCCACCTTGATTCGACCGTCGTCCTTGAGCGTTCCCTTGCCGAGCTCGGGATTTATCCTGCGGTGGATCCTCTCGCCTCGACTTCGAACGCCCTCAGCGCCGACGTCGTCGGCGAAGAGCACTACCAGGTGGCGCGAGGCGTGCAGAACGTGCTCCAGCGTTACAAGGACCTGCAGGACATCATCGCGATTCTTGGGATGGACGAGCTTAACCCCGAGGACAAGCTGACGGTCTTCCGTGCCCGCAAGATCCAGAAGTTTCTCAGCCAGCCTTTCAGCGTGGCCGAAGTTTTCACCGGGATCAAAGGTGTCTATGTCCCCGTGGTCGAGACGGTCAAGGGCTTCAAGGAAATCCTCGAAGGCAAACATGACGCGGTTCCGGAAAATAACTTCTACATGAAGGCCGGGATCGATTCAGTCGAGAAGTAAGTTTTACTCCCCTTTACCCTCTCTCCCATGCAACTGGACATCGTGACCCCCGAGAAAAAGGCGTTCTCTGACGAGATCGACAGTGTCGTTGTGCCCGGGGCAGAGGGGGAACTGGGCATTCTCAGGTCCCACGCCCCCATCGTGACGACGCTTCAGCCGGGAGAGCTTCGATACATGAAAAATGGGGAGGAGACCTCTCTCGCGATTGGCACCGGCATTGTCGAAGTCTCGAATGACCGGGTCTCGGTTCTCACCGACATGGCTTTGGGCGTTTCCGAGATCGACGAAGATGCTGTTGAGAAAGCCATCGAGCGCGCTCAGAAGGCGATGACCGAGAAGGACACCCTTCCCGAGGACCACGCGGCGGCGATGGTGCTGATGCAGAAGTCACTCGCCCAGCTCCACATCAAGCGTCGTCGGCGCGGGATCTGATCTGACGCGAAGGCGTAGCGAAACTCGTGAGAGTTTCGAAAGCCGTTGGCTCTGCCCGAAGGTCTCACGACCTTCGCTACTCCCTTTGTAGGACGTCGTTGCGGTAGCGAAACTCGTGAGAGTAGCCAACGTCCGGTCCCACCGACGCCGATTTTTCTTTTGAGATGGTTCATTCTGTCCCATGGTAGGCCGCTGCAAGCTTCGCCCATCTCCACTTTCATGAACGGTCTCCATCAGTTCTTCACCCCCCTCGACTGGGTCGTGGTGTTCGGTTATCTTCTCCTCACCACACTCGTCGGGCATCGCCTGCGCGGGAGGCAGGCGAGCATCAAGGATTTTTTCCTCGGCGGTCGCTCCCTGCCCTGGCCGGCGGTATCGGGGTCCATCATCGCAACTGAGATCAGCGGGGTGACTTTCATTGCCGTTCCGGGGGCGGTCATGGCCCTGACGGGCGATTTCACCTACCTGCAGTGGGCGATAGGCTCCATCCTCGCCCGCATCGTCGTGGGCTGTTATTTTGTGAAAGTCTTCTATGAAAAAGACATTTACAGCCCCTACGATTTTATGGGCCACCGGCTCGGAGAGGGGGTGAAGCAGCTTGCCACCGTTCTTTTCACGGTGGGCAGTGTTCTCGCCCAGAGTGTGCGTGTGCTCGTCGCGGCGTTGCCATTAAAGGTGGTGACCCCGCTGCCTTTCGAATGGTGCATTGTCGTGATCGGCGTGTTTGCAGTGGGCTGGACTCTCATGGGCGGGATGCGAACCGTTATCTGGACCGACGTGATGCAGTTCGGCATCTTTATTGCAGGCGGGTTGACGGCACTGTTCTGGATGGTGGGCACCTTTGAGAACGGGTGGGAGACCCTCTTTTCCGTCGCGAGAGCCTCCGAGACTTTCGACGGGACGCTCGTCGATAAGATGCGGATCTTTAAGTTCGATCTCGCCCCGGAGCTGCAGTTTACTTTCTGGGTTGCGATTTTCGCCGTGCCGTTTTTGAATCTGAACGCCTTCGGGGTCGATCAGCTCAACGCCCAGCGCATGTTCTGTTGCCGCAGTGCCGCCGATGCGCGCAAGGCCATCATCTGGAGCTCGGTGGGTCAGCTCGTCACCGTGCTGATGCTCATGGTCGGAGCAGCGCTCTTCGTCTTTTACGTGCAACACCCGCCGACTGATCCACTCATCATGAAGGCGATGAAGTGGAGCGGTGGGCAGCCGCTCGCCTCGGACATGGTCTTCCCTGTCTGGATTGTGACGGAGATGCCGGTGGCGTTGCGGGGGCTGATCCTGTCGGGTATTTTCGCGGCGGCGATCTCCAGTCTAGACTCCATCCTTGCCGCGCTGAGTCAGACGACTCTCTCGCTGATGCGAAGGACTGATCACGAATACTCCGAATCCGAGCATGCCAAGCTTGTGCGTCTCTCCCGCCTTCTCGTCGTGGTGTGGGGAGTGGTGCTGACCGGCTTTACCTTCGTGCTTTTTGCGGTGAAGGAAAAAACCGAGGTTCCTATCCTGCCGCTCGCTTTCGGAATGACGACCTACACGGTTGGCCCGCTCCTCGGGATGTTTCTCGTTGCCCTCCTCGGAAAAGGCCGCGGCAGTGTCAAAGGGCTTATCGCGGGGGCGGTTATCTCTTTTGTCCTCGTGCTCTTTGTTCGAAACGACGTCTGGGTTCTCTTCATGAACGATGCGCTCGCCGTGTGGCTTTCCCAGCTGCCCACCTATGAACTGGTCGAGGGAGACACCAAGACAGTGAAAACGACTTTTGCTTCCGAGTGGATGTGGCCGATCACGACCTTTCTCACGATGGGGCTGGGCTGGATTTTCGGTCGGAAGAAAGGTTAGATGCCTAAAAAATTCAGCTCTCCTGATGAAATCTTCTTAAAATTTCACTCATTCGAGTTGAGTTCGCCGAGGCACCGAATCGCCTCATTTTTTCCCGCGAAAAGATGCCCTGTTTTTCATTTTAGGGTTGTCTCCCGTAACGGGCGATGTAACGATGACCCCCGGGCAGTTTGCCGGAGAGGATGAGAGGAAAGACAACGAGCCGGGTGCGCACTCCCGGCGGTTTTCTTTCCCTTCTGGTCCGCTCCGGGAAGCCGGGAGATCTCCGAGGAAGGGACCGATCCGCGCGTCTTCTTTTTGCTTGTTTTTAAAAATTTCAACTCATTGCTTATTAGTGAGTTGTGATAGTAAAAGCGGCTCCGGAGGATCTTCCTGACTGCCTCACCGTTCCACCCATTAATTCCGACCCCGTTACCGATTCCCCGAGAATGCACAACCGACAACCGCTTGACCCGCCACACGACCGAACACCCTCTCAACTCAAAACACTCTGGAAAAACATTTCGAACGACCTTCGGGTCCAGCTTGGCGATTCTACCTTTGATCTTTGGTTTGGTAACTTCCAGTTGACCGAGGTCTCCGCCGAAGAGGTGGTTCTGGTCGCACCCGGAACGATGTATGCGATCTGGGTGGAAGAAAATTTTAAATCTTCCTTAATATCCGCCTTTCAGAAGTATCTCGGTTCCTGTGGCCGGATTCGGTTCGAAGTGGCGGTGGTTGCGGAAGAAGACTCCGCCGTTGGTGACGAGGCGGCAGCGGGACCCGCCGGGTGCGCCTCGGAGGAGCGGGTCAAGGTCTCGCCGCGCGTCGTGACCGAGAAGGTCAGTGAGAAAAAGCTCTTTGAGCTCGGGCGTGCCTCCGGTCTCGTCGAGATCTTCCGCTTCGAGAATTTTGTTCCCGGGGAAAACAGCGAGCTCGCCTGGGCGGCTTCCCGGGCAGTTGCGGATCAGCCCGGGAAGACTTATCAGCCGCTCTTTTTTCACTCGGCCTGCGGTCTCGGGAAGACACATCTTCTTCATGCCATCGGCTGGGAGTCGCTGCGTCTCCGCCCCAAGTCGAGAATTATTTTTGTCACGGCCGAGCAGTTTGCGAATGATTACATCGACGCGATTCAGAAGAACGCTCTCGTGCCCTTCCGCAAGCGCTATCGCGAGGCTGATTTGCTTCTCATCGACGACGTCCAGTTTCTCGGTCGAAAGGAGGGGCTCCAGCGCGAGTTTTTCCACACGTTCAACCGCCTTGCCGACAACCAAAAGCAGATCGTTCTGGCGAGCGATTGCCCCGCTTCGGAGATCGTCGAGCTTGAGGACAGGCTGGTTTCCCGCTTTCAGTGGGGCCTCGGGGTCGAGATTCACCGCCCCGGTCTCGAGACACGCGCGGCGATTCTGCGTCGCAAGCGCGATGACTGGAAGATGCAGGTCAGCGATGATCTCATCAACGTTATCGTTGAGCGGGTCCGTGGCAACGTCAGGGCGCTCGAGGGGGCTCTCATCCGCGTTGCCATGGTCACGACGATGAGCGAGTCACCCGTCTCTCCCGCCCAGGTCGTCGAGGTCATCGCCGATATCAGCGGCGGTCAGGAGACGCGTCAGGTCGGGGTCGATGAGATCAAGCGCGCCGTGGCCGAGCATTACGATCTCGACGTGCAGATTATCAACGGGAAAAAGCGGACCGCTCGCGTCGCCGAGGCGCGGCAGACCGCGATGTATCTGGTTCGCACTCTCACCGATCTTTCTCTTGTGGAGGTGGCCGCCGCCTTTGCGAAGGACCATGGAACGGTCATCTACGCGGTGCGCAAGGTGAAGAAGCGCTGCGACGATTCCGCCTCTTTCAAAAGCACCGTTGAGCTCATCAAGCGCCGCCTCGTTCGGGGCGGGTCGGTGATGGACAGCCCGCGGGTCCCGCGGAACCAATACCCTCCCAACCCGCGGCTCGGCTCAAAAGTGGTCGAGGCGGGCTGGAATGAAGTTTGACGCAGAGAGATGCTAGGTCCAAGTTCATACACGGAGCATTGTAAATAATGAGATTTCAGATTGATAAAGACGTTTTTCAGGACGCCCTAAACCAGGTGCAGCATGTCGTCAGCACGAGGACGACGCTTCCCATCCTCTCGAACGTTCTCATTGAGGCCGACGAACTGGGTTTGCAGCTTTCCACGACCGATCTGGATGTGACGATCACGAAGCGGATTGCCGCGAAAGTGGCGGTGACCGGTTCGACGACGCTTCCGGCCCGTCGTCTCGCAAGCATTGTTCGCGAGCTGCCGACCTCGGAGATCGATTTTGAGGTAAACGCCGACAACGCCGCGACGGTGAAGAGCGGTCCCAGTTTTTTCAAGATTCTCGGTCTTCCCGGCTCCGAATTCCCCGTCATCGGCGAGTTCGGCGAAGCGAGGGAATTTACGATTGACCAGAAGCTCCTGCGGGACGCGCTCCGCAAGACCTCCTACGCGATTTCCACTGATGAGACCCGGTATGTCCTCAACGGGGTCAACTGCATCATTGGAGAGGGGATGCTCACTCTCGTGGCGACGGACGGACGCCGTCTCGCCATGGTCGAGCAGGACCTTGAGTTCCCGGCCGGTCAGGAGTCTAGCGTAATCATCCCGACCAAGGCGGTCAATGAGCTGCAACGCCTCCTTGAAAATTCCGGCGAGCTTAAAGTCGCGATCTCCGATAGCCAGGCAAGCTTTGAGCTCAACGGCAGCCTCCTCATTACCAAGTTGATCGAGGGGAATTACCCGAATTTCCGCCAGGTCATTCCTGGTCAGGCGAACTATCGTGTCACCGTCGAGCGCGAGGTGCTCCAGAGCGCAGTGAAGCGCGTCAGCCTCCTCGTGAACGAAAAGACAAACTCGATCAAGTTCGCCTTTGAGGACAACCGTCTCGCCATTTCCGCCAACTCGCCCGAGATCGGTGAGGCCGAAGAGGTCATTGATGTCCGCTACGACGGGCCCCGCATCGTCGTCGCCTTCAATCCCGAGTTTGTCATGGCGCCGCTCCGCAACCTCGATCAGGATGAGATCTTCATCGATCTCATTGACGAGAGCAGTCCCGGCGTTATCAAGATTGACGAGCCCTTCCTCTACGTCATCATGCCCATGCGGGTGGCGAACTGAAGATCCCCCGTCTTTTCAAAGCGGAGCCTCCAGGAAATTGGCGATGAGCTTCAGACCGGCCTCCTGGCTGCGCTCGGGGTGAAATTGCCCTGCAAAAGTCCGCCCGCGCGAGATGCTTGAGGCGAAGTCACCGCCGTAGTTCGTGGTCGAGGCGATGAGGGAGGTATCCTCCGGCTTCGGGTAGTAGGAGTGGACAAAATACAGATAGAGCGGGTCGGGGGTATTCTGCCAGACATAAAAAGAGGGGTCTGTCGGGGTCACTTCATTCCAGCCCATATGGGGGACTTTCATGCCGGGGCGGGCCGGAAAATGCACGACCTCGCCGTCGAAAATTCCAAGTCCCTTTACCCCGGGGGTTTCGCGGGATTGTTCAAAGAGAACCTGATAGCCGAGACAGATTCCAAAGTAGGGACGATCCGCCGCGAGCCACGCGGCGATGGGCTCGCGCAGTTTTTTACGATCGAGTTCCGCCACACAATCGCCGAATGAACCGACTCCGGGGAAGAGGAGGCGATCCACCGATCCGAGATCCTTCGGCGACGACACGAGAGAACCCTCGTGCCCGAGGAATTTCAGGACATTGAGGACATTGCGGAGATTGCCGCCCCCGTAATCGATGACACCGACGCGATTGGACATGCTGATTCTTAGACCCGACCGGCTTTCTTTTAAAGCAGGTCTTTTGTGCTCGGGATGTCGCCTGCGATACGGGGATCGATCTGCGTTGCGGCATCGAGGGACCGGGCCAGCCCCTTGAAAATCGCCTCGGCCATGTGATGCGGGTCACGACCGTAGATGATCTCGACGTGGAGATTGATGAGGGAATTGAAGGCAAAGGCCCGCAGGAATTCCTCGACGAGAGTGAAGTTGAACTTTTCCCCGACATGGGGCACGCCCGCAGGTCCGCGGTAATCGAGGAAGGGGCGGCCGCTCACATCGAGGGCGACCCGCACGAGGGTCTCGTCCATCGGGAAATGCCCTGACCCGTAGCGGAAAATGCCCCGCTTTTCCCCAAGAGCCTCAAGAAAGGCCTGACCGAGGACGATACCGGTGTCCTCGACGGTGTGGTGATAGTCTATCTCGATGTCGCCGGCCGCTTTGACCTGAAGATCGAAGCGGCCGTGCTTGGCGAAGAGCGTCAGCATGTGGTCAAAAAAGGGCACTTCCGTCGAGATCGCGGAGATGCCGGTCCCTTCGATGCCGAGTTCCAGTTGGATGTCGGTTTCGCCGGTACGACGTGATATACTGCTGCGCCTTTCTTGCGACATGATAGGATGCGTTGGGGAAGGTTTGGAAATGACTTCCGAAGCCGGAACATCTACCTTTCGTGCCGCCTCCTCAACCGCTTATTGAAAATATTATAACGGCGCTTCCCCCGTCCGGCCCGCCGGCAGATTTTCCTGACTTGCCTCGATGAGAATTTCCCCGATTGCCGAGTTCGCCCAGTATCGCTTCGTCCGGGATGCGGGAGGAAAGGTGGTCACTCTTCCCTCGCGGGGTGCCGACGAAAAGACCCTCCTCGTTCTTGACTGTGAGCGATGGGGGCTCGCCAGGCTGCACATTTTCGAAGGGGCGGCGGCGCGTCAGGACAAGCTGAGTGCTTTTCAGGAGGATCTCGGGCAGATCGCCGGGCTTCGCAGCCGCCATCTCGCGCGCCTCATCTCGTGGGGGCGCGATGCGGAAGAACTTTTTTATGCCGACGCGATGCGGGACGGTGAGCCTCTTCCCGACTACCTCGGGCGCACCGGCGGCGTCTCTCTTCCTGTCGCCTGTGACTGGGTCCTCCAGCTTTTCGCGTTCTTCGAATCGCTCGCGGCCCGGCCGCCCTCATTGATGCGTTTTTCGACGGTGAACTTTGAGATCGTGATGAATCGCCACGGTCGGATCTTCCCCGTTTTCTCCGAGTTCCACGGCTGGACCAAACCCGGTGCCCAGGTGCGGGAGCACTCTCTCGAGTGGAGCCTTGCCCAGATCTTCTGCTCGCTCATCGGCGGGGTTCCTGTTCGCACCTTTGATCGCGACTCACTCCCGCGGCACTTCGACGAACTCGATGCCGCGCTGTGCGATGTTATCCTGCGAACCCTCGAAGAAGGCGCTGGGGAGACCCGTCGCGAGTTCGTTTCGGCGATGCAAAACGGTGCCGCCGCCGCGCCGGACGAGCCGTCCCGGATCGCGGTGCCGCTCATGCCTTTGCGTGAATGGATGCGCCGGGACCTCGTGAGTTCGGGTGAGCGGGCGTCTCGTGACATCCTCGAGTCGGCCTTTGATCCGGCCGGTGAGCGCTACGCGATTCCCGTGCACCTCCGCGGCAGTGCGGCGCGTCTGCAGTTGCTCCCCGGCCCGGGGGCGATCCCGCGCGAGGGATGGCTTAATCAGCACCACGAGGCGACTCGCCGCCCCGGACGCGGGATGATACATCAGCTTCGTGTGAACTACGTTGAGGATCGCGAGTCCATCACTCTCATCGGCGAGGAGTGCATCGAGGGGGGCGATCTCGGCGCTCTTGTCGCGAGGGCGGGGCCGCTCGTCTTTGAGAGCGCCCAGAAAATGGCGACGGCAATCAATACGGCCCTCGACGTCCTTGAGCGACAAGCCGGGGCCTGCGCCGTGTGGTGGCTGCCGGTGGAAAATGTGCTGCTCCTCACCGGAACGCGTTCATTGGCCGGCTCAGCGCGGCTGATCGAGCGAAAAGGGGAGGCTGCATGGGCTTCATTTCCCCTGAAATTCCGCCTCCACCAGACGCTCCCGACATTGATGGAGGGCGTTCATTTGCCCTCCCGGGTGCGGGCTCTTGCGAGGCTGCCGGGAAAACAGGATGAGAGCGTCCGACGCTCCGCCATCGCCCTGCCGCTGCTCTGGTATCTTCTTACCGGAACCCGCTTTCGCTGGAGCTGTCCTGTCATCGCGAATGATGCGGTCCCCGCCGGTCTCGCCGCGCTCTTCGATCATTATCGCGAACGGCTCCGCACGGAACCTTCCGGTGTGAGCGGGAACCTTTTCCTTGATTTTGCAAAACGGGATGCCGCCGCGATGGAGCCCCGGGGAGAATCGGCGACCGATGCGGCCGGTTCCGCGAAGGTCTCGGGGGAGCCTGACGAGAGTCTCGGGCGATTCCTGCAATCGACTCTTTACGGCGGCTCGATCGATCTCAACCCGGCCCGGCCAACGGTCGAGGAATCCGTCGGGAGGGAGGTGACGCTTGAAGAGGAAAAAGCCGTCGCCGGTTCCAACGAGGAGGGCGGAGTGCCCGAACCCGTCAGGAAACGCTCCGTCGCCGTCGTCTTTTTCTGGGCCGTGATTTTCGGGATGGCCCTCGCCTGCGTTGCCGGATTCAGCTTTTCCGGCTGGAGTGTTCAACGGGGGCTTTTTCGCGAATCCGGGCCGCTGGCTTTTCCCCTTCCGGAGTTTCGTCTCCTCGAAGCGGAAGGAGCCGGGGCGGCGCAGTCTTCGCTTGAGGATCTCCTGCTCGCCGCTGGGGAGCCCGGGGCGCTGGAGTTGCTCTCCATCGTCGAACGGTTCGATTCCGAAGAAAATCGCGGGCGAATCCGGCAATGGTTGGAGCAGCGTGCCCGCAGCGACGACGGTGAGTCGGACCGGGTTCTCGGGCTGTTTGCCGCTTCCCGGGGCGGGATGTCAGGAGAAGCCCTCGCGCATTTTCGCGAAGGGGCCAAAAAAGGAGACCTCGAGTCGCAGTTTCGCTACGCTTTCCTGCAATGGTCCGACGGGAATCGTCTTGCCGAAGGAGACACACTCGCCTTTCTTGAAAGCGCCGCGAGCCGCGGACACGCCGCCGCCGGGGAACTTCTCGCACGGGTCAGGCTTTCCCTGAACGATCCAGACAGTGGCTTCAAATGGGCCGAATCCGCTGCCCGTCAGGGGCGGGCCCCGGCCGTTCACTTGCTCGGTCTCTTTTACCTGAATGGAACGGGGTGCGGGATCGATCCTTCCGAGGGAGTCGGGCACCTGCGCTCCGCCGCCGGGATGGGCGACGAACGAGCCATGTATGACTACGCGAGATGCCTCAGTGAAGGCCACGGAGTCGAGGCATCCTTCATTGAAGCCAGGCGCTGGATGCGGATCGCCTCGGCGCGCGGACACCGCGCGGCGCGGCGCTGGTGCCTCGATCGCGGCATCGAAGCCGGGGGCGGGACCGGTCCGTGAAGGATCATCGAAGATCACTATGTCCCGGCGAAATGCATGATTGAGGCCCAAAATGGTTGACCGGAAGCCGTATTCGGCAAGGATTCGAAGAGTCGCGCCAGCTTAGCTCCTTCTGTCCGATTCATTCAACCAAGCTGGAAATTCCCATGCCTTATTTTATCCTGAATTCGAAAAGAGTTTTTTTTATTCATGTTCCCAAGACGGCCGGATCGACGATCCTCAACTATCTGGCAGGGCTGGGAGCGGAAAAGTTCAACGAACCTTTTTTCATGGACGGCCGGGAAATCCATCCACGGCATCAGCCCCGGGAGGTGCTCGAGGAGATCTTTGACCCCGCGATGTTTGACCTGGTCTTCATGGTGGTCCGGCATCCGGTGGCGCGCCTTGTCTCCGAATATCGATACCAGAGGCGCAAGGGCGGGTATCGTCTCGCCAATTTCCTCGGGTTCGGGTGGTGGCTTCGCTACCATCTGTTTCGTTTCCGAAGTAATCCCTCCTGGCGCGACCACCATTTCCGCCCTCAGACTTCTTTTGAGTCGCTCGGATGTCGTGTCTTCCGCCTCGAGGAAGGTCTCGCGGCTCCCTTTGCGGCGCTTGCGGAGGTGACCGGAGTCCCCCGGAACGAAAATCCGCCGCGCCGTAACGTCTCGGTGCCGATACCGGTGAAAGTTTCCGGGAGGGACCTTTGCTCTATCGCCCGGGTTTATGAGGCGGATTTCAAACGCTACGGGTATGAGGTAGCCATCCCTGAAGGGGTGTGAGCGTCGCCGGAGGATAACTTTCAGCCGGTTCGGCGGGTCCATCTGTCTGGATTTGAACGAAATGCACCCCCGGGCGGCCGGATTTCCGGAAACTTGAAATTGACTTGGAGGATGAACGAGTATGTTGCCGGAGGTTTCGCTGAACAGCGCCTGCCGAAGCACTTCTACTCTCTCAGACCTACCTGCCGACAATGTTCCCTGCCCTCTTCGGGGGCCTTCCATCATGATTGACCGAAAACAGAACAACCTCTGGTATCGCCGGCTGGACGACGCGATGCGGGAACTCGGCGGATTTTTTAACGCCCACCTCCATTTGGACCGTGCCGGGACTCTTGATGAGATCTACATGGAGGACATCGGTCACCGCATCCTCGATACGTCTCACATCTCCCTGCATGCCAAGCACTCCCTGATCACTTCCCTCCATCGGGGCCGTGCTTACGAGCCCGGGGACTTTATCCCGAGAGTGAACCGGTTCATTGACGATCTTGTCGCCGTTAAGACCCGGCGCGCCGATACTCTTGTCGATATTACGGACGATTGTGTGGGAATGCGGGCGTTTCGGATGATGCGGGAGATCAAGGAAGCCCGCCGTGGTGAGATTGACCTTCGTCTGGGAGCCTACTCCCCGTTCGGTTTCGAAAAAAACTCATCCGCGCCGTGGGAGCTGATCGTCGAGGGAGCAAGGGAGGCCGACTTTATCGCCGCCCTTCCCGAGGCCGACGAGATTGACGAATACCCGACCCACATCGGATTTGAGGAGCACTGCCGCCGTATGCTTCTTCTTGCCAAAGAATTGGGAAAACCGCTCCATGTTCATACCGATCAGCGCAACGAGCCCTCCGAGGCGGGCACGGAACGTCTCATCAAGGTGATTCGCGAAGTCGGGGGTCCGGTCTCGGCTACGGGTGAAACGATGATCTGGGCGGTTCACCTCATTTCCCCTTCCACTTACGACGAAAAAAGGTTCCGGGCGATGGTTGAAGGAATGGTTGAGTGCGGAGTGGGGCTCATCACCTGCCCGTCGGCCGCCATCGGGATGCGGGCCTACCGTCCCATTCTCACTCCGGCCTATAACTCTATCCCGAGAGTCCTTGAAATGCTTGCCGCGGGGATTCATGTCCGGGTGGGTTCCGACAATATTTCCGACATTTGTTCGCCCAATTCCACCGCCGACCTCGTTGACGAGCTTTTTGTCCTCTCGGCGGCGCTCCGTTTCTATCACCCCGGTATTCTGGCGAGGATGGGGGCCGGCCTCCTCCTCACCGCAGAGGAGCGTGAGTTTGTCGCGGCGCACCTGGCTGCGAACGAGGCCGAGGTGGCGAAGTTTATTGCCCAGAGCGGCAGGCCTTCGTGAAATCCCTTTCCCGCCCCGACCCATCCGCTGCAAATGACCACTCCCGCCATCGTCAAGCCCTTCTCTGAGTGCCGTATCACCCTGTTCAGGGAGCCCTACGTCTATGGATACATCGATGACTTCCTGCCGGAGGAAACCTATCGCCGGCTCGCCGCTTCGTTTCTTGATCCCGGCGACACCGGCAACAGTGAGGTGCTGAAATACGGAAAGAAAAGGATTCTGTTCCTTGCTCCCCCGGTTCCCGATGACATTCCCTTCAATCAGGAGTGGAAGGAGTTGGTCGCGGCCATCAGCAGCCCCGGCTACATCGCCGACTGTTATAATTGGATCCGCGACAATTACAATCATGAGCTGCATCCCGATGAGACCTACGCGAAGATGACGGAGGAGCGGTTTAAGATGGAAGCGGCGGATCTGAGGATGCAGTGTGAGTTCTCATCTCTCGACGGGGGAACTTTCCTGGCGCCGCATTCCGACTCGCCCGACAAGTTCATGAGCTGCATTCTTTATTTCGCCCCGGATGAGTGGCGTTCTGAATACGGCGGCGGCACCTCGGTTTTTGTTCCGAAAGATTCTTCCTGTCAGAAAAACTGGAATAACCGGTTCCTCACGGCGGATGACGTCACCACGGCATTCACCTGCGATTTTGTTCCGAACCGCCTCTTCTTTTTCATCAAGAATCACAACAGCTGGCACGGTCTCAGTCCCGTCACCGCGCCCGAGGGGATGCAGCGACGTTCCTTTAACTTCAGCCTGCAGTGTGACCGGAAACACCTTGAGAACTCGAGTGCCGCTCCGTATCTCGAAACGATCCGCCGCCAGGAGGGGAGGACCCATTTCTTCTCGCGGATCCGCCGATTTTTCAAGCGAGCCTGAGAACTATTGCCCGCGGGAAGCCGCTCCCGCGGTAAAAAGGGGACTGTCACTCCCTCTGGAGGAGGGTCTCGTAGACGGAATTGATGGCGGCGGCCTCAATTGCGATATCGTGTTTGCCTTCCGAGGCCCGCCGGCCGGCCCGGCCTCGTTCCAGTGCCAGGGAGGGGGAAGCGAGATAGGGTTCGATGGCCGCAATGAGCGCCTCAAG
>DIVG01000073.1:39683-141015 GCA_002422425.1 Akkermansiaceae bacterium UBA6138 | reverse complement strand
GCTGCCTCTTCCGGTGCCTCGAGGCCGGTAATGACAGCGGTCCATTCCGGGTATTTCGGCAGGAGACGGATCATCGCGGCGACGAAAAGGTCGGATCCTTTCTGCGCCCTGACCCGGCCGAAGGCACCGATTCCGCAGGTCCCGGGCAGTCCGGCCTGTTCCCATGCGGCGGTTTTGTCTTCCGCCGGGAAAAATCGCTCCAAATCCACGCCGTGTTCGATGACGGTGGCGTCGCGTTCGAGATAGGACGCCGCCTGCCGGGACGTGGCAATGACATGGTCCATGCGGCGAATCAGAAACCGGGTGAAGCGCGTGTGATCCCGCTGTGCCGCGCTGGTGAAAAGTAGCTTCCAGGGTTGGCGTAAAACGTATTTGAGAATCAGGCCGACGATCATTTCATCGTTGCGCCTCGCATGCCAGACGCGGGGTTTCTCCCACCCGTGAAGAATCAGCTCGGCCATTTTCACCTGCGGAATTGTTGCCGGGATATGCCAACCGGCGGCGGCGATGCGGACACCCTTCATTTGCCAGGGGATCAGGGCGATCACTGTCGAAGTCACTCCCGAGTAACGACGATGGAGATTGGGGGCAACGACATCGACTTGGGATGGATCCATGGGGTTTATGGGCAGTCAACGGTTACTCAACGCACTGTCGGTTCAGAAATTGTCCCAGTTCTCCGGCCTCGTAGAGTCTCCACATCAGGTTATGGGAACGATACTCTTTCTCCCCCGCCAAAGTCGATCCGGGAAAGATTTGTGCGAGGAGAGCTGCTGACTCCCGGTCGCGCCGGTGTCTCGCGCTGTAGCAGAGGCGGATGTCCGGCTTGCCCGGTTGGAAATCCGCCGCCAACTTTTCGAGCATGGCCGTGGTGATGCTGTGGCGTGGTGAATCGGGTCGATCAGCTCCGACGATGACGACCCGGTCCCACCGGTTTTTAACGCCGACGTAAAGAGCGGGGATACCCCCCGAACTGGTGCCGAGAGTGGCGGCTTCCGGGTAGCCGCGTTCTGCCGCGAGGGTGGCGAGATACGCGGAGATGGAGTCGAGATCGTCGCCCATTCCCTCGATCCCCTTCGAGTAGTGGGAGTGATACGTGTCCCTGAGGAGAAGGAGGTCGAACTTCTCCGGGTCAAGATTACAGAGAACGCCGTAAGTGGGCATCATGAGGCGCATCCTGTTCCCGCCGAAGCCGACCATGAGGGTTTTGGCCTTTGTCGGAATTTCCGGATTCTCGTAGAGAAAAGCATTGGGTGAGAGAATCGAACGCTCCCACCGGCGGCCGCCTCCGGTGACGGACAAGTCTCTTTCGAGTTGGCGGCGCCATTGCCAGCGAGCCCACTTGAGGCGGAGAAACAAGAGGAGGCGGTTAAGGCGCGGTTTCGGTTGGGTGAACCGCAGTCCTCTCGTCCGGTCGAGAAGATCACTCAATTCCCGGGGGGTGGAGTAGACTTTGATTGAATCACTGAGAATGTGAAGATCCCGCAAGGTTTCGCAGGTTTGGAGCCGGCGGTAAGCATCATCGAGATTGTCTTCCTCACCGGCCGCCCCGACATCAATCGATTTGAGGAAATCATTCGTATCGACTTCGGCGAGTGCTTTGATGCGGCTGCCCCGGGCGATTGATACGATCCCGTCGCGCCCGCACTCGATTCGGCCGAGTCGCTCCGCCATCAGGGCAACGGTGGTCGATGAGGCGGCGAAGCCGTCGGGAGTCTTGACATCAAGGGCTTTTTCAACCGCCACAAGGATACGGAGACTCGAGAGGGAATCGCCGCCGAGCGTGGCGAAGTCGTCATGAATCCCGACCTGCTCGAGATCGAGTTCGGCGGCCCACAGCCTCACGAGGAATGATTCGAGATCGTTTCTCGGAGGAGCGAAGCTCCGGTTTTCGAGGATCGCCCGTTCGCTGGCCTCCGCCAGCGCGAGGCGGTCAATTTTGCCGATGCTGTTCCGGGGCAGACCCGGGACGATCTCGATCCGCTGGGGGATCTTAAAGGAGGCGAGGCGGGAAGCGAGGAAGGAACGAATTTCCCCCGATTCCACGGGTGTTCGAAGCACCACGGCGGCGGCGACATCCTCGCCGAGGGTTCGGTGCTTTACCGGAAAAGCCGCCGCCTCCACCACGGCGGGGTGGGAGAGGAGAGCATCGTCGATCTCCTGCGGATTGACCTTTTCCCCGCCCCTGTTGATCAGTTGCTTGACCCTTCCCGTGAGAAACAACTCGCCGTCCGCGTCGAGAAAGCCGATATCCCCGGTGAGAAACCATCCGTCGCGGAAACTGAGACTGTTCGCGACGGGATCATTTTCGTAGCCGGTAAAGACATTCGTCCCCCGAATCGCGATTTCCCCCTGCTCATTCGGATTGAGGTCTTCACCGCCGGGGCCGATCACGCGGATCTCAGGACCGCAGCTGAAGCCGACGGACTTCGGTTTATTGACAAAGGGGGGAAGCCGGGTTGAGGTGATCAGGGGTGCCGCCTCCGTCATGCCGAAAGTCTGGATGACAGGGACCGCAAAGAGGGTTTCGACCTCAGCCTTGAGGCTTGGCGAAAGGGCGGAGGCCACCGATCGGATGAGGCGGAGTGAACTCGGGTGAGGCCGAAGCTCATGGCGGGAGGCGTGGAAGACGAGCTCGTTGAGGGTCGTCGGAACGCATTGGACCCAGGTTGGCCGGGCACCGGCGAGGAGGCGGTAGAACTCGGCCGCATCGAATCCCCCCGTGCAAATGACAGTGCCGCCGGATGCCAACGGGACGAGGAGCAGATCGACGAGGCCACCCACGTGGTATTGCTCCCACATCGCGAGGACACGATCCTCTTCAGACAGGCCCATGGATCGGCAGACATCCCCGGTCGAAGTGCAGAGATTCCGATGGGTTAAAGGGACGCTCTTCGCCCTGCCGGTGGAACCGGAGGTTAGGAGGACGAGGGCGACATCGTCGGGATCGGGGACGGGCAACTGGATGTTTTCCGACGAGATGCCGACGATACCGCCGCCGCTCGACAGACGGACGGTCGGGAGGCCGAGTTTTTGCGCCGCCTCCACGGAGGGACCGGCTTCGTTTTCGCGGACGAGAAGAAGATCGACGCGCGTTTCCTGGAAGTAGAGCTCGAACTCGCCGGCGAGGTAGGAGGGATTGAAGGGCAGCGCCGCCCCCGCAATCGCCGCGCCCAACAGGGTCACGGCTGTTTCCGGTCCGTTTTCAAGAACGATGCCCACCCTGGGGCGCCTCCCTTGAAGACTCCCGCAGGCGGAAATAAGTCCCTTCGCAAGACGCGTCGCCCGCGTCAACACCTCAGTATAGGAAAGGGAGTCGCCGGAGCTACTCTCGATCGCCACTTTTCCGCCTCTTTTTTCCGCCTGAACCTGAAGCAGTTTCAGGATATCCGGGAACGTTCCCGTTGTTTCATCGATCACGGTTTTCATTATTCCGGAATTTGCCCTGTGTTTTGATTGTTGCGAACCACTGCGGCGACTTCATCGGCGTCTTCTTCCAGATGCGCCGCGACGCGGGCTCGTTCGTTTTCGTCAAGACGGCGGCCTGCCGCCAGTTTCGCGAGAATATCGGGATCGTAATAGCGGACGGCATTGCTGAGCACGAAGATTTCGTCGAGAAGATCGATGGTCCCGGCGGGGGAAGTGATGTCGCAGACATTGTCCGAACCGATCCGAACCTGAACGCCGGCTGCCAGCATTTCGAGGACACGGGCGATCGAGTTGTGGGTGGGCGCGGAAAAAGGACGGACTTGTCTCATGCTGATCGCCGCCGACGGACAGCAGATCACGCCGACATTCCGATCAAGCAGCCCCTCGATCAGGGCGTGGAAACGGCTCTCGTCGTAGGTGGAGGGTGAGATCACGTGTACGAGCCACACGAGGGGTTCCGAGTCCGACGGCGTACCAATGTCGAGCTCACGCAGCAGTCTCAGGGCGACTTCGCTTCCCCCCTCCGACCTGATATTTTTCTGATCAACATGGAGGTGGATCGGTTTCTCCAAACGCGCGGAGAGTTGGATGACACGGCGGCAACTTTCTTCGAAACCGATATGAGAGGGGTAATCCCTGCAGTCATCCCTCTCCGGAAGAGCCCCGATAAAATCGGCGATTACGGCACCCTCCTCAAGCAGGGACCAGCGACGGGGCTCGTCATCACGAAAGCCCAGCGGCGTGTAGGCGCCCACCCGGAAGTCGATTTGGCCTGAACGCCGATGTTTAATCCGGAGGCAACGGTCCAGCGCGTCGAGCCCGACCCGGTCAGGGGTCACGTCGACCACCGTGTCGGCACGCGTCGTCCCAGTCCCGATCAATTTTTCAACGTAGTCATCAACCCTTGCTTCGAGTCGGTCGGGTTCGTAGCAATCGCTCGAGTGAATCAGGGGAATCAGCGAGTGTTTCTTCGAGAGAGAAAGAGAGGAGGCCGAGCGCCCGCCTTCCGCAAGCAACTTCAGGGTCGCCTCATAGGTTCCCGTTCGATCAAGATGCAGGTGGGCATTAAAAAAACCGCCCAGGGCCTCGGTTTTTCGAAACAGTTCCGCGAAATAGGGGGTGGTAGTCCTGCCGGTCACAGTATCTCTGCCTTGGGTTAGGGTTTCGTGTCGGAAACGGGCGGCGTCGCTCCGGATTTTTTAAGAGGGGCGCTTCCGCCGCTTTCTCTCCGTAGCAGAAACGGCAACGATCCGACCGCCTGCCTATTAACTTTGGCATCGATTTCGGTCAAGCTGAATTCCATGGGACGGGCCGGGACAGGGGCGGTGCGTTGTCCCGGGAGTGGTGCCCCGGGGATCGTGGAAATGGCGCGGGCGATGAGAATATCCTTGACGAAGTCGTTCGCAGGGCTTTTCCATTTCCAAATCCCTCTCGGGGAACAAGGTTCTCTCCGCCCTGTCGCGGCTCTTCAACTATTCACGAAGCAGCTTCCGGCGGCATTGGCGGGAGTGATCGTTCCACCGGCGGGCCATCGTGACACATGTTCCTGGTATGAAGCGCATTCTCATCATCAATCCGAATACAGCAAAAGAAACCGCAGAAGTCATGGAGGCTCAGTGCCGGGAAATCGCCGGTCCCGACACTTATGTTGAAGCGACCTACATCAAGTCGCGTCCCGGATTTTCCAGTTACAAGGTCTTCAGCTACGTTGATCTCGCCATCTGCACTACCGAATCCGTCAAAATCGCCTGGCAGAACCGGGACAAGTTCGACGGCATCATTGTGGCCGGATTCTCGGATGTCGGTGTGGATGCGATGAAGGAAATTCTCGATATCCCGGTCCTCGGCATTGCGGAGGCATCGTATCACATGGCCAGCCTCATCAGCCACCGTTTCACCGTTCTCACCGGCACGACGAAGTGGACCCCGCCGAAAGACGATTACGTGCGAGCCCTCGGGATCGAGGCAAAAGTCGCCTCGTTTCGCTCTTACAGTGAATGGGACGAAACGGATACCTTTGAGGTGCTCAAGCAGCGTCTCCTCAAGGTGGCGAGAGAGGCGATGGAGCACGATGGCGCGGAAGCCGTTATTCTCGGGGGAGGGCCCCTTGTCGGATACGGTAAAGTGCTTCAGGAGGAGCTCGGGATACCGGTCATCGATCCGACGATCGCGGCCTTCAAGCTGATGGAGACCATGATCGAGCTCGGTTATGTCCAGAGCAAGAAGAACCGCTGGTCCAAACCGCTCGGAAAGCTCGGGGACGCTTCCGGATTCATTCCCTACGACCGCGGCTGGTTGGACGAATCGTGACTTTCTTTAACTTCCGGGCAGGGATTCGCCCTGAGGAGGCTCTCCGGCGTAGCCCAGCCTGCTGAAGTCCCCGGCGTAAAGCCGCGAGATGATTTCTTTGGCGTCCGGTGTCATCAGCGTGCTTCTCCTCTCGTCGCGGAGACTGGCGTTGAACCGGGGCAGAGATTGGATCCGGCGGAGAGATTCAGGCCCGATCCCGCAGTCTTCCATGGCGCAGGCCAGTTCGGTCTGGAGGTGTTCGAGACGGACGAGGCGGTCGAAGAGAATCCTGTCCATGACGAGAAGCTCGAACTGCGGCGCATAGTGGACGTCGAAATCCGTTCCATGAAGTTCCAGCCCCCGCAGGAAGTCTTCGAAACTGAGCCGACGCTGCATGTGGCGGTTCCCGGACTCAACGTCCTTCCACGAGGCGGGGCCCCCCAGAAACTGGCGAAATTTCCCGTAGAAATGAATTCTCCGGGCAAAATGAGCGGTGAAGCGATTGAGCTTGTTATAGTAATTTGACAGGATCCGTTCGTAGGGACAGCGAACGTTGGCCATTATCTTGTAGCCTGGATAACGTTCCCGGGTTTCCATGAGGATTTCCCTCGTGCAGCGTTCGATACGGAGGCCTTTCGCCGTGAGGAGGCCCTCCGCCCTCGCTTCCCCTTTTTCTTTCCGTATCGGCCTCCCTTTGCTTTCGATGCCCGCGAGGTCCATGAACACCTTGATCATCGTGGTCGAGCCGCACTTCGGAGTGAGAACGTAGATGATTTCCGCCGGGTCGTAGATGATGATGTTGTAGGAACCCTTCATTTGCTGGAAGAACGAGGATTGACTTTTCCACAATCCAAGATTGCTTGACGTTTTTAAGGAGCCGGGCCCTGCCTGGCGCTTAAAATCAGCGAATTCTTTCAACAAGCGAGCAATTATGGACGAGATCGTCGGAAAAGAGCCCGGAGAAATCCGGGCATTCGGGAGCGTTGATTGTGTGTGGTGTCCTCCCGGGGAGTTTCTGATGGGGAGCCCGGAGAATGAACCGGGACGTACCGGCAACGAACCGCTGCACCGCGTCATTCTCTCCCGGGGGTTCTGGTTGGCGAGGGCTCAGTGCACCCAGCGCCTTTATGAACAGCTTTGCGGGAAAAATCCCAGCCACTTCAAGGGGCCCGATCTCCCGGTCGAAAACCTGACCTGGGAGGAAGCGAACGAGAGCGTTTTCGTGTTGAACCGGGAGGTCCCTCTTCCCGATGGCTGGAAGTGGTCTCTTCCCACAGAGGCGCAGTGGGAATATGCCTGCCGCGCGGGGACGTCCACCCCTTTCCATTTCGGAGACGTGCTCGACGGTCACCAGGCGAACTGCAACGGCAGGGTGCCCCTCGGAACGAAGAAAAAAGGGCCGTTCCGGAAAAAGACGACTCCTGCCGGGAGCTATCCGGCCAATGCCTTCGGTTTGTTTGATATGCACGGAAATGTTTCCGAGTGGTGTTCCGACTGGTATTCGGAGCTTGATGGCGGGACCGTTACCGACCCGACTGGACCGGCCGAAGGCTCGTTTCATATTCACCGGGGTGGCGGATGGTCAAACTACGGGAGACGTTGTCGCGCCGCCTGTCGCCGCCCTCGCTTTCCCAACCCGAAATATTACACCCTCGGGGTCCGTTTTGCGATTCTCCCGACCGGTTGAGCCCCGGGTTCCGGACCCTGCCGAAGCGGGCTTGGTTGAAGAATCGAAGACTGCCACCCGCGTGAACCCTGGCGGCCTCAGGTGGCGTATCGGCCGTAGAGTTTCTCGAGAGTCCCCATGTAGGCGGATTCACCGAGGGACATCGCGGCAGTGAAACCCTCGTCGCCCGTGACCCTTCCGGCGCGGAAGAGCGACGACAGCACGAAGTAGCTCGTCACCGGGTCGTGGGGCCCCGCGCAGCTGAGGATAAATTTTTCCACGTGAGCCGTGGTGCCCTGCAGCTTCGGATCATATCCGGTGGCGCGTTCCACGGTGAGCATGAGATCGGTATGAAAGACTTTGACGGGGCCGGAGCCGTGCGCCATGAGATCGAGGAGGGCGTTGGGGGCCGCTGTGAGGGAGCCGTTGAAAAGTACGGGGGTGAAATCCCTCGTCGCCCTTGTTTGCAATCCCCGGGCAGGGCTGAGTTTTTTTCGGAGCCCTCTCAGGGACTTGCCATCTTTTGACACAGCCCATCCGATGTCGCCTGAGAAATTTACCGTCCCTTGATCCTCCAGCGATGCGATCCGGTTCCGGTTCAGATAAGTGATGTCGCAGCGCCCGCCTTTGACCGGATCCGGCGCCTCGGGAGCACGCAGCGTGTTGCAGCGCACCACCCTCTCGTAGGCCTCGATCTCTGCGGCATCGAGCCGCTGCGATTTCGCCGGTCCCACAAAACAGATCGTTTTATCTCTGACGAAATCAGCGAAGGCCGGGTCTGAATCGCGGCTTTGGGGGATTTCACGGATGTCCCCGTTTTGACGAAGGATCGCACCAAGATCCCGCAGCAGGGACGTTTGCCTCCCGAAAAGTCGTCCCGAATCCCCCAGTTTTCGGTCAAAAAGGTCCCAGTTTCCCGATTCCATGAGAGCCGCCATCCTCTTGAGGGGGGGATTCCCGTAACGTCCGGGGCGATCTCCCGCCGCCGCGAGGGCACTCTCACGCGCTTTTAAACGGAAATCGTATCCGAGACGGAAGAAGCCGAACCGCAGCGCGAGACAATAAAAGTGAATCCATTCGCGTGAAGTTAACTCACTGCCATGGATGGTTCCGATACTTCCGGAGAGTTGAGCAAGAGCCGCTCTGCCTTCGCCCTCCGGGCTTGTCACTGCGGCGTGAAAGCCGTCCATCCACCCCGATCCGAGGCGCTCGTAGCGGATCCCCCGGCGCCTTAGTTCGGAAGTTAAGCGGGGGAAGGGACCGCCTGATTCCGGCGGCGGCCCGTCTCTGTCGGCAAGATCCTCTCTGAGAGCGGCGTAATAAGACCTTGTGTGCGCCGCCCGCAGAAAGGGACGGGGCGTCCGATGCAAAATAGCGGGAAAGAGGCTTTGTAAGCGGAGCTGCATGACTTTCCGGGGGGGGGCCTCCCTCTTTGCCGGTTCAGCGTTTTTTAAAGCGCGAGGCACCGAAGGTGGCGATGCGCTGCCTCACGGTTTCCGGAAAGAAAATCCGTCTTTCAAAACGTTTGATTTCATTATTCCCGAAAGCCACATCCGCGTCTTCAAACAGAACTGCAGGAAGAGAGAGGCTGAAATTGAAGCTGCGCCTCGGGAAGCTTCGCGGGGAGGTCACGGCGGAAAGTCCGTGCCAACTGTTGACGTTCTTGACGAAAAAGAAGACCCGATTGGGTTTAAATTCGGCTTGAAACCGGGTCGTTACCAGTTTGGGTGAGACGGAGCGATTGTGCCAGTTATACTGATGCTTCTCTTTCTTCGCCTCGTAAACTTCTGTTGCACCACCCCATTCGCTCTGCCATCCGTTCGGTGGAAAATAGTAAACAAAGCTGACAACCTTGGTCGGTGCATCCGTGTGGGGAGCGAGCTTGGCGCACTCCGAAAGACTTGAGAACTCACAACTGAATCGAGTTTCTGAAGGATCGGCATCGAAGCGATTTTTAAGAAAGTCCCCGTATTGTCCGGAGGAAAAACGGGATCCAAGGAATCCCGCCTTTGCCCAGCGGAAAATGTCGCTCCGATATTCTTCACTTCCGATTTCCGCGATGAATTCGGCCCAGGGGGACCCTTCCGGTATGAAATCCGGGGTTGGCGGTGCCACAAAGTTCAGGCGTTCTTTTCCATCGCGAAAGATCTGATGCCGATCCGAGTCCCGGGGATTCAGGAAGGTCTCGTCAAGAGCACGATAGATTTCCGGGGGAAGGAAATTATCGACATAACCGTAGACGAATGGTTCCTCGAAAACCGTCTTGTTAACCTCCGAAAAAAGTTGCAATTGTTGGGCCATGGTGACTTGGTAGCCCAGTGTAGGCGGTCTTAGCAGGCATTCAAAGTAAAAGAGCGACCTTCTTCTTAAAACGCATTCAGCGGCCAATGATATCAGGTCGTTTCCGTATCCGCATTTGAAATGGCAACGATGCTAGACTGCAGTCTTCGGGACGGGGGTTACTACACGAACTGGGATTTCCGGACCGATCTGGTCGATACCTACCTGCACTCGTTCAACTCGCTTCCGGTGGAGTATCTTGAGATTGGCTACCGTTCGGTTCCCGCTTCAGGCTATCGGGGGGAATATTTCTACCTCCCCCGATACGTTTTGGAAAGGGTGCGAAGTGCTTCACGGAAGAAAATTGCGATCCTGATTGATCAGAAGAACCTTTCGCCGGCCGATTTCCGACTGCTCCTTGAGCCTTGCGTCGGGTTTGTCGATATGGTCAGGATTGCCGTCTCGCCCGAGGCCGTTTCCGCCGCCGCCGGTCTCGTGGAAATGGCCCGGGATCTCGGGTTTTTTGTTTGTTTGAACGTGATGTATATGTCGCGGTGGAAAGAAGATTCCTCCTTTTTTGAATCGCTTACTTCCCTTAACAATTCGTTGGACGCTTTCTACATGGTTGACTCCTATGGCGGGGTTTTCCCGGACGACGTCCGCAGAAAAGTGAATCTGCTCCGCGAACACCTGGCCGTTCCGATCGGTTTTCACGGGCACAACAATCTTGAACTCGCCCTGATCAACACGATTACGGCGATTGATTGCGGTGTGGAGTTCGTCGATGCGACCGTGGCCGGGATGGGCCGCGGTGCCGGCAATCTGCGCACGGAGTTACTACTGACTGTTTTAAACTCCCGTGACGGACTGGAGCTTGACTTCAATGCGCTCTCCACGGTCGTCGACTCTTTCACCCAGCTGCAGGAGATTCATCGATGGGGCACCAATCTGCCCTATATGGTTTCAGGGGTGCAGTCGCTCCCCCAGAACGACGTGATGGCCTGGGTCTCCAAGCGTTTCTATTCTCTCAACACGATCACCCGCGCCCTTACGAACAAGGGCGCCGGAAAAGAGGACAATCTCCGGCTTCCCCCGCTTCAAATTCCTGTCTCGCAGCAGTCCCGGCCTGCCCTGATCGTCGGCGGAGGGAGTAGTGTCGTCGACCACGCGACTCCCATCAGGCATTTTCTCGAGCGCCATCCGGAGGTCGTCGTAATCCATGCCAGTGCGAAGAATGCCGGGATTTTTCAGGGAACCGCGAATGCCCATTATTTCTGCCTGGTGGGGAACGAGGGCTACCGGCTTGAAAGCGCTTTTGAGGATTTCGCCGGGTTTCGGGGCACGTGTGTCCTGCCCTCATATCCCCGAAAAATGGGGACCTATCTTCCCGCCGCCCTCTCGCCGGGAGCATGTGAGTTGGGAGAGACGATTCAGGCGCTCGAACCCCGGGACTCCCATACCTCTATCGCTTTACAAATCGCGCTGGCTCTTGACTCGTCCGCCGTCTATCTCGTCGGCTACGACGGGTATAGCGCTTCTCCGATGCAAACCAAGGATCAGGAGCTTTTTCTTGAAAATGAAACCCTCTTCGCCTCTTTCACCCGCTTAAGTGGCAAGTCTCTCGTCGCGCTCACGGAAACCTCATACAAAAACCTCACCCCCGAGTCAATTTTCACCCGTCTTTGATCGATGAGTTTTGTTGTGGTAATTCCTGCCAGAATGGCATCGACGCGCCTCCCCGGTAAGCCACTCGTCTCTATTCTGGGGAAGAGTCTTATTCAGCGAACCTGGGAGCAGGTCGTAAAATCGTGCCCGGCTGAACTGGTTCACATCGTGACGGACGACTCCGGGATTGAAACTCATTGCCGCGCCTTCGGGGCACAGGTTACAATGACTCCGAGCCAATGCTTGACCGGAACCGATCGCGTCGCGGCTTTTGCGGCGATGGTAAAAGCCGACACCTATATCAACGTCCAGGGTGACGAGCCCATCATGAATCCCGAAGATGTCGCACGGGTCATTGCCGCCGCCGCGGATTATCCCGATGAGGTCATCAACGGCTACGCTCCGATCGAGGATGAGGCGGATTATCGCAGCGCTGGGGTTCCAAAAGTGGTTTTTCGTCCCGACGGGAGGTTGCTCTACATGTCCCGGTCACCTGTGCCAGGAAACAAGGAAGGTAATTTCCGGGAAGCCTTCCGGCAGATCTGCGTGTATGCCTTCCCCGCTTCGGCACTGGCCCGTTTTGCCGCCGTTACCGGGAAGACACCGCTCGAAAAACAGGAGGACATTGAGATTCTCCGCTTTCTTGAACTCGGTTTCGAGGTCAGGATGATCCCTCTTTCAAGCGATTCCGTCCCGGTCGATCATCCCGAAGACGTGCTGAGGGTAGAACGCATTCTTCATGCAAAAAGATCGTGAGCTGGTGGCTATTCTCTGGGACTTCGACGGAGTTCTGATCGATTCCGAATCGGTCCGGATCGCCGGCTTCAGAGAAGTTTTGAAGGGCTTTCCCGATGACGAGGTGGAGCGCTTGATTAAGTTTCACCGGGCCAACGGGGGGCTCTCACGCTATGTGAAATTCAGGTATTTTTTCGAGGAAATACGAGGGGAGTCGGTTACTGAGGAGGAGGTGATGCGGCTGAGCGGTCTCTTTGCCGCCATCATGCGTGAATCGCTCACTTCCCCGCAGCGCCTCATCGCAGAGACGGTTGAGTTTGTCCGCCGAAATCATCTCCGGTATCCCATGCACATTGTTTCCGGATCCGACGGCGAGGAACTTCGCTATCTTTGCGGCAAGCTGGGGATTGCCGCTTATTTTCAGAGCATCGAAGGTTCGCCGACCCCCAAGAACGAACTCGTGAGAAACCTGATGGCGGCTTCCGCTTATCCGCCGGAACGGTGTGTCCTCATCGGCGACTCACACAATGACCGCGAAGCGGCCGTTCTCAGTGGTATCCCCTTTGTCGGCTATAATAATCCGGATGTCGAAACGTTCAGCGATTTTGAGATCGATTTCAGCGGGTAACTCCCCTTGAAAGGCGTCTTGAGAATTTTCGCGTGGAACCGCCCGATCTCCCGTAGCCGGGGGGATTTGCCTTACTCGATTTATCGTCGCTGTTCGAGTTGCGGGAAATACCCCGGGCGTCCTGTCCACGAGTCAAGCGTTCGACGCAGGGGGTCGAGGGGGCGGGGAAGGTGCAGTGGAATGAATTCGCCGTCCTGCCCTGCGTCCGCCAACTCATACCCGTAGCTTCGAGCCAGGTCAGGCAAAGTCCATGGCCTTGTCCCCACCGCCGCCGCAAACGGACCTGTCAGGCGAAGGGCCGAAAACGGGGACCAGTCGATCGACGCCGTTCGATAACGGCCGACCGAGACTTCTGAAAATCCGGCATCGGGCCGCGAGGTCCAGGCGGTATAACCTGACCATCGGTGGAGTCCCCGACTCGCGTGAGTGTCGTCCCGGAAATAGGCCGGATCAAAATTTACCCCCAGAAAAGCGCAGATCCGGGCGAGTTCCCGGTCGGAGTCATGGCAGAGGTCCTCGTATCGGACCTCGAGAACGCGGTCATGATTTCGGCTCGACTGGGCAGCCGCCACGGCGGTGAACCAGTGCTGGGCGGCGCGGAGCGGGTCTTTGTCGCGGCTCCGGCGGCATAGGGACAGGATGACATCCCGCGGATCCCGAACAAGGTGGATGACGCGGGCCTCGGGAAAGGACTCAAGAAAAGAGGGAATCGCGAAGATGTTCCAGGGCGTTTTTTCGACCCAGTTTTGTTTACCGGAGAGATGGCGCACATGATCGTGCATCCGCCGAGCCAGATCAGGCAGGCTGTCCGCTTCCCGTGCCCAACCCCAGAACTGGGACTTGGTCAGTCCGAAGTCGCGCAGATGCCGGAAGAGGGATCGATTGGTCGAAAAAGGGAGATTTGAGAGGCCGATGAGACGGGTCAATCTCGCCCGGGTACGGAATTGGCGATAGTCCGTGTGGAGAAGGCGATGACAGAAGAGGAACAGTTCGGCACCGCAGGCAATGTCAGGGTGCCGGTCGAGGCTATGCGAGAGCGCAGTGCTGCCCGAGGATTGAGCGCATGAGATGTTGGCCAGCATAAAAGACGACGGCTCCCGGATTCTCGAACCTTGAGGGAAATGGAGACGGATTCTATAGGACTTAACCGCGAAATCAACCGCGAAGCAGGTTCCCTGCCCGCATTCCTCATTACCCGACCCACCGCCGGGCATGGTCGAGGATCTCGCGCCCTGTTTCGGAAAGTTGGCCGTACTCTTCGATTGTTTTCAGTCCCGTCGCAAAATGGTGGCGGTCCTTTTCCGCCGCCTTTTCCGCCCAGTCGCCTTCCTCCGGGGTGAGAAAACCGCTTCCGGCAAGGGTTTCCATGGCAAGGGCCATTCGGGCGGAGACATAGGTCGCGTGGTAGATCCCGTCCATTGGTCGCGGATCGATCCTTAGAGGGGACGGGTAAAGTTCCTCGTCGGGATTAAAAACAAGAGGCTCGTCGATGGTGAGGCCGAAAAGCAGACTGTGTCCCGACTCATGCGCAAGGACCTCGGCTACCGCGAGCGGGGTCCGGTGATGTTTCGGGTTGAGGATGAGGAGTCCCCAGAACTGGTAATGGGAGGCACCGTCGAATTCCATCAGGGCCCCTTCGGGCGCCTGCGCAAAAAGCAGGTCGGAAATGATTGCCGTGATTTCTCCGTGAAGATCAGGGAACCCGCGCCTGAGCAAATCGAGCCCCTCGTTCACGAGCTCGCGAAACTCCAGAAAAAGAGGCTCCGGTATCGGCGCAAACCCGAAAGCCTCGTCCCCGCAACGTTGGTCGAGGACTTTGTCGAGAAGCGCCGCCCCGCTGCTGCCGCGGCGATGGAAGGCCAACTCCGCCGAGCCCGGGGAAATGCCGCTGAGGAGGCGGGCCGCGTTCGTCGCCCTTTCGTTATCTCCCCCCAGAAGAGCTTCTCCCAGTTCAAAATAGGACCCGAATGCCTCCGGAGGGAGCGGAAGACCCGCGCGCAGGATGTCGAGGGGATTGGCGAGGTAGCCGGTCACCTCCGGGAGAACCGGTTCGCAGGCCGCGGAGAGGTGCTCAAGACTTTCCTTGAGGGAAGCTCTTACCGCTCCGGTGAGGGCGCGGCCACGTTCGAGACTGGGCTCAAAGAGCCTGAGCGGGGCCAACATGGAGGGCTCTTTAAATGAGCGATCAAACCAGGGGAAGCGCAGGCAAATCAGGCGGAGATTTTTTTCCCGCCGACCTTCGATCCGATCTTCGACCCGACCTTGAGTCCCTCTTTGCCGCCGACCTTGAGCGAGAGAGGGGTGTTCGTTCCTGCCCCGGAGGAGGCAAGGACGATTTTAAATCCGTAGAGTTTCGAGGGATCAAGTTGGGGAGAATTCATTATTGCGCGTTTTAATGGATTGAAATAACCTCCAAAATAAAAACGGGGAAACAACAAAGTGTCAAGGAAGGTTTTCGGCGGATCGTCTATGTGTCGACCTTCGACCACGCCTATACCTTCCGCAGTCTTCCCCGATTTCTTTCCCGCTCAGGGGTCGGGTCGATACGATTATCCTACGAGCTGCTTTTCAGGCTTCCGTGCCTTCCCCGGGGAACTTATCTGTTTACCGATTTTGACCGGCTCTCGCCCACCGAGCTCGAAATCACCGCGCGAGTTCAGGAGCGCCTGCGCGGGGCGGGCCTGAAGGTGTTGAATGATCCCCGGCGCTTCCTTCCCCGGGATGCGCTCCTCAAACGTCTGTATCGAGAGGGGGTGAACCGTTTCACTTGCCACCACCCCGTTTTCGATGAATGCCCGGATCGGTTTCCCGTTTTCTTACGGACTATTTCCGGTCATCGCGGGGTCTTGAGTGATTTGTTGCAGGACCCCGCCGCCGCAAAGGCGGCCCTCGAAGCGGCCCTCGATGCCGGGTATCCCCTTCGTGACTTGCTCTTTGTCGAATATGCCGCCGAGTGGGATCCCGAGACGGGCGGCTTTCACAAGCATTCCGCCTTCAAGGTCGGGGACAGGATCATCCGCGCCAACACCGTGAACGAAGGGTCGTGGATGGCCAAGCACGGGGAACCGGGGATGGCGACACCGGCCCAATACAGGGCGGAGCGAATCGAAATGGACGCTTTTCCCCATGAGGAATTTGTGAGGCGGGTTTTTGCTGCGGCTGGTCTCGATTTCGGGCGCATCGATTTCGGGATCGTGGACGGTCGCCCCCAGGCCTACGAGGTGAACAGTAACCCCTACATGCGTTATAAGGTGCAGCACGAAAACGCGGATCGCTGCGAGACCATAAAGATGCTGCAGGCTCGCCTCGCCGGGGCTATTGCGGATTTGGCTGAGCCGACTTCGCGGTGGCCTGTGAGCTTGAGGGGGTGTTTCCGGGCAAGTAAAAACCTTTTGCGCGGGCCTTGCCGGCTCTAATCGGCATTTCTCTGCGGGGGGCGCGGCTTTTTTGAAGGTTCCGCTTCCGGTCGGAAAAGACCCGGTGCGCCTCAGGAAGGGCTTGGACAGCGGGAGATTTTGCCTCATGGTATTGATCCCATGTCCCGACCCCGTCGCCCCAGAACTCCCGGTAACCGTCCCCGCGAAGCCCGCGCCAACGTGCACTCCAGCACCTCGACCGGCATTGCCCGCTTGACTGAAGACGCCCTTTTTGACCGCCTCGCGGAGGGGGGCGATGTTCTTCTGCTCGTCCTCGACGGGGTGCAGGATCCCCATAATCTCGGGGCGTGTCTGCGCTCCGCCGAGGGGGCCGGGGCTCTCGCCGTGATTGTGCCGCGTCACAAGGCGTCGCCCGTGACTGAGACGGCGGTGCGGGTCTCGTGCGGAGGGGCGATGTATGTGCCGGTGGTCTCGGTAGGAAATATGGCCCGCTTTCTTGAGCGCATCCGCGAGGAATGCGGCATCCGCGTGGTCGGGGCGGCCGATGAAGCTGACTGTGATCTCTTCGCGTGCGAACTCACCGGCCCGCTCGCCATCGTTCTCGGTGCCGAGGGGGAGGGGATGCGCCGCCTCACCAAAGAAAACTGCGACACGCTCATCCGTATTCCCATGTTGGGTCAGGTGGAATGTTTGAACGTTTCCAATGCAGCGGCAGTCTGCCTTTACGAAGCAATCCGGCAGCGCGAGTTCAGTTGAAATTTTGTCTTTCGTGATTGCATCAGGACGATTTCCTCGACTATTCTGATACCATTCTGATTATCCCTAATATGAACACCGGTTACGCCAATCCCTTCACTGTCGCCAGCGCAGCTCCGGCTGAACGCACCGCCTTTATTCGCCAAACCTATCTGCACCTCGGTTTCGCGATCCTTGGTTTCATTGCGGTCGAGTGGTTCCTTCTCAGCCAGAGCTGGGCACCGGGTCTGATTCAGAAAATGACCGGAGGGATGGGCTGGCTTGTTGTTCTCGGAGCCTTCATGGGGGTCTCATTCCTCGCGGAGCGTCTCGCGGCATCAGAGGCATCGCGGTCCACCCAGTATGCCGGCCTTGTTATCTTTATCATCGCCGAGGCTATCATCTTCATGCCCCTGCTCTATATGGCGGCCTTCTATGCCGGCGACGGGCAGGTCATTCTCAAGGCGGGAGTCACGACGGGGTTTGTCTTCGGCGGGCTCACCTTCGCCGCCTTCGCGACGGGAAAAGATTTTTCCTTCCTCCGCGGTTTTCTCATGGTCGGGGGGTTTGTCGCGCTCGGCATCATCATCGTCTCGATCATCTTCGGTTTTAATCTCGGGACCCTCTTCGCCGGCGCGATGGCGCTCTTCGCTTCGATCGCGATTCTCTACAACACGTCCAACATCATTCATCACTATCGCACCGACCAGTATGTTTCGGCCGCGCTTTCGCTCTTTGCGAGTGTCGCTTTGCTCTTCTGGTATATCCTCCGGATTTTCATGAACCGCGACTGAGGCGGAGTGGTTCGGGGGCAGGCCCCGTCTCACCCTCCCAAAGCCGTCCGCACCCGGGCGGCTTTTTGCGTTCCGGAAGCCTTGCCAACCGGCGGGGTGTTGCGTATCGCTTCTGCCGTGACATGACTATCGAAACGTTTCAGGTCTTCTGCGATCTGGTGGAGACTACCAGCTTTTCCGAGGCGGCGGCCCGCAACGGCATCAGTCAGAGTGCCGTGAGCCAGCAGATCAGGACACTTGAGGAACGGTTCAAGGTCACGCTTCTGGAGCGGGGGCGTCGCAATTTTGCGGTCACGCCCGAGGGTGAAGTATTCCTCAAAGCCGCCCAAAATATTCTTCAGGCCTATTACTCGATCGAGCAGGAACTCGGGACGATGCGTGACGTCGTAGCGGGTCCGCTAACCATCGCCACGGTCTACAGTATCGGNNCAGGAGCGCAAAGGCGTCGAGATCGAGCCGGCCTGGAAGGACAAGCTCGTCGTGATCTGTCCGCCCAACCACCCTCTCGCGAAGCGCGAAGCGATCGATCTCAAGGCCATCGACGGGCAGCGTTTCATCTCCTTCGAGCCCGACCTTCCGACCCGCAAGGCCATTGACGGAATGTTCACCCAGGCCGGCATCAGCGTGAAAGAGGTCGTGGAGTTCGACAATATCGAGACCGTGAAGCGCGGAGTCCTTATCGAAAACGCGATCTCGATCGTCCCGAGCGAGAGTGTGCGATCCGAGGTCAAGTCGGGAATCCTCGCCCAGATCGCGATCAACGGGAAGTTTGTCTGGCGCCCTCTCGGCATCGTCCGTCGCCGGACGAAAGCGATTACTCCCGCGATGCGCGAAATGATTCAGATCCTGAAACAGAAAGAGACGGGAGGGTGATGACGGTGGTGGCTCTGCTGCGGGGGCTTATCGGCAGGAGAGAGGGAATGAAAGAGTCCGACAGGAAAGAACACGCCAAGTATACTGCCTCCGGGGCGTGTCCCCCGGAATGGAACGGGCGCAGGAAAGAGCGAAACGGGAAAAGGATGCGGTGTTCGGGGCCCTGTTCGACCACCTTTGCGAGGATCGGCCGAGGGACTCCTCTTGGAACCTGGAGCCAAAACTGAAATCTTCGTCAACGGCGACATAATCCGGAACGACTGCCAGACCTGCTTCACGGACGTTCCGGGCATCAAAGGCGGGAAACCAGGCAGGTGGGGTTTTACCCCATTGGGGATCTCCGGTTTCAGCGATAAGCTTGCCTTCGAAAGAATTAATATCATGACACACCTTACAAAACTCAGCATTCCCGCCATCGCTCTCTTTATCAGCCTTAGTCTGATCTCTTGCACACCCGGAGAGCGTGGGGCCCTCACCGGAGGCGCGATCGGGGCCGGAACCGGAGCCTTGATTACCGGAAACTCGACGGGTGCCCTTGTCGGAGGCGCGATCGGTGCTATTGCGGGATCCGAGATCTCCAAGAATCGGGCCTCTCGCAATCGCCACCACCGTCACGGTCGTTATTGATCCTCCGCCTGTTGAGCCGCCTTCGTCACGAACTGTCGGGATCGTTCGGGAGAATCCCCCTAACCACTACTCCTCGCCTTCTTGCATTGCTTCCATTTACGACGCGGCGACGACCTCGTCATCGGAAGAAGAGCGGGGCGTGGCGATCCGGATGCGGTCGCGGGTCTTCCCGGTCGAATGCTAAATCCGGTCGTGCAAGTCCTCAAGAGGCCAGGCGGGACGGTTTCTGAGGCGGGACGCCGGCACCGTTCCCGCAACCTCCCCGGTTCGGATAGTCTCGTCGAGCCGCTGGAGCAGTTAGCCTGTCTCTCTAGAAATGCGGGTGACAGAAGACCATGGCCGCTCACAGCGGCTCGTCAGGCGGATTTCACCCCGCCGAAGGCTTTCCGGTGATGACGCAGGGGGCTCTGCCAGGGGCCTTCGATCCGCTTGCGGCCGATGCGATTTATCTCTCATTACGATCATGAACGAGACCGAAGCCGGCTTGGAACGCAGGTCGGGTGTTTATTGGCTTGTGCCACATCTTTCGCGCCGCTAGACTGAGTCAAAGAACCGGCGGAAACGCACCCCTTTTGGATCAATTACGCCCGCACGGCAACCTCCCTGTCGCAGGGAGCCTCTCCTGGCTCCGCCTTGAATGAACCGAGCCACCCCACCGATGCGGAACTTTGCCGCGCGACTCGTTGCCCATGAGGCGGCGTTGCAATCCGTCGATTCCGGGGTGTCCACGGCCTTTGCCGTCTCCGCGAAGATGCGAGCCCATCTCACGACCCTCATGGGAAATGGCGGTCATCGCGCCTTGCTGATGCGCGCTCTCGCCCTCGCCAGCGCTGAGGTGTCCTGGCTATGTCTCATCGAGGTCGCTATCGACGGGACCTTGCAAGGAACGGCCCCGTTGGACGAGTCGGTCGCTCCGGACGATGCGCTCATGGGCGGGGTTGTGCTGGTCGCCCAGTTGCTCGGATTGCTCGTGGCTTTCATCGGCGAACGGCTGACGCTGCACTTGGTGCGCGAGGTCTGGCCAAAATTTCCCGCCCGGGATCTGAATTTCAAAATTTGATATCGATCATGAAAAAACAACACGTCGGCGCGAAACGAAACGCGTCCCGGGCCGAAGCGAGCGAGTCGCTCAAAGTCGCGATTCGCCAACTCCCGACCGGGATACGCGGCCTCGACGAGATCCTTGGCGGGGGCATTCCGGAATTCTCCTTCAACATCATCGCCGGGACGCCCGGTTGCGGCAAGACGACGTTGGCGCACCAGATCGTCTTTGCCAATGCGACGCCCGGAAAACCCGCGCTTTACTTCACCGTCCTGGGCGAACCGGCGGTGAAGATGCTCCGTTATCAGCAACAGTTTTCTTTCTTCGACGAGTCCAAGTTGGGCAAGTCCATCCGCCTCTTCAACCTCGCTGACGTGGTCATGGAGCAGGACCTCGATGCGGTCCTCGCGGAGATCGTCAAGCAGGTCACGAATGTCAGCCCCGGCATTGTCGTGGTGGATTCCTTCCGCACCGTGGCCCGGAAAGCGGCGAACGAGGCGAGCGAGGCGGATTTGCAGAGTTTCATTCAGCGGCTCGCGCAATTCCTCACGAGCTGGGAGGCGACAACATTCCTCGTCGGCGAATACGCCGAGTCGGAGATCCGGAACAATCCCCTGTTTACCATTGCTGACGGCCTCTTGTGGCTCTGGCAGGTGGCGGAGCGGAACTCGGTCGTTCGCAAGATGCAGATCATGAAACTGCGCGGGCAGGCATCGGTACCCGGCCTGCACACCATCCGCATCAATGACGACGGCCTCCAAGCATTCCCCCGCACCCTGGGACTTACCGGGAGAAAACCGAAGCCGGGGCGGCGTCGGCGTCTTTCCACCGGCATTCCCGAGTTAGACACGATGATGGGCGGCGGAATTCTCGAGGGCGACAGCCTCCTCGTGGCGGGGCCTTCGGGGACGGGTAAGTCCGCCTTGGCCACGCAATTCATTGCCGAGGGGTTGCGACAGGGTGAATCGGCGATCATGGCGCTCTTTGAGGAACGGCCTGATGGATATACCGAACGCGCCCGGGGGTTCGGTCTCAATCTGAAGGAGCCTCAATCGAGCGGTAAGCTGGAAATGCTCTACCTTCGCCCCCTCGACCTCTCAGTCGACGAGACGATGCAGGCAATTCTTGACGCGATCGGGCGCACCCGTGCCAAGCGTCTCGTGATCGACTCTCTGGCCGGTTTCGAAATGGCCCTTGCGCCCGGATTCCGCGCCGACTTTCGCGAGTCGCTTTATCGCATGATTGGGGCGCTGACCGGTGCCGGGGTCACCGTTCTCAGCACCGTCGAGATCGAGGATTCCTTTCAGGCGATGCCGTTCAGCCACTATGCGATCTCTTTTCTCACCGACGACATTCTCCGCATGCGTTATGTAGAGATCGACGGCCAGCTCCGGAAGGTGATGGTGGTCGTCAAGATGCGAGGCGGCAATCACAGCAAGGATATCCGCGAGTATGTCATCACGAACCGCGGTGTCGTGGTAATCGGCCCTTGTCAGACGGACTACACCGGCCTCACCACTGGGATTCCGACCCGCGTAGGTAAACGGGCGGAATCGGCACCCGAACCGAAGGCAAAGATTTAAAGTAAACCAAACCGATGGCTGCAGAACCTATGCCCGGCAGAGTCGCAAACGTCCTTCCGGGTTTCTCTCTTGAAGAGGCACCTTTGCCGATTGTCACCGTGGAGGGAACGATGCACCTCGTTCGTTATGTCAATCCCGCCTTCTGTCAGCTCATGGGGAAACCGCCGGAACAACTCGTCGGGATTCCCTTCTCCGACCTGCTGCCGGAACGCGATCAATGCGTCACCCTGATCGAGCAGGTCTTTCGTTCGGGCACTCCGGTGCATCACACTGAAAAGGATCACTCAACGCCCGATCCCGTTTTCTGGTCATACACGTTGTGGCCGCTGAGGGCGGACGAATTGCTCGTCGGAGTCATGATCCAAGTGACCGAAAGCACGAAGACTCACGAAACAACTGTCGCGATGAACGAGGCACTTCTCCTCGGTTCCCTGCGCCAGCACAAGCTCACCGAAGCAGCCGAGAACCTGAACCGACAACTCCGGGAGGAAATCGCCGGGCGGCAGAAGACGGCGAGACAGCTCGCGGAAAAAGCCCGACTCCTCGATCTCACTCATGACGCCGTCATCGTAAGTGACCTGGAAGGCCGAATCACCTACTGGAACCACGGCGCTGAAGAAATTTACGGATGGTCCTGCGAAGAGGTGACAGGGAAGATCGGTGATACACTTTTTAAGACCGCATTTCCCGGAACGGCGGAAGAGATGACGCAGGCTCTCCACCAAAGCGGGTGCTGGACCGGCGAACTCATCCATACTCGCCACGACGGGAGCCGGATCACTGTGCTGGCCCGCAAAGTTCTGGACCGGGACGGCGATGGCAATCCTGCTTCGGTTCTGCAAAACATCACCGACATCACAGCCCGCAAGGAGTTTGAGGAAGCCCTGCGCGAGGCAGGCGAGCGGTTCCGTTTCATGGCCGAATCCATGCCGCAGAAAATCTTCACCGCGAAGCCTGACGGAGAGTTAGATTACGTGAGTCTTCAATGGAAGGAGTTCGCAGGTATGCCCTTCGACCAAATCCGGGGTTGGGGCTCGATGGAATTCATTCACCTCGCCGATCGTGAAGAAAACATCCGCCGCTGGGAAGCATCGCTAGCGACCGGAGCCGATTTCGAGATGGAGCATCGTTTTCTGAGCAGGGGCGGGGCGTATCGATGGCATCTCAGCCGGGCCTTCGCCATGCGCGACGCAGCGGGCAGGATCACCTTATGGATCGGCTCGAGCACGGACATTGATGACATGATGCGGGCGCGGGAGGAGTTGATAGATACCAAATCGAAACTGGCCGATCGCGCCTTCCAGCTTGAGGGGCTCGTCGTCGAGCGTACGGAAGAACTGACGGCAGCTCATGCACGCCTTCTGTTGGAAACCGAAGAACGAAAACGCCTTGAGGCAACCGTCGCCGAGGCCGTCGAGCAGGAGCGTGAACGGCTCGGGCGGGAACTGCATGACGGGCTTCTGCAGGAGCTGACAGGCATCGCAATGATGCTGCACGTGCTGGCAAAAAGTCTGGTGGAACCTGCCCCGATGCACGCGAAAGAGGCCGAGCGGCTCTGCGAAATGTTGGCGACGGCGCATGGAAATGTGAGGGACCTGGCGAAGGATTTTTTTCCGGTGGAACTCAAGCAGCACGGCCTGCTCGCTGCATTGAGGGGCGTCGCGCAGCACACCCAGGCCCAGTTCGGCGTCTCTTGCGAGATTCAGGCCGGCCCGGACTTGAGGCAGACTCCGGGTGACACCGAGTCGGTGCAACTCTTCCGCATCGCGCAGGAAGCGGTCCGGAACTCCGTCAAGCATGCCCGTGCCGAACATATTCTCATCCGCCTGGGTAAAATTAAGGGGTTATGGCAGCTCACCGTTCAGGATGACGGGGTCGGCTTGTCCGAGTTCTGCCGGGAGAGCGGAGGCATGGGTCTCCGCATCATGAGGTATCGAGCACAGCTGATCCATGGTAATCTCGAGGTGGGCGGGGATGAGGGCGGAGGCACGTGCGTGACCTGCACCGTTCCCGCCGACGATTCAAACCCGTAGCCTCGAACCGTCCGTCGGGGACCCTCAAGGAAACCGGCACGAACTGCCTCGAAAGCGGCGGGCGGCCTTTGCGAGACCGGGCGCTGAACCAGGCTCCTGACTTAGGCTTTTCGCCGATCCAGGACCATGAGCACCACTCCGCCGACAATCGCGAATACGCCGAGAATAGGAGGTAGCGGGATCGTCTTTTTCTCCTGGGTGGTGATGGTGAGCGGGCCGAGATCGATGGTATCTTTCTTCGAAGGGTAGGTGATTCCCTGGTAGGCGAGGGCGAGGACGCCCAGGGCGACAAGGACGAGTCCGGTGATGCTTCTTGGTTTCATAAGTCGTTTTTTCCGTTTTGACGAACGCATTAACGTTGCGTCGTCGGCTGCACGCCGCACTCGATAATTCCTGTCTCGATGGCGTGGCGGGTGAGTCCGGCGATGTCGTGGATGTTGAGCTTTTCCATGACGTTGTGCCGGTGTTTCTCGACGGTCTTGAAGCTGATCCCCAGCAGACCCGCCATGTCCTTGTTGGTGTGGCCTTCTGCGATGAGCTGAAAGACCTCCATTTCCCGAGAACTGAGGGCGGGAGCAGCCAACTTTGGATGCGGATTTCCTTCAGCCCGGGCCCGGTCCCGGTGATGGACAAGGCGCCGGTAGATCCCCGGGCTGAAACAAGGAGTGCCGCAGTGGACTTCCCGGATTGCCTGGGGAAGAATGTTGGCGGCAATCTGTTTAAGGAGGTAGCCCGAGGCACCGCATTCGAGCGCCTCGTTCACGTAGGAATCGTCGTTATGCGCCGAGAGGATGATGACCTTGGTTCCCGGCCGATGGCGGAGGATCTGCCGTGTCGATTCAAATCCATTGAGAAGCGGCATGGCGATATCCATTACGATCAGGTCGGGCCGGAGCTTTTCGGCCAGCGCCACTGCCTCGCGCCCGTCGCCTGCCTCGGCAACGATCTTGAGGTCTTTCTCTATGCCCAACAGGGCTTTGAGCCCATCCCGGAGGATGATGTGGTCTTCGGCGAGAAGGACGGTGATACAGCTCATGGGGAATTTTATTCAGGGGTTTGACCTGGGTTCGTTACCGTAAGGGGTTGCGGCTGCACTGGAGCGAGGATTTGAAGACCGGGAGCCGGAAGTTGATGCCGGCAAAAGGCCGATAAATGAAATGGTGGTGTTTCCGGTTGGGTTGTTCTCGTGAGCGGATCGGAAGACCTTTACCATGATCAAAGTCTGGGCCAGTGCTCCGAAGAGTCCATGGGTAAAAACCCTACCCTTCGGTTTCCTCTTTTCCGCGCGCCGTTCCGGAGACGAACCCTGTTCGTTTCCACATCCTCGTAGGAATGGGTGCAGGTAGGGATTTACCCCATCGTGATGCGGCGGGCGAAAGGCTATTCTGCAGTCGAAAAAAGCTGACCAGCTCCGCCCCCGAAGAAAGCGCTCGGTCAAGTGAGGCCGTCACCCGCCATGAAAACGATGATTATTCTCACCATATTGCTCGCTGGCGCCCCCGTCTTCTTGAGCAGTTGCCGCACAAGGCAGTGGTCGGCCCCTCCCCGGCCTATCGGCACCAAATCGATAGAGAGAGGTCCGGCCAGGCCCTACTACCGCAGCAACGCTGACGGTGCCTACTATTATTCGACCGGGGCGGTTCGTAACACCAACTATCGGCCTATGGTGACGCGGAACCGCCCGATGTAGAACGTTTCGCGATCAAGTGGTCGCGCCGCCCGGTCCCCACGATTTTTCCATTCTAACCATCACGCCCCCGGTTCAGCGGAAACCAGTGGCGACATCACCGCCAATCCCTCCGCAGAAAGGAAACTATATTATGTTAATGACCATCGCCATCGTTCTCCTCGTGCTCTGGGCTCTCGGCCTCGTGACCAGTTACACCATGGGCGGACTCATCCACATCCTTGTGGTCGTAGCCGTCGTTATCGTTCTGGTGCGAATCATCCAGGGACGCCGGATCATTTGAATCACGGCATTCGTCTTCCGGGGCGGGTTTTCACCTCGTCTACAGGGATTAGAGCCACCGTTGGGGTTGCGTTGATGAAAAAGACACCCCGAAAAGCCACTCCTCTTTTTCTCAACTTGACCCTCCCCGGCCTTTTTACCGTCTTCGAGACCGTTCGCGGGTTTGGTCAAGATGTCGGAAAGAGTGGTCATGGGATCGAACGTGTGGCGTGTTGAGAATCGGCACCTCCCCGCGAAATAAAGGCCGCCGCGTCAACTCGACCCGGCGGTCTTTCCGTTTCCGGTAAAAGGGGTGGGGATTAACCCCATGGCCCGTCCGGACGGCCCCTCCTAAGGTGCTGACCAGTTGAAGGACCTGATCCTTCAATAAACTAACAAACACAAAATCCAATTAGACATGAAACGAAATTTGAAAACCATCATCGGAGCCGCCGCATTATCCGCGCTCGCTTTCAACACGTCCGCTCAGGTCGCGGGAGAGCCTACGACCGACACGACACCGCCGCCGGCTCTGGCACAGAATCCGGAGCAGCCTGCAACACCTGCGGCAGCCAGGCCAACCACTTAGGAACCCGCCGCAACCGCCGCAACCCAGGGCCTCATCGGTGCGGCGAAGTCGGGGGAACTCATCGGAATGGCGGTGGTGAACCGTCAGGGTGAGAAACTGGGCACGGTTCACGAAATCGCGATCGATATCGAATCAGGGCGAATGGTGGAGGTGATTCTCGCCACGGGCGGGTTTCTCGGGATCGGCAAATCCGAGACGGCGGTTCCGCCCGGGGCCCTCGTCCTTGACCTTGAGAAGCGTCAAGTGGGTTTGAACGCGGGGAAGGAGGAGCTTTTGGGCGCGCCTCCCTTTGACTCATCGAAATGGTCGGAAGCATTCACCGCAGAGAGGCTGACGGCGGTCTACAAGCATTTCGGAATGGAATCCTCCCTCGACTTTGTCGATGAGGCGAACCAGGACGGAACCGCGGCCTCGATCCCTGAATTACGTCTCGACGGCATCCAGCGCGCCAGCCAAATCGTGGGAATGAAAGTATCGAACCTCCAGAACGACGTGGTGGGTGATGTCAAAGAGATCCTTCTCGATCTGTCCGCCGGCAGGATCGTCGCGCTGGTGGTGACCACGGGTGAATTTCTCGGCATCGAGGGCGAGCTGAGTGCCATTCCCGCAGCCTCATTTCGTTTCAGCACGGATCGCACGACGCTGCACGTCGACACGAATAAGACCGCGCTGGAGTCTGCGCCGCATTTCAAAGCGGATCGCTGGCCCGACTTCACCAGTGCCGAGAACACTGGTGCCATCTTTGCCGCTTACGCGGTCGAGCCCTACTTCCTCGACAAGGCGTCGTCAAATCCCCGTTCCGCTTCTGCCGAAGATTCGGAGTCGAATGACCCGGCGAATCAAAGCGGTCCCCTCGCTGACCTGAAGACCACTTCGGAAATTCGGAAGGAAATCAATGCACTGGCGAACGTCTCCGGCAACGCCCGCAGAGTCAGCGTAGTTACGAGCAACGGACAAACGACTCTCAGGGGCCCCGTCGACACCACCGAGGAAAAGGTGATCATCGGCGAGATCGCCAATCGTCATAATCGCCAGTCCGAAGTGGAAAACCTGATCGTGGTCAAGGTGGCAGTCCCGCTATCCCAATAACCGTCAGTGGTAATCAATTATTGGAAAGGCAACGCCATGACCACCCATTCGAATTCTTGTCTGGCGCATTCCCTGCTTGAGGCTGAGCACGTCGTTGACCAGTTGAGAGCGGCCAATTTTTCTATGGAAGAAATCTCCATGCTCGTTCCCGGGGAGAAACCGGTGTCCGACCCTGATCCGCTCAAGCGGACAAAGGAACGGGAAGCCGGGGGGAAGGACAGCGGAGTAAAAGACATCCTGATCTCTGTCCATCTGGAGGAGGGGTGCGGCATGAACCGCGCGGAAGAGATTTTCCGCCGTGTCGGTTCGTGCTGAGCCCCTCCCTGTAGACAGATCCCGCTAACCGGCATGACATACCGGGTATGCGGCGGCCGATCACGAGTTCAAGACACTGAGTGGCCGAAAACCCTTTGCGGCGAGTTCAGGGTTTAAATCACTTGATGAATTTTTCGAGCCTGGAAGCCTGTGCTGCTCTTCAGTTCACTCGGCGAAGGGGCTTTCCGTGAACTTGAGGAAGGCGTCGCCCATGGCTTCGACAGACTTGGTCGGGCCGGTCAACTTCAGGAAGACGTCACCCTGCTCGCTCGGGAGGATCGCGGCGAGCATGGTGGTGTCGGGCTTGGGCGTTTTGTTGCCGGAGAACGGGCCCCCCATGGACTCGAGGTAGGTGCCTTTGGCGGTGAGGAGAATGACTTTTTTTCCGCCCATCTCTTTTTCCTCGGTCTTGGATTCGGGCGTGCCCTCGAACTGGCCGATCCAGCGATCAATGTTCGCCTGGGTGCCGCCCCCTTGACCGGCTCCGAAGAAGAAAATGACCAGCTCAACATCGGCGAGGGATTCATCTTCGTGATCGTAAATGAACTGGCCCGCCCGCATCGCACTGGCGACCTGCTGGCGCACCCAGGGTTTGCTGAAGGTGAAGATGAACTCGCTCACTTTGAGACTGTCCGGCTCTTCGGCGCGGAGCGGAAACGACGGGGTCAGGAGCAGAGCGGCGGCTAGAATAGTAGAGAGGTATTTCATGGAAGTGGGATTCGATTACAGGAACCGGAGTTGATACGAATGGAGAGGGTTAAACCGATCATTTAATCTTGTCTACTCCGTGATGAGGCGTGGCGCCATTTTCCGCGTGCTGCCGGAAGCGCCTTTTCCAGCCGCAAATCGAGGCCGCGACGAGGGCGAACAGGCCCATCGTCACCGAAAAGGCATCGCCGTGGCGGGCATAGAAGCTGATCGGCGGGTCGAGGTCAACGGCGATGGTAGCGGGGAGACTGCCACGGATGTAGGTCGAGCCGCTCTCTGTATCGCGCAGAATGCGTGGCTCGAGCGAGCGTCCTTCGCGGTCATAGAGGCTGCCCCGTTCGTCGATGAATCCGCTCACCCCGGTGTTCGCGGCCCGTATCATGGGGCGGCGCAACTCGATGCAGCGGAAGAGGGCGTTGTAAAAGTGATGGGTCGACTCGGCGCTGTCGTAGAACCAGCCGTCGTTCGTGACATTGACCATGATCTGGGGGCCGCTGCGGATGAACTTGCGGGCATGGCGAGGCACGGTGTCCTCGAAGCAGATCAGGGGGATGATCCCGATGGAGTGTTCGTCTTTTTCAATCGCGAGCGGTTCGTGTGAAGTCCCCGGGGTGAAGTCGTTCTCAATGATGCCGCCGGCGATCCATTCGAACAGCGGGAAGGTGTCGCGGAAGGGGATATACTCACCAAGCGGGACGAGGTGGATTTTTTTATAGATCTGGTAGGACCCGGTGTCCCCCCGCATGACCGTGATCGTGTTGTAGACCTCGCTGTTGTCGAGATTGTTGTCCTCGAGTCCGGTGATGAGGTAAAAGTTGTCACCCTTGAGAATATGATCGTTGAAATATTCCTGCACCCAGGGAGCGCTGAACTGGCCGGGGATGGCGGTCTCGGGCCAGATCATGAGATCGAGCGGGGCCGTCTCGACGAAGGTGCGGGTGAGGTCGCGGTATTCGAAGATAATCTTCTGGCGCAGGGTAAGATCGTCGGACCATTTATCCTCGAGCGAGATATTGAGCTGCAGGATGCGGGCGCGAAGGTCGATGGTGGCGGCCGGCTTCCGGTGGAGCGCGGCATTGCCGTAGAGGAAGAGACCCGTTAGCAGAATCACGCCGAGGGCAAAGTCAAAGTGGGGACGGAGGCGGCGACGGTCGCGCACCTCCCCGGCGAGCCGCACGGCGGTGCCGTAGACAACGATCCCGCAAAACATAAGGACGAAGCTGTAACCGGTGATCCCGATGACATCGGCGAACTGCACGAGGACGAGATGATCCTTCAACGCGATCCCGAGGCCGTTCCATCCGTAGCCGGTGAAGAGGAAGCCGCGCCCCCACTCCAGCCCGCACCAGGCCGCGCCGTTGAGAAAGGCGACGCGGATGACGGCGAGGGACTGGCTGAAAAAATCCGCTTTTCCCTCCCCCGCCTTGACGGGGATCCACCGTCCGACCGTCGCGGCGAAGGCTCCGAAGATCCCGAAATAGAGCGCCAGATAAGTCGCGAAGGCGACGAGCGCGGCGAGCCCGGCAAAGATCGTCCCGGCGACGCGCGAGATCTCGGTGATGAAACTGACGTTGATGAAAAAGAAGGCGAGGCCGGCGAGGTAGCCGAGGCGGAAGCCGTGTCTCCAGGCGGATCGACCCGGTCTTCGGGAGGTGGAAAACCAGAGCGCGGTGAGGAGCGGGCTCGACCAGACCCAGATGAGCCCGTCGAGCTCCCACCGCGGGTAGCAGAGGGCGAGGAGCACGCCGCTGAGAAGGGCCGCCGCCTCGGGCCAGTAGCGGGTGGGGGAGAAAGGAGTTTTGCGCGGGGGATTCGGGGCCGGGAACTTTTTTTTCCCTGCCTTGCGCGAGGGTTTCACGGGCATGCCTTACTCAAGCGATTTTTACGGCTCCGTCGATTGATCTTTTTGTGACGGGGCGGGATCGTTTTCGTGAGGCGTCAGAGCAGCTCGCGTATCGGCATGGGCGAAGTCATCGCGGTGAGGATCTCGTTCGAAAGGCCCTCCATGACCCGCACTTCGTTGAGATCGAGGAGCGAGTGGAGGATCGTCGCGGTGAGGTTCTCCATGAGGACGGGCGAAGCGTCGGGCTCGCCGCCGCGGCGGTCGCTGCGTCCGATGATCTGGCCGGTTTTCAATCCGCCGCCATAGAGAAGCAGGGGAGCGAGATTGCCCCAGTGGTCGCGCCCGCCTTTGGCATTGATGACAGGATCCCGCCCCATCTCACCGCAGCAGACGAGGAGGATTTTTTCGCCGAGTCCCCGGGCCTCGACGTCCTCGATGAACGCGCTCACGGCGTGGTCAAAGGGCGCTCCGACATACTCCATGCCCTCGGTCACGGTCGCGTTGTTCGCATCGGCGTGCATATCCCAGACAAAGTTCGTCGTGACGGTGACGAATCCCGCCCCGCGCTCGCAGAGACGGCGGGCGAGGAGCATGAGCTTGCCAATGGTCTGGCCGTGGTCGCGGTAGCGCTCGTGATTTTTCCAGACTTTTCGTATTTTGTCAGGATGAACGAGCGAGGCGGTGTCGTAGCGGGCGAGGGTGCGGGGATCTTCTTTCGAAACGTCGAAGGCTTCGGCGATGCCGCCGAGGATCATGTCAAAGGCCTGCCCCTGGAAGCCGCTCATCCCCGCTGCGCCGGTTTCGTCGAGACGACGTCGGGCGCTGTCGAGGTCGTGAAGGAGGAGTCGTCTCTCGTCGAAGCGATTACGCTCCAATTTCAAGGTCATGTCCGCCTGCATCGTTGCGCCTTCGCCCGGTTCGTAGGGCGCGTAGGCGGAACCGAGCGGGCCGGGCGAGGCGAAGTCGCCGAAGGTTTTGATCATGCTCATCGCCTCGGGATCGACGGCCTTCGGGTAAAGGGCGATGTTGCGCGGGAGGCCGCTGGCGGGATCGTTCGTCCCCGCGACGCGGGCGTAAAGAGAGCCGATGTTCGCCCCGAGCGAGTTCTTCCCGACGATGGGCTTGATGTCGTGGGCTCCGGTCCCGGTGGTGAAGGATCGCACGATCGCGAGTTTGTGGGCGAGGGAGGCGAGGCGCGGAAAGGTCGCGCCGAAGGTGACGCCGGGCAGCGAGGTTCGCACCTCGCCGGTGGCGGATCGAATCCCCGAAGGCTGATCCATTTTCGGATCGAAGGTCTCCGTCTGTGAAGGGCCGCCGTGCATGAAGAGGAACACGACCGAGCGGTCTTTGACGAGGCCGGGGTGAAGCGCTTTCGCGGTGAGGAATTGCGGTAGCGAGAGCGCGGCTCCGCCCATCCCGAGTGTCCCCACCCGCAGAAACGAACGACGCGATTTGTCCCCGAACTCGATCATACCGAGATCGCAGTATCCTGATTGGCAGCGGCTACGGCAATGACTCAATCGCGGACCCCGCTGGGCGCGCGGGGCAACGCCGGGAATTTTGGCAAATTCCGCTACAATCCTTTACCCCAGACGCTTCCGCATGTCCGCCACGACAGCCGCTTTGAGGGAATCGAACGAAAGTTGCGCGATTTCTTTGGCGGACTCAAGTTCTTCGGGCAGGTCGATGCCGCTGTGGCCGGGACGGGGGCGCTGGTAGAGGTAGAATTTGATCTTCGGCTCGGTTCCGGAGGGCCGCACCGCGAAGGCGCGTCCGTCTTCGAGATCGACGAAGACCATTTTCTCTTTCGGGACGGGGTCGCCTTCCTCGTCGTAGAAATCTTCGTTCGCAAAGTCACGCACGCGAGCCACGGGCGATCCATCAATCTCGGTCGGGGGCGATTCGACGTAGCTGAGGGCGAGCTTCTGGATCTGCGCGGCGCCATCGGCTCCGCTGAGGGTCTCGGCATGCTGCCCTTCGAGATAGACCCCGTGGCGGGTGAAAAGCTCGTCGAGGAGCTCGACGCAGGTCATACCCTTTGACCGGGCAAAGGCGGCCACTTCGGCAAACATGACGGCGGCCCCGTTGGCGTCCTTGTCACGAAGGAAGTCGGCCCCGAGATAGCCGTAGCTCTCCTCGCCGCCGAAGACAAAAAAGCGCGAGTGGGTGAGCCGCAGGTCGCGGGTCCCGGTGTCGGAGAGCTGCCTGTAATCCTCGCGGAGATCGGCGGGAATCTGGTTCTCGTATTTTCTCAATTTGCCGCCGATGTATTTAAATCCTGTCAGGGTGTTGACTACCCCGACGCCGAAGTGCGCGGCGACGGCGGTTTGCAGCTCGGTCGTGACGAAGGTCTTCACGATGACGGCGTGGTCGCGGTTTGTCTCGTTGATGATGCCCTGTTCGGTGAAAGCGAGGAGCCGGTAGTAGGCCATGAGCGATCCGATCTGGTTGCCGGTGAGAAGGGTCATTTTGCCCTCCTTGTTCCGCACCACCACGCCCATGCGATCGGCGTCGGGGTCGGTCCCGATGACGATGTCGGCTCCGCTCGCCTCGGCCTGGTCGACGCCCATCTGGAGCGCCTCGGCGTTTTCCGGGTTCGGTGATTTCACGGTCGGGAAGGCGCCGTCCTCGACATCCTGGGCGGGGACGGTGTCGCAGGTGAAGCCGAGACGACGCAGGATCTTCGGCGAGATCGTGCCGCCGGTGCCGTGGATGTTGGTGAAGACAAGGCGGAGATCGCTCTGCTCTTTAACCATCGCGGGATCGAGCAGGAGCGTCTCGAGTCGGGCGAGATAAACCTCGTCCATTTCCTTCCCGAGCGGGAAGACCCGACCGTGGCAGTCTTCCGGCACAGGGTCGTAGCTCACGCCACAAACGGCTTCGACCTCGGCGATGATGGCGCCGGCTTCGGGTTCGACGATCTGGGCTCCGTCGCTGCCGTAGACCTTGTAGCCGTTGTCGTGCGGAGGATTGTGGCTCGCGGTGAGGACGATGCCCGAGGTCGTGCCGAGGTAGCGGACCGCAAAGCTCAGGTGCGGGGTCGAGCGGGGTTCGGTGAAAAGGTGGACATCGACGCCGTTTTCCACCGCTACTTTGGTGACGCAGTCGGCGAATTCCTGTCCGAAGTAGCGGGTGTCGCGGGCGACCGCGAGAGAGGGGCGGCCCGCGCCGGGGTGGGTCTTGAGGAGGTGCCTCACGAGCCCGAGGGTGGCGCGGGTGATGTTGTAATAGTTGAGATTGCCCGTGCCGACACAGGGGAATTCGGGCCGCTCGCCCTCGGCCGCACGGCCTCGCTCGGCCGGGGTCACGATCTCGCCGATGGAGCGTCCGCGCAGACCGCCGGTGCCGAAAGCGAGCTTTTTGAAAAAGCGATTGTTCAGCTCGGTCCAGTGGCCTTCACTCGCGAGCCAGGCAACCGAAGCCTCGCAGACGGGGCTGTCCGAACTGCCGAGGAGTTCGACGATGTTGTCGTGACTGCTCCGGAGGAGGTCTCCGGAGACAAGCGCGGCATCGAGAGTGGCGGAGAGTTCGGAATTCATGGTTTCGCAAGGTAGGAAGCGATGGCAGAATTGCAACCTACCGTCACCTTGAAAAGACTATTCCCCAGTCCTGCCCCCGACACCACCGCCTGGCGCATTTACCACGATGCTGCCGCCGGGGTGTGGGTCGATCACTTCGACGGACGATGGCTCGTGCAGACGCAGGCGCCGACTTTTCCCGATTTTCTCCATCCCCTCGCCGGGGGCGTGGCTCGCTCGGTCTACTGGCGTCCCCGTGACAAAGCGGCGGCGACGGCACCGACCCATGTCGCGGGTGAGCTCGTGACGGAGCGCTTTGCGGTGCGGGAAAACGGAGCTTCGTTCCTGATCGACTTCAGCGCGGGCTATTCCTCGGGCATTTTCCTCGATCAGCGTCTCAATCGCCGCCGCGTCGGGGAAACGGTGCGACCGGGGGATCGTATTCTCAACACCTTCGCTTACACCGGCGGATTCTCCGTAATGGCGGCCCTCGCGGGGGCGGAAACGACGACGGCGGACCTTTCGAAAACCTATCTCAACTGGACCTGGGACAATTTCACCCTCAACGGACTCGATCCCGCCGCCCATCACGGGGTCAAAGGCGACGTCTTTGAGTGGCTCGCGACCTTTGCCCGGCAGGGCCGCACCTTTCACGGCATCGTCCTCGATCCTCCGACTTTTTCGAGAAACGGAAGAGTCACCTTCCGCACCGACCGTGACTACGCCGCCCTCGCCGCCCTCGCCGTCGCCCTCGTCGAGCCCGGCGGCTGGATGCTCTGCTGCGCGAATACCCTCGGCCTGACCTCCGCCCAGTTCGAGCGCGACGTGATTCAGGGCATCAAGTCGCGGCGGCGGCGCGTAGTCTCGAGCGAGAGCCCGTCCATGCCGCCGGAATTCGGAGGCGACGAATATTTGAAATCGCTCAGGCTTGTTGTTGAGTAACCTTTTCCGCCCGAGGCGGACGCCCCACTCCCCCCCATGCGCATCATTCGATACACGGACAAAAATTTCTCATCGGCGATCAGGAAACTCGATCGTCGCTCCGCCCCGCCCGCCGGAGTCGAGGAGATCGTCAAAGGCATCATCGCCGGGGTGAAAGCGCGCGGCGATGCCGAGCTCATCGAACTCTCGAACCGCTTTGACAAGGCCGGTTTCAAAAGCGCCAAAGAACTGCGCGTGACCGATGCCGAACTCGCCGCCGCCGGAAATGCCGTCGATGCGACCACGAAAAAAGCCATCGCCGCCTCGCGGAAAAATGTCACCGATTTTGCGAAGCGCAGCCTGCGCAAGGACTGGTCGGGCAAAAACGCCCAGGGTGCCGAGGTCGGGGAGCGTTACTTGCCCTTTCAACGCGTCGGGGTGTATGTGCCCGGTGGCAGTGCGCCGCTCGTCTCGACCTCGAACATGACCGTCTGCCTCGCTGCTGCGGCCGGCTGTCCCGAGATCGTCGTGATGACTCCCCCCGGACCCGGCGGCACCGTCAATCCCGCGCTCCTCTATGCGCTCAAAGAAGCCGGCGCGACCGAGATTTACAAGGTCGGCGGGGCCCAGGGCATGGCCGCGATGTCGCTCGGGACAAAAACGATCAAGCCCGTTCTCAAAGTCTACGGGCCCGGGAATTCCTTCGTCGTCGAGGCGAAACGCCAGCTCTTCGGCGTCGTCGCGGTCGATCTGCTCCCCGGGCCGAGCGAGGTCGTGACCCTCGCCGACAGCACCGGCAATCCTGCCTTCATCGCCGCTGATATGCTTGCGCAGGCCGAGCACGGTGGGGACAGCATCATGGGTTTCGTGACTGATTCAGAGAAGCTCCTTGATGCCGTCAATGCCGAGATCGAGCGCCAGATCCGGACTCTCAGCCGCCAGATGCAGTTGAAAAAAGCGCTCAAGGATGGTGCCTGGATGGTGCTCGTGGAGAAACTCGATGACGGCGTCGATCTCGTGAACGCCTTTGCGCCCGAGCACCTGTCTCTCATTGCCAAAAGCGAGGAGACGATCCTGCCGCGCATCACGACTTCGGGAGCGATTTTCCTCGGAAATTATTCGCCCGTCGCCGTCGGTGACTTCCTCGCCGGACCCAGTCACGAACTCCCCACCGGAGGCGCGGGGAAATCCTTTCCCGGTTTGACCGTGGACATGTTCCAGCGACGCACCAGCATCGTCCGCCTCGATCGCGAGTCCATCCGCAAATCGGCCCCGATCGTCGAAGCCTTCGCCAAAGTAGAAGGCCTCGACGCCCACGGCAGGTCGGCGACGATTCGAGTGGAGTAGGGGAGGCGGCTGAAGCGGAACCTGCCACTGTTCCCTCGCGCTACCCCCGCCCTCGCCGCACCGACGACGGGGAATTTTGGCAAATTCCGCTACGGATGAGAAGAACTGGCAACGCCTCCGAATCTCATCCGCCGCCGTATCCTGCGACAATGGAACGTGACATACTACTTATCGGCGGCAATTCGGGGATCGGACTGGAAATCGCCCGTTTGCTCGCGAATCGCGGGGACCGCGTCATTGCCGCCTCTCGTAGCGAGGGGGCACTTGCAGAGATCCCGCAGGTCTCGCGCCAGGCCTACGACGTGACCGACCGCAACGCGACCCTCGCGCTTCCCGAGTCGCTCGACGGGCTCGTCTATTGCCCCGGGACGATCCAGTTGAAACCGTTTCAGCGGCTCACCGACGATGACTTCCAGGCCGAGCTCGAGGTAAACTTCCTCGGGGCGGTCCGCGCGATCCGCCTCGCTTTGCCGGCCTTGAAAAAATCGGGGTCTGCCTCCATCGTTCTTTTTTCCACGGTCGCGGTCGGTACCGGATTACCCTATCACGCCGGGATCGCCTCCGCCAAAGGGGCGCTCGAGGGGCTCGCCCGCACCCTCGCGGCGGAGTTCTCGCCCGGCATTCGCGTGAACTGTCTCGCCCTCTCTCTGACGGATACGCCTCTTGCCGGCAACCTCCTCAGCACTGATGAAAAACGTAAGGCTTCGGCCGACCGGCATCCGCTCAGGCGCATCGGCGATGCTTCCGAGGTCGCCCAGGCAGCCGCCTTTCTCCTCGGAACTGAGTCTGGTTTCATGACCGGTCAGGTCATGAAAATCGACGGCGGCATCTCCACCCTGAAGATGCTCTGAGCGATGCCCGGATCGGTCACTCTCGTTTTTCCCCACCAGCTCTTCGCGGATCATCCGGCCATCGCGGCGGGACGTCCCGTTTTCCTGATCGAGGACACCCTTTTCTTCGGCGATCCCCACGCCTCGCCGGGACGATTCCATCAGCAGAAGATCGTCCTCCACCGCGCTTCGATGAAGGCCTTTCAACGTCGTCTTGAAGATCTCGGGCACAAGGTGACTTACCTCGATTACGACCGGGAGAAGACGATAGGAAAAATCCTGACAAGCCTCTCTAAAAGCAATCTCTTCGACGAGATTGTGACGGCGAACCCGACTGACTTTCTTCTCGAAAAGCGGCTCCGTCGTTTCTGCGAAGAGAACGGAGTGCGTCTCTCGATCACGGATTCGCCGCTCTTTCTTACCCCGCAGGACTGGGCCGACAAACATTTCGACTCCCGCAAAAAGCCTTTCATGGCGGCCTTCTACGAAGCGCAGCGCAAGCGTATGGGCATCCTCCTCGATGCCCAGGGCGGGCCAGAAGGCGGTAGCTGGAGCTTCGACGAAGACAATCGAAAGCCCATGCCGAAGAAGGGTCTGGCTGTGCCGCCGCTTCCCGCCGCGCCCCGCCGGAGTGAGGTCGATGATGCTCTCGCTTACGTGGCGGAACGTTTTTTCGATTATCCAGGCAGCGCCGCAGGATTCTCCTACGCCGTCACGCACGAGGATGCGAGTGAATGGCTCGAGACCTTTTTCGCCGAGCGATTTGCCGAATTTGGTCCCTACGAGGACGCGCTCTCCTGTCGCGAGCGGGTTCTCTTTCACAGCCTTCTTACTCCCGCGCTGAATATCGGCCTGCTCACCCCGAAGGAGGTCGTCGAGCGCGCCCTCGCCTACGCGGCGGCTCACACGGTGCCGCTCGGTTCACTCGAGGGATTCATCCGGCAGATCATCGGATGGCGCGAGTTCATTTACCAGATGTATCGCCGCCACGGAGTCGAGATGCGGAACGGGAATTTCTTTGATCATCGCCGCGACCTCCCCGACAGCTTCTGGACCGCAACGACCGGAGTCGAGCCCGTCGATCTCGTCATCGGCCGTCTCCTCGAGACCGGTTACGCGCATCACATCGAGCGGCTCATGGTGCTGGGGAACTTCATGTTGCTTTGTCAGTACAATCCGCACCGGGTCAATGACTGGTTCATGGAACTCTTCATCGATGCCTACGACTGGGTCATGGTGCCGAATGTCTACGGCATGAGCCAGTTCGCCGATGGCGGGATCTTCACGACGAAGCCCTATTTTTCAGGCTCGAATTACCTCAGGAAAATGTCCGACTACCACCCTGGTCTGTGGGGCGAGATTTGGGACGGGCTCTTCTGGAGCTTCATCGACCGCCATTACGATTTTTTCAAAGGCCAGTATCGCCTCAGTATGATGGCGAAGACCTGGGAAAAGATGGACGCGGCGAAGCGCGGGATTCATCTCCAAAACGCCGCCGCCTTCTTCGACAGCAAGCACTAAGCGCCAAAAACAGGCTGGCGGGAAACGCGCCCGTTTCTCATGGTCGATTGGCACGGCTCATCGACGCTCCTTTCTCCCCCTCGGTCTCGGAGCCCTCTTCCTCATCTGCAATCCGGACGCCAGTCCGCCGCCGGTGTGAGGGTGGCTCGGAAATCTCAAAAAATCCCGAGGGATTCGCCAAGGGGTGGAGTTGCACTTCACGAACGCCAATGAAGGCGAGCTTAAAAACTAAAATCACCCACTGAATATCCCCATGAATACCAAACTCACCCTCCTTGCCGTCGTCCTTTTCGCCGCAGTCGGCTCCAGCGTTGCCATAGCCGGACGCGACAAGACCCCCGCCCCCAAAGGCGGCACAAGCTGCTGCGCAACGGTGAAGAAAGATACCCCGCCCGCTCCGAAGAACGAGGCGCCGAAAAATACGGAGGAGCGCTGTCATGTCGCGGCCCCCGCTGCGAAGAGCTGCTGTAAGTAAAAGGCCCGGTGGCGATAACTCGCCGGGTATCGGATGATCCGGCGGGTTGTCTTTTCTGCAAAATTCCGGCATGATTCAACTGACATGAATGACGATGAACTAGACCTCTTACTCCGCGAGACCCATTTTACTCCGGAGTTCCCGTCCTTCTTCCAGCGTGAAGTATGGGCGAAGGTCTCGGTCGCCGGGAAGAGTCCGCGGGTCGCGGGATTAAGCGACTGGATGGAATCATTTTTCCAACTTCTCGCGCAGCCCGCTATCGCGACAGCTGCGGTCGTGACGATGCTGATTCTCGGTGGAGGATTCGGGAGGCTCACGGCACCGGAAACCGATGCGAACCAGTTGATGGCGGCTTATCTTGTCTCCATCGATCCGACGAGGGCGGCCCATCCGGAAAAGCTTGAATGAAGCGGGGTCTTCTTACGTTAATCGCGGCGCTGCTGGCGGGAATCGCCGGCTTCGTGCTGACGAGCCGATCGCCCGGGGTTCCCGTATCGGAAGATCGCGCAGAGGGGCACGCCTCTCCTGTGCTTCCCGAATTAGACTGGCTGCGACACGAGTTCAAGCTGACAGAAGAACAGTTCGCCAGAGTTTCGGCGCTGCACCTTGCCTACCGGCCCACCTGTGAAATTCTGTGCGAAAAAATCATTGTCTCCCGCAACAAAGTGACGGAACTGGTCGTTGCCGGTAAGGATGTCTCGCCCGGGCTGAGGGAAGCCTTTCGCGAGCACGCCCACCTTCTCGCCGAGTGTCAGTCCGCGATGCTGGAGCACCTCTATGAAACGGCTGCAGTCCTCCCGCCCGATCAGGCGAAGAGGTATCTTGAGGCGATGATACCGCACGTCATTGACATGACGATGGATCACAAACCCGGGTCGGGCACGCATTGATCGGAACCTTCCTATGGACGAAAACACGGATGCCGATGTGTTACTGATGCAGAGGCTCGCCGCGGGGGATGATCTCGCCCTCAACGAACTGATGGATCGCTGGCGTGAGAGGGTGGCGGCCTTTCTTCTGCGAATGGTAGGGAACCATGCGACGGCCATGGACCTCACCCAGGAGACATTCGTGCGGCTCTACACCGGTCGTCATCGTTACAAGGCGGTGGCGAAGTTTTCGACTTACCTTTTCCATATCGCGGCCAATCTCGCCCGCAGTCAGGTCCGCTGGAAAAAGCGGCATCCCTCTGTTCCGGTGGAAGATGAGCAGGGGAATCTCGTCCACGAAGCGGTCGACCGGAATCCCACTCCCGATGAGGCGGCCGCTCTGCACGAAAAAGCCGTCATGGTCAATCGGGCGATCGCGGCGCTTCCCGTTGACCTTCGTGAGGCGCTCCTGCTTTTCACCGTCGAAGAGATGAGCCAGGCCGACGTGGCTCGCACGCTTGGCTGCTCCGTAAAAGCGGTCGAGTTGCGCGTCTACCGCGCCCGCCGGGAACTTCGGGAGAGACTCTCCAAAGAACTTTCCTAAATTAAAAGGAATTTTTTGAGGGGTAGAGGAACGGGCGGAGTTACACGATTGGACCGGCTCAGTTCAGGCGGTCCGATTAAAAAAACACCAACCAAAATCCACCCATGAAACTGACTCTGATTCTTCTGTCCTTCCTCGTCCTTGCCACCGCCATACCCTCCGCGTTGGCCGCCTCCTACCCGCTCAAAGTTTGTCTCGTGACTGATAATGAGCTCGGCAGCATGGGCAAAGTGATCGTCAAAAACTATGATGGTCAGGAAGTGAAATTCTGCTGCAAACCCTGCGTCAAAAAATTCGAGGCGAACCCGGCGAAATATCTCTCGAAGCTGAAATAATTCAGTTCCGGAAGAACAGGCGGGCGGCCCTGCCGGAGAATTTCTTTCCGGCAGGGGTTTCCCCCATGGTATCCTGCTCTTTCCTGCGGTAAGGTAGGCGACCCGATTTTTAATCATGAGCAGCTTTTGCCAAGACCCCGCCGCGGAACCCGAGCCCGAACCAGTGAAGGCGGGCTCGTGCTGTCACGGGCACGGGTCGGACGAAGTCGTCAAAGCGTCCTCAGAGGCGAAATACTTTTGCCCGATGTGTCCCGGAGTCGAGTCGGACAAGCCCGGAGACTGTCCGAAGTGCGGCATGGCGCTGGAGCGCAATCCTTCATGGAAAGCTCCCGTGAATGTCACTTACACCTGTCCGATGCATCCCGAAGTCGTCTCGGATCACCCCGGAGATTGCCCCAAATGCGGGATGGCCCTCGAACCGGTGAGATCGGCCGCAGGCGGGGATGAGGAGGAAGATCACGAGGCGCGCGACCTTCGCCGCCGTCTCCTCATCGCGGGGATTCTCACGCTCCCGGTCTTTGTTCTCGCGATGGTGCATCTCTTCCCGGGGATAGGGCACGATCACTGGATCAATGGCGAGGTCTCGAGGTGGATTCAGGCGGTCCTGAGCACTCCCGTAGTCGTGTGGGCGGGCGCTCCCTTTTTCCGTCGCGGCTGGGTTTCGCTGCGCACCGGCCACTGGAACATGTGGACACTCATCAGCATCGGGGTCGGGGCCGCTTACCTTTACAGCCTCGTCGCTTTTTTCTTCCCCGGCCTTTTTCCCGTCTCGATGCGGACGCACGGCGGCGTGGGGCTCTATTTCGAAGCGGCCGCGGTCATCATCGTCCTCGTCATCGTCGGGCAGTGGCTCGAGGCGCGCGCGCGCAGCCGAACGGGCAGCGCGATCCGGGCACTCCTCGATCTCGCCCCGCCCACGGCGCGCCGGGTTACGGATACCGGCGACGAAGAGGTGCCGCTCTCCGATGTCGCTGTCGGCGATAAACTGCGCGTCAGACCGGGGGACAAAATCCCCGTCGACGGGATCATCGTCGAGGGCTCTTCTCCGATCGATGAGTCCATGCTCACGGGCGAGTCCATGCCCGTGGCAAAGTCTCCCGGCGATGCAGTCTCGGGCGGCACGGTCAACGGAACGGGCGGATTTGTGATGGAGGCCGCGCGCGTCGGAGACGAGACCCTGCTCTCGCAGATCGTCGCGATGGTGGCGCAGGCGCAGCGCAGCCGTGCGCCCATCCAGGGATTGGCGGATAAAGTAGCTTCGTATTTTGTCCCGGCGGTGCTGGTCATCGCGGTGCTCACCTTCGCCCTCTGGTGGTGGCTCGGGCCCGAGCCTCGCCTCGCCTTTGCCATCGTCAATGCGGTTGCGGTGCTCATCATCGCCTGTCCCTGTGCCCTCGGTCTCGCCACGCCCATGTCCATCATGGTCGGCGTCGGACGCGGCGCGCGCGACGGCATCCTCGTGAAAGACGCTGCCGCCCTTGAGCGGCTCGAAAAAGTCACGACCCTGCTCGTGGACAAAACCGGCACGCTCACCGAGGGCCGTCCGCGCTTCTCCCTGATCCTGACCGCCGGAGAAGTGGAGCCGGACAAGCTCCTCCAACTGGCCGCGTCGCTCGAGCAATCGAGCGAACATCCCCTCGCGGCGGCCGTGGTTCGCGGAGCGGAGGAAAAAGGTCTCGCCCTGCTCCCGGTCGTTGAGTTTGTCTCCAGCACCGGCGGCGGTGTTTCGGGTAGGGTCGACGGGCATCTCGTCGTCATCGGGAAAAGCGACTTTCTGCGCGAGCAGGGAGTGAGCGGCATCGACGCGCTCGAGCCCGAGGCGAAGGAGCGCCAGACGCTCGGCGAGACGGCTCTCTTTGTCGCCCTCGACGGCGTCGCGTCGGGACTGCTGACCGTGGCGGACCCTGTCAAAACCACCACGGCCGAGGCGCTGAAAGATCTCGACGAGCTCGGGGTGAAAGTGATCATGCTCACCGGCGATCACGAGCGCACCGCTGCGGCGGTGGCGAAGGAACTGGCACTAACGGAGTTCAAAGCCGGCGTCACTCCGGCCGACAAGATCGCCGAGGTGCGGCGGCTCCATGGGCTCGGTGAAGTCGTGGCGATGGCCGGTGACGGCATCAATGACGCGCCCGCCCTCGCCGCCGCCGATGTCGGCATCGCCATGGGCACAGGCACCGACGTCGCGATGCAGAGCGCCGGCGTCACTCTCGTCAAAGGCGATCTCCGCGCCATCGCGCGCGCCATTCATCTCAGCCGCGCGACCCTGCGCAACATCCGGCAGAATCTCGTGTTCGCTTTTCTCTACAACGCCCTCGGCATCCCGGTCGCGGCAGGGCTGCTCTATCCATTCTTCGGCCTCCTCCTCAGCCCTATTCTCGCCGGCGCGGCAATGAGCCTGAGCTCGGTCTCGGTGATCTCAAATGCGCTGAGGCTGGGGAAGGTGAAGTGGTGAAGGGGGGCGGAGATCCCCGTGGACCACGCGTATCGTCGCGAAGAGCTTCCCGGTTTTCGACAGGCCCGGTGCCGGTTCACTCGAACCTGCCCTTCACCGTGCTGCGCCGCCTCGACTGCTTCCTCGAGGCCACCAAGACCGACGTGCTTACTGAAAAGGAGAAGCGCGAGGCGGCCGGGCTGAACCCCGAGCCCTTTCTCCTCAAGAAATCGGGCCAGCTCTTTTACAACACCTCGCCGCTCGACCTGAAGCGGCTCATGGGCGACCAGGACCACATCGGGGAAAACCTGCGCTCCTACCTCCGGGGTTTCTCGCCCGCGGTGCGGGACATTTTCGAGAGTTTCGACTTCCACACCCAGATCGACAAGCTCGACAAGGCCAGCCTGCTTTACCTCGTCACCGAGAAGTCCGCGAATATCGACCTGCACCCCGAGACGATCGACGATGCCCAGATGGGGGCCGTCTTCGAGGAGCTCATCCGCAAGTTCGCCGAGCTTTCCAACGAGACCGCCCGGGAACACTTCACCCCGCGCGACGCCATCCGGCTGATGGTGAATCTGCTCTTCATCGAGGACGACGACGTGCTGACGAAACCCGGCGTCGTCCGCTCGCTCTATGATCGATCGGCACCGGCGGCATGGTCAGCGTGGCCGAGGACCACCTTCTCGGTCTCAACCCCGACGCCCGCCTCGTCATGTACGGGCAGGAGCTCAACGCCGAGTCCTACGCGATCTGCAAGGCCGACATGCTCATCAAAGGGCAGGACATCGCCAACATCATCTTCGGCAACACCCTCTCCGCCGACGGGCTGATCGGAAAGGTCTTCGACTACATGCTCTCGAACCCGCCCTTCGGCGTCGAGTGGAAGAAGATCGAAGTCATCATTCGCAAGGAATTCCTCGAGCACGGCTACAACGGCCGCTTCGGGCCCGGGCTCCCGCGGGTCGGCGACGGCTCGCTCCTCTTCCTCCTCCACCTCATCTCCAAGATGCGCCCGGCCAGGGATGGGGGCAGCCGCTTCGGCATCGTCCTCAACGGCTCCCCGCTCTTCACCGGCGGCGCGGGTTCGGGCGAGAGCGAGATCCGCCGCTACGTGCTGGAGAACGACCTCGTCGAGGCCATCATTGGCCTGCCCACCGACATGTTTTACAACACCGGTATCAGCACCTACGTCTGGATCGTCAGCAACCGGAAACCCGCCGCCCGCAAGGGCAAGGTCCAGCTCATCGACGCCTCGCGCTTCTGGCAGAAGATGCGCAAGAGCCTCGGCAGCAAACGCAAGGAGCTGAGCCCTGCCCACATCGAGGACATCACCCGCCTCTTCGGCGAATTCCGCGAAGAGACCCGCGACGGAGTCCCCGTCAGCCGGATTTTCAAGAACGAGGCCTTCGGTTATCGCACCATCACCGTCGAGCGGCCCGAGCGGGATGCCGATGGCAAGATCGTCGTGGGCCAGAAGGGCAAAGGCAAAGGCAAACCCGTCCCCGACAGCAGTCTGCGCGACACCGAGAACGTGCCGCTGAGCGAGGACGTCGAGGCCTACTTCAAACGCGAGGTCCTGCCCCACGCGCCGGACGCGAGGATCGATCATGAGAAGACCAAGGTCGGCTATGAGATCCCTTTCAACCGGCACTTCTACATCTTCCAGCCGCCGCGTCCGCTGGACGAGATTGATGCGGAGTTGAAAGCGTGCACCGATCGCATTTTGGACATGATCGGAGGGCTGACGAAGTGAGCAAGGAACTCGCTATCTCCCGCGATCTCCTCATCGAGATCAAAGCCCGCGTCCGCCGGGCACAGCAGCGCGCCGCTCTTTCGGCCAACGCCGAGATGATCCGGATGTATTGGGACATCGGTTGCCTGATCGCAGCTCGCCAAAAAGAGGAAGGCTGGGGCACGGGTGTTATCCCCCGGCTGGCTGCGGCACTGAAGAACGAGTTGCCCGAGGAGAAGGGGTTCTCGGAGCGAAACCTGAAATACATGATCCGTTTCGCGCGGGAGTACAGCCTTGATCAAATCGCGCCACAGCGAGTGGCACCAATTGGGCAGCAGGCTGCTGCACTTTTACAAAACCGGGAAGAAACCATTGTGCAGCAAGCTGCTGCACAATTGTCGTGGTATCACCACATCGCCCTTCTGGACAAGCTCTGCGGCGGGCAGGAACACGATTGGGTCCGGGTTGGTGAACGCATCATCAAGGTGACCCGTCACGGAGTCTTCGGCCTCAGTCCCGGCATTGAGTTGGCGCTCGAAATGAAGAGATTGTCGTCGTTTGTGAAAAATTTCACAAATTTGCCTTCGCAATTGTCGCGATTTGTTATAACATCGCTCAACAGAACCTGCCAAGGCTATGGGCGAAATTCCACCCTCAAACCGGCGGGTCTTTTTTTGTAGCTCGGTGAAGCGGAAAGGAGGGAGCGATGAGTTCGCAGCGTCCCTACACGAAACCCGCCCTCACCTGCGAGGATCAGGTGGCCCTGCTCGTATCCAGGGGGTTGACGATTCCGGACCCGAAGGAAGCCGCCTTCTACCTCGGCCACCTCAACTACTACCGCCTCTGCGCCTACTGGCTGCCCCTTGAGGTCGATCACGGTACCCACCGCTTTCGCGTGGACACGACCTTCCAGTCCGTGCTCGACCTCTACACCTTCGACCGCGAGCTGCGACTTCTCGTCCTTGATGCCGGCCTTCTCACGCGAGGATGCCCTTCACGACATGCGCTTCCTCCACCCCGGTGAGCCGCTGATTGAGGCCGCGGAATTTGAAACTGAAGCGTCCGTGATCGATCCCTAGCTGATGCAGAATCGTCGCGTTGAGATCACGGATGTGCACGGGATCTTCGACGATGTTGTAGGCGTAGTCGTCGGTCGTGCCGTAGTCAAAGCCGGCCTTGATCCCGCCGCCCGCCATCCAGGTGGTGAAACAGCGACCGTGGTGGTCGCGTCCTGCCGAGGGAGACCCGAGAACGCCCTGGCTGTAGACGGTGCGCCCGAATTCGCCGCCCCAGATCACGAGAGTGTCATCGAGCATGCCGAGGCGCTTGAGGTCTTTGACGAGGGCGGCGGTGGGCTGGTCGACGTCACTGCACTGGCGCGGCAACTGCGCTTGCAGGGAAATGTGCTGGTCCCAGCCGCGATGGAAAAGCTGAATGAAGCGTACCCCGCGCTCCGCCATGCGACGGGCCATGAGACAGTTCGCCGCGAAGGTTCCGGGGCGGCGCGATTCTTCTCCGTAGAGTTCGAAGGTCGAGGCGGGTTCATCGGACAGATCGGCGAGATCGGGCACGGAGGTCTGCATGCGGTAGGCCATCTCGTAGGCCTCGACCCGGGCGAGAGTCTCGGGATCACCGACCGTTTCAGCCTGCTGGCGATTGAGATCGCCGAGGGTGTCGAGGAGATTGCGTCGGGAGTCGCGGGAGACGCCGTCGGGATTTTTGAGATAGAGAACGGGGTTCGCGCCCGGACGCAGCATGACCCCCTGATGGCTCGAGGGCAGATAGCCGCTCCCCCAGAGCCGCGAAAAGATAGGCTGCCCGGGATTTTTCCCCGTGCCCTGGCTCAGCAGAACCATGTAGGCGGGAAAGTTTTCATTCTCCCGTCCGAGCCCGTAGCTGAGCCACGCGCCCATGGAGGCGTGGCCCATCTGCTGCGATCCGGTGTTGATGTAAGTGATGGCGGGATCGTGATTGATCGCCTCGGTCCACATCGAGCGGATGATCGTCATCTCGTCGGCGATGGTCTGGTGATGGGGTAAAAGATTCCCGATCCAGGTGCCGTGGGCCCCGCAGCGTTTTCCGCCCCAGAGCGGCTTCACGACGGGGAAGCTGCTCTGACCCGAGGTCATCCCGGTGAGTCGCTGGCTACCACGGACGGAGTCGGGCAGATCGCTGCCGTGGTGTTGGTCGAGGAAGTCCTTGTGATCAAAAAGGTCGACGTGGCTCGGTCCGCCCGACTGGAAGAGGTAGATAACCCGCTTTGCCTTCGGCGCAAAATGGGGCAGACCGGGGATACCCTCGCCAACGGGTTTGGCAAAGACGTCGAGGCGATCGGGGCTCGATGCGAAGGCATCGCGCTCGAGGAGATTCCCCAGGGCAATCCCACCAAGCCCGGCAGCGGCACCGCCGAAGAGAGAGCGCCGCGTAAGATGCTTCGCGTTTTCCGTTGCAAAGGTTTGAAGAAGACTGGTTTTCATGAGGGCAATCGCGATTTTTAAAATCGTGTCAGGGTTTCACTGAGATTGAAGAGCAGTGCCGAGACCTGCGCCCATGTCGCCTGCTCGGTCGGGTCGAGTGATTCGTCACGGGGCCATTCTCCCACCGAAACGACTCCGAGAGCGGCCTCTTTGTCCGCCGCGTAGCGGGCTTTTTCGTCGGTGAGAAATGAGGTCAGAGAGTTAAGTTCGGTCTCGCGCGGGAGCCGACTCGTGACCATTTCAAAGGCGGCGCGCAGTCTGGCCTGATCGTCCATTCCTGGAGTCTCTTTCAAAAGCCGCGCCGCAAAAACCCGGGCCGCCTCGGCGAACTGGGGATCATTCAGCGTGACGAGTGACTGCAGCGGCGTGTTCGTGACCCCGCGCTCAGTGAGGCACATCTCTCGATTGGGCGCGTCGAAGATGCTGAGCGAGGGATGCGGACTGGTGCGTTTCACGTAGGTGTAGAGGCTGCGGCGGTAGAGTTTCTCGCCTTTGTCCTGCACAAAGACCTGTGCCGTCGCGGGGGTGCTGCCGAAATGGCTGACCTCTTTCCAGAGTCCGGCCGGCTGGTAGGGATGAACGCTCGGTCCGCCGATCCGGGGCACGAACAGTCCGCTGAGGGCGAGCGCCTGGTCACGAATCGCCTCGGCGGTGAGGCGGAATCTCGGCCCGCGTCCGACGAGGCGATTGCGGGGATCGAGCTCGCGCTGCTGCGCGGTGGCGCTGGAATCCTGCCGGTAGGCAGCACTGCTGACAAGGGCGCGGATGAGCTGTTTCTGATTCCAACCGCTCCCGACGAACTCGGTCGCAAGCCAGTCGAGCAGCTCAGGGTGGCTCGGCCATTCGCCCTGCGAGCCGAAGTCGGCCGTTGTCGCGACGATGCCGGTGCCGAAGAACAGCGCCCAGAGCCGGTTCACGGCGACGCGGGCGGTGAGCGGATTCTGCGCGTCCACCATCCAGTTCGCAAGATCGAGACGATTCGCCTTTTCCCCTGCGGTGAGCTCCGGGAGGACGCGGGGGGTGTTCGACGAGACTTTTTCCAGAGCAACGTCATACTGCCCGCGATCGAGAACATGGGTCTCGCGCGGCTTCGCCGCGACGTCCATGACCATGGTCTGATGGGGTTTTGTCAGGACATCAACCCGTTCGCCGAGGTTGGCGATTTCAACACGGAGCCGCTCCAGTGAAGGCGCGTTTTCGCGGAAGGCGGCGAGGACGAGGGAGCGCTCGTGCGGCGTCCATTCACTCTCTGCCTTCGCGAGAGCCGCGGCGACGGGCGCGGGGAATTCACTGTCGGTATCTTTTCCGGCAAAGGCCTCGATGCGCCAGTGATAAGGCATCGCCTCGTTAGTGCCGTAGAAAATCATGACACTGAGAAAGGGCGAGACGGCGGGATCGACAGGTTCGTCGAAGGTCACGGTGAGATGCTGCGGCGAGGTCGCCACTGTCGGCTGCCACCAGTGGAGATTGCGTTCGTCGAGGACACCTGCCGGGGCATGACCGTCCGCCCAACTGCTCGCAGTCGCTGCGGAGAAACGAAGTTGGCGGTGATAATCCACCTGCTTGGCGGGCTGATCTCCGGCGGAGACCAGCACGGTCGTGACCTTAGGCACTCCGTCAGGATTCGGGGTGAGTTTTCCCTCGTCTCCCGCGGGGAGGAAATGAATGCGAATGCCGCTCACGGAAGGAAGATCGGAAAGGCGCACTGCATGGCTGAAGGCGTTGAGTCCTTTGGCCGGTGCGCTGAGGAAGACCGAACCGTCAGGCCGAACCTCAAAAGGACCGGGCGTGTTCGGCGACGAGGCGTCGAGCGTCTCAACCGGTTTGGCGACGAAACCCGCACCGCGCGTTTTTTCCTCCAACGCTCTCTCTTCGAGCCAGGCCCCGAAGCCCTCCTCGGTCGTCGCGAGACGGGCCTGCAACTTCGCGAGACGGGCCTGCAATCCGGGCAGTTCATCGTCGGGGATGACCGAATGCGCCATGATCTTCGGAGTGGCATTCACTCCGGCATTGCCGTCGAGGCCGCGATCGCCGAGCTCGTTGAAGAAGGCAAAAAACTCGTAGTACTCGCGGATCGAGATGGGGTCATATTTGTGATCGTGGCACTGGGCGCAGGCCATGGTAAGGCCGAGAAAAACCTCGCTCGTGGTCTTGACCCGGTCGGCGGTGTAATTCGTGAGATTCTCTTCGGGGATGGTGCCGCCCTCGTGGGTGATCATGTGGTTGCGGTTGAACCCGGTCGCGACTTTCTGCGCCTCGGTCGCATCGGGAAGGAGATCCCCGGCAATCTGCTCGACGGTGAAACGGTCGAAGGGCTGATTCGTGTTGTAAGCCTGAATGACCCAGTCGCGCCAGAGCCACATGTCGCGCCCGCCGTCGATGGAGTAACCGTTCGTGTCGGCGTAGCGGGCCTGATCGAGCCAGGCGAGGGCCATGCGCTCTCCATAGTGCGGCGAGGCAAGGAGTCGGTTGATCGCCTCCTGCCAGGCGTCTTCGCCGCGAGCGGCGTAGTCGGCGACAAAATCGGTGACCTCTTTCACCGTCGGCGGCAGACCGGTGAGGTCGAGATGGAGTCGCCGGATCAGGGTTCTCGGATCGGCTTCCGGCGAGGGACTCATGCCTTCCTCTTCCAGTCGGGCGAGAATGAAACGATCGACTTCGTTTTCCCCCCACTCCCCTGTCGTGACGGGCGGAGCCGGCTTCACGGGAGCCACGTAGGCCCAGTGACCTTCGTACTCGGCACCTTCTTCGATCCAGCGTTTCAGCAGCGCTTTCTGCTCATCGGTCAGGACGAGATGAGACTCCGGCGGCGGCATTAGTTCGTCGGGATCATCGGAGATGATGCGCCACCAGGCCTCGCTCTTCTCGAGGTCACCGGGAGTGATAGCCTTTGCCCCGTCAAGGTCGGCGGTCGCCCCCGCGAGGGAATCGAGACGCAGGTCGGCGCGACGCCCGTGCTCGTCGGGTCCGTGACAATGGAAGCAGGTCTCGGAAAGGATGGGCCTGATATCGCGATTGAACTTGATCGGACGATTCGCTGCGGCCGTTTTGGGCATGGCGGTCTCGGTGAGTCCCGGATGTTTCACCGAGCCGGTTGCCTGAATAACTTTCCAGGGATCGCGTTCCGCGGCGGGTGCGTCGGCGAGGAGGGGGGCGGCTGCTTCCCCTTTCACCACTTCCTTCACGGCGGGTTCGGCGGGTTCGGCGAGAATCACTGCATCAGGGGAAAGGGGCATTTTCCAAAGCAGCCCCGCCGTCACGAGGATTCCGACGCAGGCCGCCGCCCCGAGCCACGGGAAACGACCCGATTTGCCGGAGTCGGAAATTTTTTCCGCGCTCACCTTTTCCACCGGGACCGCGACGGAAGGTTTTGTGATGGAGTCTCCCGCCGCCGCCAACCAGGTTTCGATTTCGCAATGATCGAGGTAGGCATCGAGTGCCTCGGGCGAGCGCCGCAGGAGATCCTGAAAGGCCTCGCGCTCTCCCTCGTGGAGCGGACGCTCACCCAGCAGCGCGAGCCAGTGATCGAGTTGTTCTTTGTCGGTCATGGAATTCGTATCAGTAAAGGCTTTCCCCGTCGAGTTCGCGGTGGGATTCACGGCGCACGCAGTCGATCAGGTTCTGCCGCGCCCGATGGAGGAGCTGGGCGATGGCATTGGGCTTGCGGTTGCTCTCCGAGCCGAGAATTTCAAGCGAACAGCCGTCGAGGTAAAAGCGGTCGATGACCTCGCGCTGGCGTTCGGGCAGCTTCTCGAGACAGAACTGGAGCAGCTTCCGCTTTCGCGATTCCTCCCGCTCGCGCTCGAGGTGCCTCGCCTCGACCATTTGCTCGAGGTCGGTGTCGAGGAGCGGCACCGTGGCGCGGGCATTCTGTTTGCGGGCTTCGTTGCGGTAATGATTCAGAGCGATGGCGCGCATCCAGGCGACCATGTTCGAGCCGTCCTCGAAAGCGCCGCGCTTTTCCCAGGCGGTCAGGTTGGTCAGCTGCAGCAGATCCCGGGCATCCGCGAGATTACCCGTCAGGCGCACGAGGAACCCGAGAATCGGGACCTGGGCCCGATGCAATCCGGCTTCAAAGGGGGTATTTGTTTCCTGTCGCAAAGCTTTCACTCCGTAAAGAGATGTTTCCCCGGGTGAAGACTTTACGATTTCCCCGCCTTTTTTCCCGACCGGGACCGACATGATCGCGGCGGTGGAGAGATACACCCATCAGGAATTGAACCTGAACCTTCGGCTTCGGAGGCCGACGTAATATCCATTTTACTATGGGTGCCTGCGACACCGGGCGCTCGAGAGAGCGTCTCCAGTGAGGGCGGTTAAGATGAGACCTCCGGCGGTGATTCGCAAGTGCTAAGCTCGACCAAATCCCGTTTCGGGGCAGGAAACTCAACTTTACACTCCCGAGGCGAGGCCATATCGTCACGCCCGCCTTGAAAAGAGGCAATTCTCAGGGCGTAATCATCATGTCAGCGGCATTTACAGGCAAGCGAGTCGTCATCAAGATCGGCACCGGCGTTCTCACGAGGAACTCGGGCGGCGAGATCCATCACGCCATGATCGCCCGGCTCTCGCAGGCGATCTCTGATATCAATGCCGCCGGTCACGAGGTCATCATGGTCTCCTCGGGCGCGGTCGGGGCGGGGATGTCGGCTTTCGGCCTGACGCAGCGCCCCACCGGGATCGAGATGCTGCAAGCCTGCGCCGCGGCGGGACAGGCCCGTCTCATGCACCTTTACGAAGGGCAATTCAGCCTCCACGGGATCAAAGTAGCGCAGCTCCTCGTGACACACGACGATCTCCAGGACGAGCGGCGCAGCGGGAATGTCCTCGCCACTCTCAACGCGATCCTCCCCCACCGGCAGGTCATTCCTATCATGAACGAGAATGACTCGGTCTCGGTCTACGAACTCAAAGTCGGGGACAATGACACCCTTTCCTCCATCGTCGCCCGACTGGTGAAGGCGGATCTCCTCATCCTCCTCACCAGCGTCGCCGGACTAATGGGACCCGAGGCCACATCGGCCGACGACATCATCACCGAGGTCGACGAGATCGAGTCTGTCCTCTCTTTCGTACGCGACGAAAAAGGCGATCTCTCCGTCGGTGGCATGGCGAGCAAGCTGCGTGCCGTCGAGGCGGCGGTGAATTCAGGCATCGAGACGATCATCGCGAGCGGTCTTCATCCCGAGCAACTTCCCGAGCTGGTCGAAGGCCGCGGTGTCGGAACCCGCTTCCGGGTCAAAGCCGCCCTCCCCGCCACCACCTGACACCATGACTTCCGAAGAAATCGGCGCAGCCGTCCTGCAGATGGGAAAACAGGCCCGTGCCGCCTCCCATGCCCTCACCAAACTCTCCACGGAGAAAAAGAACGCGATCCTCCTCGCCATGGCCGATGCGGTGATGGCGCGCGAGGCCGACATCATCGCGGCGAATGAAAAGGATCTCGCCTCCGCCGATGAACTCGGGCTCACGGCGGCGATGAAGGACAGGCTGCGACTCGACCACGACCGCCTCGCGTCGATGGCGCAGGGCATCCGCGACGTCGCCCGGCTCCACGATCCCACCGGAGAAATCATCCGCGAATGGTCGCGTCCGAACGGGCTCGAAATCGTGAAAAAACGCACCCCCATCGGGGTCATCGGGATCATTTTCGAAAGCCGACCCAACGTCACCGCCGACGCCGCCGTGCTCTGCTTCAAAACCGGCAACGCGACGATCCTGCGCGGCGGGAAAGAGGCAATCCATTCGAATCGCGCCATCGCCGCCGCCCTCCAGGAAGGCGGAGCCCCCGCCGACTTGCCCGATCACAGCATCCAGTTGATTCCCTTCACCGATCGGGAGAGCGTCCGCTTCCTCTGTGAGATGGACACCTACCTCGACCTCATCATCCCTCGCGGCGGGGCGAGTCTCATCGAGGCGGTCGTGAGCATGGCCCGCATGCCGGTGATCAAACACTACGACGGGATCTGCCACGTCTTTGTCGACAAGGACGCCGATTTTGAAATGGCGGAGACGATCACGGTGAATTCGAAAACGCAGAAACCCTCCGTCTGCAACGCCCTCGAGACGCTGCTGATCCACCGCGAGATCGCTGCGACCTTTGCCCCCCGGATCGCCGCGACGCTTTCCGCAAAAGGCGTGGAACTGCGCGGCGACGAGACCTTTTGCCAACTCGCCGGCGTCGAGGGCGTCATCCCCGCGACGGAAGATGATTGGAAGACCGAGTATCTCGACTACATCCTCGCGGTCAGAGTGGTCGATGACCTCGACGCGGCGATCGCTCACATCAATCACTACGGCTCACATCACACCGACAGCATCGTCACGACAAATGCGGACGCCGCGGCGAAATTCCAGCTTGAGGTCGACAGCGCCTGCGTCTTCCGGAATTGCTCGACACGCTTCGCCGACGGGGCCGAATTCGGCTTCGGCGCCGAGATCGGAATCAGCACCGACAAACTCCACGCCCGGGGGCCGATGGCACTGGAGGAGTTGTGCAGTTACAAGTACCTCGTGAACGGGAACGGGCAGGTGAAGTGAGGCGGGGGGTATGAACATCTCCACTCCACGCAGCATGATCACCCTGCCCATGCTTTCTACAAAGCATGCGCAGGGCATCGAATAGGACGCCGCTTGCTCACCAAGGCCGGGAAGGCGTTGCCCCCTCAACGCTCCATGCTACTTGCCTCTCCGTGGAAGGAGTTCTTCGGAGTTCTGAAAGGTGACCCGGAGAAGTCGAAGTATAAATGCCTCAAAGCAAGGAATTGACATCTTGATGCGAGCTCGGTATGCTCTGATGCATGAGAACGACCATCTCAATTGAAGATTCTCTTCTCGAACAGGCTCGAAAGGTCTCATTACTTCGTTCCTGCACACTGGGGGAAGTCATCGAAGACTCCCTCCGCGAAACTCTCTCGGTTCAGGCCAAGACGGCGCGCAAGGCACCTGGAAAGCCGATTAAAACCTACGGCGGCGCCGGCCTCCAACCGGGTATCGACCTCTCTTCCGCAGCCTCTCTCCTCGAATCAATGGAGGGACGATGATTCTTCTGGACGTCAACATCCTCGTTTACGCGCATCGGGAAGATGCAGAGCGCCACGTGGAGTTCAAGACTTGGCTGGAGTCAGCAATGACCGCTCCGGGAGGGGTCGCCGTCTCTGATCTTGTGCTGAGCGGTTGCCTGAGAGTGATTACCCACCCGAAGGTTTTTAAAGATCCGACACCGCTCGACAAAGCGTTGGAATTCATCGAGGATTTCCGCTTTAGGGACGAAGTAAAGTTGCTCGCACCCGGTCCGGGGCACTGGTCAATTTTTACGAATCTTTGCCGGAGAGCCGAAGCAAAGGGCAACCTTGTTCCCGACGCCTATCACGCTGCCCTGGCAATCGAATTGGGCTGCGAGTGGATCACGGCAGATCGCGGGTTTTCCCGATTTCGCGGACTGAAATGGCGACATCCCCTTGATTGAGAGTTTGAGGGAGACGGGACCAATTTGCCCCCTACCGCCACAGCCACCGCACCGACTCGGGAAAGATCGCGCCGCCGTGGTTGCCGTTGTGGGCGCCCTCGCCGAAGACGAATTCATGGTCGTAGCCCGAGAACTTAAGCGCTGCGGCCATCTCCTGATTGGCAAGAGGCCAGTTCCCGTGCTCGTTATCGAGATCGTTGGATCCGTCCTGCAAAAAGACGCGGAGCGGTTTACGCTCGGTTTTGCGAACGAGCGAGGGATAGGCATGCCCGCCCCGAATGTTCGTGAAACTCCCGATGTGGCTGAGCACTTTGCGAAACAAATCGGGACGCTCCCATGCCACCGTGAAGGCACAGATCCCTCCAGAGCTCATCCCGCAGATGGCGCGCTGCCCGGGATCAGCGGTGAGCCGGTATTCTTTCCCGACCTCGGGGAGGATTTCCTTTTCTAGAAATTCGGCATACTTCGCATCGAGCGTGTCATACTCGACCGAACGATTGCTCCCCACTCCCTGCGGTGCCTTCCATTTCTGCGGCTCGTCAAACTTCTCCGTGAACCAGCCGGGATTCAGAAAAATGCCGATCATCACCGGCAGCTCACCAGCGGCGATGAGATTGTCGAAAACGACGGGGACACGGACCTGCCCCTTTTCATCGACGTAGGCGTGACCATCCTGAAAGACCATCACCGCCGCTTTCTCCGTGCCCGCCGGATCATACTGGGTCGGCACGTAGACGAAATACTCGCGGAGTGTCCCCGGGTAGATCGTGCTTTTCCAGACATGTTTTGTCACGGTCCCCTGCGGAACCCCTTCTTTTCGCTCAGACTCGGGGCCAAAAGGATATTCCTTTGCTTCGGGGGCAGTCTCCTGCGAATGAAGCAGGCCGCCGGCAGCGAGGATAAGGGCTAAAGACACGGGGAATTTCATGCCCCCAGTATGGGATACGAAAAGCCGCGCGCAAGGGCCGGATTGCCTCAATACCGCAGCTTGGCAAAGTAGCCAGAAGCGCTTTCATTCCTCGATGCCCGCCTCGCCTTCCCAGGTCATCCTCGTTACCGGTGCCTCCAGCGGCATCGGGGAAGCGGCGGTGCGCGCGCTCCTCGCCCGGGGCTACCGCGTTCATGCAGGGGCCCGTCGCCTCGCAAAAATGGAACCTTTGCGCGAAGCCGGCGCGGTCGTCCATGCCCTCGACGTGACGGATGAGTCGTCGATCAGTGCGGTCGTCTCCTCCATTCTGGAAAAAGAGGGCCGCCTCGACGTGCTCGTGAACAATGCCGGATTCGGCGCTTACGGAGCCATCGAAGATGTCCCCATCGAGGAGGCACGCCGCCAGTTCGAAGTGAATCTCTTCGGCATCGCCCGGCTCACGCAACTCGCCCTCCCGTCGATGAGAGAAAAGGGCAGCGGCACCATCATCAACATTTCCTCAATGGGCGGCCGCGTCTACACCCCCCTAGGCGGCTGGTATCACGCTTCGAAGCACGCGCTCGAGGGCTGGTCCGACTGCCTGCGACTTGAGCTCGCCCCCTTCGGCATCCGCGTCGTCATCATCGAACCCGGGGCGATCGGGACGGAGTTCGGCGAACTCGCGGTCGTGCCGCTCCTTGAGCGATCCGGCAACGGCCCCTACGCGGGGACGGCACATAAGATGGCGGCGGCAACGAGGCGCACTTTTTCCAGCGGCAAGGCGTCCCCGCCCTCGCTCATTGCGGATCTCATCGTCAAAGTGGTCCGCTCGCGGCGGCCGCGGACGCGCTACGTCAGCGGTTATCTTGCCAGGCCGGTCCTGCTTGCCCGCCGCCTCCTCGGAGATCGGTTTTTTGATCTGATGATACGCCGCTTCCTCTGAAGTTCCGTTTCAGAAACACCGCGCGGCCCGACTCTCGTCGGAAAGAACCGCGACCGGATGGTGGTAGGGTTTCACCCCATAGAAAACGCCGCAATCAGGCCTCATCGTCGACTAGGGCGGGTTCACGCCCGCTTTTTCCCGCGCCCAGCGCCTCCTCTCCCGATGCTCACGAATCCCCTGCGATGGAAAACCCGGACCTCTCTTGAAACGCACTCCGCGACCGGCGGCCTCCCTATAAGGGCGGAGCTTTTCAGCAGTGAACAACTGCAACAGCATGCCATCGCCCTGGCGGGGCAACACCACATCGACCCGAAGCGCGGGCCGAACCGTCTTCTCCTGAGGCTCGATGAAAATGAAAAGGTCCTCTTCGAGGCTTACGATCTCGTCACTGCCACAGAGGGCGGGGACCGTCAGGTCGCACCGGCGGGAGAGTGGCTCCTCGATAACTTTTACCTCGTTGAGCAACAGATCCGTGCAACGCGTCTCCACCTCCCGCGCACCTACAGCCGGGAACTACCGCGTCTCCTTAACGGGGTCTCGGCCGGTTTTCCACGTGTCTATGAGATCGCCCTCGAACTCATCGCCCATTCCGATGCCCGCGTCGATGCGGAGAACGTGAGCCACTTCGTCGCCGCCTACCAAACCGTCACGCCGCTCACTCTCGGGGAGCTCTGGGCTGTCCCCATTATGCTGCGTCTCGGACTCATCGAGAATCTGCGCCGCGTCTCCGAGCATATCACCCGCCAACGACGCGATCGCAACCTCGCGGACTTCTGGGCGACCCGTCTCCTCGCCGCGTCGGACGATACCGTCACGGTCCTGCGTGTCCTCGCTGAAATGGCCGAATCGGATCCGCCTTTTTCGAATCAGTTCGTGGAGGAATTCACGACCCGCCTCAACGGTCGCGGAAACGGACAAGCTCTCGCCACAGTTCAGAGCTGGGTGCAGCATCGTCTCGCCGACGAGGACCTCACCCGGGAGCAACTCCAGCGAGCCGCCAATCAAACTCAAGCCGCTGACCAGGTCTCGATCGGACACAGCATCGGCAGCCTGCGTTACCTGAACGCGATGGACTGGCGGCTCTTCGTAGAGACCATGAGCGTCGTCGAAAAGGCCCTGCAAGCCGATCCCGGCGGGGCCTACGCAGGGATGGACTTCCGCTCCCGCGACAGTTATCGACACCGCGTCGAGGAGTTGTCCCGTCGCGCCGCTACAAGCGAGGAAAATGTCGCCGCTGCCGCGATCCATCTTGCGAGAGAGGCCCTCGATCGTCAGGAAGCCCCCGATCGCACCGGCCATGTCGGTTTTTACCTCATCGATCGCGGTCGCGCCGAACTGGAGAAAAAGCTGGGGGTTCGCTTTTCCATTCACGCCTTTTTAAAAGGCTTCGCGAGACGCTATCCCATCGCCAGCTACGTCACTCCCATTCTCATGATCACGGGGCTCGCTGCGGGCCTCATCCACCAGATCGGTGGCCTCCCCGGCTGGACGGACTGGCGCGTCTGGCTGCTGATGACCGGCGGAGTCATCGCCGCCTCGCAGACGGCCCTTGCCCTGGTAAACCTTCTGACGAATCGCCTCCTCAGCCCACGCCCGATTCCTCGACTCGATCTTTCCAAAGGAATTCCTGACGAACATCGCACCATGGTCGTGATCCCCACCTTACTCACTGACGCCACCGGGGTGAGCGATTTACTGGAAGGAATCGAACTCCGCTACATCGGCAACCGTGACCGTAATCTCACCTTCGCCCTTCTTACTGACTTGCCCGATGCCGAATCGGAAACGCTCGACAGCGATGCCGCACTAATCCGTCTCGCGAGCGAGGGCATCGTGGAACTCAATGACCGCTACGGCCCGGGCGGGCCCGCCATTTTCCATCTCTTCCATCGCCCCCGCGTCTGGAATCCCCATGAAAAACGCTGGATGGGTTACGAGCGTAAACGCGGCAAGCTCGAGCAGTTCAATGATTACCTCCGGGGCGGTCCCCGCGATCCCTTTACAATCATCACCGGTGAACCGGTCGATCCCGGTTCGGTGCGTTATGTCATTACCCTCGACACCGATACCGCGCTGCCCCGCGACGCCGCACGCAAACTCGTCGGCTCGATGGCTCATCCGCTTAACCGGCCCCGCTTTGATCCGCAGACCGGTCGGGTCGTCGAGGGCTACGCGATCCTGCAGCCGCGCACTCCCATCAGCCTGCTCGCCGCGAATCGCTCGCGCTTTACCCGGCTCAGTTGCGGCGAAGCCGGGCTCGATCCCTACACCACCGAGATCTCGGATGTCTATCAGGACCTCTTTGCGGAGGGCTCCTATGTCGGCAAGGGGATCTACGATGTCGATGCCTTTCGCGCTTCCACGAACGGACGCTTCCCGGAGAATCTCATTCTCAGCCACGACCTCGTCGAGAGTAACTACGCCCGTTCCGCCCTCGTCTCCGATGTCGAACTGCACGAGGACCATCCCGTCAGCTTCCCGGCTGAAATGAGCCGACGCCATCGCTGGATCCGCGGTGACTGGCAGATCGCCGGCTGGCTTCTCCCCCGGGTCCCCGCGCCCGGGAAAAAGCGCGTCCGCAACACCGTCACGAAGCTCGGCTGGTGGAAAATCTTCGACAATCTCCGCCGCAGCCTCGTGCCGCCGGCGACGCTCGTTCTCCTCATCGCCGGCTGGTTCACCGGCGTCGGACCGACAGGCTTCTGGACCGGACTCGTCCTCACCCTTCTACTGCTCCCCGTGCTCGTCACCAGCCTGCTCTCGCTCCTGCGAAAGCCCCGCGAGCAGACCTGCCGCCTCCATCTCGAAACAACCGGAAAAGAACTCGCAAAGGAACTCGCCGAAGCCGGTCTCTCCCTCTCCTCTCTACCCTATCGCGCCCTTATCCATCTCGATGCCATCCTTGCCTCGGCCGGACGCCTGCCCTTCACCCGGCGCGGACTCATGCTCTGGCACACGCCGCGCTATGCCCGGCGCAATCGCTGCACGACGCTGCCACAATACTTCCGCGAAATGTGGATCGCCCCCGTCTTCGCGCTCCCCGTGATCGTCGCGTTTGCCTGCGGTCGCCCCGCCGAGCTCCTCGTGAGCGGGCCCGTTCTCCTGATTTGGCTACTCTTTCCCGCGATCGGCTGGTGGATCAGCCGTCCTCTTTCGCGGAAGGAAGAGCTCCTGACATCCGCCCAGCAAACCTTCCTGCGACGCCTCGCGCGTCAGACCTGGCGGTTCTTCGAAGTCTTTGCCAACGAAGAGGAAAACTGGCTCGCCCCCGACAATTTTCAGGAAGTTCCCGCTCCCGTCGTCGCCGGGCGCACCTCACCGACCAACATCGGCATGGGACTGCTCGCCAATCTCGCGGCAGGCGACTTCGGCTATCTCTCGACCGGTGAAGTGCTCGACCGCACCGCGAAAGCGCTTGCGACAATGGAGCGACTTGAACGCTACCGCGGCCACCTTTACAACTGGTATGAGACGCGCACCCTCAAACCCCTCCCGCCACTTTATGTCTCCAGTGTCGATAGCGGCAACCTTGCGGGCGCGCTCTACACCCTGCGGGCCGGACTGCTCGAGCTGGTGGACCAGCCCGTCCTCTCCCCTGCCATCGCGGACGGTCTCCGTGACACCCTCGGCATGATCACGACATCGGCCGCCGGCAGGCTCGCCAAAAAGCTGCCCCGCTCTTCCACCACGGACGCGGGCATCAATGACACTCTCGCCTGGCTGCGAGCCTTTTCCCTCGACGCCGAGGCCCTCCAGAGCAATGGTGAGAGCGGACAGGATTGGTGGATCACCGCCCTCCGACGCCAGGCCCGCACTGCTCTTGAGGACCTCGAATTGATCCTCGCCGGCCACTGCGGCACCACCCCCATCCCGACCCTCCGCGACCTTGCCGCGATGCCGCGCATCGGGGAAGAGGCCGCCGCCCGCGTTGCCCTGATCGAAGACCTCGCGACTCGCTGCAGCGACCAGACCGGGATGGACTTTTCCTTCCTCCACGACCCTTCGCGCGACCTCCTCGCGATTGGCTACAATGTCAGCGATCGTCGGCTCGATCCCGCCTTTTACGATCTCCTCGCGTCCGAGGCCCGGCTCGCCAGCTACCTCCTCGTGGCCCGGGGCCAACTTGAGCAGGATCACTGGTTCGCCCTCGGACGCCAGCTCACGACACAGGGCGGCGCGATGGCGCTGCTCTCGTGGAGCGGGTCCATGTTCGAGTATCTCATGCCGCTACTCCTCATGCCCACCTATGAGAACACCCTTCTTGACGAGACCTATCGCGCCGTCGTCAGGCGACAGATCGAGTATGGCCATCATCGCGGCGTGCCGTGGGGCATCTCCGAGTCCTGCTATCACCTCACCGACGCACAAGGCACCTATCAATACAGCGCTTTCGGAGTGCCCGGTCTCGGGCTGAAGCGCGGACTCGCCGATGACCTCGTCATTGCGCCCTACGCCTCGGCCCTCGCCCTCCTCGTTCATCCCCGCGAAGCCTGTGAAAATCTTGAGCGTCTCTCCGCCGAAGGCTACGAAGGTGCTTACGGTCATTTTGAAGCAATCGATTTCACTCCTTCACGCAACCCCCGCGGGAAACGCGGTGTGCCGCTGCGCAGCTACATGGCGCACCACCAGGGCATGAGTCTGCTCTCACTCGGCTCCGTTCTTCTCGGTCAGCCGATGCAGCGCCGCTTTCTCTCCGATCCCTATATCAAGGCCTCAGGGTTACTTCTCTGCGAACGTATTCCGAGAATCGCGTCCCCCCTGCAACCGCATGCCGCCGAGGTCAGCGCCGCCCGCAAGCCGCCCGAGAAAGAGGCCTGCACGATGCGTGTCTTTACCACGCCGAACACCCCCCTGCCCGAAGTTCACCTGCTCTCGAACGGGCGCTACCACGTCATGGCAACCAATGCCGGAGGAGGCTACAGCCGTTGGAAGGATCTCGCCGTGACCCGCTGGCGCGAGGACGCCACAAGCGACAACCGGGGCACCTTCTGCTACCTGCGCGATACGAAGTCGGGCGTTCTCTGGTCCTCCGCCTATCAACCAACGCGCCGCCAGCCGGACCATTACGAGGCCATTTTCGTCGAGGGCCGGGCCGAATATCGACGCCGTGACGAAGAGATCGACTCCTACACCGAGATCGCCGTTTCTCCCGAAGACGATGTCGAAGTCCGCCGCATCACCCTGACAAATCTCTCTTCGAACGAGCGCAGCATCGAACTGACGAGCTATGCCGAAGTCGTCCTCGCACCGGCGAACTCCGATCTCGCACACCCCGCTTTCAGCAATCTCTTCGTCCAGACCGAGATTCTGCCCGGATCGCAGGCCATCCTCTGCACCCGTCGCGCCCGCGCTCCCGGGGAGAGTCCGCCCTGGATGTTCCATCTCATGACGACCCAGGGTGCGCCCGCCGGCGAGGTTTCCTACGAGACTAGCCGCGGAAAATTCATCGGTCGCACCCGCTCGAGCGAGGACCCCGCCGCTTTTGATGAGGTTGGTCCGCTTTCGAATACCGACGGATCCGTCCTCGATCCCATCGTGTCGATCAGGCAGAGCGTCGTGATGCATCCCGAGACTTCCGCCAACTGGCACCTCATCACCGGCGTCGCCGAAACCCGCGAGGCCGCCATGCTCCTCATCGAGCAATATTGCGACCCCAGCTTCGCCGCGCGGGCCTTCGAGATGGCCTGGTCCCACAGCCAGCTGGAACTCCATCAGCTTCAGGCAACCGAAGCCGACGCGCAACTTTACGCGCGCCTCGCCAGCTCGATGATCTATGCCAATCCCCTGCATCGCGCCTCAGCAGGCATCCTCGCGCGCAATCGCACGGGACAGTCGGGGCTCTGGGGTTTCGGCATCTCGGGAGACCTCCCCATCCTCCTGATGCGCATCGCCGATATGCACCGCATCGGACTCGTCCGTCATGTTCTCAAGGCGCACGCCTACTGGCGCGGCAAGGGTCTCGAGGTGGATCTCGTCATTCTCAACGAAGACTTCTCGGGCTATCGACAGGACCTCCAGGATCGCATCAACGGCCTCATCGCTTCCGGAAGCGAAGCCCATCGCGTTGATCGACCGGGGGGAATCTTCGTCCGGCGCAGCGAGGACCTCACCGAAGAGGATCGCATTCTCCTCCAGACAGTCGCCCGCGTCATCCTCACCGACAGCGCCGAGACCCTCTCGCAGCAGATCACCCGCCTTGCCCCGCCGGGGAGGAAGATCCGGCGTTTTACCCCGACTCGGAACCACCTCGCCACCTCCCCGCCCGATCCGGGATCGCCGCGAGAACTCATTTTCTTCAACGGCACCGGTGGCTTCACCCACGACGGGCGCGAGTATGTCATTCGCATGCGACCCGGCGAAGTCACTCCCGCTCCCTGGGTCAACATCCTCGCCAATGCCAATATCGGTTCCGTCGTTTCCGAAAGCGGGTCCGCCTACACCTGGGTCGATAATGCCCATGAGTTCCGGCTCACCCCGTGGCACAACGACCCGGTCGGAGATCCGGGTGGAGAAGCCTTTTACCTTCGCGATGAAGAGACCGGCCACTACTGGTCGCCCACTCCCCTCCCCGCCCGCGGCAACGGCACCTACACGACCCGCCACGGATTTGGTTACAGCGTTTTCGAATACGCCGAGAACGAAATCCACAGCGAGATGTGGACCTATGTTGCGACCGATTCACCGGTGAAATTTGTCGTCGTGAAAGTGCGGAACCGATCCGACCGTCCCCGCCGTCTCTCTCTTACCGGCTACTGGGAATGGGTCCTCGGCCAGTGGCGTCACGACAATCTCATGCACATCGTCACCGAATACGACGCCACCGCCGGAGCCGTCTTCGCAAGAAATCACTACCAGCGCGAATTCGCCGGAAAAACCGCCTTCGTCAGCGTCTCCGATCCAAACCGATCGGTCACTTGCAGCCGCACCGAGTTCCTCGGGCGAAACGGCACCGTCGCACGACCGGCGGCAATGTTACAGGCCCTCCTCTCCGGATGCGCGGGCACGACCGCCGACTCCTGCGCGGCTCTGCAGGTGCCCTTCGATCTCGCGAGCGGACAGGAAAAAGAAATCGTCTTTCTCATCGGTGCCGGCAACGACACCGATGAGGCGAGGCACCTCATTCGTCGTCACAGCGGCCGGACCAACGCACGAGCGGCCCTCGAAGGAGTCTGGGAATTCTGGAAACGCACCCTCGGCGTCGTCCATGCCGAGACCCCCGATCCCGCTCTCAATCTGCTCGTCAACGGATGGCTTGAGTATCAGACCCTCGCCTGTCGCTACTGGGGCCGCAGCGGCTACTACCAGTCCGGCGGCGCCTACGGATTCCGCGATCAGTTGCAGGATACCGCCGCCCTGCTCCACGCCGCCCCCTGGACGACCCGCGAGCACCTCCTCCGCGCCGCGAGCCGGCAGTTTCTCGAAGGCGATGTGCAGCACTGGTGGCATCCACCCGGCGGTCGCGGGGTGCGCACCCATTTCTCCGACGACTACCTCTGGCTCCCCTATTGCGTCAGCCGCTACGTCAAAGCGACCGGCGACACCGGTGTACTCGAAGTCCGGGTGCCCTACCTCCAGGGGCGACCGGTCAACGCCGACGAGGAGTCCTACTACGATCTCCCCCAGCCTTCCGGCGAAGACGGCACCCTTTACGACCATTGCGTGCGGGCCATCAAAAACGGATTCCGCTACGGCGAACACGGTCTTCCCCTCATCGGCTGCGGCGACTGGAATGACGGCATGAACCTCATCGGAGAAAAAGGCCGCGGCGAGAGTGTCTGGCTCGCGTTTTTCCTCTACGACGTCCTTCAACGCTTCGTCCCCGTCGCCCGATCCCGGGGCGACGACGCCTTTGCCTCCCTCTGCGACGAACACGCCGCCGCCCTGCAGGAACATGTCGAGAAAAACGCCTGGGACGGAGAATGGTATCGCCGCGCCTACTTCGACGACGGCACCCCGCTCGGCTCTTCCGAAAACGAAGAGTGCCGCATCGACTCCATCGCACAGAGCTGGGCCGTCCTCTCCGGAGCCGGCGATCACGAGCGCACCCGTCTTGCCATGGACAGCGTCGATCGTCACCTTGTGCGGCGGGAAGACGGCTTCATCCAGCTCTTCGATCCGCCCTTCGACAAGTCCGAACTCGAGCCCGGCTACATCAAAGGCTACATCCCCGGCGTGCGGGAAAACGGCGGCCAATACACCCACGCCGCGATCTGGACCGCGATGGCCTTCGCCGCGATGGGCGACACCGACAAAGCGTGGGAACTTTTTAATCTCCTCAATCCCATCCGCCACTCCCTCGATCCCGCCGGAGTGGAACGCTACCGCATCGAACCCTACGTCGTCGCTGCGGACATTTACTCCGTCGCCCCCCACACCGGACGCGGCGGCTGGAGCTGGTATACCGGATCGTCCGGCTGGATGTATCGGCTCATCGTCGAGACCCTCTTCGGGCTTGAGCTCGAGAGCGACCTGCTCCATCTCAACCCCCTCCTCCCGAAGGATTGGGATTCTTTCCGCTTCCACTACCGTTTCCGCGAAACGTTTTACCATCTCACCGTCTCGCGAGGCACCGACGGGGGCGGCGAACAGCCTGGACTCACCGTCGACGGCAAACCGGTTGCCGGCAGTAGCGTCCGCCTTGTCGATGACAGACGCGATCACCGGATCGAGCTCCAGGTGATATGACCGACGACGGCATCGAAAAGGGGCGGCCCGCCCTCTCAGCGGGTCAGCCCGTCGTCTGAAAGGATCCGCCGCAACCACTCCCTCGCCACCTCGCGCGCCGGGGAGGGACGCAGCAACCAGCCGTCGTTGTGATTACGAAAGCCCGTTTTTAAAAAGGTAAAATCCGCTTTCGCCCCGGTTAACTTGAGATACTCCCGTGACGCCTCCACCGAACCTTCCTGACAAATGAACTGAGGTCGTCCGCCAAGACGATGCAACCTCAATCGGGCCGACTCCCGATCCGATCCGGCATAGGGCCACTGCTCTCTCACCCCGTCGTAATGGCTGTAGCTGAAAAAACCGCGCCAGAGCGACGCGATCTCCTCATCATGCAGGCCGATCGCATTGCAGGCGAGGGCCCCTCGCGAGAAGCCGCAGAGGATGACCCGCTCCGCATCTCCCGAAAAGCGTTCGCAGATCGCCGGCACCGCCCGCTTTGCCAGTGCCACCGTCGCTTCGGGCCGATGGTCCGGCGAATCCCCCCACCACGTGATCGCAAGCCCGTCGCCCGCCCCGTTTAAAAAAGGCAGACACACCCAGACCGCCCCGATGCCCCCGGTGAGACCGTAGCCGAGCTGACTCCCCTCGGGACGTCCCGTGCTGACGTCACCGTATTTGTTCTGATAGTTGCCGTTCCCTGCATACTCTACGATCACCGGGAAGCGCCCCTCCGGCGTCCAGTCCCTCGGCAGGTAAAGCACCATCTCCGGCACCGTCGCTGCGTCACCGGGCAACCGGTAAAAGACCCGCTTCCCCGCCGCCGGTTCGCCCGAAGTGATAGACGGAATGACGAGATCGGCGGGCACTGTGCTAATGTCAGGATCGGCGGCCGTCATCGCTTCAGAAAGGGCGAAAGAGAGGCAGCAGAAAAGAGGTGGCAGCGAATGAGGGAGTGGAGTCATGGTGTGGAGCGGGAAAAAGATTCGGAGCGTTCGGACCGCCAGTCTTTCAAAAAGCGCCCATCACCCCCTTGGGAAACGGGGGGTGACAGCGAAATGGGGACAAGGGAATGTTGGCCGATCTTGATACGCGCTACGAGCGAAGCGAACCAAACTCCATCCCACAAAGAGACTTTTTCGGCAATGCTTTTTGGCAAGGGTTCTAAACTGAGTCCCCCGCTTCTGAATCACCCCGCCTCACGCAGCTTTTCCCAAAGCCCCGAGTGTTCGAGGAGAACCTTCATGATGCCTTTTTTCACCTCGGGGGAATTGAGCGCTTTGGTGCTCATGAGGGTGTGGGCATCAAGGGCTCCGATGATGGCGTTATCGAGCTCAGCGCCGAGGAGGGCCTTCTCTTTTACCTGAACGGACCCGCTCCCGGAACCCGTGATAGGTGCCAGGGTCGGCGCGTCCCCGGGATTGAAATAAATGGGCTGCTTACCCTGGTGCTTGAGATTGTGGCGGGTCAGGACGACCTTCGAAAGATCGACCCCCTCGCGCTCGCGACCGAACTCGAGGAGCGGCACCAGTCGCTTGAAAAAGATCGCCCGCTTCTCGATCTCGGTGTTTCCATAATCAAATACCTGTGAGAGAAAGGTGTAGAGCCGGACAAAGGCGGATCGCGTCCGACTTGGCGATGGCCCGCGCCACCGATTCCGGTGAGGGGCTCAGGAGACCGAGTTTCGGATGTTTGGCCGGGTAATCGTAGAGCCCACGGGCGAGGTGGCGGATCGTGCCGGCCTGCCTGAGGCGCGTCAGGGCCATGTCCACGGATTTGCGCGGGCCGAGGTCGAGAAAGTGTTTTGGACTAAACGCCCAACCCCTACCCTTGCCATATATTCTCGCAATTACTTTATTTTCAATTGATTGCAAAATTTTATACCAATCCTTTTTGTGGGAAAAAGACCCACTTTTTCCCACAAAACAAGACCCAAAACCCATCTCAGGCGTCGGGAGAATCATGCGGTCACCTCCCCGGCGAGTTGGCGCACGTCGATCTGGCCGGTGACGGCGGCGGAGATGAGGGCGGTGCGGCGTTCCTGGAGGACGTTGATGGCGCGGTGGGCTTCGGTGGTGAGGGTGTCGAATTTTAGGAGTTCGGTGTTGAGAAAATCAACGATGTCCTGTTGCTCGGCAGGCGGTGGAAAGGGGAAACTTAGATTGCGCAACGTCCCAAGTCCTACGAATCCTTGAACCCCACCAGAGCGGTTCAACTCGAATTGAAGAACTGACAGATCACTATCGAGCAGAAGTTGCAGCGAACGAGAGTTGTAAGACGCTGATGACTTGAATAGGGCGATATTCTTGATAGCAAAGTGCTGGTCAGTCTCAGACTAGTAGATCTCACCCGAACACCTCCATCACCGGCTTCCCTTTGCCGTCCTCGGTCACATAAAAGGGGCGCCCTTCGATCAAAAACTCGGTTTTCGGGCTGACGCCCATGGCGGTCATGATGGTGGCGTGGAGATCCATCACGGTGACGGGATTCTCCACCGCGACGAGCGGTCTCTCGTCGGCGGTTTTGCCGTAGACGAATCCCTTTTTCACGCCGCCGCCGAACATCGCCACGCTTGTGCCGCCGGTGAAGTGCCGGTGGAGTCCGTAGTGTTTCATCTCGGTAATGGTATCGCCCTTGTGGGCCGCCTGGTCGTTTGCGTTTGAACCCGGCTTGCCCTCGATCATGGCGTCGCGGCTAAACTCGGAGGCGATGATGACGAGGGTGCGGTCGAGCAGTCCGCGCTCCTCGAGATCGAGAATGAGCTGGGCGATAGGACGGTCGATCTCCGAGTGCAGCCGCGCCACGGTACTGTGTCCTTCGGCATGGGTGTCGAAGTGGAGGAAGGGCACGTACTCCGTCGTCACCTCGACAAAGCGGGCTCCGTTTTCGACGAGGCGGCGGGCGAGGAGACAGCCCCGTCCGAAGCGAGAGGTGTCGTATTTAGCCCTGACCTCGGCAGGCTCTTCATTGAGGTCAAAGGCCCGTCGCTCCTTCGAACCGAGGAGCCGGTAGGCATTGTCCATCGAGCGCAGCAGGGAGGTCTGCTGGTAGTCGCTCGCGTAGTCGCGGTGGGGACTCTGATCGATGAGGCGGCGGTAGAGCTTGTCGCGATTGGCGAAGCGCTCCGCCGTCATGCCCTCGGGCGGCTGCACCGACTTGGCGGCCTCTTCGGGAAAGGGCAGATTCATCGGGCCGTATTCGCTTCCGAAAAATCCGGCGGTGGTGAAGGCCTTGAGCTCTTCTTTCTCTCCGACGCCCTCGAGGCGCTGGCCGATGTTGATAAAGGCTGGCATCACCGGGTTTTTCGGACCCAGCACCCGCGCCATCCAAGAGCCGAGGTGCGGGCAGGCGACGGTCTGCGGCGGGACGTAGCCGGTGTGCCAGTGATACTGATGCCGCGAGTGCAGGATGCTGCCGAGATCGGGCTGAACCGCCGAGCGGATGAGGGTCCCGCGATCCATGATCTTCGCGATGTTTTCCATGCCCTGACAAATGTTTAATCCATCGACCGATGTCGGGATCGAGGGGAAGGTCGAGAGGACCGAATTGACCGACATCCCGACCTCGAAGGGAGCGTAGCGTTTCGGGTCGAAGGTCTCGGGCGCGGCCATGCCGCCCGCGAGCCAGAGCAGGATGCAGGCGTCGGCCGTTGCCTCGGGATGCTCCAGGTCCTTGCCCCGGACCAGTTGCGGCTCCCCGCTCATCCAGGCGGCGGTGCCGGCGGCTGAGAGTTTTTTGAGAAAGTCCCGTCGGATGATGGAGTCGGGGGCGGTGGGGTCGAAGGATGCGTCCATGGAGTGTTGGCCGGAGGCCGGTAAAAGGTAGGAAGGTGAAAAGTGAAAGGTAAAAAGTGGCTTCGGCTTTAGCCGAAGGGTCGGCATTCGGAGTATCAACGGCGTTTTTGCTCCTTTGACTCACCTCACCAGCCAATACTCGGGCATCATCCAGAGCGACCAGGTGAGGTCGGCGACGGTTTGGGGTTCGGGATTTTCGCCGAGAACTTCGCGGAGGACGGTTCGCTCGTCTTCGTTTGGCAGTCTTGTCAGGGTGGAAAGGTAAAGCTCGTCGATGAGGCGATCGGGCGCTTTGCCGTGGGCGGCGACCAGCTTTGCGGCTCCGGCCTCAAGAGCCTTCGCGATCGTGGCGTCGTTGGAGAGATCGATCGCTTCGAGGGTGGTGAGCTCGTTCGGACGCGAGGTCACGATCTGGTCGCGGTTAGGCCGGCCGAGGCTGCGCATCAGAAAATCGCTTTGCACGAGACCGGCGCGGACCATGTGGTGGGCTCCGGCGGAGACGGCGGCGAGGTTCGGACCGATCTGCGGATCGACCGCTTCGGACCAGGCACCGAGGGAAACGGACACGGCTTTTTCCCAGGTGAGTTTGTCGAGTTCCCACCTTGCGACGTTCGCACCGGCAGGAACTTTGGCGGAGACTTCCCAGCTCGCGTCGGTGGAGATGACTTCGTCGCTGCCGTCTTCGTAGACGAGGCGGATCGCGGCGTAGGCTCCGGCGGGATTGGGGGCGGTGGCGCCGTTCTCCGCAACGAGGAGCAGGGTGTTGGTCCCGTCTTTCAGAAAGGCGGGAGCCGAGCTGAGAGCGGACCAGTCGCTGCCGCTGAGTGCGAGCTGGCCGTTGAGATAAAGGGTGAAGCTGTTGTCCGCCGCGGCGACGACTCCGGCTGATCGCACCGGCTTCGCCGGAGTGAAAACCCGGCGCAGCAGAATCTTTTCCCCGCCCGGGACGGCTCCCTGCGCGGCCGAGGGGCCCCAGATCCAGCTTGAGGGATGGGCGCTCTGCGCTTCTGCCTCGGGATCGGCGATGCCGCGCACGATGGGCGCATCGAATCCTTTCGGCGCGGTTCCGGTGAGACTCCAGAGCAGATCGACGAACTGCTCGGCGGTGAGGCGTTTTGCCCGCGGTCCGCGGTAGGTGTAGTCACCGCCCTCGTCCTCTTCGAGAGACACCTCGGCCTGACTCTGGTAGGCGGCCGAGGTCGCGATGAGGGCGATGGTGTGCTTCAGATCGTAGCCGTTTGCCTGGAAGTCGCTCGCGAGATAGTCGAGCAGGTCGATGTGCCAGGGTTCGGTCTGCATCGCGTCGAGGGGATGCACAATGCCGCGTCCCATGAGTTGTCCCCAGAGACGGTTCACGATCGTGCGGGTGGTGCGTCCGTTTTCCGGGTGGACCATGAGGTCGGCGAGCTGACGCAGCCTTTCCGCACGCGGGGCGGCGGGATCGACCTGGCCGATCTCGGGAAAAAGCCACGAGGCCTTTGCCGTCTCGCCGACGGGCTTGTCGCAGCGGTGGATCTCGAGCGGGGTTTCGGCGTAGATCGCGGCGAGTCCATAAGCCTCGGAGAGCTTCCACCGGTCGATGAAACTGTCGTGGCACGAGGCGCACTTCATGTTGATCCCGAGGAAGGACTGGGAAAGACTCTGCGAGAACTGGATCGGCACGGTCTGCCCCGCGCTGACCTCGCCGCGCCAGGTGATGCCCTTGATGAAACCATCGCTCTCGGCCGAAGTCGGAGCGATGAGCTCGCGGGTCATCGCGTCGAAGGCCTTGTTGGTCTTGAGCGAATCATAGAGCCATCGGCTGATCTGGGTGCGGCCGCCGGTGATGAAACCCGTTCCGGTATAGTCATTGCGAAGGAGATCATTCCAGAAAGTGAGCCAGTGATCGGCGTAGCTGATCTCGCGTGCGAGGAGTTCGTTGACCAGCTTTGATCGCTTGTCAGGGTCTTTGTCCTCGAGAAAGGCGGTCACCTCGTCCGGCGCGGGGGCAAGCCCGATGAGGTCGAGCGAGACGCGGCGTAGGAAGGTGCTGTCGTCGATCGCGGCGGGGCGGGGGAGATCGTTCGCGGCGAGGTAGTGGTCGATGAAGCGGTCGACCGGGTTGGTTCGGCCTTCGGTGACGGGCGGCAGTTCGGGTAGGCGGGGCTGAAGCGGTGGCTCGTAGGTGTCGACGCCGAAGGTGAAACCGGGCTCCCACTTCATCCCTTCGTTGACCCATTGTTTCAGGATCGCGACGTGCTCGGGGGCGACCCGTTTCTTTTTCTCCGGCGGCATCTGCGCGTCGGGATCGGTTTCTTCGATCAGCTCAAGAAAGTAGGATCCCGCCGCATCGCCCGGCGTGGCGGTTTCGTCGTCGAGGAAGAGGTTGCGGGTATTGATCGAAAAGCCGCCTTTGGCCTCCTCGCCGCCGTGGCATTCCGAGCAATGCTCTTTCAGAATGGGGACGACCTGATGGACAAAATCGATCTCCGCCCGCGCCGTCGTTGCAACCTGTGAAGTGGCGCTAAGCAGGGAGGCGAGAGTAATGACGGAACCGCGTATCATAATCGGACTGAACTTAGCAGGAGCGTCCCGTTACCTCTAGAGATCAAATCAGGCGAAGGGTTACGTAAAAAGGCTGTTTTTTGTCATAAGATCTCCGGGGCGGCCCCTGTCTCACGGGCTCAGGCGGTCGATTTTCCAGCCCTCCCGCCCGGTCGAGGTGTAGAGAAAACGATCGTGCTTTCTACCCGGTTGACCCTGCCAGAACTCTACCGTGGCCGGCACGACGCGGTAGCCGCCCCAGAAATCGGGGAGGGGGACGCAGTCGATTGCGCCGGTGTCGGGAAATCGGGTTCGATATTTTTCGGCCCGGGCCTCGAGCCACGCCCGATCGGGGATTACGGCGCTCTGCGTCGAGGCCCAGGCCCCGATGCGGCTTTCGTAGGGGCGGGTGAAAAAGTAGGCTTCGGAATCCTCGTGAGAGGTTTTTTCGACCCTTCCGCGCACGTGGACCTGGCGTTCGAGCTCTTTCCAGAAAAAGAGGAGGGCGGCACCGGGTGAGGCTTCGAGCTCGGCGGCTTTGCGGCTCGTGTAGTTCGTGTAAATGGTGACGCCAGCCTCGCTAAAGTCCTTCATCAGGAGCGTGCGCGAATTCGGGAGACCATCAAGGCCGATCGTCGAAAGAGTGAGCGCATTCGGCTCGCGGATTTCAGCCTTCACCGCCTCGTCAAACCATCTCGCAAATTGCCGGATGGGCGAGTCGGCGAGCTCGGCGCGGTCGAGCCGGGCGGCGCGGTAGTCCTGTCGCAGGCGTGCGATGGTATCGTGGACGGGGTCTTTCATGGCAGTTTCGATAGTCTCTTCGTTATGTAAATACGAAAGCGGATTCGACCGCGGCGTCAAATATTCCGGTTGAACGGGAAAGGGGATCGATGTCTGCTCCTTCATGGGAGGCGAGAGCAGTAGTATGGAGGAGAGGCTGGAACGAATCCTTTTCGACCAGGCGAGGATACGCGAGTGCATCGCCGCGATGGGGGCTCGTATCACTGCTGACTATGCCGGAAGCGAACTCACGATCGTCGCGGTGCTCCAGGGAGGCATCCTTTTCCTCGCCGATCTCGTCCGTGAGATTCGGCTGCCTCTGCGCCTCGATTCAATTTCGGTGGCGAGTTATCACGGTGGCACCGTCAGCTCGGGGACGATCACTTTTCAGCAGACCCGCCTGCCCGATGTTGAGGGACGGGATGTTCTCGTTCTCGACGATATCCTTGACTCGGGGCGAACTCTCTCGGCGATCACGGCGCGCCTCCGTGAGGAGTGTTCACCGAAGAGCGTGCGTTCCGCTGTGCTGCTTTCGAAGCAGGTCGAGCGCGCCGTGCCGATCGAGGCGGATTACGAGGGCTTCGGAATCGGTGATGAGTTTGTTGTCGGTTACGGGCTCGACTACCGCGGCGAATACCGTAATCTTCCCGTTATCGGGGTTTTGAAGGAGGAGTGGATTCGGATTGAATCATGACGATACAGATTAAAGTCCTTTTCTTTTCCGTCCTCCGTGAACTCGCCGGGGTTGAGCGGATTACGCTCTCGCTAGGGGCCGCCGGGGGCTCGCCCTCGCTGCGCGATTTCCTCGCCGTGCTCTATGAAGCCTATCCCGGTTTGGAAAAATGGGACAATAGTCTCCTTCTCGCTGTGAATGCCGAGTTCGCGACCCGCGACACGCTCTTGAGCGACGGAGACGAAATCGCCCTGATGCCGCCGGTGCAGGGCGGGTGAGGGATTCCCGGGCCGGGATGATATTTTTTCCCTGTCGTCTCTCGTGTTAATTTTCGAGCGCATTTTACGACCACTGGTTCGCTTTCCTTTCGCCATTGGGGCCGCTTGGAACTTTGAGACGGTCGAGGGGTAGTGGGTGCTGGGGGGGCGATCGAGGACACGCTTTTGTTCCGCCGTCACTTTGGGGCTTTACATCGGGGCGGTCAGGTTCAAAGCTGGGGATTCACCGCTCATGCCAAACTGGTTCTACACCGATGCGCTTGCGACCCGACAGGGTCCGGTTGATGACTCAACCCTCCTGGATCTCAACCGCAGCGGCGGGCTCGCGGCGAGGTCGCCTGTTTGGCAGGAGGGGATGGACGCCTGGGTGCCCTTCAGCGCGGTTGCGGGGAAGATCATGCAGGAAAAGTCTGGTGGCGAGGCGGTCGGGATCGGAGTCTGTGCCCATTCGGGAAGGGTCTACCGGGCGGACGAAATGCTGCCTTATGGCGAGGCGCTGATCGGGCCCGGGCAGAAAGGATCTTTTTTCCGGATCCTGATGGAAGGGGCGGTGGTCGACATCGCCGATGCCACTCACCGCGGAGTTGAGTATGTGGGTTTCTGGTGGCGCGCGCTTTCTTCGCTACTCGATTACATGATCAAGGTGATTCCCTCGATGCTCTGTATGGTGCCCTACTATGTGGTCACTTTTTCAAGTGGCGTTGCGGCCGGGCCGGGATCTGGCGAAGGCCAGGATTTGGCGAGTCTCACCGGCTTCACCGCGATGATGCTGCTGGCTTACGGTCTCGGCATGCTCGGTGTTCTTGCGGTGAGTATCTTCTACGACACCTGGATGGTGGGCAGGTATCAGGCCACGGCAGGAAAGATGGTCATTGGGGCGAAGGTGGTGAATCCGGACGGCTCGAGACTGACCTACAAACGTGCTTTTATCCGCTGGCTCGCGAAAAAACCGCTTAATTATCTCATTGTCTGGATCCCTTCGGCGATCGGCTTCGGTCTTGTTGTGGCGGTGATCGGGGCGGCTTCGAATAACAGCGGCGACAATGCGGCTGGTTTTGTCTTTGCGATGATGACGGGCCTCTTTATTTATTTTGCGCTCCTTGCGCTTTGTTCGGGTGTCTACTGGATGGCGGCTTTTGACCCCGAAAAGCGTGCTCTCCACGACCGTATCGCTTCGACCCGGGTAGTGAAGAAATAGAAACGTTTTCTCCGATGACGAGCTTGAGTTCTGAATTTGAAAATTACGGTCCATTCATGCAATGTCCGGGCTGTCGCAGCCGGTTGCCGGTAGGCGGGGAGACCCCGTTCTTCGAAGAGAAATGCCTCGCCTGCCGACGCAAGGTCAGGGTGGTGGTTTTTCCGCGATTCTTCCGTGGCCAGCCGACGGAGCCACCGGGAGCCCCCGCAGGGGAGGGCGAGGCGTCTTGTGTCTTTTTTCCGGGTGAACGAGCTGAAAAGATCTGTGACGAATGCGGCAGTTTTCTTTCGGCGCGAGCGGCGGTCGAGTGGGCGGGGCGGGACCTCTGTCTGCCATGTGTCCACCGCCTTCGCGAAGTGGAGAAAAATCCCGCATTCATCGGGCGGGCGCGAATGGAGGACAAACGGGCTCTCGCGCTGGTGAGCTGGCTCGCCCCTTTGTCTCTTTTCACCGCGCCGCTCGCGCTCTACCTGTTGCTGCGATACCGGGGACAGCCGGAGGGTTTCGTTCCGCGGTCCCGGCTGACCTGGTGGATCGCCTTTGGCCTCGCCATTTTCTGGCTCGTCACCTGGCTCGTCATCATGGTTGTCTGGGTGTCGCTGGTGCTGGACGGGTTTTCGTGAGCGTCGCGCGAACGGCACGGACCGGAGAGGGGGAAAGGCTCCTGCCCGCCTGCCGGGGGCGCGTTCTCACCCCCTGATCCCTGTCAACGGAGCAAAAAAAACGTCCCGGCGGTGAACCGGGACGTCTTGCGAAGAAGCTTTGGATTCGTGTCCTGCCGGATAAATCAGGCTTTGGCGCTGGCCTTGCCGACTTTGCACTGGCCTTCGAGAGAGGCTCCCTCGTCCATCTGCAGGCTGGTGGTGACAACCGATCCGGAGATGACTGAGGTGGGGGAGAGGCGGCAGGAATTGAAAGTGCCGTTTCCGACCACTTTCCCTTCGATGACGGCTTTTTCCGCTTTGAGATCACCGTTAACCGAGGCGTTTTGCCCGATTGTCAGGCTCCCCTTTGAGGTGATATTTCCCTTGATGGAACCGTCGAAGATGAGATCGGTTGAACAGTTGAGATCTCCTTCAATCTGGATGTCGCTGGATAGGTGGCTACTCACGGTATGGAATCGTTTAAAGGTTGCGGATTTCGGTTGCTCCGGTGTTGTCCGGGAACAGAAAGGCGAACGTAACGCTAAAATATCAGGAAGGAGAAATTTTTTTTTAAAATTCCCGTCAGAATCGTCGCCGAAAGGATTGAAGAAGAGGCGAATGAGTCGTTCTTCCGTTGGTAAATCCGGCTGGCGACTTCGAAAAAGTAAGGGATACTTGCGGCTGAAGCGGGAGCTAGGAGGGCATCCCGGGGAATCGATCCGGTATTGTAATGACAGAAGATTGCTTAGCTAACCGGCCGGGATATGGCCGGACTTTCAGGATCGCGATGGGCGTGATCGGGGGGCTTGCGCTGATCCAGATCGTGGCCCTCGCTTTCGGGGTTCTTCGTCGGGCACCTGAACCGGTTTCCTCTGCCGCTACGACCACGCCCACCACTCTCGCCGCGCCCACCACTCTCGCCGCGCCCACCACTCTCGCCGCGCCCACCACTCTCGCCACGCCCACCACTCTCGCCACGCCCACCACTCTCGCCGCGCCCACCACTCTCGCCGCGCCTGCTCCGTTTGTTGAGCCTGTCGAGACGGCCCCGGAATTTCCGGAAACGGTAGACGGCTCTCTTTCCGGACCCGCTCCCGTTGCTTTTGCGGCGGGCACGGCGGCGGGATCTGACGCGATGAACCGGCTGCTCCCTGATTTTGCCGCTGTCGAAAGTGCGGCTGATAGGGCGGGAGGGGCGCTTCGATCGCCCGATACGGTGTCGGGGGGGGCTCTCGCATCTCCGGCTTCGGCCTTCGGCGCTTCGGCAGCGGATTCCCCCTCTCTCTCCGCAGCGCTCGCGTTGGCGGCGAGGGAAAATGAGTTGAGCGGAGAGCCTATTCTTGAGCGCCTCATGGTCACGGGGGCGGAATTGCGGGCAAGCGGCAACATGCAGGGTGCCCTGAAAGCATTTCGTGAGGTGGAAACGGCTTTACCAAATCACCCCCGGGTCCTTGCGGAGTTGGCTGCGACGCTCAGTCAGATGGGGTTGACGGACAAGGCCGGACAGTATTGGGAGCGCCTTGAAGCCACCGGCCCGGTGGTGGCGGGGGCGTATTTTCCGCTTGCGGGACAGCAACTCAGGGGTGATGCCCCATCGATGCCCGACTCAAACGCCCCCTTGATGAAAATCGCGGAAGTCAAAGTTCAGGAGCAGGCCCCGACAAGCGAGGGGCAGAAAGTGACTCTCCGCGTCGTCGTCGATGCCGAGCCCGCTTCCCGTCCCGTCGGTGATGACCTGACTGTGCTGGTTCAGTTCTACGACCGGATCAGCGGAGGGGGGATAAAGCTCACCACTGCGGACATCTCGTATGAGTATCCCTCGGCACCCTACGACTGGCAATCCGGTGGAACCGAGGAGATCGTGGTGAACTACAACCAGCCGGTTTTCAGCGAAGAGCAGCAACTTGAGCTCGGTGAGAGAAGTTACTTTGGCTATGCAATTGAACTTTATTATCGCGATCAGATTCAGGATAAAGTAGTAATGCCTGAAGAAATCGCCCGTTTGAGACTGGAAAGCTCGCCCGCACCGGTGCCGACCGGGAAGTTCCTCGGCCCCGAGAACGCGCTGTTCCCCGATCCTGTTTATCCCTAGAGTCCCGCATGCAAAAAGACGTCGTTCTCTTAATTATCGATCAATCCGAAGCAGACCGTGCGGCGGTGCGCGCCGTCCTTGAGGATAAGGTGGATCGTATTCTGGAGGTGCCGGACGCGGCCGGGGCCTGGGAGGCGGTCAGGGGTTTGGATCATCTCTCCCTCATGGTGGCCGGGATCGATGAAACGACGGGGAAGGATATCTTTGATCTCCGCGACCACCTCCATCGTGAGATCGGCTTTTTCCCCGGCGCCTACTGCAGTCACGGGGAGATGACACCCTTTTATCCCCGGGTTGTGGAGCAGGAACGTCTCTTTCTGAAACCGGTGAACCGGAGCGTTCTTGCCGAGTGGTGCGACGCCCATCTCAAGTCCCCGGTCCCGGAGCCCGTTGGCCCGATTGACGCGAGCCGGTCAGCCGCGGCCGAGAGCGGCCCGCCTTTCTCCCAACCGGAGGGGGCAGCCCTTCCCGGGGGCACTGCCGACCCGGCTCCCGGATCGCCGCCCGATCCTCTCCCCCTCGTTGAATCGACCCCGATCGCGTTGCCCGAGGACGCGCTCCCGGTGGGAACCCGGCTCGGTGATTACAAGCTGCTCCGTGAAATCCAGCGTGACGCCGACTTTGCCCTCTATGAGGCGGAACAGACTTCGATCGGTCGTCATGTAGCCCTCAAGACTCTCTATCGTAAACACCGCAAGGATATTCGGTGGGTCCAGGGTTTTGTGAACGAGGCGAGCGCGCGGGCCTCGGTGAACCACCCGGCGATCTCGCTGGTGTATGAGTGCGATCAGGAGCTCGGAGTCAATTTCTATACTCTTGAGCTTGTTGATGCCCCCAGCCTCAGTGACCTGGCGCGACGGCGCAGCGAGCTCGACGACACCGTCCTCTGGAAGGTGCTTGCGGCGGCCTCTAGCGCTCTCGTTTATCTCCGCGACAGTGGAATGTCGCATCGTCTCTTCTCCGCCAAAAGTATTCTCATCGTCAAAGGAGCCGAGCCCCGTATCGCCAACCCGGTGCGCGGGCGAGGCAATCCGCTCTCAATCGAGGAGGAGCGCAAGCAGATGGAATTACTCGCCGACGCGATCTCCCCGTTCTTGAAAAAGTCAGGGAAAGACCCCGCCTTGTTTTCCCTCCTTGATCGCATGGGCACGGACCGTATTGACGCGATCAATTCGATCGAGGGCCTGAGAAAAGCACTCAATCCTCCTGATCCAAAAGAAGGGCTCTCCACTGCGGAGCTGGCCAGGATCACGGAGAAAGAGACAGACCGCACGGCTTTGGTCGCGGGATCGCTGATCGGTTTTCTGATCGTCGCGGGGGCGATTGTTACCTTTCTCGTAATGGGTGCCAAGCCCGAGGTTCGTGAGCTTGATCTTTTTACAAAAATCCCGGCCGGCATCTTTTCCTTTCAAAACAGTGAAGAGATCGAGCTGGGCGAGTTCTGGATCGGTCGTCACGAGGTCACGATCGGTGATTACGCCAAATTTCTTGCGGACCTCGAGGCGAATCCGGAAAAGCATCTTCAGGTGCGGCATCCGGATCAACCTGCCGGAAAAACCTCCTACGAGCCCGACAAGTGGCACCAGTATTATCGGTCCGCGCTCAAGGGGGGGAAATTTTTTGGTGGTGAAATAGATCTCAACTGCCCGGTTGTCGGAATCGACTGGTGGGATGCCAACGCCTATGCAACCTGGCGCGGGGGACGTCTTCCCACCGAGCAGGAGTGGGAAAAAGCGGCGCGCGGTCGTTCCGGTAGCCTCTACCCCTGGGGTGACGAGCTGGAAAGCGCCAACTTCAACAGCGGACTCGATCATGAGGCTAAAGACGGCGTCGCCGAAGGCGGTCTGGACGGCTATAAGTTCTGGTCTCCGGTAGACGCGATCGCTGCCGACGAAAGCCGTTACGGAGTGATCGGCCTGGCCGGAAATGTTAGCGAGTGGACTGCGACGTGGGACGCCCACCCCGATTTCCCTGATCGAAAGGTGCCCGTGAAGCGCGGGGCTTCTTTTGTGACGACGGCAGGCTTCGAGCTCTCGGCCCGTCGTGCCGCTGAATCACCGGGGGAGCGGAATTTCTCGACAGGCTTCCGCCTCGTCTCGGACCGGGAAAGTCCGGCTTCGATGGCGCTGAAGACCGACGGACTGACCGATCCTTTCCATGAAACGGAAACGAACCAGTTGAACGCGCAGTAGTGAGTGGTTCCCTCTATTCGTGAATGCCGCGGGCGGAGGCGTAGACCTCGTTGTCATCGACCTCGTAAACGACGATCATGGGGCGACAGCAGATTTCGCAATCGTAGTCGACCTCTGCCGGCGTTTCGCCGGCGGGCGGGAGCGGGACTTCAAACTCTTCGAAACAGGTCGGGCAGGTGACGGGGTAGGTGGACATGGCTTTCGGTGTCACGATACGATGACGGCCATAAAAAAGGCCGGACGAAATCCGCCCGGCCTTTTTAAAACCTTTCCGGTCGAGGCTGGAGATAATTACCTCGCCTTGTCCGCCGCGAGTTTCTCGGCGGCTGCCTTGGCAATGATCTCGTCGGAGATGTTGCGGGGGCAGGGTGAGTAGTGGGAGAACTCCATCGAGAACTGACCACGACCCGAGGTCATGGTACGAAGGTCGCCGATGTAGCCGAACATCTCGCTGAGCGGGGCGTCCGCCTTGACGCGCACACCGGTGGGGGTGCTGTCTTGGGATTTGATCATGCCGCGGCGCCGGTTAAGGTCACCGATGACGTCACCGACGTGATCGTCGGGAGTGAAGACGTCGATCTTCATGATGGGCTCGAGAAGTTGCGGGGCCGCTTTGGGAATGGTCTGGCGGTAGCCGGACTTAGCCGCCACTTCGAAGGCGATAGCCGAGGAGTCAACCGCGTGGAAGCCGCCGTCGAGCAGGGTCACCTTGAAGTCGAGGAGGGGGAATCCGGCGAGAACGCCTTTATCCTTGGAGAGCTTGAAGCCCTTTTCGATCGCGGGCCAGTATTCCTTGGGCACGTTGCCGCCGACGACTTTGGACTCGAAGACAAAACCGGTGCCGGGTTCGCCGGGTTCGATGATGTAATCGATTTTGCCATACTGACCGGAACCACCGGACTGTTTCTTGTGCGTGTAGGAGTCCTCGACCCGCTTCGTGATCGTCTCGCGATAGGCGACCTGGGGAGCACCGACCTCCACTTCGACCTTGTGGGTCCGTTTGAGGATGTCGACCTTGATGTCGAGGTGGAGCTCGCCCATCCCTTTGAGAATGGTCTCACCGCTGTCGGGATCGGTCTCGACGTGGAAGGAGGGATCCTCGCGGACCATCTTCGCGATTGCTTCGCCGAGTTTTTCGGAAGCGGCCTTGTCCTTGGGAGCCACGGCGATGGAGATAACGGGTTCGGGGAAGACCATCGGCTCGAGCGTGGCGGGGTCTTTGGGGTCACAGAGGGTGTGGCCGGTCTGCACGTTCTTGAGCCCGACGAGGGCGACGATATCACCGGCGACGGCACCGTCGAGATCGATCCGCGAGTTCGCGTGCATTTCAACGAGTCGGCCGATCCGCTCGGTTTTGCCGGTGAAGGTGTTGAGAATCGTGTCTCCTTTGCTGATCTTGCCGGAGTAAATCCGGGTGAAGGTGAGGGCACCATACTGGTCGTCCATGATCTTGAAGGCAAGGGCACGGAGCGGTTTGTTCTCGTCGACGATGGCAAATTTTCCGGTCTCGTTTCCTTCGAGGTCGACCTCGGGCTGGGGAGTGACTTCGGTGGGGCAGGGGAGGTAATCAACGACCCCGTTAAGCACGTTCTGCACGGCCTTATTCTTGAAGGCGGATCCGCAGAAGGTCGGGAAGAAGTCGAGAGCAATAGTGCCTTTGCGGATACAGCGCTTGATCGTGTCGATGTCGGGTTCGACGCCTTCAAGGTAGGCTTCCATGACCTCATCGTCTTGCTCCACGGCGGTCTCGATGAGCATGGCGCGGTATTCCTCGACCTTGTCGACCATGTCGGCGGGCACGTCGCCGATGGTGTAGTTTTCGGGGAGACCGGAATCGTCCCAGATCCAGGACTTGCGGGTGAGAAGATCGACGACGCCGCAGAACTGGTCTTCGATCCCGATGGGGAGGACCATCACAAGAGGCTTGGCCGCGAGGATGTTTTTGATCTGGTCGATGACACGATAATAGTCCGCACCGATACGGTCGAGTTTGTTGACCCAGATGACCCTGGCAACCTTGGATTCGTTGGCATAACGCCAGTTGGTCTCGGACTGGGGCTCGACGCCGCCCGAGCCGCAGAACACGCCGATCCCGCCGTCGAGCACCTTGAGCGAGCGATACACCTCGATCGTGAAATCCACGTGACCGGGAGTATCGATGATGTTGAAACGGTGGCCGTCCCAGAAACAGGTCGTGGCGGCGGACTGAATCGTGATCCCGCGCTCCTGCTCCTGCTCCATGAAGTCGGTCGTGGCCGCGCCGTCGTGGACCTCGCCGAGTTTGTGAATCTTACCGGTGAGCTTGAGAATACGCTCAGTGGTGGTGGTTTTGCCGGCATCGACGTGCGCAAAGATGCCGATATTTCTGTATTTGGAGAGGTCTGTCATCTACCTGGGTGTTTTGGATTGAACCGATTTTTCGAGCCTATAGTTGATCAAAGCCGCCCGATGGCAACCTAGAATTCCCGTTTTAGGGGATTTATTCCCGACAACTGGCCCGGGAAAGGCTGAGCTTGCGCCCGGAAACGGGGTCGGATTGCGGAAGGGGACTCTAAAGCATTTTTCGGAAATTCCCTCCCCTTTGGTCTTCGGAGGAGGTGCCCCCGGAGAATAACTCCCGAAGGATCAGCCGGAACCGGTTCAGTCGGCCTCGTCGGCGTCAGCGGCGGGCCGGAGGCGTGACTTGATGTTGACGAGAAGGTCGGCGGTGGAGTGGCTCCCTTTTTTCAGGACGGCGGCGACACGGTCGCGAAGAAACGCCTGTTCGTCGGCGTCCGGGTCTTTCCCGCTCATCACAATGACCGGTATGGATTTCGAATGGGGGTTTTCTCTGAGGCGCTCAAGAAACTCGAATCCGTCCATCCCGGGCATGATGAGATCAAGGATGATCGCGGCGGGCCTGGTGCGACTAAGGACGGCGAGAGCCTCAAGACCGTCGGCGGCGAGGGTGGTCTGCCAGCCGGCGGCTTCGAGGAGGCGGCTCATCGTTTCGAGCGAGGCGAGATCGTCGTCGACGAGGAGAAGATTCCGTTGCGGGGCCTGTCGGGTAACCCGGGCGATAACGCGGCTCAGCCTCCCGACATCAATGGGTTTCACGAGGTAATCCTCGACTTCAAGGGCGAGGGCGTTTTCCTGTCCGGCCATGACCGAGACCATGATGACCGGAATGGCCTGGGTGACGGGGGATTCCTTGAGGGCGCGCAGGACATCCCAGCCGTCTTTTCCCCCGGGCATGACGACATCGAGGGTGATTGCATCGGGGCGGCACTCTTCGGCAAGGCGCAGCCCCGTGTTTCCATCTTCGGCGGTGATGACGCGGTGGCCTTCCCGGGTGAGAATGCGTTCGAGGAGGTCACGCCCTTTGACGTCGTCGTCGATGACAAGGATGCTGGTCCCTTTCGGGACGACACCGTCGAGTTCCACCTGCGCCGGAAGGGGATCGATGGTGTCGGCGAAATCGCGGATTTCGCGGTGCGCGTAATGGCCGGAGTCGGGCTCGCACGGGATGAAGACGCTGAAATGGGTGCCTTTTCCGAGTTCGCTGACAAAGCCAATCTTCCCGCCCATCTGCGAGGCGAGTTCGCGACAGATGGAGAGGCCGAGGCCGCTTCCACCGGCGTTGTCTTTTTTATTGGAAACAAAGGGAACAAACGCCCGGGCCTGCTCTTCCGGACTCATGCCGCGTCCGGTATCGGTGATGGTGAACTCGATCCAGGCTTTACCCTCGATCTCCCGGGGACGGGCGGCAATGACGATGGATCCTTCAAAGGTAAATTTGCAGGCGTTACCGATGAGGTTCCCGAGAATCTGGCGAAGACGGCGTTCATCGGCAACGAGCTCGCCCGCCGCGACGGAACAATCGGCGGTGAGAGTGACGGGGCGTTCTCCGGTCGACGGAAGAAAGGTCGAGGCGAGATCTTCAACCAGGGCCGGGACCGCGATGCTGTCTTTACTGAGCGTTCCGGCTCCCATGATGATCTTCTGATACTCAAGAATGTCATTGACGAGATTCAGCTCGCGCGCGGCGTGGTCGCGGATGCGCTGCACGTCTTTTTTCTGAACCTCATCGAGCTTGGAAAGAGTCAGAGCCTCTACCTGGAGGAAAATGGCGTTGAGTGGCTGGCGCAGGTCATGGCTGACTTTTGCGACGAAGGCGTCTTTCTCGTGACTCAGGCTCTTGAGCTTTTCGTTCGCCTTTTCAAGAGCGATATTGCTGCGCCGAAGCTCCCGGGTCCGGTCGCTGACCCGCTGTTCGAGTTCCTCCTGAAGGCTGATAAGTTCTTCGAAGAGGCGTTTCGAAGCCCGTGCGATCTCTCCGACTTCGTCCCGGCGTTTGATATCGAGTCCCTTTGCCAGTGCCGCGACATGAATCATGAGGCTTTCACGGGGGCTGTCGGTAATCTTTTGGGCGGTGACGGTCATCTGCTTGAGCGGTCGGATGAAGCGCATCGCAAAAAAGAAACCGACGATTCCGAATCCTCCCGCCACCACGAGAGCGATATATTGTACCGAGAGCATTTCGTATTCGATCGACGAAGCGAGCTCATCGTCGAAGACCGCGTAGTGGATGAAGTAGTGAGCCTGGCTTTCGCCCTCACCGATGAGGAGTCGCACCGTCCAGGCATGGATTTCGTCGCACTCAATCTCGTTTCTCCACGAAAAGGACTCGCTGCCCCCGTTGAAGCGAGCCCCGAGTTCCGATCCGACCAACTCGCGAAGCGTTCTGAGGTTTTCCCGGTCATGCGCGAGGAGGCGAAGCTGCCTGACGCCCGACTGCAGGCCTCCGACGCGGCCCAGGGGCCCCGCTTTGGTTTGAAGAGTCTCGAAAAGTGCTTCGCTCTCTTCTTCGCTGAGATTATCCAGGGCCGCAGATAATTTTTTGTTAGGGACTCCCTCCTGAAAAAAATAGGGGCTCGTCAGGGGAAGGTGCTCGTGCCGGACGAGCCGGTCCACTTTCGCCTCCTCAAGGATCCTTGCCGGATCAGTCTGTCGGTCCCGTCGAAGCGACAGCGCCTCGACGAGGGCGGGATCGCGGCCGAGCGCAAGGAAGATGTCGTCATTTCCCCGGTCGCCCGACTCGGTCTCATCGTGCCGCACCAGTGTTTCCCCCCCGCTGCTCACCATCGCGAAGAGGTGGCGGGGTGAGTCGTTGGCGTGGAGCGTCATCATGAGGCGAATGAAGCGCGAACGCGAGGACCCCGATTCGTAGCTGCGGTCGAGGGGGGCAAGCGCCCAGATAACCGGCTCCCGACGCGTCACGGATTGTCCCCCTGTCTCCTTGCGTGTGAGCAGAACCCTCTCAATCGCGGAATAATGGAGACGACTCGCGGCAAGGGCCCCGGGATCGGGAAACCAGACCTTGTTTTCATCGATTTCCGCCTTGGCGTGGATCGTGGAAGAGGTCAGTCCTGAAGGCTCCAGCGTGACGATGTCGATGCGAAGATGATTGATCCAGTTGCGCCGGCTAAGTGAGCGGGCGAGAGCCGTCAGTTCTTCGGGAGCGGTGCCGCGGGCGACTTCGTCGCGAAAGCCGGTGTTAAAGGCGATGTTTATGAGATCGTCACGCAGTCCATCGACCTGGTCGACAATGGTCCAGCCTCGCAGGGACGCTTCGTCCCCGAGATCGACGAGCTCGTGTTCGCGCAGAACCTCTGCGGCACGACCGGTCAGCACCTTGGCCACGAGCAAGGCCGAAGCCGCTGTCGCGAGGATGACAAGCATTGCGACCTTCCCCTGGATTCCAAAAGACATGTTTTGCCGATGATACGACGAACTCATCTTTCAGTGTATTCAGAAAAAAGGGATAGCTTACGCGATCCCGGGCGGTGCCGGCCGGGCTTTTTTCGGGGCCTTCGGCAGCTGCTTGATCCCGAAAAAATCGCGGAAGACGCGGATGAAGACGGGGCGTTTAAACCGCGGAACCCACATGAGATTGAAATCTTTCGGGTCGATCCAGATGAAGCGGGAAAACTCCTGCACGTGCGCCTTGAGATTGATGTCCTCGTCCCGGCCGAGGAAATCGCAAAGGAAATAGGTCTGAGTCTGGCCGCAATATTTGCCTTTCTTCAGTTTCCCGCGGGGGAACTTGTAGCGGTAATCGGTGTGGCAGGCAACAAGTGTGTAAAGGGTTTTGGATACGCCAATTTCTTCCTCCACCTCGCGATAGAGAGCCGAGAGGAGATCCTCGCCCCGATCAACCCCGCCCTGGGGAAACTGCCAGCTTCCCTTGTGATCGATGCGTTCGCCGATAAAGATTTTTCCGGTGCTCGGATCCCGCAGAATCGCAGCGACGTTGGGGCGATAGGTGGCCATGTGCGGAATGGGAAGAGAGGGTGGGAGCTGCGGAAAATCGAACTGACTGAAAAGCGCTTTACAACCCGGGCGGGTAAAGGGGAAGATAGCGGAAGTGAGAGTTTCGCAACGCTTATTTGTCGGAAGAGGGAATGACCGGGGGAATGCCCGATGGATTCTCGTGGCTGCGGTCAGCGGGCTCTTTTTCGTGGCTCTTCTGGTCACCCTGCAGATGCGCCCCTCGCGCCAGGTCGGGAAACGACAGGCCGCCCTCGTTGAAGGTATCGAAGGTCGCAGCCCGGCGAGGATCCAGCGTCTCCTCTCCGAAGCTTACGCCGATCGTTGGGGCTTCACGGGCGAGAAGATCGTCGGGACCATCGTCGATGCGGGGAGTCAGTTCATGGCTCTCGTCGTCACGTCGGGGGATCAAAGCATCGTTTTCGGCGAAGAGGGCGAGGCGACCGTGACCGCACGGCTCCTTCTCAGCGGCAAGCCGCTTGGTCCGATCGGGAACGAGGTCACGCGGCAAATCAACCAGCTGAAAGAGCCCTTTGTTTTTGTTTGGAAAAAAGAGGGCGTTCTCCCCTCAAGCTGGAGACTCGTCAGCATCGATAATGCCGCCCTGCCCGATGATCTTTACGGTTATGAGCCGGGCGACATCCGCCGTGCGATGCAGGGTGAGTGAGTCGGTGGGTCATGAGGGAGGGGCCGGGGGGAAAATCGTATTAGAGTCTGTTCCGCACGGGCATAGACGGAGGTCCCGATTTTTGCCATCTTTCCCGCATGCTCAAAACCTTCCCCGTCTTTTTTGTCGTCGCTCTTGCTTTTTTTCTGTCGTTAACCGCGTCGGCCGATGAGCCCGTGCCCTTCGGGGAGCAGCGCAGCGCGAGCGGGATAACCCATTCCTTCCTCCTCTGCGGGCCGCGTTCGGGTATCGTCTCCGAGGAGAGTCGGCTCGTCTGGGAGTCAAAAGGTGCCTCGCGCGACGGATATGTTCTCCCCAACGGCAATATCCTCCTCTCGCAGAACAATCGCGCCCGCGAGCTGACCCCCGAGGGAAAAGAGGTCTGGGGCTACGCGCTTAGTCGGGAGAATGAAGAGCTCGGCACCGTCGTGCGGCTCGGGAACGGGAATACCCTCGTTATCGAGCGCGGGGGGAAACCGCAGCTCCTCGAAGTCGCTCCCGACGGCACCGCAGCGGTGCGCGTGCCCCTCCAGCCTGAAACTGACAATGCCCATATGCAGACCCGCATGGCTCGAAAGCTGGTCAATGGCAATTACCTCGTGCCGCATCTCCTGGCCTTCGCGGTGAAGGAATACACCCCTGCCGGCGGCGTTGTGAACACGATCAGGACCGATCTGCCCGAGCTCGGCGGACGCGAGGCAAAGGTGTGGCCGTTCACCGCGATCCGGCTTGAGGACGGGAACACTTTAGTAACGCTTACGAACGGGAATCGTGTCGTTGAATTCGATGCCAGGGGAAAAGTTGTCTGGAAACTCACCAACGAGGACGTCGGCGGCCGCTTCGCCGACCCCTGCGGTGCCCAGCGCCTTGCGAACGGCAACACCGTGGTCTGTTGTTACGGGCAGAAAGATCCCGCCAAACCCAAACTCGTTGAGGTGACCCGCAGCGGGGAGGTGGTCTGGGAATATTTTCATCCTGAGGTCAGGGCTCACGAAGTGCATATTCTCAGCACGAACGGCTCGCCCGAGGGGGCGCTAAAGTGACGCGGAGGATTCTTGACGGCGACAGTTCCGCACGGCAGGGGATTGATCGAACAAAGCATCCACCCGCCCCGTGGCGGTCACCACCTTTCAAACGGGGGGGAATTCCCGCCAGGCGAAAAGGGCCCTCATCTATTTTCTTCCCCTGATTCAAGCGACTTGAATCGTTCGCCCCGCCCTGCTAAATCAGTGAGGCGTTTTCCCGTCCTGCTCCGACCATGAAATTTCCTCATTTTGGCACCGCTTGTCTCTTTTCCCTTCTCGCCTCTCTCACTCTCTCCGGCGGACCTTCCGCACCAGTCGAGCCAACCAATGCCGAAGAGGCGGCGGCGGAAAAGGCGGCCGCTGCAGCTGTCGTCGCGGAAAATTACAACGCCTGGGTCGCGACCCTGACGCCGCCGCATCAGGCCTGGGAAAAAGTGCTGCAGGAAAACCTCGGGAGCTTCTATCTCCCTATTCATCAAAAGGAGAAAGTGGAGGGCCGCGCCAATGCGTGGGACTATGTCGTTGACGACCCGGCCCTGCCGCGGGTGTTGCTCATCGGTGATTCGGTTTCGCGCGGTTACACCATGGCGGTGCGGCGGGCGCTTGCCGGCAGGGTGAACGTGCACCGGGCCCCGGCAAATTGCGGTCCGGCGAAGATGGGAGTGGAGAAACTCGATGTCTGGCTGGGCGACGGGAAGTGGGATCTCATTCATTTTAATTTCGGTATTCACGATCGTGCCACGCCGCTGCCCGATTACGAGACCCGCCTGCGCGAGATTGCCGACCGCCTCGCCGCGACCGGGGCAAAGCTGGTTTGGGCGACGACCACGCCGGTGCCCGATACGAGTGACGGCAAATACTCCGGCGCGCCCGTCGTCGAGCGTAATAAGGTGGCGGCAAAGGTGATGGCGGAAAAGGGAGTCGTGGTGAATGATCTCTTTGCGGCGATGGCACCGAGGCTGGCCGCCTTTCAAAATCCCGAAGATGTGCATTTCACTGCGGCGGGCTATGATTTTCTTGGCGAAAAAGTTGCGGCGGTGATTGCGGCGGAGTTGAAGTGAACGCCGCCATCGTCGCGTTCGCGTGAGTCGCCGCAGACTTGTTGACGTGTAAACTAATCATTCTGATGAATCCCCCCAATCGACGCCAGTTTCTCCACTCCGCCGCCGGTGCCGCCGTCCTTACGGGCGGGGCCTTCTCTCCGTGGCTCAGGGCGCAGGAGGCTCCCGCTAAAAAATACCGCACCGCCCTGATCGGATCGGGCTGGTGGGGGATGAATATCCTTCGAGTCGCGATCGAGGACGGCGCGGTCGATGTCGTCGCGCTTTGTGATGTCGATGCCGACGAACTCGAAGTTTCCGCCGACGAGGTCGAGAGTCTCACCGGTACGCTACCGGCGATCTACAAGGACTACCGGGAGATGCTTGGTAAGGAAAGGATCGAGATCGCGATCATTTCCACGCCGGATCACTGGCACGCCCTCCAGGGAATTGCCTGTATCGAAGCCGGTGCTCATGTCTTCGTCGAGAAACCCACCGGCCACACGATCCGTGAAAGCCGCGCCATGGTGAAGGCTGCGCGCGCCCATGACAGGGTCGTGCAGGTCGGCATGCATCGCCGCATCGGACCCCACCACGTCAGTGGAATGAAGTTTCTCAAGGACGGGGGGGCAGGTGAGATCGGGATGATTCGGGCTTTTGCCCACAGCGTTGGCGGTCCCGAGGCCCCGACGCCCAACGAGCCGGTGCCGGACAATCTCGACTGGGACCTTTACTGCGGCCCTGCTCCGATGCGGCCCTTTAACAAACGCATTCATCCCGGCGGCTTCCGCAACTACCTCGACTTCGCCAACGGCATTCTCGGCGACTGGGGGGTGCACTGGCTCGACCAGATTCTCTGGTGGTCTGATGAAAAGCATCCCCGCAAAATTTCGTCGATGGGCGGTCGGCCGGTAAGGGGACCTGTGGTGCTCAACGAAAAAGAGCAGACCTCCGACTCGCCTGATCATCAGATCGTGACTTACGAGTTCGACAAATTCACTGCGGTTTGGGAGCACCGGCGTTTTGGCGGGAACGAGGCGGAGAAGTCAAAGGTCGGCTGTTATTTTTACGGCACCAAAGGCACTTTTCACATGGGCTGGCGCGACGGGTGGACCTTCTACCCGAACGACGGCAAGGAGATCGTCCACGAGGACCCGAAATTTGATGATGAGAAAGACGGGCACAATGTGCCTCCGCTCTGGCGTGATTTCATCGAGTGCATCGAGCAAAAACGGCTCCCCGTCGCCGATGTCGAGATCGGTCATCTCGCCACGAACATGAGCCTCCTCGGCATGATCAGTCAAAGGCTCGGCCGCAGCGTTGAGTGGGACGGTGAAAGCGAGACCTTCCCCGGCGATGAAGAGGCCAATAAGCTCCTGCGCCGCGATTATCGCGCGCCGTGGGAATACCCGGTGTAAACTTTCAAGGTAACCGGCTTCTCTACTCGCCGTAGACTTTATCCTTCGGATCGCCGCCGGACATGAGGTAGGCGATGAGGTCGCGGACTTCTTCGGCGTTGAGACCGTTGATAAGGCCGGGAGGCATTGGCGAGATCGGCGACTGCTCGATTTTTGCTACCTCGGACCGTTTCACGGTGACGGCTTCGGCGGCGTTGACGGCGGGGTAGATGTCAACGGTCTGGTCCTTCTCGACGACGAGACCGGTGTGGACCTCGCCGCTTTTCAAGGTCACGGCAAAGGAACCATACTGGTCGGAGATCACACTCCCCGGATCGATAATGCTCTCGAGGACATACTCGGTGCTGAACTTCGTCCTCGTGCTCGTGACGTCGGGACCGATGTCGCCGCCGAGTCCGGCGAAGCGATGGCAAGCGGCGCAACCGATCGCGTGGAACAGGCTCCGTCCGTTCTCGAAGCTGGCCTTTTTCATGGCTCCGCCACTGGTATGCGGCGCGGCCGAGGCGACAGTCCAGACCTGGCCGGGACCCTTTGGCGGAGTGATCGTGAAGTCAGGCAGGGGATTGAAGCTCTCTCCGGTGAGGTCGGCGAGGGCGGCGCGCTCTTCGTTGGTGCAGTTCCCGAGGGCCTCGTCGCGCAAGTTGGTGAGGAAGCCGGTGTAGCTGGCGCCGCCTTTAAACTTCGCGGCCTCGTTGAGGAATTCGAAGTAAGCGCGACGCTCGGCGATCGACCAGTTTTTCTTCATGTTCCGAAGCATGAAGGCGTAGCCGATTTCCTGCGTGGGCGGGTGGTTGTTGAGGACTTCGAGGACGGTGCCGCCGTAGCCGGGGTTGCGGCTCGCGAGTTCTTTCCAGTCGGGGATGCGGGGTTCGCCGCGATTGACGATGAGGGACATCGTTTTCCTGACCACGGAAGGGGCCTCGAGGTAGACGAGCACCTGGACGAGTTCGGTGTTCACGTCAGGATTACGATGGGGGAGAAGCGGATCGAGCTCTGCCATGACGGCCTCGCGTTCGGCCGGATCGGGACGTCCGAGGCGCAGGAAGTTGAGGCTGTAAGCTCGCAGGAGCCCGAGCAACTGCGAGTCCTCAAGAGCGGCGGGTTCGAGCTCAAGAAGGGAGGTCAGCAGGGGCGAGCGATAGCTGGCCGGATCACCGGTGCGGGCGAGGGCGACGGCTCCGGTGATGCGGGCCTGGGTATCGGTCGTTTTCAGTATAGCATCAGCCCACTGTTCGGCAGGCTGGGACTCGAGCGCGACACGGGCGGCGTGGCGCAGGAAGCGGTCACTGCTCGCGAGGTGCGGCATGGCGGACGCAACAGCGGCGGCGTCTTCTTTGCCGTGGAATTTCTCAAGGGCATGGCGAGTGGCGCGGGCTTCGGCGACCGACCGCAGTTCGGCGATCGCTTCCTCTGCCGGAATGACACCCGGGTAGGTGACCCGGTAGAGGGCACTCTGGGTGTTGCGCCCGCCGATCGTGAAGTAAAAGGCCCCGTCGTCCCCGATGACGGCGTCGGTCACGGGAAGCGGGATGCCGTAGAGGAAGGCTTCCTGCCTTGCCTTGTAGCCGGCGCCTTCGGCCTCAAGATGGATGGCGTAGATCGTCCCGAAGGTCCAGTCGAGGGCGTAGATCGCGTCCTGATATTTGGCGGGGAACTTCGCTCCGATGCCCGAGGCCACGCCGGTGGGCGAACCGGGGCCGATGTCGAGGACGGCGGGGAGGCTGTCCTCGTAGTAGCCCGGCCATTTTCCGGTTCCCGACCGCCAGCCGTAGTCGGATCCGCTCACGACGTGGTTGATCCGCGTAGGGCGATACCAGGGCATGCCGAGATCCCACTCCATGTCGGCGTCGTAGGTGAAGATGTCACCGTGGCGATTCAGGGCGATGTCATACTGGTTGCGGTAGCCGATCGAGAGGAGTTCGTAGGTTTTTGCGACGGGATCAAATTCGGCGACCCAGCCGCCGGGGGCGAGGCGTCCGCGGGCGTGACCCCGGGCATCCCACTGGCGGGGGAGGAGGTGATCCTCGTCCCAGTTGACGACGCGGGAGGCGGCGACATCCATGAGATTGGTGTGATTGCCGGCGACAACGTAGAGAGCTTTGCCATCCGGAGTGGGCTCGAGGGCGTGATTGCCGTGTTCACCGCCGCCGGTCGCACCGGGGAGTTCTTCGACGGCGTCGAGTTTGCCGTCGCCGTTGGAATCGTGGACGCGCACGAGCGGCTTGCCGCCGGGGTTGGCGTAGAGGGCGTCAAAGGCGTAGGTCAGGCCCATCGCGCCGGAGACGTTGGCGGGGATTTTCTCCGCCGTGACTTCGCGGCCCTTAACGGTGATTTCGTAAATGCCCTTGTCGCCCTGATCCGAGGCAAAAAACTTGCCGCCGGGGCCTTTGGTGAGAGCGACCCACGAGCCCTGCTCTTCGCGGGGCACGGTGTAGAGGAGCTCGACTTTGAAACCGTCGAGAACGGTGACCTCTTCGGCGGGAAGAGGGCTCTNNGACTTTGTCGGTCCAGGTGCTGTCGTTAAAATCAGGCTGTTCCCAGCCGTCGGCGGGAGCCTTGGTGGTCATCTTCCAATCCGGGGCACTGACGACGGTGACTTCTTTGCCATCGGCCAGTTTGACCTCGAGTTTGAACAGCATCGCGGCGGCTCCGCCGGCATTCTGCCCGCGGATGGCGACGATGTTGCTCCCCTGCCGGACGAGGGATTTGGCGTCGGGGACTTCGATGGGCTGATCCCAGTCGGGGCTGCTGCCGATTTTTTTGCCGTTCAGCCAGAGTTCCATCTTGTTGTCGCAGGTGCCGTAGAGGCGGGCCGAGGCGATGGCGGATCCGGCCGGGATCTCAAAGGACTTGCGGAACCAGCGCTCTTCGTTGGCCTTGCCTCCGACTTCGTCCCAGATCCACTGGAGGCCGGCATCTCCGGCGAGCCAGGCGGCGCGGTCGTTCGACGAGGCGGCGGCAGGTTTCGCTGGCGTTTTGGCCGCGCCGGTCTCGATGGCTTTTTTCAAGGTCGCGGCGGCGTTTTCCCCACTGAGGCGCCTGAGCTTGATGTCCTTGAACTCGACCCGCATCGGGGCCCCTCCATGCAGTTGCAGTCCGATGAGGCCTTTCGCGAGCGACTCGGGATGGCTGTCGGTGATGTCCACGGTGGTGACGCCGTTGATCTGGTGGATGAGCCGATTGCCGACGATGACGACGCGCAGGGTGTTCCACTCCCAGTCGGTGAGCTTGGTCTTGTCGCCCACTTCGCCGACGACTTTGACGGCGCTGTCGGCTCCGATCTCGACGCGCTGACCGCGCTTGGCGATGATGCCGCGGTTACCCATTTTTTCCCCGTAGAGCATGCCGAAATATTCGGGGCTGGGGTGAAGGTCGGCCTGGTATCCGGCGAGGACGTGATTGGCTTCATCGACGAGGCTACTGCGGTATTGGAGGCCCGAATTGTTCCCGCGGAAGCGGACTTGCAGGCTCATCTCGAAATCGCTCAGTTCGCCGCCCTGCCAGATGAGAAAGGTGTTCCCTTTGGTCGGGTTTTCGGCCGTGGTCTCACCGACGATGACCCCGTCGGCGACGGACCAGAATGGGGAATGGCCCTTCCAGCCGTTGAGGTTTTTGCCGTTGAAAAGGACTTCCTCGTCAGCCGTTGTGATGGCGGGAAAGGCCATCGCGAAGGCGAGGATGCCCGAGAGAAAAGGGGGTTTGCAATGCATGCCCCATTTCTGCACCAGAAAGGGCTCCGCGTCGAGTGCGCAACTCCGTCCCGTAAGGGGGGTGATACGGGAATTACTGATTGGAATATCGCGTCGGCGTATTAACGGTCTCGATCAGGATTCGCCCGTGAAGACCACGGTTGCGAGCCGTTCACTCCTGAATCAGAATCTGCGGGCCTTCCTGAATTTGCTGGAGAAATCGGAATCTTCAGGCCGAAGTCCCTCGATCACGGATAAAACGGCCAGAAGATCGGGATGAAAATGATCGCGATGCCCCAGAGAATGAGATTGAGCGGGACGCCCACCTTGGGGAAATCGGAGAATCGATAACCGCCCGCGCCGAAGACGTAGGTATTGGTCTGGTAACCGATCGGAGTCATGAAGCTGGCGCTCGCCCCGAACATGACCGCGACGATGAATGGGCGCGGATCGACGCCGATGGAGTAGGCGACCCCGATGGTGAGAGGAGTCAGGAGAATGGCCACCGCGTTGTTTGTAACGACCTCAGTCAGGAGCGAGGCGATCAGATAGACGGCAGCGAGCACGATGAGCGGGGAAAACTGGCTCAGCGCTCCCGTCGTGCCCCTGATGATGACTTCGGCCGCTCCCGTGTTTTCCATGGCCTTGCCCAGCCCGAGCATGCCGAAGATGAGGAATAAAATGCTCCAGTCGACCGACGAATAGACGTCGCGGATGTCGATGCAGCGGGTCAGCACGACAAAGGCGGCCGCGGCGAGAGCGGCGGGTCCGATGGGGATCACCTCGAAGGCCGCGAGGAGCACGACGGCGAGAATCGCGCCGATCGCGAGCGGGGCTTTTTCCCGACGAAAGGGTTTCTCCCGGGTCTCACTGAGGCTGAGGAAATCGTCGTCATCCTGCATGCGGGAGAGATTTCCCTCGGGTCCCTCGAAGATGATGGTGTCGCCGAAGCGAAAGGGAACGTCGAGGAAGTTTTCCTGGAGATGGACGCCGCGGCGATGCACGGCGGCGGCGCGGACGCCGTAGCGACGGCGGAATCCGAGTTCGCGGATGGACTTGCCGATGAAGCTCGACTGCGGTCCCACGATCGCTTCGACGAGTCGCAGCGAGGTCGGATTCATCGGGGTCTCGGAATGGCTTTCGGATCCGAAATCGATGCCGTTCATCTCTTGAATCTGGGCGATCCCGCGGGACGGCGCGGTGAGCACAAGAATGTCGCCCGGCTTGCAGACGAGCTCGTCGATGGGCGTGTCGTCGATGCGATGCCCGTCGCGAATCACTTCGAAGATCCGGGTCGAGCGACTTTTCCCGAGCGGCGTCTCGGCGAGAGGCTTGCCGAGCATGGAGGAGTTCTCAAGGACGACGGCGTGGGTGTAGAAGCTGCGGGTGTCCTCGGTCGAGAGCAGAGAAGAGAGGGTGTCGCGATTGGGGAGGAGCTTGCGCCCGATCAGCAGCATGTAGGCGGCCCCGACCGCAGCGTAGATGAGCCCGAGTTTGGTGATCTCGAAGATGCCGAAAGGGGCGAGTTTTTGCTCCACTGCCACGCCCGAGACGAGGATGTTCGTCGAGGTGCCGATGAGGGTCACGGTGCCGCCGAGGATGGAAAAGAACGAGAGCGGGATGAGCAGCCGCGAGGCCTTCACCCCGGAACTGCGGGCGAATCCGAGCAGCACCGGCAGGAAAACGACGACGATGGGGGTGTTGTTCATCGCCGCCGAGAGCGGGATGACGATGAGGGCGAGGAGCACGACCGCCTTGATTTCGCTCTTCCCTGCGGCCCGGGTGAAAAATCGGGCGACGCGCTCGATCGTCCCCGTCCGCGTCAGTGCCGCGCTCAGGACAAACATCGCTCCGATCGTGAGGGGTGCATTGTTGCTGAAGATGGAGGCGACGTCTTTCTCGCTGATCGTCCCTGTCACAATGAGAATCGCGAGCGCGCCCAGCGCCACCAGATCAGGCGGGCACCACTCTTTTGCGAAGGCCACAAAGACCGCCGCAAGGAGGACAAAGACAAGAATCAGCTGGAGGTTTTCCCCGGACATCGAGGCGAGGTTAACCGATTATTCCAGCTGTGCGTTAAAAAAATCGCCATCCCCTTACGCTGCCGCTACCCCGCCACGAAAGACAAAATAGACGGCCCCGAGGATACATAGCCCGGCCCAGAGGTAGTCAAGCTTGAGGGGTTCTTGCAGATAAAAAACGGCGAAGGGAACGAAGAGCGAGAGAGTGATGATCTCCTGCAGGATTTTAAGCTGGCCGACATTCATGACGGTGTAGCCGATGCGGTTGGCGGGAACCTGAAACAGGTATTCGAAGAAGGCGATGCCCCAGCTCACCAGCGCCGCGACGATCCAGGGTTTGTGCCCCATTTCCCTGAGGTGGGCATACCAGGCGAAGGTCATGAAGAGGTTGCTGAGGCAGAGCAGACCGACCGTGAAGAGGACAGGATTCATGCGGGACAAAAGGGCTACGGTGAGTGAGCTCACAGGAGTGGGTCGGGCTCATTCGATGCGGCGGCGGAACCACCCGGTGAGGGAGTGGCGCTCGCGGCGGGCCGGGAGGACTTCGTGCCAGAAGTCGGCGGAGAGGAAAAGGACGAGCTTTCCAAATCCGGGCACGACATCGAGGTGCGGGCCGTTCACCCCGGCTTCACGATCCGTATAAATCCGCAGTTCGCCTCCGTCGTCGGCGGCCCAGTCGGGATTGAGGTAGACGATGGCCGAGACGAGACGGGCTTCGCTCTCGCGGTGGCGGTCGAGGTGGGCTTTGTAATGGGCCCCGGCGGGGAAGCAGGCGAGGTGTGCCTCGAGGTCAAAGAGGCCGAGAAAAAGTTCGCGATTGAGAACGAGGCGGAGATCCTCCATCGCGGTCCAGTAACCCTGTTGCGCGGCGGTGAGGGCATCCGGCTCGAGCCAGCGGACGTGGTCACTGCGGATCTCGGCGCGGACCTGCTTTTCCCCGCCTCGACCGACAGCGGCGGCGCGGTAGGCTCCGTCGTTCCAGAGGGTCGCGATCTCGGTGACGAGAGCCTCGCCGGCGGGGCGGGGGAGGAAGTCGGGGACGATGACGTAGCCGGTCGCGGCGAGTTCGCCGGCGATGGCGGAGAGGTCGCTACCGGCGGCAGGCTCGGCGACACGTGGTGTGGTCATTGGGATGGGAAGCGTAAAATGCGATGGGGTAATTCACCGCAGGATCATTGTCAATGCGACCGTCTTTGGCGGCAACGTAAATGCGCCCTCGACAGTCTCCTCTGTGATCGCCAATCTCACTCGGTGATGTTGCTCCCTTTTTCCCCTACTGGCTCCGTCCTGGCCGCTGTCCCCGCTCCTCACGCGGCCGGACTCATGGCGGTGGACTGGTTCATCATCGTCATCTATGCCGTCTCGACGATCGTGCTGGGCTGGTGGTTCGGCCGCAGCCAGACAACGGCGAAGGAGTATTTCGTGGGATCAGGTTCGATGGACCCGACGCTGATCGGTGTCTCGCTTTTCGCCTCGCTTCTCAGCACCATCACCTACCTCTCGATCCCTGGGGAGACCCTGGGAAAAGGGCCGGTCTTTCTCACGAACTACCTCGCCTATCCGCTGATCTACCTCATCGTCGCGTATGCGTTGCTGCCGGTATACATGAAGCAGCGCGTCACGAGTGCCTACGAGCTGCTCGAGGCGAGGCTGGGGCTGAGCGTGCGTCTCCTCGCGGCGGGGATGTTCCTTTTACTACGGCTCGTCTGGATGGCTCTGCTGATCTACCTGATGTCCACGGCGATCGCGACGATGATAGGAATCGAGGTAAAATGGGTCCCTCTCATCGCCCTCGTAACGGGTGCGGTCTCGGTTACTTACGCGACGCTCGGGGGCTTGCGGGCGGTCGTGATCACGGATCTGATCCAGACGATCCTGCTCTACGGCGGAGCGCTCCTCGTCATCGGGATCATCACGGTGCGGATGGGCGGATTCAGCTGGTTCCCCGGCGAGTGGAAGGCGAACTGGGATCATCAGCCCCTCTTCAGCCTCGATCCCGCCGTCCGTGTGACGATGGTAGGAACCTTCTTTTCCGTTCTGATCTGGTATGTCTGCACGGCGGGTGGTGACCAGGTCTCGGTGCAGCGCTTCATGGCGACGAAAGATCTGCGGTCGGCCCGGGTTGCGATCGGGATCCAGCTCACGATAGGCACGGTCGTGGGGCTCACGCTCGGGATCGCGGGTTTTGCCCTGCTCGGTTATTTCACGGCGAACCCCGACCTGCTCCCGCCCGAGTTGAGGGCGGCGGATCAGGCTGACAAGATTTTTCCGCACTTCATCGCCGCGCATCTGCCGCCCATCGTCTCGGGTCTGGTCGTGTCAGGGCTCTTCGCGGCGGCGATGTCGAGCGTCGACTCGGGGGTGAACTCGATCACGGCGGTCGTGACGAGCGATTTTGTGGACCGCCTCCGCCGCAAGCCGGTCTCCGAGGCGCGGCGGGTTTGGCTCGCGAGGGTGATCGCCTTCTCCGTCGGGGCGATCGTGGTGGGCTTCAGTAGCTTTATTGGAAAAGTACCGGGCAACATCACGGCGGTGACAAACAAGACCGTGAACCTGCTGACGGTCCCGATATTCTGCTTTTTCTTTTTCGCCCTCTTCGTCAAGTTCGCCCGTCCGGCTGGCGTCTGGGCCGGTGCGATCGCCGGGACGCTCGCCGGGGGACTCATCGCCTTTTCGGGTCCGATTTTTGGAAATAATCCGGTCACGGGGAGCGACCCAATCTCTTTTCAATGGATCGCTCCGGTCACGCTTGTGGTGAATCTTGTCGTCGGACTGGCGGTGAGTTTTCTGGTTTCCCGCATTGATAAACGCGCCGATATCGCTATATGAAGACGCCACATTTTTTCCGTCCCGTATGGACTCTCGCCACTCTCATCACCGTCGCGCTCGCGCTCTCCGCGTGCTCGGTTGAACCGCCTCCGGTGACCCGCATGAAACTGGATCAGTCGATCGAGGGAAAGGTTATCACGGTCCTGCGCGAAGGACTGCGCGTCACCGGCGAGGAGAACTTCTGGGTCTCCATGCACGCGGCCGAGGGCCTCACGCTCGGAGGTCTCGTGCACGAGGTGGTCGAATACCTCGAGCCGAAGCTCGCCACGGAAGCCGATGCCCAGCGCCTCTGTGGCATTGCCCGCGAACTGGTGCGGGCGGGCAAACGCGAACATGTCGCGGTCCTCACCGAAGTCCTCTCCCGTGCCGATTCCCACGGTCACACTCACGCGGCGGAGAGCCTCTACAAGGTCAACGAAGTCGGGGACGAGGCGATCATGCGCGAGCGTTTTGAAAAAGGCGGCGACATCAAGCTGCGGCTCATGGCGGCGGCGGCGCTGGCGCGCAACGGTGACGCGGGAGCGCTTGCCTTTATCCGCGAGAGCCGCGACGGGGCCGATCCCGACGGGCTCATGATCGCGGCCTGGATCCTCGGGATCATCGGAGACGGGAGCGACATCGGGCCTCTTCGCAAACGCCTCGCCGACGCGCCCACGCCTCTGATTCATGCCTACATCGTGAATGCCCTCGCCACACTCGGGGATGCCGAAGGCCTCGACCTCCTCACACGGAATCTCGGCGACGCCGATCCTGTCATTCGCACCTACGCGGCCACTTTTGCCGGAGACGCGAAAGCCTACTCGACGCAGCCGCTCCTTGAGGCCATGCTCGATGATCCTTTTCACGACGCCCGCGTTCGTGCCGCGCAGACCCTTTTACAACTATCCCAATGAGACAAAGCAAAACCCTGAAACGCCTCCGCGAAGGCGGACTCGCCCGCTGTGCCAACCTCGGTGCCAATATCCCGCACTACATCGCCCACGCCGCGCGCGCCGGCTATGATTGCATCTGGCTTGATCTTGAGCACCGCGGCTTCGAGTATCGCGAGTTGCAGGCGCTCATGGCCCATTTCCGTCTTTACAATATCGACTGTCTTCTTCGAGCTCCCACCCTGGAAAAAACCCGTCTCTACCGCTACCTCGAGGATGGTGCGACCGGCATTATGATCCCCCACGTCTCGACGGCGGCAAAGGCGCGCGAGCTGGTTCAGGCGACGAAGTTCCCCCCCCTCGGTGACCGCGGTCTCGACAATGCGGGCTTTGACTCGGACTACCGCATCACCTCAAACAACATCGAATACATCGAGTGGGCGAATCGCGAGACTTTCCTCGTGCTGCAAATCGAGACGCCCGAGGCGGTCGAGAATGTCGAGGAGATCGCCGCCGTTCCCGGAGTTGACATGCTCTTCGTCGGCCCCGGGGATCTCGGGTTGCGCTATCAGCTCGCCGGTGATGAGGACGGCGCGATGCTTGAGGCCGCCTTCGAGCGCGTCGCCGCGGCCTGCAAGGCCAACGGCGTTGCCTGGGCCTGTCCCTCGGGCACGGTCGAGGACATGCGGAAGCGCCGCGCCCAGGGGGCGGGGATGCTCGCCAACTGCGGCGAATTCATGATCCTGCGGGACGGGCTTATGGATAGTTCGGCGATGTTCGACGAGCTCTGATTTCAGGCCGGACAGCAGCGCGAAGATATCTCCGGTGCGGCGGCGTTGCGGGCTGCGAACTGCTACGGGTGTGTGAGCTCTTCGTAGTGGAGACTTTTTGCCTTCGCGTATTCGCGGGGGACGATCAGGCGTATCGCCGACGGCACGACTTCAACGGAGAAAGGCGTTTCCCCGATGCATTCGCCGTCGATCTCAAGTTTTAGCGGCGGTGTGGCCGAAAGCTGAAATTGGGAAGCTTTGAAATAAAGCAGTTCCGACCCGCCTTGAAAATGTTTAGTGAGGACACGCAACACCAGTTTCACCACTCCCCACAGGGAGCTGTTGGAGGCGACCAGAAGATCGAGGGCACCGTCGTGAGGGCTGACGTTCTCGCCAATCGCCAACGGGGTTCCGTGAATTCCGCCGACATTGAGAATCATCAGGGTATGGGCGCGGAAGCGGTAGGATTTGCCGTCGATGATGGCGCTGACGTTCGATGAATTGAGAGAGAAAAGACTTTTGATTCCAGTGACGACATAAGCGAAAAATCCCAGCTTATCCTTCATCTCGCGGGAGGCCTTTTCAATGAGTTGAGCGTCCCAGCCGGAGCCGGCCACGATCGCAAAATAGCGATCGTGTTCGGGCAGATAGCCGAGATCGATCGCCGTAACGACCCCGTCGGAGAGAGCCAGAGCAAGGGCACTCTTAAAATCGATGGGGATGGCGAGCGACCGGCAGAGCAGGTTGGCGGTCCCCTGCGGGAGAATGCCGACGGGGACAGGTTCGGGATTCCTGATCATGCCGGAAAGGGCTTCCATCACAGTGCCGTCTCCGCCGGCGACGAGGACTCTGTCGAATCCGCTAGCGGACTTTGCCCACTCGAGCGCGTCTCCTGCGCCCCTGGTCTCTACGCTTGTAAAATCGATTGCCGCCGCCGTGAGGGTGGCCTTAAGCGTTTCAAGGATTTTACCCGCATCGGTGTGGCCGGCAACGGGATTGATAATAACGAGGACGCGAAGAGTCGGGGCAGCTGGCATGGGAACGAATTCGAAGAAGCCAAAAACGCGGGACCGGGGTGCAGCGGCTTCGCGAGGTGATGATAGACGAGGCGGCGGTGAAAAGGCAAAGGATTCTGTCGGCGCGGATTCACCGCGGCGGACAAACGCGCTCGATGGGATTGATCATAAAAGAGCGGCTTCAAACTCCGCCAACTCGACGAGCGGAACCC
>DIVG01000073.1:0-39560 GCA_002422425.1 Akkermansiaceae bacterium UBA6138 | reverse complement strand
CGCCCGTGCTCGCGGCCTTCGCGGAGAGGCCCGGCGATGGTGTCATTGCCTTCGGGTTGGACGCAGTGGATCGCGGGCGATGCCGCGCATTTTTCAAAGCCGCGCGCCACGGCAAGGCAGAGCCCACCGCCTCCGGCCGGGAGAAAGACATGATCGATGCGCGATTCGAGTTCGGCATCGAGTTCATAAGCGAGGGTCTCGACGCCCTGCATGCCGTCGGGGCTGACGGCAAACGCGCTTACCTCGAGGGACCAACCGGCTCTATGACCGAGCGTGCGAAGGTGGGCAAAGGTATCGGCGGTGATGGCGGGATCGATCCCGAAGCCGCGGATGCGGTAGAGTGTGGCTCCATAGGCGAGCATCTGGCTGAGCTTGCCGTCGGGAGCGGGTTCGACGATGGCGAGATGGCAGGGGATCCCGGCGACGGCGCAGGCGGCGGCGAGGGCGGCTCCAGTATTGCCGCTGGAGGTGGCGAGGCACTGCGTCTTCTTCCGTGCGAGAAGATGCGAGACAGCCGACGCGGCAAAACGGTCTTTGTAAGATCCGGTAGGATTGGCGGATTCAAGCTTAAAATAAAGGTTTGTTAGTCCAATGCCCGGTCCGATCGTTCGCGACTTCACGAGTGGGGTGCCGCCCTCGCCGAGAGTAAGACGGAACTGATCCGGCGGCGCGTTGCCGAGGAGGTCGGCCCATTTCCAGATTCCGGAGGAGGCGGGCATCACTCGAGGGGGAGGGAAAGTTCATCGGGGATGATGACGGCGACCGGGTCCCCGCTACGGACTCGGGGAAACGTGCGCAGGACGATGAGACGCCCGCTCTCCTCCGCCAGGACGGGCAGGGCAATGTCGCCGGTGAGGTCGAGAATGCGGCCGATGGGATCGCCCTTCCTGACGAGGTCACCGGGAATGTGTTTTGTTTCAAAACAGCCGGCGATGGGAGCGGGATGACATACCTGCATGTGGCCCGAGCCGGGGCGGTCGTCTTCGACGATCTGGATGACGCGGCTGGCGGGAGCGGTGCGGCGCAGCATCCCGAGTCCTGCCATGACGTTGAGGACTCCCTCGAAGTAGGCCTCAACACCCGCCTCGCTCGAGGTGGCCGAGCCGAGATACTCCGCGTAGATAGCGGGGACGCCGGCGTCGCGCGCGACGGACATGGAGCGTCCTTCGAGTTCGGCCGAGGTTCCCCAGATCACGGGCAGATTGAAGTCCCGCGCCATGCAACGCTGCCTTTCAAGAATGACAGGATCGGTGACGAGGGAGTAGCCGGTAAGCGGGTAGACCGAGAGTTCCGTCCCGCCGGTATGCAGATCGATGTAGGCATCGCACTCGCGAATGTTGACGGAGAGGGCAAAGGCGACCTGCTCGGTGAGGGAGCCGTCGGCGCGCCCGGGGCAGGTCCGGGCGAGATCGAGTCCGTCCTCTCCGGCACAGCGGTGGCCGCGGGTGAAGGCGGCCTCGTTCACGACAGGGATCAGAGTGATCTGTCCACAGAGAAGCGGATTCTTGTCGGTAAAAAGACGGATGAGCCGACGTATCGCGAGGATGGGCTCGAACTCGTCTCCATGGACTCCGCCGGTGACGAGGAGATGCGGGCCCTCGCGATCGCCTTTGAAATGTCGGGATGTCAGGGTGATGGCCATGGCCGGTCAATCGGTCGCAGGCGGCTGATGATTGAGACAGCCTTTTAGCCGGATTCCGCCGTCCACGGTGAGGATCTCGCCGGTGATGTAGTCGGCGTCGTCCGAGCAGAGGAAGAGGGCGGCCTTGCCGATGTCGGCAGGTAGCCCGAGCCGACCCCAGGGAATCTCTTTCCCAGCTTCGGCCATGACTTCGTCGGAAAAGGCCTCGTGCTCGCCCGGCGTGTCAATCCATCCGGGGGCGATGGAGTTCACGTTGATGCGGTGCCCGATTAGTTCGCCCGCGATCGTGCGCATCATGTGATCGAGGCCGGCCTTGGCGGCGTTATAGGCGACGGCACGCGGGAAGGGCAGCTCGCCGTGGACCGAGGAAATGAAGATTATTTTCCCTCCGCCGCCGCGCTTGACGAAGTGGCGACCGACGAGCTGGCTCATGTGGAATCCGCTCGTGAGGGCGCCCTGCATCGTGAGGTCGAAGAGGTCGGGGTCAAAATTCAAAAAATCGTCGCGACGGCTGAAGGCGGGATTGCTGATGAGGATGTCGAGGTGCCCCGCTTCGGCGAGGGCGGCGGCAACGAGAGATTCGCAACCGGTCCGGCTGAAGATGTCGGACTCGATCGCCCAGCAGCGGCGACCCAGCGCGCGGATCTCGGCGGCGACGGGGTGAATGTCAGGGCTGCCGGGCCGGTCGTTGAGGACGATGTCGGCTCCGGCTTCAGCGAGGGCGAGGGCGCAGCCTTTTCCAATGCCGCGACCGGCACCGGTGACGAGGGCAATTTTTCCGGAGAGTTTCATAAAGGGGGGGTAAGGAGTGAAGTTAGTTGCCGACGTGCTTGAGAAGCGCTTCGCGGAACTTCTGCCGGATCTCGTCGGTCGAGGCGTGCCCCATCGCGGGGTAGTTGAGCATGGTCTTTTTTCCCGGCAGCACATTGTAGGCGGCATAGACACTTGTGGGCGGGCAGGTGCGATCGATGAAGCCGACGCTGACGATGGCTTCGGCCTCGCAACGTGCCGCGAAGTTCACCGCGTCGATGTAGCGGCTCGCTTCGATCGCGGCGGGATCGTAGCTGCCGTCGGTGAGACGGGGCACGATCTTCGGCCATCCGGCGATGCGGTCGACCTGCATCCCGGTGTGGTCGCACCCGGCCGGGACACCTGATCCGATGAAGGTAACCCGTTCGTCGAGTCCGCCTGCGACAAGAGCCTGGAGCCCGCCCTGACTGTGGCCGATCACGGCGACGGTTTTGCCATCCCACTCGGGCTGGCTCGTGAGAAAGTCAATCGCCCGCACCAGCCTGACAAACATCCCGCGGAAGTAGTTCTTCTCCCGGTCGGTGTTCCCGTCGAAGCGGTAGGTCTTCAGTTCACCTTCGGCGAGCGTCTTGTAGAAAGCCTCGGGTTTGCCGTTGGGGATGCCGTGGGCATTGATGTCCATGGAGAGAAATCCGTCGCGCGCACCGCCGAGAGCGGCGGGCAGGCTCGCGCTGCGCACCCCGGCCCCGTGGACCCAGAGGACGGCCGGGAGTGATTTCGCGGCGGCGTTTTTCGGCTTCGCAAAATAACCCGAGACGGGCGGTCCGTTCTCTTCGCAGACGATCGAAACGTCAGCAGCTTCGAGCGCGGCGTCGCCCGCACCGGTGAGAGGGTGGGGCGTGGCCGTGAAGGTGAGGGGAACGGCGGCGATCTTCTTTTTCTGCGCCGCCCAGAAGTCGTCGAAGTCATCGGGCGCGGGCAGGCTCGGAGCGATCGCGTTGGGAGAAACGGCGGCCGCTCCGTAGCCGGTCATCTTGCTCCCGTCGGCGGCGGTGCAGGTAGCGGTGACAAGGAGAAAGCCGGGGCGGTCGAGCGAGCCGCTTGCGGTGGCGCCTTTGCCCGAGGCAAGAGTTTTGTGTCCATCGAGTGACAGGGTCCACTCGATCGTCGAGGCGTCGAGTTCACTCGTGCCGTCGCCGGTCGTAATGGTGAAGGTGATTTTTTCGTTCTCTGTGTAGAGAGCGTCGGGTCGGTCGCTCGTGATCGTCACGACCGGCGCGGCAGTGAGCGGCAGGATTGCTAGAGAGAGCAGGGCAAAAAGCAGGGCGGTTCGGGAGATCGTCATGACGACGGAACTGTGGCGATTTCGACGACAGGGGCGAAGCGGAATCTTTCCATGATGAGGGGATGGGCTCAACCCGAAAATCCCCGGACCGCCGGATTGAGCTTCGCTCCGATTCATTCCCCCGACGTCGCAAAAGGCGGGTAGGGAAGGGGTCAATCCCCCCCTTTGTCATCATGATAAAAAGTGAACGGGGCTCCCGGGAATTCCAACATCGGAACGATTCCACGAAATACCTGGCGACATCGCGGCGGAATTTGCTTAGGTCTCCACGTTTCATGCCCGCTCCCGACACCCTCCCGTCCGAACCTCCCTGGCAAGCCGGCTGGAGGGCGGCCAGGGCAAATCTCCTTCCCGGGTTCATCGTTCAGTCGCTTATGATTGCAACGGTCTTGTCCTATTTCTATGCGCCTTCGGCGAGAGAGGTTTTTGACTTTCTCGCTTCGATGAAGGAGCGCCTCGGTTACGGCTATTCGGCGGTTTCGGCGATCCTCGCCGGGGCGGTGATTCCGGAAATACTTCGGATCGCCGTCTTCCAGAAGGGAAGAATGGCTCGTCGCAATCTTGGTAGTCTCCTTTTTGCGACCTGCTACTGGGGCCTCAGCGGGATGCAGGTCGATCTCTTTTACCGGCTTCAGGGCGAGTGGTTCGGCACGTCGGGTGATTTTGGCACCGTCTTGAAGAAGGTCCTTGTCGATCAGTTTATCTACTGCCCCTTCCTCGCCGCCCCGCAGGCCGCTTTCCTCTACGACTGGAAGCAGCTTGGATTTTCGCGGCGGCACCTTCGGGGATTTTTCACCCGGAACTTTTATCGTCGCGCTGTCGTGCCCACTCTTTTCGCGACCTGGGCTGTCTGGATCCCCATCGTGGCGGCGCTCTACTCACTGCCTCCGCTCCTCCAGGTTCCGCTTTTCTCGATGGCTCTCTCTCTCTGGGTGATGCTTTTCACGTGGATGAGCGAGGAGAGGGCGGCGGCATAAGCCTGAGGACGGGAGCGCAGCGAAGAGTCTTTCATTGTGAATCGGGGGCGGCACCGCCCTCCGGCATGTAAACGGAAGCCCAATGAGCCCGCCTTGACAGACGCCCCGCCATAGTCGAAGTCTCCGCCTGCCAAACCGCAGTAGGTTTTCCCGTGGTTTTCCCGGGGGCACTAATGTAACGAAGCCCCGGTGTTCTCCCACCGGGGCTTTTTCGTTTTTCGGGGTGTCGGGGCCGCCCCCCGTGGAGAGCGTCTTTTTGGTGTGTTTGCGGGAATGTTCCGATTTTTAGGGTGAGTCAACAATACCGCAACCCACCCACAGAGGATTACCGTGATCCCATCAACTGGCGCTACCGGACCAAGGGCCATGCTGCCGGGCTTCGACGAGGGTCAGGATACGCTGGCTAACGCTTCTCCTTGTTTCACTCCCGGCACGCCATAGCCTCATTCCGAAAACTTTTTGCGTTAAGTTTTTCGTCGAATCGGAGATAATGAGTGACACCCGCTCATGCCCGAATCTGAACAGAATCTCCACCGCCCGTTTCTCCGCCAGTTTACCTCGAACGAAGCGGCGATACGGGCCTATGTGCGGCGGCTCGTGCCCTCGCGGGCGGACGCCGATGACATCATGCAGGAGGTCTCGGTCGTGCTGTGGGAAAAGTTCGCGACCTTCCGCGAAGATGGTGACTTCCGTGCCTGGGCCTTCGGGGTGGCGCGGTTTGAGGTCCTCGCCTGGTTGCGCGACAAGGGGCGCGACCGTCTTGTCCTCAGTGAAAAAGCGGTCGAACTGCTCGGCAGCGAGATGCCCGGGGATACCTCCCACTTTGAAAGCCAGCGCGAGGCCCTCGATCAGTGCATCGAGGAGGTTGCCCCCGCGCAGCGTGATCTGCTGATGCAGGCCTACCAGCCCGGCTCGCGCATCGGCACGCTCGCCCGTGCCCACGGTCGCACCGAACCGGGCATGTATCAGTGGCTCTATCGCGTCCGCAAACTCCTCCTCGACTGCATCCGCAAATCTCTCGCAAAGGAGTCACTCTCATGAAGGCGGAACTGGAAAGATGGACGAGCCAATACCTCGATGGGACGATCTCCGCCGACGGAATGGCGTCGCTAAACCGCGTGCTCGAGGAAGACGCCGCTGCCCGCCGCGAGTTCGTCGAATGGCTCGATCTCGATGCCGCGCTCGGTGATCTCGCGGTCGGCTGGGAGGCGAAAAGTGCTGAAGTGGCTCGTCCCGTTCGGCTTTTTTCCGTGCCTGCTTCGGCCCGATTCCTCGCCGCGGCGGCCGCGATTGCTCTGCTCGTGACCGGTCTTCTTTTCCTGAAATCCCTCGCGAGCCCCTACGCCTCTGTCGTCGGCACGACGGGCGTGACGGACTGGGGCGGTAAAGAAACGCTGCGTGGAGAGACCATCACCCTGAGTTCGGGCGCGTTGCAGCTTCTCACCCCGCGCGGTGCTGAGATCGTGATCGAAGCTCCGGCGACCTTTCGTTTTGACTCGGGCGAGCGGCTCCATCTCCTCGGTGGTCGACTCGCCGCCGACGTGCCGCCTGCGGCGACAGGCTTCACCGTGGTCACGCCCGACGGCGATGCCGTTGATCTCGGGACGCGCTTCGGCGTCGATGTGCCGGCTGAGGGGCACTCCGAGATCCATGTTTTTGAAGGAGAAGTCATCGCGACGAACGTGGGCGGCGATCGCAGTCTCCGCACTGGCGACGCCTTCGCGATGAATCGCGGAAACGGCGATGCGCGGGAGCTACGCTCGGGAGCCTTTATTCAGTCCGACGAATTGCCCGCGCTCGATGCGGGGCTCGCGGCGGGGCAGGAGGCCCGCTCGCGCGAGGCTGCGGCCGCTTTGAGGGCCGACCCCAATCTGATCAGCCTGATCACCTTTGACGACGAGTCCCGCCGCCCCGGTGTTTACCGACTTGTTCAGGGACGCTGGCCCGGCTCGCGCGCGGCCGAGTTCGTCGAGGCGGGAGATCACCTGCGGCTCGACATCGGAGAGGACCGTGCCTGGCCTCAACTGACCCTCGCCGCCTGGGTGCGACTTGACCGGCTTGGCGCGCCTTACCAGTCGCTCCTCCACACCGACGGCTGGAGCAAAGAGAATCCCGGTCAGGTCCACTGGATGCTCAATCAAGACGCGACGATGCGCCTCGCTCTGCGCGAAAATCTTCTCGCCCCCGGTTCGGATGAAAAACACGGCTTTCCCGACTCGCGCACGGCCGTGTTGCCCGAGCAGGGGCGCTGGGTTCATCTCGCCGTCGTCTATGACTCGGAAGAGGGGACGGTGCGCTTTTACCTGAACGGCAGCCTCGATGACGAGACGCATCAGTCCGTCGCCCATCCCGCCCGCCTCGGCCCCGCGCAGATCGGCAACTGGGACCAGCAGGATCGTAAACTGAGCGGACGCATTGACCAGCTCGTTGTGCTTGGGCGGGCCATGAGCGATGCGGAAATTGAGGAATTGCACGAGGCGGGCACGCCCTATCGATAACATGGAAAGAGTAACGACATCGGATCGTGGATCGAGGGCGACAGGAATGTCGCCCCTCCTTGAGATTTCCCGAATGGTGACCAAGGAGGTGCGACATTCCTGTCGCACTATTCGGATCTTCACCGCTCTGTCGCTTTTCACCATCCCCGCCTCCGCCGCCCCGATCGACTTCGTCCGCGACGTCCGCCCCATCTTCGAAGCGCATTGCTACGATTGCCACAGCGGCGATACACGCAAGTCAGGTCTCCGCCTCGATGTCAAATCAGCCGCGCTCAAGGGCGGGGACAATCACGGCCCCGACATCATCCCGGGCAAGGCGGCGGAGAGCCCGCTCATTCAATTTCTCACGACCACGAACGAGGACGAAATCATGCCCCCGAAAGGCGGGCCTCTCTCCGAGAAAGACATCGCCACCCTCACCGCGTGGGTTAACGAAGGCGCGGTCTGGCCCGATGGCGTGGATGAAGTGACGTTGAAAGATCCAAAGGATCACTGGAGTTTCAAGCCGCTGACGAATCCGGAAGTTCCAGGTTTAAAGTTTCAGGTTTCACGTTCATCGAAACCGCCCATCGAAGGACAACTTGAAACTTCAAACTTGAAACTTGAAACGAATCCGATCGACGCTTTCATCCGATCCACGCTGGAGACGAACGGTCTAAGTTTCTCGCCGCCCGCTGAAAAATCCGCCTGGCTGCGACGGGTCACTTTCGGACTGACAGGGCTGCCTCCGACGCCCGCGGAGCTCGATGCGTTCCTTAAAGACGACCGTCCCGACGCGCGGGACCGGGTTGTTGAGGCTTTGTTAGATTCACCTCGCTACGGTGAACGCTGGGCACAGCATTGGCTCGATGTGGTGCGGTATGCCGACACCCACGGGTTTGAGGTTAATACCGAGCGGCCCAATGCCTGGCCCTATCGCGACTATGTCATCGAGTCCTTCAACGCCGACACGCCTTACGACCAGTTCATCCGTGAGCAGATCGCGGGCGACGCCCTCGGCAAGGATGCGGCGACGGGGTTTCTCGTGACCGCCTCGGTCCTGCTGCCCGGTCAGATCGGTAAAGATGAGCCTTCGAAGCGGCTCGCCCGTCAGGATTCTCTCGACGAGATCGTGATGAATATCGGACAGACTTTCCTCGGGCTCAGCATCGGGTGCGCCCGCTGCCACGATCACAAGTTTGACCCCATCAGCGCGAAGGATTATTACGCGATGCAGGCCTTCGTCGCCGGGGTCGAGTATGCCGACCGCGATCTGCGGACGCCCGAGGCCGAGGCGGCGCGAGCCGAGGTGACAAGACTGACGGCACGGCAGGCCGACATCGACAAGGCCCTTGCCGCCTTTGTGCCCCTCGTAAAATCCGGTGTCGAGCGCCCCATGATCAATGCCCGCGAGAACGCGGATCGCTTTGCTCCGATCAAGGCGAAGCGGGTCCGTTTCACGATCCTCGCGACAAACCATCTCGAGCCCTGCATTGATGAACTCGAAGTCTTCAATACCGGCGGTGCCAACGTCGGACTCGATTCGGCCGGGGCAAAGCGCACCTCGAGCGGCAACATCGGGGTGGCCGAGCGGCACGAGTTGCGTTTTCTCAACGACGGACGTTACGGCAACTCGCGCAGTTGGATGGGCAACGAGATCGGCAAAGGCTGGGTCGAACTCGAGTTCGCGCAGGAGGAAACGATTGAACGTGTCGTCTGGGGGCGTGACCGCGAGGGCAAGTTTAGCGACCGACTCGCGACCGACTACCGCATCGAGATCGGTGACAGAGCCGGTCAGTGGACTCTCGTCGCCGACGCGAGTGACCGGAAGAAGTTCGATCCTGCCGGCAACAAAGCGGTGGAAAAATTTTCCCTGAACGGTCTCACCTCCGACGAAGCGGAACGCGCCGCCCCGCTTCTGCGCGAGAAGACGGGTAATGAGGCAAAGATCAGAGCCGCGAACAACGCGCAGAAAGTCTTCGCCGGTAGTTTCCGCGAGCCCGACAAGATCCATCTTCTCAACCGCGGCGATCCTGAGCAACCCGGTGACCTCGTCGTGCCTGCCATGCTGAGCTCTTTCGGAGATCTCGCGCTTCCGGAGGAGACAACCGAGCAAAAGCGCCGCCTCGTTCTCGCCGACTGGATCGCCGATCCGGAAAATCCGTTGACCGCGCGCGTCATGGTGAACCGCATCTGGCAGGGGCACTTCGGAGCGGGTATCGTCCCGACCCCGAGCGACTTCGGCAATAATGGCATGCCGCCCTCGCATCCGGAATTGCTCGACTGGCTCGCCGCCGAATTCATCCGCTCGGGCTGGTCGGTGAAGCACCTGCACCGGCTTATCGTGCACTCGGGGACCTACGGGCAGAGTTCGGTCTCGCATCCTGCCGGAGCCGAAAAAGATGCCGACGTCAGGCTGCTCTGGCGTTATCCCTCGCGCCGGCTCGAGGCTGAGGCGATCCGCGATTCCATCCTCGCCGTGAGCGGCAAGCTGAATCCGAAAATGTTCGGAGTCGGTTACAACATGTTCGACCAGCGCGGCGGGCTGAGCGGATTCAACCCTATTGAGTCCTTCACCGAAGAGGGTCTGAGACGTATGATATACGCCCACAAGGTGCGTCGCGAGACCGAGGCTGTCTTCGGCGCTTTTGACTGCCCCGATGCCGGCCAGAGCACCGCCGTCCGAATCGAATCCACGACTCCAATCCAGGCGCTGAATTTGTTCAACAGCCGCTTCACTCTCGATCAGGCGGAGGCGCTTGCGGTGCGGGTTGAGAAAGATGCAGGATCCGACCCGGCGAAGCAAATCACCCGCGCCTACGAGCTCGCCCTGAACCGGCGCCCCGACGCGGAGGAACTCCGCGAAATCGAGCCCGTCGTGCGCGAGCACGGACTCGCCACTCTTTGCCGAGCCCTTTTTAACAGCAACGAATTCCTCTTTGTCCCATGAGTCCCCAGGCCGAACACCTCTCCACTGCCGGACGCCTCCTCCTCGACCGGCGTCGTTTTCTCGCCAACAGCACGAGCGCGCTGGGGTCGATCGCGCTGGCAAACCTGCTCGGCGGGGACGGGCTCCTCGGTGCGGCGCAGGGCGGGCCCATCATTGATCCGGCGAAGCCCTATGCACCGCGTCAGCCGCACTTTCCGGCGAAGGCGAAAAATGTCATCGTCATCTTCTGCGCCGGCGCGGTGAGCCAGCTCGAAACCTGGGACTACAAGCCTGAGTTGATCAAGTGGGACGACAAGCCGCTCCCGGGTGGGCCGTCCGTCACCTTTCAGGGTCCGGCGGGAAACCTCGCCCGGCCGCAGTATGAATTCCGTCGGCGCGGCAAAACGGGAAAATGGGTCAGCGACATGATTCCCCATCTCGCAGAACTGACCGACGACTTTGCCTTCGTCCACTCGCTCACGAGCAAGTCCAACACCCACGGCCCTGCCGAGAACTTCCTCTCGACCGGTTTTGTCCTCGACGGATTTCCCAGTATCGGATCGTGGGCGACCTATGCGCTCGGGAGTGAAAGCCGCGACCTGCCGTCCTATGTGGCCATACCCGATCCGCGCGGCGTGCCGCAAAATGGCTCGAATAACTGGGGGCCGGGCTTTTTGCCGGCGGCCTTCCAGGGCACGACGATGAGCTCGAAGAATCCGGTCCGGCATCTCGCTGCGCCGGGTGGGTCCGGCAAAGAGGACGCGGCCGCGAGATCTCTCCTGCAAAAGATGAACGCCCGACACCTCGAGGTCAATCCCGGGGACAGCAAACTCGCCGCTCGCATCGCCAGCTACGAACTGGCGGCGAGGATGCAACTGAGTATGCCTGAGCTCTCTGACCTGGATTCCGAACCTGATCACATTCTCAGGATGTATGGTGCCGATGATGCACAGAACCCTGACAAAGCTGCCTTTGCAAAGAATTGCATTCTTGCCCGTCGTCTCGTCGAAAAGGGAGTGCGTTTTGTGCAACTCTTCAACGGTGCCTATGCGAGCGGGGGCAAGCTGAACTGGGACGGACACACCGATTTGAAGGGTCAATATGATGTCCACGCGGAGATCCTCGATCAGCCCGCAGCGGCCTTGATCAGGGACCTGAAGCAGCGCGGCATGCTCGATGACACCCTCGTCGTCTGGTGCACCGAGTTTGGGCGTATGCCCTTCTTTCAAAAGGGCGCAAAAGGTCGCGACCACAATCCTGACGGGTTCACCTGCTGGATGACCGGAGCTGGCGTGAAGTCAGGGGTCAGTCACGGCGAGACCGACCCGCTCGGGCAGAAGGCGGTGAAAAACATTCATCCGCTCTATGATTTTAATGCGACGATCATGCACCTGTTAGGACTCGATCACGAAAGATTGACCTTCGAGCACAACGGAATCGAGCGCCGCCTGACGAATGTGGAAGGTCACGTCATTCACGAGATCCTCGTTTGATCAGGGGGACGGCTGTGGGTTCGAGCCTGAGGTCCGGCCGCGGAAAATACCGGCCCGTCTTTCTTCCGGTTCCGCCCCTGGACGCAAAAAACAAAATTTTTTGTCCAAAAAAATCACCGCCGGACCTTAGGCTTGTCAGAATGGCGGATAACGGTCCAGATCAGGCGGCGGAGAACTACCTCCAGCTTCTCAACCAGCACGAGAGAGCTCTCTCAGCCTATGTCTATGCGCTTGTGAATGACAGGCATGACGCGGAAGACATCATTCAGAGTTGCAAACTGACCATGTGGAAGCAATTCGCCCGGTTCGAGGCCGGCTCGCATTTTGTTGCCTGGGCGCGCCGCATTGCGCTGCACCAGATCCTCAACTACCGTCGCAGCGCAAGGCGCAAGCCCCTCTATTCGACCGATCCGGCCTTCATTGAAGCGGTCGCGGCTGAGATTGATCGGGAAGGCGAGACGCTCTCGGCACGGTCTGAGGCGCTTCAGGAATGTCTAAGGCAACTCCCTGAAAATCAGCGGCGACTCGTTCTCCTGCGCTACTATGAGGACCACGACATCAGCTTGATCGCACAGGAAACCGAGCGAACCGAGGCCGCCGTCTACAAACTGCTCAGCCGCGTCCGTTCCGCTCTCAACGACTGCGTCACCGCGCGTCTTAGCGCTTCCGCCACATGAATCACCGCGAATATATCGACCGCTCCTTTGACGGGCAACTCTCTCCCGGGGAGTGGGACGCTCTCCAGGCGGCGGTCATCGCCGATCCGGATCTCCGTCGCGAATACGTGGAAAGGCGCTGGGTTCATGCCCTTCTTGAGTCCGGCAGTGAGGCCCTGCCCTCTCTCTTCGCCGGGGCCTCGCCTGCTCCGGCGGCAAGAGCGGCAAGGGCGACCTCTCGTCCTCTTCTCCGGCTCAGCGCTGCCGCCGCCGTCGTCTTTTTTTGCGCGACGCTGTTTCTGGTCCTTGACCGCCGGACCGATACTACCGTTGCCACGCTCATTGAAGCGCAGGATTGCCGGTGGGCGGGATCCGACCTTCCCACGGTCGAAGGGGCAGGGCTCGCCCCGGGGACTCTTGCTCTGATGGAGGGCATGGCTACCATCCGGTTTAAAAGCGGCGCCACCGTCACGCTTGAAGCACCCGGCGTGCTTGTGGTCGAGTCCGCGATGAAGTGCCGTCTTATCGAGGGATCAGTCGTTGCCGATGTCCCGGAATCGGCGCACGGTTTCACGATTGACACCCCGAAAATGGAAGTGATTGATCTTGGCACTCGATTCGGCGTCACCACGACGCCGCTCGGGAATTCGAACGTCTTTGTCTTCGAGGGCGAGGTAAAGGTGAAAGAAAACGCGTCGCCAGTCGCGAAACACCTTTTCGCCGGCCATTCCCTCGTTGGGGCGACCGATCCTCAACCTGATCAGGATCAGGAAGTACGGCGTTCGGAACCTCTTCCTTCGCCGGGAGATGACTGGACTCCCATTTCTACCGCCGTCGGGCGCGGCGGCGATACCTACATCCGGCGCGGTGACGCCCACGGGCCCACGGGGGGGCATCCGCTCCTGATGGTGAAGCATACGGATCTGGCTGATAACAATGTTCGCAGGGCCCTCCTCACTTTCGACCGTTCCACTCTGGGTTCGGCCCGGATCCGCGACGCCCGGCTCGCGCTGAAGATGGAGTCCAGCGGACTCGGCTTTTCATCTCTCGTGCCCGATTCGCGCTTCGCCATCTACGGAATTACGGCGGGCAGCCCCGTCTTTCGTGACGAAGTTTCGCTGCTCTGGAAAAATGCCGGTCCTCTCGGTGACGCGTCTCTTTCTGAAAGCATGTTCCGTCGCCTCGCCACCTTTGAGATTCGTAAGGGCTCTCCCAATGGTCTCATTGAGACCCGATCCGATGCCCTCACCGAATTCCTTCAGTCACATCCCGACGAGATCGTCAGCCTGCTCATCGTCCGCGAGACGGGCGAGTCCGACAAGCAGGGGCTCGTCCACGCCTTTGCCTCAAAAGAGCACCCCACCTCACCCGCACCCACTCTTTGGATTCAAACTGCCCCGCTGGAATGAAGTTTTTCGCGATCACCTTTCCCCTGCTCTCTCTCAGTTTCGTCGCCGCTGACGACCGCGAGACGATGACGTTTTTTGAGACCGAGATCCGTCCGCTCCTCGCGGCGGAGTGTTATGACTGCCACGGGCCCGATAAAGCGAAGGGAGGGCTGCGTCTCGATCACCGCGAGTTCATGATCACCGGCGGCGACACGGGCCCGGCCCTTGTTCCCGGTAAACCGGCTGAATCCATCATGATCCAGGCTATCCATCGCAGTGATCCTGACTTTGTGATGCCGCCGAAAAAGAAGCTCGAAGCTTCCCAGGTGGCCGTGCTGGAAAAATGGATCACCCTGGGGGCCCCCTGGCCGGCCGAGACAGTGACGAGGAGCGATACTGACGAGAACGGCTTCACCGAGGAAGACAGGAACTGGTGGGCCATCAAGCCGGTGACGGAACCCGCCGTGCCGGCGAACGGGAAGGACTGGGCGAAGAATCCGATCGACCACTTCATCGCCCAAAAGCTCGACGAAAATCATCTCAAGCCGGCCGCTCCTGCTGAGGCGGGCGAGCTGGTGCGCCGCCTCTTTTTCGACCTGCACGGGCTCCCGCCCGGGCCGGATGAGGTCCTTGCCTTTGCCAAAGCCTTCGCGGCGGATCCGGACGAGGCCACCGCCGGGCTCGTTGATCGCCTCCTTGACAGCCCCCGCTACGGCGAGCGTTGGGGCCAGCACTGGCTCGATGTCGTTCGCTACGCCGAAAGCGACGGTTACCGCGCCGATGACTACCGGCCCGAAACGTGGATGTATCGCGACTACGTGGTGCGCTCGTTCAATGCGGACAAGCCCTACCATCAATTTGTCCGGGAGCAACTCGCCGCCGACGAGATCGCGGCGGATGATCCGGACACGCTCATCGCGACCGCTTTCATGCGCCTCGGCATCTATGAGTGGAACCAGCGCAATGCACGTATGCAGTGGGACCTCATCCTGACCGAGATGACCAATGTCACAAGCGAGGCTTTCCTCGGGCTCGGGATGGGCTGTGCCCAGTGTCACGACCACAAGTTCGATCCGATTCTGCAAAAGGACTACTTCGCCCTGCAGTCCTTCTTCAACTCGACCTGGTGGCCCGAAGACCAGCCCCTTGCCGCCCCCGCCGAAAAAGCCGCCTTCGTCGCAAAGATGGCCGCCTGGGAAGCTGCCACCAAAGACCTGCGGGAGCAGCTCGACGGCCTCACCGCAGGCACCCTCGAAGGGAAACGCAAAGGCGCGGTGATTCAGTTTCCCGAGGATGTCCAGGCAATCTACTGGAAGAAGCCGGAGGAGCGGAACGCCTACGAAGAGCAGCTTGCGCAACTTGTGCAGCGACAGGTCGATTTCGAATTCCGCCGCATTGACTATAAAAAGACCTTTGCCAAAGATGAGGAGAAACTTGCCCTCTACACCGAACTGACCGAAAAACTGAAGGCCTTCGACGAACTCAAGCCCGCCCCGCTGCCGACGGCCTTCATCACTACCGACGTCGGCCCGAAAGCGGCCGATACGATCCTGAAAAGGCGCGGGAAGAACGAGGTCATCGAGCCGGCCTTCATGACTCTGCTTGGTCAGCCTGCGCCGAAAATTGCGCCGACCGGGAAAACGACCGGACGCCGCACCGCCCTTGCCAACTGGATTGCGAGCGAGGAGAATCCCTTTACCGCGCGCGTCATGGTGAACCGTATCTGGCAGCGCCACTTTGCTGAAGGTCTCGTGCCGACGCCGAATGATTTCGGCATGCTCGGCGAAGCACCGAGCCACCCCGAACTGCTCGACTGGCTCACGAAGCGCTTCCTCGAAGACGATTGGAGAATGAAGTCCCTTCACCGCACCATCATGAACAGCGCGACCTATCGTCAGACCGCCCGTCGCGAACCGACGACCGACGAAGATGTCGCCGATCCGGCCAATCGGCTACTCTGGCGTTACCCGCCGCAGCGACTTGATGCCGAGCAGCTTCGTGACGCGACCCTCACCGCATCCGGCGAGATCTCCCACCGTGAAGGGGGACCGGCAGTCGAGGGCACCGCTCCGAGCCGCAGCATCTATGTGAAAAAACGCCGCAACACGGGCGACCCGATGATGGGTGAATTCGACTCTCCCTCGGGCTTCGGCTCCACTCCTAACCGTATCCCCACAACAACGCCGAATCAGTCCCTCATGCTCGTGAATGGCGAATGGTCGATTTCGCGTGCCACCTCCTTTGCCAAACGAGTCCTCAAAGGGCAGGCCTCGTTCGGACCTGAGCAGGTGCGCGAGGCCTATCGCATCGCCTATGGACGCGAGGCTCTCACCGGCGAAGTGGAGGAGGCCGTCGCTTTTGTCGAGTCTCAGGCCAAATTGACCGGCGCTGCCGCGACAGTGGCAGTGCTTGATAAATACCCTGGTGAAACTGGCCTGCGGCCCGCCCGGGTTGCATTCAAAGATGTCAAGGGTATCGAAATCGGTGAAAACGCCCTCTGGCTTCAACCCGGAAGTCGTTTTGAAAAACTCGAAGCTGCCGCGCTCGAAATTCCCGACGAGGATTTTACGATCGAAGCCGTCGCCACTCTCGACGGAGTCTACAGTGACTCTTCGGTCAACACTCTCTTGAGCCGCTGGAGCGGCAGTTCCGAAGAAATCGGCTGGTCCGTCGGGGTGACCAGTGCCAAATCCCGCTTCGACCCGCAGAACCTCATTGTCCAGCTTGTCGGCGACGATTTCCAGAACAACCGTCTCTACGAGGTGGTCGCCTCGGGCCTGCGCGTTCCCCTGAACAAGCCCGTTTATCTTGGAGTATCGATTTCAGCCAAGCCGTCTAAGGGGGATCCCGCCAAGGGCACGGTGACCTTTTACCTCAAAGACCTCTCCGACCCCTCCGCTCCCATGCAGAGCGAGACGGTGCAACACCAGATTGTGAAAGGCCTCGCCTCCGCGGGCACCACGCCTGCCATCATTGGAGGACGCGGGCAGAAGGGCCATCACTGGGACGGACAAGTCGCCCGCCTCGCCCTGAGCAAAGGTGCCCTCGACCGGATGCAGTTGCTCACTTATCCGCAGCGCTCCGACGCCGAGTCACTCGTCCCCGCCCCGTCCCGGATTCTCGACTGGAACTTTGCCGGGAGCGAGGGAGAGCACCCCGCCCCCGGGACCGCCTGGAAACGCGAGGTTGTGACGGCTCCGGCCGGTTCCGTGCCGCCCGCACTCCTCGGGGCTGTGACCGACTTCTGTCATGCCCTCCTGAACTCGAACGAATTCCTCTACCTTCACTAAGCCGTTTAGCGCGATGCTGTTTTGCCATGCAGCGACTGTCCTCTAACTCTTAACTCACTCCCCGCCATGTCTTTCTGCCACCGCATCGATCAGCCCGCGAGCCGCCGCGAATTTCTCAGCCGGGCCGGTGCCGGATTCGGTGCCGTCGCCCTCTCGGCCCTCACCGGAGAAAATCTGCTCGGCTCAAGTTCGTTTCCCAATCCTGTCGGTGCAAAAATTCCCCACCGACTTGGGAGGGCAAAAAACGTGATCTGGCTTTTCATGGAGGGTGGTCCCAGCCACCTCGACCTTTTTGATCCCAAGCCGCTTCTCAACAAACTCGCCGGCCAACCTCTGCCGGACAGCTTCGAACGTCCCGTCACCGCTATGGGTGAGGTGAATTCTCCTCTTCTTGAGTCAAAGCGGAAGTGGGATCAGCACGGGGAGAGCGGTCTCTGGATCTCGGACTGGCTTCCCAACCACTCCCGAATCGCCGACGAACTCTGTGTGATCCGCTCCTGTGTCTCCGATGGAATCAACCACGCCGGCGGCGTCTGCCAGATGAACACCGGTTCGGTTTTCGGCGGCCGCCCCTCGCTCGGTTCATGGGTTTCCTACGGGATTGGCACGGAGAACAACAGCCTGCCCGGCTTTGTCGTGATCAAAGACTCCAACTCCATGGTCGTGAACGGCGCGCGCACCTGGGGCTCCGGCTTCATTCCCGCAGTGCATCAGGGTGTGCTTTTCGAGAATGGTGTCGAGCCGATCAAGCACCTCAACAATCCCCAGGGTGTCACTGATGAGCGGCAGCGAACGAAGCTCGACTTTCTTGAGGAAGTCAACCGTCGCCACTACGACACCCGTTCATCCAACACCGATCTCGAAGCCCGCATCCGCAGCTACGAGCTCGCCTTCGCCATGCAAGCCGAGGCACCCGAGGCAATCAATCTCGCGAGCGAACCCGATCACATCAAAACGCTCTACGGTCTCGACAACAAGGAGACCGAAGTCTACGGACGTCAGTGCCTCATGGCCCGCCGTCTCATCGAACGCGGAGTGCGCTTCGTGCAACTCTACCACGGGGCCGGGAGTAAATGGGACAGTCACTCCAAGATGGAGGAAAACCACGGCCGTCTCTGCGGCAACGTCGATGTCCCCATCGTCGGCCTCATTCTCGACTTGAAACAGCGCGGTCTCCTCGACGATACCCTCATCATCTGGGGGGGCGAATTCGGCCGAACCCCCATGAGCGAGAAAGGAGACGGCCGCGATCACAACCCCACCGGGTTTACCATGTGGATGGCCGGGGGCGGTGTCAAAGGTGGTCAGACGATCGGTGCGACTGACGAGCTGGGGCTCTATGCGGTCGAGGACAAAATGCATGTTCACGACATTCACTCAACGATCATGGCTCTCCTCGGCCTCGATCATACCGAAGTTGTCTATATGCACAAAGGCCGTCCCGAACGTGTCGATATGAATGAGGGCCACGTGAATGAGAAAGTCTTTGCGGGCTGAGGCCCCCGCAAGTCTCCGGGCGGGGCAATTCTCCGAGCCTCCCGCTGCTGAAGGATGGCGCGCTGCGGACGACGGCAAAGTTCGTGATTTCCTCGGGTTTTCAGGTTTCCCTTACCATTCCACGCAGATCGGGTCCGGCAGATTCACCAGATCGGTCGTAAAATAGAGCCTTCCTGTGTCCGCATCGATGGAAAAAATCGAGAGCGTATTCGAAGCTCGCCCCGCCGCGACGAGCCATTTGCCGGTCGGATCGATGTTGAAATTTCGTGGATAGGCCCCGCGGATCGCTTCGCGTTCGACGCAGGTGAGTAGTCCGCTGGATTCATCGACCGAAAAAACAGTGATCGAGTCGTGCCCGCGGTTCGCGGCGTAGACAAATTTCCCGGAGGGATGAAGCCGGATCTCCGACGCCTTGTTCGGCACCTTCCACATTGTCTCGGGCAGGGTTGCGATGGTCTGAAGCGTGGTCATGGTCGCTTCTTCCGCGTCATACCCGAATACCGTCACGGTCATGCTCAGTTCGTTGACGAGATACACCTTCGTTCCGTCATGACTGAACTTGAGGTGGCGGGGGCCGCTTCCGGGGGGGAGAACGGCAGATCCGTGCGCGGCGAGCGTTGCGGTCTTGTGGAGGATGCGGTAAATGACAATCCGGTCGGTGCCGAGGTCAGGAACGAGGAGAAAGCGATTGTCCGGACTGGCGCCGGTGAAGTGCGGATGAGGGCCTCCCTGCCTGTCTTTGTTCGGACCGCTTCCGCTATGCCTTATGACCTGGCTATGTTCGCCAATGCGGCCGTCCTCCAGCAAGGGATAAACCGTGATCGAGCCGCTCCCGTACTGGGCCGAGAAGAGAAGGCCCCCGGTCCGGTCGAGCGAGAGATGTGAGGCGTTTCCATCTCCGGTCGATTGCGTATTGAGGAGGTTGAGCGAGTGGTCCGGGCCTATCGAAAAGGAAGCAACACTGCCGCCATCTTCTTGGCGAAGCGAGTAAAGACGGGTCCGCTCCGCGTTGAGAGCGAGAAATCCGGGGCTCCCGATCTCAGCCGCGACGATAGGCGCGGTCAATTTCCCCGACGCAAGATCGAGCATCGTCCGATAGATCCCTTTTGACCCTTTTCCTCCGGTGCCGATCCAGAGGGGCAGAGGATTTTGTGAAGAGAAGGCCTGCGACAGATTGGTCATGAGTGGAGGGTAGAAGGTTGGTGGCGGAACGCAATTGAATCCCGGGCATCCCCGCGATTCCTAAAACGGCATCTTGCCGGCTCCAAACTGCTTCATCATCTGACTCATCTTGCCTTTGTTCCGCATCATTTTTCGCATTTGACCGAACTGTTTGAGAAGCTGGTTGACATGGGTGACTGAGACGCCGCTGCCGAGGGCGATGCGGCGGCGGCGTGAGGCTTTGATGATCTCGGGACGGGTGCGCTCTTTCGGGGTCATCGAGAGGACGATGGCCTCGGTCCGTTTCATCCGCTTATCGTCGAGGTTGACACCCTTGAGTTTGTCACCGACGCCGGGGAGCATGCCGAGGATGCTCTGCATGCCACCCATGCGGTTCATCATGCGCATCTGGGCGAGGAAGTCGTTGAAGTCGAAGTGCGAACCCTTCATGCGCTCGGCCATGCGGAGGGCTTCATCCTGATCTATCGCCTCGGCGGCGCGCTCGACGAGGCCGACGATGTCACCCATGCCGAGGATGCGTCCCGCCATGCGGTCAGGGACAAAGCTCTCGAAGTCGGCGAGCTTTTCCCCGACGCCGGCGAACTTGATGGGCTTCCCGGTGACGCTCCGCATCGAGAGAGCAGCCCCGCCGCGGGCGTCCCCGTCGAGTTTTGTGAGGACGATGCCGGTGATGCCGATGATTTCGTCAAACGTTTTGGCGACATTGACGGCTTGCTGGCCGGTGGCTGAGTCAGCGACGAGAAGGGTCTCGCGCGGGGCGAGGAAGCGGTGGAGTTGCTTGAGCTCTTCGATGAGGGCTTCGTCGACTTCCTGGCGTCCGGCGGTATCGAAGATGGTGACGGTGCCGCCCTGGTCCTCGGCCCACTTGAGGGCGGCTTTGGCGACTTTGAGGACGTCGGTCTCGCCGGGCTCGGGACGGAAAACGGGGATGTCGATCTGCTTACCGAGGGTGACGAGCTGGTCGATTGCGGCAGGGCGGTAGAGGTCACAGGCAATAAGGAGGGGGCGGCGTCCCTCTTTGCGGAGGTGGAGGGCAAGCTTGGCCGAGGTCGTCGTTTTCCCGGCTCCGTTGAGTCCGACGATGAGGATTCGTGACGGAGGATTGAGATCAAGAGGGGCCGCATCGCCGCCGAGGAGGGCGGCGATCTCATCGTTGAAAATTTTGACGATCTGCTGGCCCGGTTGAATGCTGCGCAGCACGGCCTCACCGAGCGCTTTCTCTTTGATTCGGGCGATAAAGTCCTTGGCGACGGAGAACTCGACATCAGCCTCAAGCAGGGCGAGGCGCACTTCGCGGAGGGCATCGGAAATGTTCTTTTCCGTGATCCTGCCGTGACCGCGAAGTTTCTTGAAGGTTTCCTGAAGATTGTCGGAGAGGGTGGAGAACATGGGGAAGAAGGGATAAAGAAGCTGCGAGGGAATCAGATTGACGGTGTCGCGTCGGCTGCCCGGGAATCCGGCGCGGCGGTGGTGCTGTTATTGTCGGTGCCGTCAATTTCGGGGGGGAGAGGGGCGTTTTCCCCGGGAGCGGTGGCGTCGGACGAAAGGTAGTCGGCGATCTGTTTGATTTGGAAGGTCCAGCCGATCACCTCCGGGTCAGTCGAGCCGGCATGGCGAAAGGTCAGTTGAACGCCGCAGCTCTCAAGACGGAGCCGCTGGGGGATTTGATAGGAGACGAGCCCGGTGGCGGCGTCGAACCGGTGCGGCACTCTGCCGAAGCCGGTGACGCGCAGGATGAGGCTGGCGGGATCCACGCCGTTGAGCCGGGAGAGGTCGACTTCGATGAGGGGAAGCCGGTTGCCGAGGACGCTGTTGGCTGGCGGCCGCACCGTAACCAGGGGGGGCTGTTCTTCACCGCTTTCGGTCGTGGAATCCGCGAGGAGCCTTCGACCCGCCGAAGTCACGCTCCCGCCCCCGAAATCGAGGGCGGGATCGAAGTTGGCAAGGGTAGTGCCGTGAATGACGTAGCGACCGATCTCCATGTCATCGGCGTCCCAGGTGGTTTTTTTACCGTTTACGGTGAAGCAGGCTTCGTAGCCGAACTCTCGGGCGAGTTCGAGGGCGCGATTGCTGTAGATGCCGTAAGGAAAGGCGAAGACCTTCAGGATCGCTCCAGTATCGCCGAAGGTCTCCTCGAGAAAGCGATGCGATTCCTCAAGTTCAAGGCGCAGCCAGGCATCGTAGTCGTCATCGGTGCGTCCGCCGCGGCGGGACATGTTCTGATGGCTGAGGGAGTGACTGGCGAGGGTCGCCCCGTTCGCGGCGAGCTCGCGGATCTCTTCATGAGTGAGGGATCGCCCGCCGACACCGATGTAGTTTTTGTAAAGAAAGACGGTGTAGGGATAACCGAATTCCTTCAGCACGTCCATCGCGAGGGTGCGGGTCGCCTTCCAGCCGTCGTCGATCGTGATGAGAACACACTCGGCCGGGATGTCGGCTTTAGCCTGCTTCCAGTCGAGGAACTGCCGCATGCTGATGACGGGTAGTTGAGCCTCTTTGATCGCCTGCATCTGTTCGCGGAAATCCTCGATGTTGAGGATCATGTCATTGGTCGACGACCCATCGGTGAAGTCGTGGTAGCCAAGGACGGAGACGCGTGCCTCTTTATTGATGGCGGGTTCCATTTTGACCGGAGCCGGCGGGGGAGGAATCTCGGACTCGGCAAGCGGTTTACGGGCGGCGGCTTCCTCATCGGTCTCGCGGTCGAGGGCGTTCTTGACCGTTTCCAGGTAGGGCTTTACCTGCTCGCATCCGGTCAGGAAAAATCCGGCGCTGAGGGCGGCGGCAAGGGTGAGCAGGGAAAGGGTGACGCGCTTCATGGGAAAGATGCTGGTCGTCGCGGGCGGGCATAGATCGACTCGCGATGAGAGTCCTGAATATAAGCCCGTTTGATCCCTTTCAAAACGGGAATTCGCCGAGCCCCGGAGCGGAGCTCGAAAAGTGCCCTCTCGCAAAAGCAGCTGGTCAAATGAACGATTTTAGTTATGGTTCGGTCATGGCGCTCTATCTGAAACTTCCCGAAGCCATCGATCAGCATTCTTTGAACCGGCGTCGTTGGGATGAATTACTCGAGAGCGGTGAGATGGGGCTTTACGAAACACAGCGAGTGGAAACGGATCGCTACGGTCACCTCGTTCTCAGTCCCTGGGCGATTGCGCGCCATGGGATTTATCAAAGTGAAGCGGTCGGGCTCCTCACGAAACTCATGGGTGTCGGTCGAACGATCACTGAGTGCCCCGTCTCCACCTCCGACGGCGTCAAGCTCGTCGATGCGGCGTGGATGTCGCGGGAGCGATTCGAGCCGATGCGTGAGTTCAAGGTCTTCGAAATGGCACCCGAGATCTGCATCGAGGTGCTCTCTCCCTCCAGCACGCGCGCCGAGATGGAGGAAAAGCGGGATCTCTATTTTGAGATCGGCTGTCTTGAGTTCTGGACGGTGAGCGCGACGGGGAAAATGCGTTTCTTTGGCTCTCAAAATGGGGAAGTGCCGGCATCGGTGCTCTGCCCCGAGTTTCCCGTGGAGCTGGAGGCGTGATCGCTCCTCCCCGGAACGGGATCACGGGATAGAGATCGGCGGCGCGATCTGTCATGCTCGCCCGCAAATGAAACGCCTTTTTTATCATTCCGTCCTCGCGTGCGCCTTCGCTTTGCCGCTCCCTGCCGCCCCGGTAGCTTTGATTAACGGGCACATCGTCACGGTGGACGAGGACTTTTCCATCGCCGGGGCGATGCTCGTCGAGGGCGAGCGCATCGTGAAGGTCGGGACGAACGCCGAGATCACGGAGGGGCTCGCCGCCGACGCCACGCGGATCGACTTGCAGGGCGCGACGGTCCTGCCCGGCCTGATCGATTCGCATGTGCACAGTACGGGGGCCTCGGTTTTCGAATACGATCACGTTATCCCCGAGATGGAAACGATCGCCGATGTTCTCGCCTACATCCGCGGACGCACCGCGCTGGTGCCCGAGGGCACGTGGGTCAACCTTTCGCAGGTCTTCATCACACGTCTGCGCGAACAGCGTTTTCCGACCCGGGCCGAGCTCGACGAGGCGGCACCGAAACACCCGGTTGTTTTTCGCACCGGTCCCGATGCGGCGGTGAATTCGCTCGCGCTTTCTCTCTCGGAGATCACGCGGGACACCGCCGCGCCCGAGGGCGGGACGGGCCGTCTCGAGAAAGATCCTGCGACCGGCGAGCCGACAGGAATCCTGCGCGGTTCGGCGACGGGGTTGATCAAGCGCGGGGAAACGGGCACAAAAAGTCCCGATGAAAAAGGCAAAGTCGACGCGCTCGCGGAGCTCCTCGCCGATTACAACAAGGTCGGGATCACGAGCATTTCGGACCGCGGGGCGGGGGATGGCAGCATCGCGCTCTATTCGGCTCTGCGGGACTCGGACCGGCTGACCTGCCGGGTCTATCTCTATTACAGTGTCAACGCGCAGTCCCCGATCGAGACAGTCCTCGAGAACATCGACAAGGCGGCGGCGCATCCGCTGCATGCCTACAACTCCGAGCTCTGGCTGCGCGGCATTAAGATCTTCCTCGACGGCGGCATGCTCACCGGCAGCGCTTACATGAAGCGTCCCTGGGGAGTCAGCGCTGCCTACGGAATCGATGATCCCGAGTATCGGGGCATGGTCTATGTGGAGCCGGAAAAGCTCCACGTGATGGCCCGGCACGCGCTTTCCAAAGGGCTGCAGTTCACCGCTCACTCGGTCGGTGACGGGGCGGTCGAGCGTCTCGTCGATGTCTACGCGAAGATCGGGACCGAGGACTTTCCCGTGAATGAGATGCGGCCTTGCGTGACTCATTGCAACTTCATGACGGCGGAAGCGATCGAAAAGATGGCGACCCACGGCATCGTCGCCGACTTGCAGCCCGCCTGGCTTTACCTCGACGGTCGCACCCTGCTGAAGCAGTTCGGCCTGGAGCGGCTCGAGTATTTCCAGCCCTACCAAACGCTCGCGCAAAAAGGCGTCATCGCCGGGGGCGGGTCCGACCACATGCAGAAGATCGGAAGCATGCGATCGGTCAATCCCTACAATCCTTTCCTCGGGATCTGGACGACCCTGACCCGGCACCCCCGCTGGATGGGTGAATCGCTCCGCCCCGAGCAAATCATCGAGCGGGCTGATGCGATCCGGCTCTACACGATCAATAATGCCTGGCTCACTTTCGAGGAAAAGGAAAAGGGATCGCTCGAGCCGGGAAAGCTGGCGGACTTCATCGTCCTTGACCGCGACATCCTGACCTGTCCGATCGACGACGTGCGTGAGACAAGGGTGCAAGAGACCTGGCTTGGGGGGCGAAGGGTCTACAGCGCTGCAGAGAAGTGAAAGAAGGTTAGGGTACGGCGGTGACTGTTTGCTGAAGGCGGAAGACAGCGACACGACGGTCCAGCGAGCGGAAATTGTCCGCCGCATCAGCCGGGTAGACGGCTTCGCTTGCTCCATAACCGACGGGAATGAGACGTGATGAGGAGACCCCGTAGCGTACGATTTCACGAGCGATGCGCTCAGCTCGCGCCTGGGAGAGGTTGAGGTTATCGTTGTAATCGCCCTCCACCGACGCGTGTCCCTCGATCACGAAGCTCTGGTCTGCGAAAGCGGGGTCGCTAATCGCGACGGCGAGATCCTGCACGATGTCGTAGGAGTAGGCATCCTCGAACGTGGTTGATCCCTGCACAAAAAGAATGTCATCGCGTGTCACCTCGGAGTTCGGATCGACCACGTAACTGACAGCATACGCACCCGGCGCGAAGTATTCGGCGGGACCGCGCGCAACTTCCGTCAGAGCGGTGGCGTAAGGACTCTCGGCCACGGGCAACACTTGAACGCGATTCATCCGCGATGAGGCGATGAGCACCGGCGGGATTTCCTCCATGCGCCGATAGGTGAGGACGCGGGTATTGTTATTGTAAAAGTGCGGCCGGTCTTCTCTCACGACGCGCGACCCGCTGACGGGGTCTTCAACGATCACCCGTGAGCGAAAAGATTCCGGCGTGTCGGACACGGCAGCTTCCCCACGGAGGCGGCGGGTCAGGTAGCTGATACTCTCCGCTCGCATGGCGTCGGACCGGTTGGCTTCGATAAGTCTTTGGCGCGCTCGTTCATTCGACTCGGCGAGGATTGTTGCAGCATTTGCCTCGTTAAGAATGGAGTCGATCACGAGTTGTGCTTCGGCGTCCGACTTTGCCCGCATCGCTGCCTGAATATCGGCGGCACGATCTCGTTGCGCCCGATCCTGAAGGATGGCCCGTGTCTCCGCTGACACTTCCATCGTCAGGGGAAGATTTTTCGAGCTGGCGATGGGGGTGACTTTCTGGGCATGGAGCGAGGCGGGCAGGACAGCCGCCGCGAGGGTGAGAGTGAGGAGGGTTTTCATGTTCCCACCTTAGGGCGCGCTGCGCGCTTTCCGCCATGGGGTAAAACCCGACTTTGCTAGCCCGCGGGCTGGGCTTCCCGTTGCGACCGTCTCCTTCGGTAAAGGATCAGCGCGGCGGCGGCTGAGCCTAGAAGATTGAAGACGAGGTCCCACCCGGTGTTTTCGTAGCCCCCCACGTTTGTCTCGGGCAAAGTAAGGGTGGCGATAAACTCGATCACTTCATTCAAGGCACCAAAGCCCATGCCTGCTGCGGCGCAGAGAATCACCAGTCCGGGTGTCGCTTCAAGAGGTCTGCCCTCTTCGTTGAGGGTGCGCGCGCTTAGTGCCTGCCAGCAAAGCCAGGTCGTGACTCCGAAGCCGTAGGCGTGGACGAGTTGATCATACTTGAGCCAATCGCGAACGAACCAAAAATTATAGAGCACACCGGGGACACCTGCATCGTGCCCTGCTGCGGGGATGGGGAGGAGCCCTCCTGCCATGTGGAGCAGTCCCCAGAGTGAAAGGCACCGGAGCAGGCCGCTGCTGAGGCCGACGCGCCGGTGAACCGCGACGAGGGACACGACGAGAACGAGCATCACGACGATGTAAAAGACGAACTCTCCGTTTCCCCGGGCGATGGAAAAGGCACCGGCGGAGACGATGTAGATCGCGCTGAAGAGGAGGACGTTCCGGAGATCTTGCGGAGAGGCGGGGGTGTGCATTTTTGCATTGAAGCACAGAATACCTCTGCGGGGCAATAGAGGAGTCATGGAAGGATCGGCCCCCTGTTAAACGTGCAGCAACTGTGGGGTGCGAACCGGCTACCCTGTGAACCCGAAGCGTGAGCGCAGAGTCCGTGCCACGATCCGGCCGCCGGAGAGGGAAAAGATCACCCCCGAACAGCGAAAAACGGGGGGCAAGGCTGGCTTCGTCAGACCCGGCAGATACCGTTTTGCTGGCGTTGCGAAAGTGACGGTTTCGAATGAAGATGCCGACGGCTCTGTTTTCGTCGATGCCGTTCAGTCCTTCGCTTATTCCTGACAATACCATCATGATCCATGCCCCCCGGTCTGTTGAAGAACTCGACCTTCTCGCCAGCGATCCTGACATTGCCGTCATCGAGACGATCGGGAGTGTCGAGGGCGACGTCATTGTGGCCGGGGCCGGGGGAAAAATGGGTTTTCATCTCTGCCTGATGCTGCGGCGGGCGTTCGACCTTCTCGGGAAGCAAAATCGGGTCATCGCGGTCTCACGCTTCGGTGACGAGAAGACCCGGGCTCTCTTTGAGTCTCAATACCTCACGACGCATCCGGCGGATCTCACCGACGCGGATGCTCTCGCGAGTCTGCCCGATGCCGCCACGGTATTTTTTCTCGCGGGGCGCAAGTTCGGGACGAGCGATTCGCCCGAAACGCTCGTACTTTATAACGAGGTGATGCCCGCTCTCGTCGCGGAGCGCTATGCCGGCGCGAAGATCGTGGCGCTCTCGACGGGCTGCGTCTATCCCTTTGTCGAGCCCGACAGCGGCGGTTCGACCGAGGAGGACGAGGTCGGTCCGGTAGGGGACTACGCGGTCTCGTGCCTCGGGCGCGAGGCGGCGTTTTTGCGATCGAGCGAAGTGCACCGCTCGCCGCTCGCCCTTATCCGTCTGAATTACGCGGTCGATCTGCGTTACGGAGTGCTCGTTGATCTCGCCCTGAAGGTGAGCCGCGGCGAGCCGGTCGATCTCACGACGGGCTATTTCAACTGCCTCTGGCAGGGAGACGCGGTCAGCCGGACGATTCGCGCGCTCGATCACGCCACCCCGGCACCGCAGCCTTTCGTTCTCAACGTGACGGGTTCCCGCATCCTCAAGGTGCGGGAGGTCGCGCTCACTTTTGAGAGGCTCCTCAATCATACGGTCGAGTTTACCGGGACCGAGGCCGCCACCGCGTGGCTCAGTAACGCGGGAAAGTCCCGGCGGCTCTTTGGTCCGCCCTCGGTCTCCGAAGACAGGCTCATCAACTGGGTCGCCGACTGGATCGATCACGAGCGACCTCTCCTCGGCAAGCCGACTCACTTCGAGGTTCGGGACGGGAAATACTGAATCGCCGTCAACGCGATAGACCTCTTGCCAAAAAACTTTGCCGGAAAAGTCTTTTTTCGAGTGGGAATTGGCCCGCCTCGCCCGGATTGAGAATCAAGATCGGCCAAAATTTCCCGTGGCGNNCGTTCCGCCCTCTGGTTCCGTTAGGGGAGTGACTCACTCCGCCGCGAATTGCTTGAAGAGGCCTTCCACATCGGCCTTGGCGGGATCGTCGCGGTGGAAGGCGAAGCGCCAGCGGAAGGTCACGGTCTCGCCGTCGGGGATGACCATCTCGCCCGCCTTGGGATCATCGAGTTTTTCAAAGTGGCGCTTTCCGAAAATGTTCGCAGTGATGAGGCCGTAGGTGCGCGAGTGCCAGTAGGTGGGGTGACGCGGATTTTCCGGATGATCGAGGATCGCGACGCCGACGGGTTCCCCGCCGACTTCGCCGTAGGCATCGACCCAGCGGGCGCGCTTGCCCCAGGTCTCGACGTCCTTGACGCCCTCGCTGTTGATGAGGTGGCCGGCGGCGGGGGCGAGCTTGTTTTTCTCTTTCGTGCGGCGCTCGACCTGCAGGTCTGAAGCCACCCGGATCGCCATGCCGGCGTCCTTCTGATCGCCGAAGGTCACGTCGCCGTTCGTGGCGTGGAAGGCGATCGTGATGTCGATGAGGCGGGGAGCCATCGCGTCGGCAGGCGTGGTGAAGCGCACCGTGCGGGTATCGCTCATCACGAGGGTACCGTCGGCGGCGACGTAGTCATTCTCCGAGATGAAGTGGCCTTTCTCTTTTCCGCTCACGACCTCCTTGAATTTTCGGTGGACGGTCTTGCCGGGTTTGACGTCGCCATACTCGCGCACTGCCCAGAAGGAGTGGCCGTTCACCTCGCTGTGGGCGAACCAGAGCGACTGGTGGTGCGGGTGGTCGGTATCCTCCCCCTCGATGATCTCGAGCGGGAACTTGCGCGTCATCGCGACCTGACCGGGACCGAGGACGGGGTAAAAGAGGGGGAAATAGCGGTCTTCCCCCTTGATGAGGTAGTCGGTGAAATGCTCGCCGTTCAGCTCGATGCGGAGGCGATCGTCTTTCTCGGTGATGGAGACACCGGACTTCGCGTCGTCGGCCGCGAGGGCCATGGTGCTCAGGATCAGGGGAATACAGAGGAGGCGTTTCGTCATGGGGAGGATTGTATACAGGGATTCCTTTGACCGGAATCGCTGGATCAGCCGTATTCACGCCAGAGGGATTGTTTATTCGCTCAAGCGCTTCGCTAGGGCGACGCTTTCCTCGTTGAGCGACTTCAGCGGCACGGTAAAACCGCGGCCGTTTTTCATGACAATCTTGACCGTTTCGCCCTCCCTTCCCGCGTAGCGCGCCTCGATCGCCTTGCCCTCGCGATTGGTCCACTGGAAGTAGACTTCGCCGCCGGCCTTTGCGCTGATGATCTTTACGTCATCGACGCGGGCGAGTTCTTCGGCGGATGGATTGGCCGCATCGATGAGAGCGCCTTCGCTGATCCATTGCTCGATCAGAGCCAACTCACGATTACGGAGGGCGTCGCCGTTTTTCGGCATAAACTCTTCTTCGTCGGGTTTCAGCTTGAGCCGCTCGACGAAATCGCTTTTCCCCGGGTCGCCGGGGCGGATGAGGCCATGCTCTCCGATCTGAGACTTGCGGAGCGACTCGATGTCGTCAAAGGCAAGTCCGCCCTTGGCTTCCTCTTCATTGCTGTGGCATTTCCAGCAGCGCTCCTTCACGAGGGGGAGGATGTCGTTTTGAAAATCGACCGCGCTGACGGTGCCGCTGATGGCGAGGGCAAGGGTGATAAGGGAGAGAGGTTTCATCATGGAGGGTCAACTTTCCTGTGCTTTTTGCAGTTCCACAAACGTGACGATGTCATCGCGGTGACCGAGCCCGCACTGCTGCTTTTCCGCTTCGAGACCGGCGGTGGCCTCGTCGCGCCAGCCGCGTTTCAGGATGAAAGTGTTCCAGATCGCGATTTGTTCCTCGTTCTGGTGCGAGCCGTTTTCGAAGCACCATTGCAGGACTTCGGCATCGCTCGCTCCGGCTTCGACGTGGACCCGGAGATCGTTGTAGGAGATCCCGAGGAAACGGCAGCAGCGGGCGTCCCACCAGGAAAAGTCACCTTCGCCGAGAAAATAGCCGTTGGGCAGCGTTCTGTTGGCTGCAAGCCGGATCTTGTCGAGCATGCGTCCGAAGTGGGCGAGGCCGCCGACCATTTCGTCGGCGGCACGGAGTCCGGGGATTTTCATGGGAAACCGATGACCTCGGGGCGGGAAAAAGCAATCGGATTTGCTCCCCTGACCTGCGGGGGTGGGAGCGAACTCAAGGAGGGTGGACATTCCTGTCCACCTATTGTGCAATCCGAAGCCCTTCTGTTCCCCGAGCGATCCGGCCAAAAAAAAGACGGCCGATGAGGGCCGTCTCGTAACGGGCAAATCGCCCGAAAGTGGGGAGGAACTCAGCCCTGCTTTTTCGCTTCCACCTCTTTAACGACGAGAGCGGGGCGCTTGAGCTTGTCGAGCACCTCGCGGGAGTTCAGCTTGGCGACGACAGCTTCGTCCATGCCGAGAGCGACGAGACGCTTCTTCTGGTCGCGCTGACGACGTGCTCTGTCACCGTTGGACTTTTTCGGTCTGGTGAGATTCTTGTTCCGTTCTGCTGAGGTGCCCATGATAGTTGCTGGTTCAGTTGCCTGATTGAAATCCGAAAGGTCCCCGAAACGCGGTATCGCGGCCGGGAGGAGACGCTGTAGGCTATTTTTCCTCCCGGGTCAACTCGTTTTCACCCCCGGACGCCGAAGTTCACGGGGCCACGGGAGGGGCCGGTGCCGGCTTCGGCGCGACGTAAGGGGGATTGGTGTAGGCACCGGGGGCAGTGGCTTCGAGGTTCGGCTCGACGGCGGCTTTGGCATCACCGAGCGCCGGGAAGATCGCGGAGTTGGATTGGATTTGGGCATGGTTTGCACCGAGGAGTCCTTCACCAGAATGCTTCAGGATCATGCCAAGGCCTTCGGCGGAGAAACGTGAGGAGAAGCGTTCACCGAAGAGCCGGTGCACCACCCCGGTGAGGAAGGCCATGGACGCTTCCGAGAACGGTCCGTAGATCGCCTGGCTACTGATGGGCAGGCTGGTTCGCTGGGACAGCCCGATGGCGATTTGATGGTGGGAGGCACCTCTCCGGTGTCATCCTATTTGGCGCAACGAACCCCTCTGGAAATTATAAGCGGTTTCATTTATTTGTGGCGCAACACGTGTCCATCGCCGCCTTGTTCTCTGCTTTCGGTCTAAAGGTCGAGAGCATACCGGAGAGCCTCCCTGACACGGGATACAACGAGCATCATGCGGACCTTGCCGCCAGCCCCCAGATCGACTCGATAGACCTCTCCGGGCTTAGTCGTCATAGACAGAATCAAGAGCTGCCTGCCGTGCTTCCGAAGTCAGCAGCAGATCATCACTGTCGGAAGGGAGTCCGACGGGAAAGGGAAGCCCTCGACGCAATTTGACTTGCGCCAAAAACATCCGAATTGCCTCTGTCGTGGAGATTCCGAGTTCGGAAAAGATCTTGTCGGTCTCGTCCTTGAGTCCCGGATCCACGCGCGCTCTGACCATTGTATCGCTCATGGCACAAAATTGCCACAAATGAGCTACGGGCGCAAACTCTTATTTTTTCCAGAGAACGTCGAGCGCAGCGGAGGGCTGAAAGCCCTTCCCTGTCGCGGCTAGTTATGCTGGCGTTTTTGACGGTTTTCGGAATTTCATCCGCTTCGTGATAAAATAAATTAAAATTGGTAACCCGGCGACAAGTCCAAATGGAAAACCTTGGGAACACCAAAACACTAACAATATCACAGACCACCAGAAGAACCATCCTTCGCGGTTCTTCGCCCCAAACAGCGCAACAAGAATTAAGATCGCGCCAAGAAGCCCGACGGCAATACCGATCATCGTAGCGGTGAGCGCGAAGCTGATACTCTGGGACATCGCCGCTGATCAGTCCCCAGCTCGCCCATCGCCGACGCGTCCAGGCAAACACTTCAGGCAAACAGATCCATGACCGGTTTCCCGTGATTGCTCAGGGTAAAGGGACGGTTGCTCGCCGATTTCGCGACTTCGTCAATGGGCAGGCCGAGGCTCCAGCCTACCGTAGCGAGAAAGTCCTGCACGCGCACTTCCTTGTCGGCGACGGCGAAGCCCTCTTTGTCGCTCGAACCGTGCACGTAGCCGCCCTTGACCCCGCCTCCGGCGAGGAGCGTCGAGAAAACACGCGGATGATGGTCGCGGCCGGCGTTCGCATTGACCTTCGGGGTGCGTCCGAATTCCGAGCAGAGCACGACGAGGGTGCTCTCGAGGAGACCGCGCGATTTCAGGTCAGCGAGCAGACCCGAGAGCGCAAGATCGAGCTCGGCGCCGCGTTCGGCCATGCCTTCCTCGAGGTTCGTGTGCATGTCCCAGCCGCCTCCGGTGACCTCGACATAGCGGATCCCGCGCTCGATGAGCCGTCGGGCAAGGAGACAACCCTGGCCGAGTTTATTGTCGCCGTAGCTCTCGCGCAGCTTGGCCGGTTCGTCGGCGATGCGGAAGGCGGAGAGGTCGGCACTCGACATGAGACTGACCGTTTTTTCATAGAACTGCGTGTAGCTCTCCACCGCCGCCGTTTTAAAACGCTCGCGGAAGCCCATGTCGAGTCGGTTCAGCATCTCGAGCCGCTTCGCCATGACTTCTGCATCGACATCCGTTTGCGAATACTGCAGGCCCGCCTCGGGATCGAGAATGGGGAGCGGTGAGTAGCTTGAGGGGAAAAAGCCGTTCCCGTTCTCGGGCTGGCGATTGACGCACACACTCGAGGGGAGGGTCTCGTGGCTGGGGCCTTTGAAATGCTGGGCCCAGGCTCCGAGGTTCGGGTGCTTGATCGTGCCGCGCTGCTCGTAGCCGCTCCGGATGAGATACTGACCGCTGTCGTGGACACCCGTCTTCGACGTCATGCTGCGGATCAGGGTGATGTCTCCGGCATGATTCGCCAGATTGGTCATCGTGCCGCCGAGTTGGAATCCCGCCGACGTCCCGATCGGAGCGAGCGGTCCACCCGTCTCGCCCTCTTTGGGATCGAGCGTGTCGATGTGGCTCATTCCGCCTATCATTTGCAGAAAAATGATGTTTTTCGCTTTGCCGAACCCGGGCCCGGAAGGCAATGCCGTTGCTTCTTCCGCGCCGAAGATGCCGTGGGTTCTTCCGCCGAGCACGGTGACGCCGAGGGCGGCTTTGGCCCATCGCTCACAAAAGGCGCGGCGGCTCAGGGGATCGAGTTTGTTTTCCGGTTTCATGCGGTGGCGGGGAAGGAGAGGGGGTCGGTTATTCCACGAAGACAAATTCGCGGGTGTTGAAAAGGACCCAGGTGAGGTCGCGCAGCGTCAGCCCTCCGTCGAGGCCCCCGACCGCCGCAGCGAGTTCGTCGGGACGGGGGTGGCGGCTCAGGAAGCTGAGGTAGAGGCTCGTGACCTGCTCTTCCGACGTGGCATGCGCGGCGGCGGTTTTTACCACGAGAGAGTCGAGCTCGCCGATGACCTCCTGCGCCTCGCCGTTCATCAGCATCAGGACCTGCGGGATGCTGCCCTCGGTGCTCTGACTGTCGGCAATCTCGCGGTCGCTCTGGCCGAACATCCGGAGGAAATGCTGGTTCCGTTCGGGCTGCGGCAGCTCGGAAGCGCGGGCGAGGACGAGTCCGTTGCGCGTCGGGGGATTGATCGTGAAGTCCTTTTCGACCTCTGCCTCTTCCGCCATCGCCGCCTTCTTCCGGTTGCCCTTTGCCTTGGCCTTTCCTTGCCCCGGCCCCTTTCCGCCAAATTGCCGCATCCCCGCGACTGCTTTTTCGATTCCGGTTTTCAGGATTTCAGGATCACTGCCGCCGGCGAAATCGATGTTCATGACCTCGGTGTAGTGGCGGCCGCGTTGGGATTTAAACTGATCGACGTCTTCACCGACGACGAGGGTCGCGCAGGAGTCCCAGGCCTGCTCCGCGCTCATGCGGCGCAGAATGGGGCCGGGGAAAAGATATGGCGTGTTATCGGTGAGTTCGTAGCTCGTCGCCTCGCGTTGATACGTTTGCGTGTTGTAGAGCAGGCGCATGAACTGCTTCAGATCAAAGTCGAGGCGCACCATCTCCGCCGCGAGGTGGTGGAGCAGGGCCGGATTCACGCTCGCCGCGGGTTCATCGAGATCGGTGACGGGCTCGCGGACCCCGACACCGAAGGCGCGTTTCCAGAGTCGGTTCGCGATCGTCATGGCAAAACGCGGATTCTCCGGAGCGGTCATCCAGTCGGCGAACCGTGTCCGCAGAGCAGCTTCGTCATCGCCCTTCTTTGCGGCGGAAAACGCGGGCAGCGTCGGGGGCGCGGCATCGCCCCAGCTGATCAGCTTCGGAGTGACCGGATCACCGGGGGCGGCATCGTCATACTGGTAATCGTGAGGCAGAGTGAGATCGTTTTTGCCGGTTTCGACCACCGCCATCGCGTTGACCCGCAACACGTTTCTGGCCTGCTGTTGTATGCGGCGATCGTCGATCATATTGAGGGCACGACGCATCTCTTTCGTATGGTTTCCTCCGGTCCCGCGGGCTCCGTAGGTCTCGGTCGCCCCGAAAAAAGCCGCCAGTTCGTAAAAGTCGCGCTGGGTCCAGTCGGCGAAAGGATGGTCGTGGCACTGCGCGCAGGAGACATTCGCGCCGAGGAAGCTGCTCAGGGTGAGGCTGAGATTGTCGAGCCGCATCCCCGCGTCGCGGAGGAGGTAGCCGGTCGCGCCGTTCTCGAGCAGCTTGCCGTCGGCCGTCATCATCTCATGAACCATCTCGTCCCACGGGCGATTTATCGCGATCTGGCCTTTCAACCAGTCCTGATAGGTGTAGTAGCGGACCTTGTTGGCGGAGTCGGTGACCCGCATCATGTCCGCGAAATAGTTGAAAAGATGACTGCGGTAGCCGTCGGACTCGAGGAGCACGTCGATGAGTTTGGCCCGCTTTGAGAGGCTCGCGTCGGCGAGAAAGGCGAGCGTCTCCGCCGCCGTGGGAATGCGACCGGCGATGTCGAGGTAGACCCGGCGCACGAACTGCTCGTCCGAGGCGAGCGGATTCGGCGTTTGTTGCGCTTTCTCGAGTCCGGCGTTGACCAGCACATCGATGCGGGCGGCCGCCTGGGCGAGTCTGGGGTCGGCCGGGATACCGAGGCCTTCGGGCTTCAGTGTTCTCGCCGCTGCCTGATCTTCGGGCGAAAGCTTCTCCAGGGGGAGCCGATAGACATAGCCGTTGCGGACCTGAAGAAAGACCTGGTCACCCTCGATCCCGCGAAAAGTGGCTTCCAGCTTTTTTCCCTGGTGATCCGTCCAGGTGCGGTAGACCGCATTGCCGTCAGGAGCGGTGGCACTCTGATCGTCAGCATAAAGCGAGGGGAGAAAAACGCAGACGAAAAGCGGGATGATTCGGAGATTCATGGAAGCAGAGCTACCCGTTAAACGAACGGAGTCCGGGGAAGTTGCATCTTTTTCGGTAAACGGGGCGCGAGGCCGGAAAAAAGCCGACTACCGGCGGGGGATCCGGGGTCTCTTTCCGGGAAGGTCACGGGCCTGACCGGGATGAGAGGGGAGCGCTCCCTCCGCGAGCGGCAGGAGCGCCTCTTCCCGTGACCCGGCGGGATATCGCCGGATCAGCTTGTCCGCTGACCACGCCTCAGCTTTTCGGGAGCGGAGGGATGCCTGTTCCCGGTCGTTCGAGCATCTTCGCGAGAGCCGCCACCGTCCCGCCGATATCAGCAAGATTGTTGGGGATGATGAGGGTGTTGTTCGTTTTGGCAAGATTGCCGAACTCTTTCACGTATTGCTCCGCAATGCGGAGGTTCACGGCGTCGCTTCCGCCCGGGCTCTGAATCGCCTCGGCAATCCTCCGAATCCCTGTCGCGGTGGCGGTGGCAAGCATTTCGATTTCTCTCGCTTTACCTTCCGCCTCGTTCACCTGTCGGTCCCGGTTCGCTTCGGATTGCTTGATGACCTGTTGCTTCTGACCTTCCGCGATATTGATCTGGGCTTCTTTCTGGCCTTCTGACTCGGCGATGACAGCGCGGCGCTCCCGCTCGGCGCGCATCTGCTTTTCGAGAGCATCCCTGACGCTCGGAGGGGGAGTGATGTTGGCGATCTCGTAACGGGTGATTTTGATCCCCCACGGATCGGAGGCCTTGTCGAGGGCGGCGATGATGTTCGCGTTCACCGTGTCACGCTCCTCAAAGGTGCGGTCGAGTTCCAGCTTGCCGATCTCCGAGCGCAAGGTCGTCTGGGCGAGCTGGGTCGAGGCATAAAGATAATCTTCGATGCCGTAACTCGCGTTCTTCGCATCGAGAACCTGAAGGTAAAGCACCCCGTCGATCTCAATCGCGATGTTATCCTGCGTAATACACATTTGAGGAGGGACATCGACCGCTACTTCTTTGAGCGAATGCCTATAGGCAATCTTGTCGATAAAGGGCACAAGGATGTGAAAGCCCGCTTCGATCGTGCGGCTGTATTTGCCGAGACGCTCGATGACAAAGGCTTTTCGCTGCGGGACGACCTGGGCCGTCTTGAGCAGGACGATCATGATGAGGGCGACGACTCCGATCGGGATGACAAATTCCATTTTTTGCAGTGGGGTTACGGTGGTATTGGGATTCTGAGAGGGTTTGACTAAATCAAATCAGGAGCGGGGCTTTACTTCAAGCGTGATATTGCTGCGGGCGATCACTTCGGCCTGCTGCCCGGAAAGGAGAGCCGCGGATGAAAAGGCTTTCCAGGGAGCCCCCTTTAACTCAACCGTCCCGAAGCCGCCGACTTCGATGTCGCTGATCACGGTGACAATTTTGCCGACGAACTCTTCATCGACATCTTCCGTTGCGACCGTTTCATTCCCGCTAAACCAGCCCTTCACGTAACGGCGGGCGAAGATCACCCCGCCGAGCGAGGCCAGTCCGAAGACCCAGAGCTGGATTTGGAACGAATCGAGACCCGCCCAGTCGAGGGCGGCGACGATCCATGCGGCGATGCCGATAAAAATAAGAATTACCCCCGGGACCGCCAACTCGGCAATAATGAGAACGAGGCCGATGAGAAACCAAATGATTGCAGAATCCATGTTTCAAAGTGTGAACGTTTTCGTTCCTGTTGGCGATTACAAAATGCAGGTCGGTTTGGAATCGGTTTGCGGTGTCCCCTTTGACACGACCCGTTCCAGGAATTTAAGTGGCGACCCTTTTATCCGGAAGCGCAATTCGGCGGCAAACTGGCAGCAAGTCAAGGAGGCAGGAAGCCGGTCGCGGAATGCCGCAGATTCGCGGGAACCCGCTACCGCCCCAGTCGCGCAATGATTGCATCGACATCGTAGACACAACCGCCCCAGGTGCCGCCACTAACGTTCTGGAGCGCGGCCCAGAGTCTGGTGTCGTCGGGGACGTTGGGGAGGGGTTGCAATTTTTCGTTGGCGGGACGGGCCATCAGCTCGTCGATGTCGCCGGTGTAGTCGATCGAACCTGTCATCTTCCGGCAATCGATCTCGATGCGGATGATGTCACCGTCGCGCACTTTTCCGATCGGGCCGCCGGCCCAGGCTTCGGGGGAGAGGTGACCGACACAGGCTCCGGTGGAGACGCCGGAAAAGCGGCCGTCGGTGATGAGGGCGACGTGCTTGCCCCAGGAGAGGTGTTTCAGCGCGATGGTGAGCTGGGCGGTCTCGGGCATGCCGCAGCCGATCGGTCCAAGCCCGATCAGGACGATGACGTCACCCTCTTTGATGCGGTCTTCCCCGGTCGATTTCACGGCGGCGATGGCGGAGGGTTCGGAGGCAAAAACGCGGGCCGGTCCCTCGTGCAGGTAGATGCCGTTTTCGTCTACCTTAGTCGGGTCGATTGCGGTTGATTTGATGACCGATCCGTCGGGGGTGAGATTGCCGCCGGGGAAGGTCACGGTCGAGGTGAGTCCGCGCGAGGCGGCGACGGTCGGCGACATGATGACATTGTCAGGATCGATTCCGTCGAGCTGAGTGAGCTTTTCGCGAAGGCGCTCACGGCGTTCGGAATTTTCCCACCAGTCGAGATTTTCTCCCACCGTTTTCCCCGAGACGGTGAGGGCGTCGAGGTGGAGTAAGCCCGCGTCGCGCAGGTGCAGCATGACCTCAGGCACCCCGCCGGCGAGGAAGACCTGGACCGTGGCGTAGTGTTTCGGTCCGTTCGGGAGGGCGTCAACGAGGCGGGGAACGAGGGCGTTGACGCGGCGCCAGTCGTCGACATTGGGGCGATGCACTCCGGCCTGATGAGCGATCGCGGGGAGGTGCATGATGAGGTTGGTCGATCCCCCGAAGGCGGCGTGCACGGCGAGGGCGTTTTCAAAAGCGGCGTCGGTGAGGATGTCCTTCGTCGTGATGCCGCGATTCTCCAGAGTGACGACGGCGGCACCGGAACGCCTCGCCATGTCGCGCCAGATCTCCGCGCCGGACGGAGCGAGGGCGGAGTGGGGCAATGTCAGTCCAAGAGCCTCGGCGATGACCTGGCTCGTCGCGGCGGTGCCGAGGAACTGGCAACCGCCTCCGGGAGAGGCGCAAGCCTTGCACCCCGCTTCGGCAGCGTCGGCGTAGCTGAGGGTGCCCTGGGCGTAGCGGGCTCCGATCGTCTGGATGCGCCCGAGGTCCTCGTCGGTGTCTTCGCTCAGCAGGGTGACTCCTCCGGGGACGAGCACGGTGGGGAGATCGTGCATCGCGGCGAGGGCCATCATCATCGCGGGGAGTCCCTTGTCACACGTGGCGACGCCGACGACTCCCCTGCGCGTGGGGAGCGAGCGGATGAGTCGGCGATAGACGGTCGAGGCGTCGTTGCGGTAGGCGAGTGAATCCATCATCCCGTCGGTGCCCTGGGTGCGTCCGTCACAGGGGTCGCTCACGAATCCGGCAAAGGGGACGCCCCCGAGCGAGGTGATCGTTTTCGCGACTTCTTCCATGAGGAGACCGACCTCGAAGTGCCCCGTGTGATAGCCGAGTGCGACCGGCTTCCCGTCAGGCTGGCGGATCCCGCCCTGGGTACTGAGGATGAGGTAATCCCCGCCGCCGACCTTGTCCGCGGCCCATCCCATCCCGACATTCTGAGTCCAGCCGAAGAGGTGGCCGCTCGGGTCGGTCGCCAGTTGTTCCCGGGTAAACGGCAGCACCCCGCTCGGTCCGGGAGCCTTGGTGCGCAGGGTGAAAATGGCGTCGTCGCCGGAGTCGAGGAGAGGGTGCATGGGTCAGGAGTCGGTGCGAAACGCAGATAGACGGAGTGAAACGAAGTCAATCAGGAGTCAGAAAATGGCTTAAAAGCTAAAAGCTAAAAGCTAAAAAACTTCACACTTTCTCCACCGTGTTCTGCAACGTGCCGATTCCTTCGATCGTGATCGAGACGACATCGTCGACTTGCAGGGTGAAGCTGGAATCAGGGACGATTCCGGTTCC
>DIVG01000069.1:13019-17809 GCA_002422425.1 Akkermansiaceae bacterium UBA6138 | reverse complement strand
CCGCCCTCACCGCCCTCACCGGCGACCGGGACCTCTTCGTCGTCCCCCTCAAAAAAACTGCCCCAGGGGTAGCCCGTCAAACTGACTCCTTCATGGTCTCCGGCGCGGTCGAATTCCTCAAAATTTTCGAGCTTCTCATATTCCCCTTCCTCCCCCTCCCCGACGACACGGGCGGAATCGCCGTGTTGAAAAACCGGGAGGTCCGCGAACTCCGTCCCCCCCTCGCTGCCCCGGCCCCGGCTCGTTCCGTCATCTTCCTCAAGAAGCTCAAAAACAGCCCCGTCATTATCAAAGTCGTCTTCAAGTTCAAAAACCGAGGATTCGGACGGCAAAGGCAGAGCCTGAGTCGGTTCTTCCGGCCGGTCGGAATCCACCTCGAAAGGCGAGTGGAGAGGTGTCGGAATTTTGGTGAAGCCTCCTTGGAACGGAGTCGAGGGCTCGATCACGATCTCGGGTTCACCATACTCGAGCGGCTCCAGAATCTCTCTCGGCTCAAAGCTCGGTTCCTCAATATCGGCCGTATCAGAGAAGTCGGCACTACCCTTCTCCGAATCAAATATCGGGACGACCTCAAATTCCCCCTCTTCCCCTGCGGTCGCAAAACCATCGGCATCGACATGGCGGATAGGGCTCTCCGCCGTCGGCACGGCGGGACTTTCAGGGGACCGCCTCGGGACGAGATCACGCAGCGGGCGGGATCCACCCCCATCCGCAACGGAGTCGGGCACCTCGGCGGGCCTGATCTCCCGAAGCAGGTCAGCGAGAGCGCCCTCGATGCGGTGAGCCGTGCTGCGCACCACTCCGGCAGGACGAGTCGCGTCAGCGACGCCCACCAGTATAAATCGGTTTACAATCTCACGCAGATAGATCATGCGGTCACCGCCGAGGTGGAGACTCTCGATCGCACCGGTTTCCCCGAGCTGGGCGACGAGGGCCCGCATCGCACCGCTAGCCCCCGCAACCAGAGCCGAGATCACCTCGATCGTCACTTCAGCTTCGGCCGAGATCCCCGCAACAAGGGCTCCGCTACGGTCCACAATCAGCGCCGTCTCGAGTCCGGAGTCCTCCGCAAACTCCCGTAAGAGGTCATCCGCCCGCGACGCAACCTCGTGGCTAAGATCCAGAGGAACGGCGGTGGAATACCCACCGACTCCCGGGCTTTTATTTTCACTGCTTTCCATGATACTGAGCGGGGCGGGTGTCGGATTCATTCACACGTCATTTCTCCTGAGCCGGGAAGCCGGCTCAGCTTCATCGGGTTCCCCTCCCCGACAGGCCTGCGGCACACGAACCCGGAATGAAATTCCCGAATGTCATTCGTAACCGGTGCCATTGCTCCTATTCTTCCAAATGAATAAGACTCCGCGCAACAAGAATCAGTTTTTCGCGCACCCCGGGCTCAAAGGCGGGAGCGGCATGACGGACCACCACGCAGCACTCCCCTTCAAGAAAAAGACTGACAAGACCGCGATCAGTGTGAATCGTGAAATTTCGGGCCTCGGGCAGTCCCGTCAGCCTGGTAAGACTGCTCAAGGTCGCGACCATCTCGCGGGCTTCACCTCCGATGCCGCCCTCCTCGGATCCTGACACCTGCACCAGCTTGCCCGGGGTGGAGAGGGAACAGCCGTCGATACCCGGCAGTCCCGCGACGCGGCGGGCCACGGCCGAGAGAGTGAACGCCTCACTCGTCGAAAAGATCGCGCGCAACTCAAGATCGCGCATGTCGAAACTCACCTCGCCCATCATCGGCAGCGGAGAGGGTGCCGCTACCGGACCGGGCTCGGGGGCGACACTGACGGGATCCGGGTTCCCGGTCACCTTCGGAACCATCACGAGCGGCGACTCAAATCCGGTCGATGCTTCAGGATCGGGACAGTCCGCAATAGGGTCCGCCAAGAGAGGATTCGCCGCCCCCTCAGCCCCGAATCCGGCAAAGCTCTTCAACTCCGCGCCGAAGGCCTGAAATCCGCCAGGGGACAACGAAGCGGATAGCCCGCTACCGGGCTCGTCTTTTTCCGAAAATCCTCCGCCATAAAACATCGTCCCCCAAACTCCCTGGGGTTCATCGACCGGCACGTCCGTCTTGCCGACCGGGCCTGGAGCAGGCGGGAAAGACGATTTCCTGTCGACCCCCGCCTTCTTCGAGAAGAGCGTTCCAAAAGGCGGCTCACCCTCAAAGGAGTTCATCGTCAAACCCGTGTCCTCATCTGCCGCATCCACCCTGCGCCCGCCGAAAAGGGAGGCGGAGGACTTGAATTCGAGGCCGGAAAAAGCACCCGAACCTCTCTTGTCTCCGCCCGCTTCCGCCGGCGGCTGAAATCCCTTTTCCACCGAGCCCTCGAGTTTGGGCGGCAACGTCACGGTCGAGTCATTAAGCGGGGTGATCTCGGCCGCAAAAAGTTCGGGGCAGGTTTGATAGAGCGTCGATAATTTTACCTCCCGACTACCGTCCGCCGGCAAAGGGATCGGCACTTCACGCGCCATGGGAATGCCGCTCTGGGCCGCAATAGCGGGCGGGATGAAGGCGATCAGTTCACTGACGAGAAAATGCTGAACCGGCAACCCCGTCACCGTTGACCTGACCTGCCCCCCCGCGCGCCCCGCCTCCCCTCCGGGAACGCCATCCGGCTGCATAAAGGCGGCTGAAGTGCCTTCAAGGTCCCCTTCATCCGTAGAAAAAAAGTTTCGAAACGAGAAAGACATGACTTCTGAATGGCTCTTGAAAACTTAAAATACCCCGACCCTGCTAAAAAATTTCAACCAATGGCTGGAATTTCGCATTATGATTTTAATAGTAATTTTAAGCTATCGCCCCATTTTTATTAATCAAGATATTTTTATAATTAATTGAACATGATTTATTCTCTCGCCTTTTCCCCGGCGCGGCAGTCAGAGAACCCACCACAGCATCAGCAAAAGGAGGCCGTTATTGATTGCATGAGCCACCATGGGGGCGATCAGAGAGTCCCTCCATTCGCGAAGCAGCGAGAATCCGATCCCGAGGCTCGCGAGAGCCGGGATAGCAAAAAAACCCTGGGGATGCAGGGCCGCGAAGATCATTCCCGTAAGCAGGGCTGAGGCAAAAAAACGGAAGCGTCCGCGGAAATAACGCTGAAGAGCACCGCGGAAAAAGATCTCTTCAAAAAAAGGCGCGAACCCCGCTGCCAGAGCAAGACAGGCGAGTTTCGTCAGGAAACTGCCCTGATACATCCAGCCCACAATAGGGTGGGCCTCAGGCCCAGCCGGGACGCCACCGTTGCTGCCCTCTCGGCTCCCGGTCAGGATCGAGCTCCCGTCCTCCTGAAAATACCCTGCCGCAAAAGTCAGCGCCAGCATCAGGGCAATCCCGATCGAAGCGATCGCGAGTACCCCAAGATAACCGACCACTCCGGCAGCGATCTCTTTTCCCCAGCCTTTTCCCCGATGAAATCCGATCGCCGCGCGAAAATCGGCGCCCTCCACCCGGCGAAAGAGCGGCCACAGCAACGGGATGGCAACAGCAGCAAGGTAACTGAACACCGAAAAGGGCGGATAAAAATATGCCCCGAGCAACGCACCGCCCGTCATGATGCCCAGATAAAGGGCGAAAGATTCGAGGAGAACACCCGTCGGCCCCTGATTCGGGACAAAGGCATTAACGGATTTCCCCTCTCTCAGGCGACGCCGATGGAACCAGAGGAGAACGCCTCCGGCCATCATTCCGACCATGACGAGAGTGGAGATCAACCCCATTGCCCCGAGAACAAAAACAGATCTCGCACGAATGGCACCGGCGCGCGGCGGGGGCGCAAGGCCGGGAGCACGCGCCAGATCAGCGAACCAGCCGAGGTGCTCACGAAGATCCTCACGCATCTCCTCGTCCACCCCTTCCGAGACGGCGGCGGCCGTGGCGGTGAAAAGCTCTTCAGGAACCCCTTCCGAAAAACGTTTCAGGAGCGGCCCGATCCGTGGTGAATCCGGCTGCACGAAGCACTCCAGGAGAGCGAGTGCGGCAACCGCGTGATCGTCACCGGCGAGCCCTGAGAGACCGTTGAGAGCCTCTTTCGCTGCAACGGGATTGAGCCCGAAGGTCGCGATGACGACCTGGCCCTGCATTTTCAGGATCGCGAGACTACTCGGATTGGGCACCGGAACGGGAGTCTCTTCAACGCTGCGAGGGCCTCTATCAAACCAACTGAAAGGGAAAAGGGCGAAAAGAATGAGCGGCCAGCACCATCGGGCGGCCTTCGCCTGACCCGGGCTCGTCCCGGAGATAACGGCTTCCGGAGGCAGCGGAGGGGGGCCGGAAGGATCTGTCATGAGGGCGGACAGGGTAAAGTCGAGCGGTCCAGCCCGGGCTGACCGGCCCCGGCATCAGCACAGGCCCGGTCAGAGGGAAGAGCAACTCACCGGGCACTCACCTCGTAGCAGACAAGAAATTCCTGATCACGAAGATAGAGCTGGCCGTCAAGCACGAGCGGGTGAGTCCAGACCTTTCCCTTGGGATTGCGGTTCGGGCTCTGGGGATCGAGCTTGAACTGGCCCTTCTGCTTGTATTCCTTCGAATTCACCTCGACGAGGGTGAGGGTGCCGTCGTCCTCGTTGAGAGCGTAGAGGTGACCGTCGGCGACGTGGACCGATCCCTTGGTGGTGAACTGGCCTTTTTCATTCCAGACCATCTCGCCGGTCTTCCAGTCCTGACAGATCAGCCCGCCGCCATCGGAGAAGCCGTAGAGGAAATCACCCACCTTGACGACACCGCCGTGGTGGTTCTTCATTACCGTATTGATCCAGACATCAGTGGGGGTGTT
>DIVG01000069.1:0-12904 GCA_002422425.1 Akkermansiaceae bacterium UBA6138 | reverse complement strand
GTCGCATACTCGGCCTTGCCGGGCTTCAGCTCAGATGCCGCCCAGATCGTGCTGCCGGTCTTTTTGTCGAGGGCGACCATACCGGCGTCTTTGCCGCCGGGGGCGAGGACGAGCTTGTCGCCATCGATCAGGGGAGATTCGGAAAAGCCCCATCCGCCCATCTGGCCTTTGAAATCCTCGACGAGATGCTTTTTCCAGACGACCTCGCCGGAATCGGCGCTGAGACAAAAGACACCGCCTTTGGGATCGATCCCGTAAACGTGGCCGTCGGAATAGGTCGGAGTGCTGCGCGGCCCGTGACCCCATCCCGCCGCGTAGCCTTCCTGATCGTCTTTCGAGACGGCCTTGGCCCAGATTTCCTTTCCGGTCGCGACGTCGATCGCAATGATCGTGACATCATCCCCGCGGGTGCCCATCGTGTAGAGCTTGCCATCGACAATACTGAAGCCCGAGTAGCCCATGCCTGCCTGCCCGTATACCCAGAGCTGCTTCGGACCGCTCCCGGGCCAATCCTTGAGCAGATTCGTGTCAGACGAAATGCCGTCGCCCCTGGGACCGCGGAAGGCCGGCCACTGACCGCCGCCGACAGCACCGCCTTTTTCAACCGAGGCGAGGAATTCCTGATCCTCAAGACTCAGGGAGAGCACTTCGACGAGACCGGTGCGACCGTCGGCGAGTTTGAGATGCACTTTCCCGTCCTCTATCTTGATCAGTTCCGCCTCGATTGCTTTGCCGGTCGAGGCCTGTTTCCAAGTCCGCGCGACCAGAGGCATGGTCATGGTAAGCAGGACAACAATGAGGGTCAGGGAACGTTTCATATTTTAAAAATCGCCGAGGCGGATGAAAACGCAAGTCACGTGATTCCAGATCCGGAGCGATCTCCCCTTCTTTCCGAACCGCTCAAGACAGCGTCCTCCGGCGGGAGGGCGATAATCCGGAAATTCCTCAATAGTCCCTCTCCCGCCACGAGATGAGATGAGGATTTTCGTGGTCGGCGAGCTTTTTCAGGAGCCCGACGCGGTCCAGGAAGTCATCCATGGTCGCGAGACTGGCCTCGTAGGAGGCGGGATCGAAATTGAGGTGATAGAAGTTCCGGTCGCGTCCCTCGAACTCGACAAACTCGCAAACATTGCGGCGACGAGCCATCTTTCCGGCAAACCCGGCGGCATCCTCCCAGGGGATGAGGCGATCGGCGGTGCCGTGAATAAGCAGCATCGGCGGCATCCCCGGGCCAATCGCACGACTGAGTGAAAGGAGGCGTGCCTCGGTCGCATCTGCGCACTGGCCATACCCGTAGCTGCCTTTATTAAGGTCGATGATCGCACTGAAGAGAATAGCTGCGTCAGGGCGAGTCGCCGCCGCGTTGACGGCCGGATCCCCTCCCGGGAGAGAGATTCCCATCGCAGCGCTGGCAGCGATATTCGCGCCGGCACCTCCGCCGATCGCGATCACCCGGGACGGATCGAGATGAAGCGACCCGGCATGCTGGCGCAGATAGTGGATCGCGGCCCGTCCGTCCCCGAGCGCATCGGTCGGACGCGACGCCGGATGGGAACTGCGATTGCGGTATTCGACAAGCCCGCAGATTGCGCCGCGATCGACATAGTAGAGCGCCTGGGGAGCGAACTCGATGACACTGCCCCGTTCCCATGCCCCGCTGTTAAAAAAGAGGAATACCGCCCGCGGCTCGCCTTCGCGGAAATCGCGGGGCAGGTAGAAGTGAATGAACAGCTCACTCCCGTCCTCAAGGGTCCGATAGGGCAAAGGTCTGGCACTTTTCAAAAGCACCTTTTCCCGTTCGCTCATCCATTCATAAACGCTCCTCATACTGCCAGATTTTCGCCTTCCCGAAATCGACGGTAGGATTTCGGCCTGTTTATTCAAGCCGGAAAAGCGAGGAGGCAAAACTCGTGAGAGGTTCGTCCCGGCTCGGCCCTCGCCCGAAGGTGTCATTCTATCTTCGCTACAGGCTCCGAATCTCCGCGCTTTTGCAATCGCTCGCCGGGGTGGTAGTTTGAGGAATGAATAGCAACCGCCTCCTCCGGATCGTGATCCTTGCCGCCGCCGCCCTTCCCCTTTTTGCGATGGCTCAGGAACCGGAAACGAAGGCGCGGCCCGACAACTCGATCCGTGTCTCACTCGAGTCCGCTTACGAGTCCTGGCGCACCGCGATGGCGTCGGGAGACCTCAGGACATGGGAGGCAACAACCGCCTTCAGCCGCCAAATCGAGACCCGCAATCGCATCGTCTCCCAGAAGCAGCCTTTTCCCCGCGCTCTCTTTGACGATCCCGTCGGGACTCCCCCGCTCCGGGGTCTTATCCCGCTGGGCGTGCTTTCCACCGGCGAAACGGCGACATCGACTTATTTTGGAAAGGCCAACTTCGGCGATGAACCGGGCGTAGCGATATCGGACAACCTTCTCGTGCTTCATTTCCTGAACGAGGAAGGTCGCTGGAAGTTCGACAATCTCCGTGTCGTCAAAATCGGGAACGACGGGGAAATCCTGCTGCAGATCCGAAACAGTGACTTCAGCTTTTTGCAGGGCGACGAGTTCCAGCCGGCCCCTTATCTGACACCGGTCCCCCAGCCTGTCGATCTTCCCGAGCTCGTCGCCGAAGCCTGGGTCGATGCGACCGGCTACGAAGTCAAAATCACCGTCAACGGGCACCTCACCGGGACCTTCACCAACATCAAGGTGACCGAGCTCGTCATGGGCGGCGTTCGGCGCGGACAAAATCAAATCCGTATCGAGAGCAAGCTGATCGAGACCAGTGCCGCCTCCGGCACCAGCCCGAAAGTCGAAGTGGCCCTTTACGCCGCCGAAGACCCCGCCGGCCAGGCCCGCCGGGTCTACCACTTCAAGCCGGGAGCATCGATTGCTCCGGTGGTGACGGAGGGGTTTACGGGGCAGTGACCGGGGAGATCAGCGCCATCGACATCGGTCGGGGTGTTAGCGAAACTCGTGAGAGTTTTGAATTAGGATCGAAACGGTGACGCTGTGTCCCGACTTATCCCGGGCAGGGCTGATCCGTGATCGGGAATACACCGGGTAGCCGAAAGGGGTGGCGAAACGGGTATCTCAGAGACTGTAATAGCTCGCGTAGAACTCTTCTTCACTGATAAAACCGTCATCATCGATGTCAATGTTCTCGAACTCGATCAGTGTATTCTCCGCTTTGACCATGGGCGAGAAAAGATAGCCGAACTCGACGGGCTCAAGTTGACCGTCGCCATTAAAGTCGGCGAGCTCAAAGCGGGACAGGGTTGATTTCAATTTCTTTTTTCCCGCGACATAGGCTTCCCACTCGGCAAGAGAGATGAGACCGTCCGAAACGGGATTACCCAACACAGGTTGACCGGTCGCCGGATCCACCGCTGGCTCACCGGTTACTGGATCGAGGACGACTTCGAAGGCCCCTGATGTATCGATCGGGAGGAAGCGGCGGCGAATTTCAACCAGCGGTGTGCCGGGTCCCTGGGTTTTGGCAAATTCAAAAACGGTAAGGAAACCGTCACCATCGTCCGCCTGGGCGAAAGCAAGTTGATGCTTCGGCTGTTTGATTTTTTTAGCTTTCGGGGCAGCTTGAACAGGCGTCGGAGATATCCCTGCCGGTTGGTTCTCAGATTTGCTTTTTTTTGCGTTCGGCGCCGCTTGAACCGCTCCGGCGAAAACCATGGCAATCACGACAACGGGATAAAAAGAGGGGATCTTTATTTTCATGTCTCCATGACGATAAGATCCGGTGTGAAAAATTGTCAATAATAGACTTTAAAGTTTCAACAGGATCAATGGCCCGCTGCCACCAGCGATCCCGCGCGCGGGGCTTGTCCTGAATCTGCCGGGCGTGGGAGCTGCGCCGGTGGGGAAGGAGGGTAAAGATCCAGCAGCCGGGAACTCAGAACTAATCCCGCATCAGCACCACGCGAAATCCGACATCATACCGGTCTTCCGCCGAGGGGCGGGCGGCCATGCGGTTACCGACGGCAAGGTCGAACTGGGAGGAACGGTTCCAGGCTCCGCCGCGGAGGACCTTGCGATCGGTCCCGACCCACTCGGGGGTGGCGGTAGCACCGTCCTTCTGAAGGCGGTTCATGATCGTCTGCGAATACCAGTCGCTGACCCATTCCCAGACGTTACCGCGGACGTCATAGAGACCAAACTCGTTGGGGGCGAGCGAACCGACCGGAGCGGTCGACTTTTGCCGGTCGAAGAGACTTGAAATAGCCCCGTCGAGCTTTTGGTCTCCGACGAGTTGGCTCCACTCTTCGTCGGTGGGGAGCCGGTAGCGGTAGCCCTCCGGCAGCGTGCCGAGGGTGCGCTCCTGCACCGTGAGGGCCTCGCAGAACTTAACCGCCTCATACCAGGTGACGCTGTCGACAGGGTGCCCGGGTGCCTTGAAGTAGCTCGGGTTGCTGCCGGAAAGGCGCTCGTATTCCTCCTGCGTGACTTCGTAGGCCCCGGCCCAGCCTTTGAGCGGAGCGATCCAGGCAAGTTGCTGGCCAAGGCTGTTTTTGAAATCACGGGTGGCGGCGGGGGTGGAGTCGTAACTGAGCGTCGCGGTGAAGTTGAGCGACCCACCCGCCTCGACCGATCCCGAGACGGAGGTGGCGCGGTGCTGCTCTTTGCTGAGTTCAAAGGTGTAGTTCCCCGGCGGCACGACGGGCAGCGAAAGGGGCGTTCGCCCCATGGGCATGCCGGAGGAAACCACAGCCGCGCCCGGGGGCTCGCTCGCAAGAGTGACGGAACCGTAGGCAAAGCGAAAATCGACGGTGTTGGAACCGTTGTCGCCGCTAACGTAGGCGGTTTCGGTGACGGGATCGAGGCGGGAATGGCGGGCCGAAAAGACATAGTCGCCCTTGGGTAACTCGACCTGGAATGGCGTCTTCCGCTGACCGCGTCCCAGGGCCTTGTCCCCGAGGAAAACCTCAGCCCCTGGCGGGTCGCTTGTAAAAGAGACAAGGGCGCGCTCCCAGGAAAATTCAAGATCCTGAGTCGAGCCGCCACGAACCTCGACGGAGCGACTGATAGGGGCCCAGTCAGCATAGCGCAACTCCAGACGGTGCTTGCCGACAGGAAGATCGGCGAGACTCACGGGCGTTTTTCCGGCTTTGCGGATCGCGGATTCACCGGCCTGGATCCAAACTTCGGCCCCGGCGGGATCGCTCGTGATATTGAGCCCGCCTTTGGAAAAAACGGCGGAGACGGAGGTGTTACGGTTGTTTTCCACCCGGACAATCTGGGACTGCTCGGGCCAGCCTTTCACCGCCATGAGGACCTGATATTCACCGGGATCGAGCCGCTCGATGCGGGCCGGAGTGGTACCGACCTGGACAAGCTCGACAGCCTGCCGTTCACTGGTGCGGATGAGCTTGAAATCGGCACCCTGCGGTTCGCTCACGACCTCGATCTGGCCCGAGCTTTTGGCGAGGGTGATGTCCGTGAGACTCTGCGGCTCTTCGCTATCAACGACGACTCGGCGGGTTACGGGATCAAAGCCGGCGAGGGTCACGACGAGTTCGTGTTCGCCGAGAGGGACGCCGGTGAAGGTCGCAGGGCTGGTCTGCTCTTTAAGGGATCCCACTTTCACGAGGGCGCCGGGCGGCACGGTGGAAACAACGATGGTCCCTCGCGCCTCGTCGAGGCGGCGATTGATGAGGGGGAGGGAGGCGAGGGCGTCGGGGTTGTCCGGATCCAGATCACGGACTTCTTCAAAAAGGCGTCGGGCACCGAGCCAGTCTCCCGAGGCGACAGCAACGCGGGCTTCGGCGACTTTTTTGACGGTGGTCCGGTCGGCCGCCCCGGCGGGGGCAGCGATGCTTACCGGCTCAGGGCCGCTTTGCCTGACCCCGAGATACCAGCCCCCACCGGCTCCGAAGAGGAGCGAGAGCACGATCAGGACGACCCACGGCCAACGAGGAGCTCTCGGCCGGTGAGACCGAATCATCTGCGGCGGAGGCAGCGTGATCCTGGTGGTTTCGGGGTGCATGGGCGACGGGAGAAGGTTCTGCGATCACCTCCGGGTTTCAACTAAATCAGAAAGGCATCACCTTTTGAGGTAAGCAACTTCGCTACCACTTCATACTAATTTTCGCCAGCGGCGGTTTTGTGACTTGTTTTCCGTGAATTGGCAAAAAAAAGGAGCAGGGACCAGCCCTGCTCCTTCTTTAAAAGGTTTTCCCGGAGAGTTTGGCTCCGGTAATCACTGGTATAGGGGGGAATCCTGCGGATTTCAACCCTGTGAGCCGTCACTCGGACGCCACTCTTCGGTCGCGAGGTTGAACGCCTGCTCAAGTCCAACGAGGTCGGAGCTGGGGCGAAGGGCGTCGAACGCAGCGGTCTCTTTCTTGAGTTGCTCTTCGGAATACTCAGCCGCCTTGATCGAGAGGCCGATACGGCGCTCGATCTTGTCGACTTTGATGACGCGGGCCTCGACTTCGTCACCGACTTTGATGACGTCTTTGACCTTCGTGACATGGTCTTCGCTAAGCTGCGAGATGTGGACAAGTCCGTCGATGTCGTCTTCGAGCTGGATGAAGGCACCGAAACTGGCGATCTTTGCGACAGTTCCCTTGAGGAGGTCGCCAACCTTGAAACGGCTGTCGATCTCGCTCCAGGGATCGTTCTCAAGCTGCTTGACACCCAGGCTGATACGCTGGTTGGTCTTGTCGATCTCGAGCACGGTGGCCTCAACCACTTCACCTTTCTTAACAACTTCGCTCGGGTGGTTGATCTTGCGGGTCCAGCTGAGGTCGGACACGTGGATCATGCCGTCGATGCCGTCTTCAAGTTCAACAAAAGCGCCGTAAGGGGTGAGGTTGCGGATCTCGCCCTTGATCGTGGTCCCGATGGGGTAACGAGCCTCGACTTCGTCCCAGGGATTAACGTCGAGCTGGCGAACGCCGAGAGAGATCTTCTGCTCTTCCTTGCTGATTGCGAGGACGACGGCTTTGACTTCCTGATCGAGGGAGAGGACGTCGCTGGGGCGCGTGATGCGCTTGGTCCAGGAAAGCTCGGACACGTGAATGAGGCCTTCGACCCCTTTCTCGAGTTCGACAAAGGCACCGTAAGGCACCAGCTTCGTGACCTTGCCGCCGACTTCCATACCGATGGGGAACTTGGCTTCGATCGCTTCCCAGGGGTTGTCCTGGAGCTGCTTGGAGCCGAGAGAGACGCGCTCTTTGTCCTTATCGACGTCGAGGATGATGACATCGACTTTCTGACCGATGGAGAGCATCTCGCTGGGGTGGTTGATGCGGCCCCAGCTCATGTCGGTGATGTGGAGAAGGCCGTCCATGCCCTGAAGATCGATGAAGGCACCGAAGTCGGTGATGTTCTTGACGATCCCCTCGACGCGGTCGCCGATCTTGACGGAGTCGAGGAACTCGGCACGCTGCTCAGCACGCTCGGCCTCGATGACTTCGCGGCGGCTGAGGACGATATTTTTACGGATGTCGTTGACCTTGACGATCTTGAACTCGTAAACGTTGCCGACGTATTCGTTGAGATCTTTCGGCGGGATGATGTCAATCTGTGATCCGGGGAGGAAGGCCTCGACCCCGACGTTGACCATGAGACCGCCTTTGACGACGGACTTGACCTTGCCTTTAACGAGGCCACCGTCTTCGAACACTTTGACGATCTTGTCCCAGTTCTGCTTGTGCGCCGCTTTCTCCTTGGAAAGGACGACCATGCCCTCGTCGTTCTCGAGCTTCTCGAGGAGGACTTCAATTTCGTCGCCGACGGCAAATTCTTCGTCTTCGAACTCGGAGATCGGGATGATCCCCTCGGATTTGGCACCGACGTCCACGACCACGACCTGCGGACGGACTTCGATGATGGTGCCCCGCACGATGGAATTCTCGCGGTGGGAGTGGAACTTCTGATCGATCAGGGCCATAAGGTCCAGACCGGATTGAGTGAGTGTAGCTGACATATATCGAGGTTGGGGTTAGTTACTGGTTGGTAAGCCTTCCGACATTGCTCCGTTTGGTTGACCCGACCGCTTCTGGAGCACCTGCGAGCGGTCGGGGTGGGGAAGTTAGGTGAAAAAAGCGATTTCACAAGCACTTTTCCCGGGCGCAACACGTCGCGTGCGTTGCACTGTCACTCCACAGCGCCAAACCGCTCTTCCGATATAGCTTGACGGGGGATGGTTTTCAGTGCCGCTTCAAACAGACTCCCGCCCGAGCCGGAAATCACTTGGCGGAAAAGTGCACTTTTATGACCACCGAGGCCGCCCCCGCACTCAAAGACTGGTTTGACGCGAACCGCTTCCACTCCATCGCCGGAAAACTCGCCCTGATCGAACCGCGCTTCGACCGGAAACGTTTTCTCAACCTCTCTCTCGACGGACTCGACAACCTCACCCTCCTGCAACGTCTCCGCCGCATGAGCGAGTCCACCCGTGCCGCCCTGCCCCTCGACTATCAAGAATCGCTCGAGGTCCTGCGTCAGCTCGCACCGCTGATCGACCATGGCTTCGTGACGCTTTTTCTGCCCGATTTCGTGAGCCTCTACGGACACGACCATTTCGATACCTCCATGGAGGCCCTGAAAGGCTTCACGCCCTTCGGCTCCTCCGAATTCGCCATCCGCGAATTCCTGAAACGCGATCTCCATCGCACCCTCGCGGTCATGCACGGCTGGTCGCACGATCCGAACGAGCATGTCCGCCGCCTCGCCAGCGAAGGCTGCCGCCCCCGCCTGCCCTGGTCCTTCCGCCTCCCCGAACTGATCGCCGACCCCTCGCCCGCCCTCGCCATTCTCGAAAATCTGCGCGCCGACTCCAGCCTCTACGTCCGCAAGTCCGTCGCGAACCATCTCAATGACATCAGTCGCGACAACCCTGACATTACCCTATCGACCCTCTCCCGCTGGGACCGCGGCCACATCCACACGGCCTGGATCGCCAAACGCGCCCTCCGCACCCTCATCAAAGAGGGTCATGTCGAGGCCCTGACCCTTCTCGGTGCGGGAGAAAAAGCGCAGGTGCGGATCGATCAGTTTCTCGTGAGCCCGGCCCGGTTGGGATCGGGCGGGACCGTCCGGCTCGACCTGACCCTCACCTCGCGCTCGAAAAAGCCGCAGAAGCTCCTCATCGATTACGTCGTTCACTACGTGAAACAATCGGGCGGCACCTCGGAGAAGGTCTTCAAATGGAAAGAACTTGACCTCGCTCCCTGCGGGAGTCTCACGATCACGAAACGCCAGACGATACGCGACTTCACGACCCGCCAACACTACCCAGGCAAACACCGTGTCGAGGTCCAGGTGAACGGCGAGCGCCTCGCCGAGGGGGCGTTTGAGCTGGCGGGGTGAGGGAGGTGGTAGTTGGCTCCTCGAGAAGATACGGCCACCCCTTCGAAAGATCAACGCCGCCCTCATCCGCCCGATTCCGACACAAACCTTGCCGGTCCTCACGCGACTTTAGGCGTGCAGCGGGGTCGGAAAACCGCCATCTTTCCACGATGAAATCCCCGCTCGCTCTTTTGCTCCTCATCACCGCGACCCTGCTCGCCTCCACCGCCTCCCGTGCCCAGGGGGATTTTGTGTCGCTTTTCAACGGCAAGGACCTCACCGGCTGGGACGGCAACCCCGAGCTCTGGGCCGTCGCCGACGGAGCCATCGTCGGGACGACCAAAGCCCCCGAGGATCTCGCCTACAATCAGTTCCTCATCTGGCGCGGCGGAACCCTGAAGAACTTCGAGCTCCGTGTGAAGATGAAAGTCGAGGGGCAGAACAACAGCGGCATTCAGTATCGCTCGAAGGAACTGCCCGAGAACGGCAAGTGGTCCATCGGCGGCTACCAGTGCGACGTCCACCCCGCCGCCGAAAACAACGCCATGGTCTACCACGAGCGCGGCCGCGGCATCGTCGCGAAAAACGGACAGACCGTCGTCGTTGATCCGGCGGCGAAAAAATGGCTCACCGGTGATCGCGATCCCGTCGCCGTCGACATCGCCCAATGGAATGAATACACCATCATCGCGAAAGGCAATCACCTCGTCCACAAGATCAATGGCCAACTCGCCGCCGAACTCCACGACTGCGACGAAGCCGGACGCGCCCTCGAGGGACTGCTCGCCTTCCAGATCCATCGCGGTCCCGCCATGACCGTCTCGATCAAAGACGTGCAGCTCAAGGTCCTGCCCGACGGCGGTGTCAATCCGTTCTCCAATGCCGACCTCCCCAATGACGCGCAGGAGATCATGCCCCCCGCTCCGAAGGGTGCCCCGAAAGCAAAAGACAAAGCAAAAGACGCTCCCAAGGGCGGCGCTCCCGGAAAGGGCAAGGCGAACGAAAAAGCCAAGGCCAAAGCTCCCGCCCGCCCTGCCCAGGTCGGCCCCGCCATTGGCGAAAACATCGCCACGCCAGTCTCGCGCGTGAAGGCGCCCGACGGTTTCCAGGTCGAGCTGCTCTACTCCGTCCCCGGTGTCGAAGAAGGATCGTGGGTCGCCCTCTGCGCCGATGACAAGGGCCGCATCTACGCGAGCGATCAATACGGCGGACTTTACCGCTTCCCCGCTCCCGCCGCCGGGAAAACGCTCGATCCCAAGGCCGTCGAAAAAGTCCCAGCCGACATTCGCGCGATCAACGGCATGCACTTCGCCGACGGCGCACTCTATGTCGGGGTGAACGACTACGAGCAGAAAATCCCGAGCGGCTTTTACAAACTCACCGACAGCGACGGCGATGACAAACTCGATAAAGTCGAGACGCTTCGGGTCTTGGAAGCGCGGGGTGACCACGGTGTCCATGCCGTCGTGCCCGTCCCCGGCAGCGACGACTTCTACCTGATCTGCGGAAACAACACCGGCCTAACCGATGCCGATCCCGCGTCGCCGGTGCCCGCGATCTGGGGCGAAGACCACCTCCTCGACCGCATGCCCGACGGACGCGGCCACAACCGCCACGTCCTCGCCCCCGGCGGCATCATCTACCGAGTCTCGCGCGACGGGAAGACCTTCTCCCGTTTCTCTTCGGGCTTCCGCAACATCTACGACGCCTCGGTCAATCACGCCGGTGAGCTCTTCACCTACGACGCGGACATGGAGTACGACTTCAACACCCCCTGGTATCGCCCCACCCGCGTGAACCACGTCGTCAGCGGCGGCGAATTCGGCTGGCGCAACGGAGCCGGCAAGTTCCCCGAATTTTACGCCGACAATCTCCCCTCGACCGTGAACATCGGCCCCGGGTCACCAACCGGCACGACCTTCGGCTACGGGGCGAAATTTCCCGCCAAGTACCAGAACGCCTTTTACATCCTCGACTGGAGCTGGGGCAAAATCTACGCCGTCCATCTCGAAGCCAATGGCGCGAGCTACACGGGCGTGAAAGAGGACTTCATCTCGGGTTCTCCCCTGCCCGTGACCGACGCCTTCATCCATCCCGGCGACGGCGCCATGTACTTCGCAATCGGCGGACGTCGCGTCCAGTCCGGCCTCTATCGCGTCACCTACACCGGCAGCGAAGACACCGCCCCGGTCGTGCCTGACACAACCCTCACCGACGCCGCGAAGCGGCGCCACGAGCTCGAGGCCTACCACGGCAAAGCCGATCCCGCTGCGATAGCCGCCGCCTGGCCGCACCTCTCCAGCGACGACCGCCACCTCCGCTGGGCCGCCCGCACCGTCCTCGAGCACCAGCCCCTCGCGAGCTGGAAAGAGAAAGCCCTTGCCGAGACCGATCCCGTAAAACAGACCGAGGCCCTCCTCGCCCTCGCCCGCCTCGGCGGCATCTGCCCCTACCACCGTGTCCCCGCCAAACCGCTCGGCGCTCCAACCGGTGAAAAAGCGATCGAGGCAGCAGCCGTCCCCGAAGGCGCTACCCCGACCCCGCCGGTGGACACCGCCCTGCGCGACCAGATCCTCGAAGCCCTCATCGCGATCGACTTCGCCGCCCTGCCGCCCCATTCCCAGTCCACTCTCGTCCGCACCGTGCAGATCACACTGAACCGATTCGACGGCGCGAGCGAGGAGATGACGAAAAAGCTCATCGCCGACCTCGACCCGGTTTTCCCCGCGAAATCGTTTCCGCTGAACTGGCTCCTGACCGAGACCCTCGCCTACCTCCAGTCGCCTGACATTGCCGCCAAAGGGATCGCCCTTCTCAGCGACGCCGTCTCACAGGAAGAGCAGCTCGAATACGCCCGCAGCCTGCGTTTTGTCACAGTCGGCTGGACGAAAGAGCTCCGCACCGCCTACCTCGAGTGGTTCCTCAAAGCGGCGAACTACCGCGGCGGCTCGAGCTTCGACAAGTTCATCGAGTTCATCCGCAACGACGCCCTCGCCACCTTCACCGAGGCCGAGAAAACGGAACTCTCCGAACTGATCGCGAAAAAGCCCGAGCGCCTCTCCGCGATTGAGAATCTCGGGGCCGTCTTTGCCGGGCGCACCCCGACGATGTGGACCCTCGAAGAACTCAGCGCCGCCGCCGAGACAGGCATGCAGAAACGCGACTTCGAGACCGGACGCAAGATGTTCACCGCCGCCGCGTGCCTTGCCTGCCACCGCTTCGGCGATGGCGGAGGCATGAACGGTCCCGACCTCACCGGATCGGGCGGCCGCTACTCGCCGCACGACTTCCTCGACCAGATCATCAATCCGAGCAAGGAGATCAACGAGCAGTTCGCCCCCGTCGTCGTGACTCTCAACAACGGCGACGTCGTCAGTGGTGTCGTCGTCAATCTCAACGGTGACAGCGTCACCCTCAACACAGACCTTTCCGACCCTAACCAGCGCACCAACGTGGATCGCAAGGAAGTGAAGACGATGGAAGTTTCCAAAGTCTCCCCCATGCCGCCCATGCTCCTGAACATGCTGAGCGAAGACGAAGTCCTCGATCTCGTCGCCTACGTCCTTAGCGGCGGCGATGCGGAGAACGCGATGTTTAAGAAGTGA
>DIVG01000003.1 GCA_002422425.1 Akkermansiaceae bacterium UBA6138 | reverse complement strand
GGCTGCACCGCAGGGGCTGCACCGCGAGTGGCCCGATCGCTTCGAGGGCATCGGCCTGCTCGACGGGAGGCCCTTTTAAAAACAGCCCTTCCCCTTTTCCGCGCCGTTGCAAAATCCGCCGTTTCGGCGTATCAGCCCGGTATGTCCGAAGGTTCTTTTTTCCAGTCCACTGTTTTCAAGACGATCGTTTTCCTTCTCGGCACTGTCATCCTCGGAGCGGTTTTCGCTCCGCCTCTCTATTTCGCCGGCAAGTTTCTCGTCGCCGAGGCTTGGCTCGCGGGGACCTGGCTCGAGAGCCTCAACGACTCGATGCGCCGTGCCCACTTCTCACGCTATTTCAATCGCGCCATTCTCCTCGGCGCTTTGCTTATGGTATGGCCCACCCTGCGCTGGCTTAACGCGGGAAGAGAAAAGCGAGGAATGACCCGTCCGACGGGGGAAGCAATGCGCGGGCAACTGTTGTTAGCGGCAAACCCGGTCTGGTGGCAGCATCTCTGTATCGGCTTCTTCGTCGCCGGGGGAACTCTTCTCGTTCTCGGCTGGTCTTATGTGTCACTTGGCTACTACGGGCTTAGGGATCCCGGCAAGCCGCTCGTGAGTGTCTTTCTGGCCGCGCTTGGGACGGGGGTTGCGGTCGGGTTTCTTGAGGAGTTCGTCTTTCGGGGGGCTTTTCATGCGGTCCTCGCCAAGCTGCTGAAACCGAAATCGCTTTTCTGGGTCATTGCGATTTTTTTTGCCGGCATCCATTTTTTTAATGCCCCTAAGTCGCTTGAGGTTGAGGAGGTCAGTTACGGATCCGGATTCTGGATGGTGGGGAAAATCGTCGAGCATTTTGTTTCCCAGTTCGCTAATCCCTACTTTCTTTTTGCCGAGTTCGCCGTGCTCCTCTCGATCGGTCTTGTCCTCGGTTACACGAGAATGAAGACCGGCTCGCTCTGGCTCGGAATCGGACTCCATGCCGGATGGGTTTTCGGGGTGAAGACACTCGGTCCCCTGACCCGGCGCACTTTCGCCCCCGGCGAAATGATGCCCTGGCTGGGTGATAATCTGCGGGTCGGTGCGATCTCCTGCATCGTCGTCGCCCTCACCGGATTTTTTCTCTGGCTCTGGCTCAGAAAAAAATACGGAAATCCCTTCACCTCCTCCTGTGAAGGTGAATGAGCGGTCGAGTCTCACGGGTGCGCCAGGCGGTCATAGGGTGGCTCTATCCGCCTCTCTGCGGTGCCTGTGATCTGCCTTTGGAGGCGGAGCGACAACTCAGTAAACCATTTCTTTGCGGCGACTGCGAGGCGACCCTCGTTCCCATTGGATCCCACTACTGCCGGGTCTGCGGGCAGGGCTTCGAATCGACGGGCACGGTCCCTTTTCGCTGTGCGAATTGCGGTGACCGTGAGCTCGCGATAGACTTTGCCGTCAGTGCCTATCGCGGAAGCGGGGTGGGAAGAGATCTCATGCACCGATTCAAGTATGGCAGACAACGCCAACTGGGTCGTCTCTTCGGAGTCATGCTCGACGAAGTCTGGCGTGACGAACGGCTCCACGAAGGGTCGTGGTGGGTCGTGCCGGTGCCTTTGCATCCTCGTCGTCTCCGCGAGCGGGGGTTTAACCAGTCCCGCGAGCTGGCGAGGGAGTTGATTCGCCGTGCCCCGGCGGGGGTAAGGCTCACACTGCAGCCTTTTTTGCGGCGGGTTAAACAAACCACCCGACAGGCCCAGCTCGACCGGCGGGATCGGCTTGCGAACCTCTACGACGTTTTTGAATCGCGGAAAAAGCTTCCGCCCGCCCCGGCGGAAGGGGCCCGTATCCTCCTCGTTGATGATGTTATTACGACCGGCACGACGGTCTCCGAATGCGCCGCCGTGCTCCGCGAAGGGTTCAAAATAAAGAAAATCGCCGCCGTTTCCGTTTTGCGAGGGTAGTCCGGGCGATCCGAAATTTGGTTGTGATCCCGTCATAAACCGCTACCTTCCCCGCAGCGGCCCCGGTCGTGAAACACACCAACACACTCTACACTCTCTTCTATGGGCATCTTCAAAAAGCGCTCCATTGCTTCTCTCGGGAAGAAAAAATCCGACATGCCCGAGGGGCTGTGGAACAAGTGCCCCTCCTGCGGTGCCATCATCGACGAGATCACGCTGAAGCAGCGCAACCGCGTCTGCACGAAATGTGACCACCACTTCACGCTGACTTCTCAGGAGCGGATCGCGATGCTTCTCGATCCCGATTCGTTCGAAGAGATGGATGCCACGCTTGAGTCGAGCGACGCTCTCGGTTTCAAGGGCTACACTGACAAGGTGAAAGCCTATCAGAAGAAGACGGGCCTCAAAGACGCGGTTCTTTCCGGCAGGGGATCAGTCCTTGGCCATCCCGTGACCATCGGGGTGATGGACTTCCGCTTTCTCGGTGCGAGCATGGGCTCGGCCGCCGGTGAGAAACTGACCCGTGCGATCGAAGCCGCCACTGCCGAGAGTCGAGCGGCGATCATCGTCTGCGCCTCGGGAGGCGCACGCATGCATGAAGGGATCCTCAGCCTCATGCAGATGGCGAAAACGAGCGGGGCTCTCGCCCGTCACCACGCCGCCGGTCTTCCCTACATTTCCATCCTGACCCACCCGACGACGGGCGGGGTCACGGCCAGTTTTGCCACCCTCGGCGACATCATCATGGCCGAGCCGAACTGCATGATCGGCTTCGCCGGTCCCCGTGTCATCAAAGAGACGACTCACCAGAATCTGCCTCCCGGGTTTCAGACCGCCGAGTTCCTCCTCGATCACGGTCTTGTCGATATGATCGTCCCGCGTTCGGTCATGCGCGAGCGCATCGGGCAGCTTCTCGAGTTTATGCTGCGGCGGCGGTAGGGGGGGCATTAGCTCTCAGCGGTTTTCATTCCCGCAATCTCCGTCACCAGCTTCGGCCCTTTGTAGACGAGGCCGGTGTAGACCTGGACGAGGGCGGCACCGGCGTCGAATTTCGCTCTGGCATCGTCGGCGCTCATGACCCCGCCCGAACCGATGATGGGAATCGCGTCGTTCATCTCCTGACGCAGCAATCGCAGGACTCCGGTCGACTTCGTCGTGAGCGGAGCTCCGCTGAGACCGCCCGCTTCTCCCGCGAGGGCATGCCCGGCGACGGCGTCGCGCGCTATCGTGGTGTTGGTCGTGATGACCCCGTCAATGCCCGTCTCGTTAAAAACCCCGGCCAGGGCGACGACAGCTTCATCGGAAAGATCGGGTGCGATCTTGATGACGATAGGCACATATTTTCCTCCCTGCGCCGTCTGTAACTCGCTCCGTTTCGCCTGGAGTTGCCGGATGAGCTCGCCACAGGTCCCGGCATTCTGCAAATCGCGGAGGCCTTTGGTGTTCGGGGAGGACAAGTTGGCGGTCACGTAATCGGCGGCGGCATAAACGCCCTCGAAGCACAGCAGGTAATCGCAGATTGCCTCGTCGTTCGGCGTGTCGAAGTTTTTCCCGATATTGATCCCGAGGATGCCGCGGAAGTTCCTTCGCGAGTGCGAGAGATTTTCCAGCATGCCGGCGACGCCGGGATTATTGAAGCCCATGCGATTGATGATGGCCTCGTGTTCCTTGAGGCGGAAGAGGCGGGGCTTTTCATTGCCGGGCTGCGGGCGCGGGGTGATGGTGCCGATTTCGACGTGGCCGAAACCGAGTTCGCCGAAGGCATGGACGGCGCTGCCGGTTTTGTCGAGTCCGGCGGCGAGGCCGACACGATTGGGAAAACGCAGCCCCATCAGTTCGAGCGATGAATCAGTCGGGTCGGATGCATGAGCAGTACCTGTCAACGCGTGCAGGATCCCGAGATGGTCGGCCGTCCGCATCAACGAAAGGGTGACATGGTGGGCCGATTCTGCATCCATGGCAAAAAGGAGGCGTCTCGCGAGCGGGTAAAGGTCGGGCATGGAGACGGATAGACCGAACCGGCGCGCCGGGCAACTCGCGCGGCAGGGAAAACTCTGCATTGCTCCGGTTCGTAAGTTGAAGGAAACTACCCGCCGAACCCATTGCCTATGAACCGCATCGTTGCCGGGGCCGCCGCCCTCAATCAGACTCCGCTCGACTGGTCGGGCAACACCCGTCGCGCCGTTGCGGCGGTGTCCGAGGCGCGGGAGCAGGGGGTTGGTTGGCTCTGTCTGCCTGAACTGGCCCTTAGCGGCTACGGCTGCGAGGATATGTTCCTTTCTCCCGAGGCCGGGGAGCGGGCCCTCGGTGCGTTGTTCGATTTCGCGCCGCACTGCGCCGGGCTCGTCGTAGCGGTGGGCCTGCCGCTCTGGTTCGAGGGATCCGTCTTTAACGTGGTGGCGGTAATCATCGACGGCGAGGTGGCCGGCTTCGTCGCGAAACAGAATCTTGCGGGCGACGGGCTCCACTACGAACCCCGCTGGTTCAAGGCCTGGCCCGGCGGTCGGGTCGAGCGGATCGAATCTGCCGGAGGCGAGGTGCCGCTCGGCGATCTCATCTTCGACATTGGCGGGGTGCGGTTGGGATTTGAGATCTGTGAGGACGCATGGGTTGCTGACCGCCCCGGCACGAGGCTTGCGCGTCGCGGGGTGGACCTGATCTTTAACCCCAGTGCGAGCCACTTCGCCTTCGGCAAACAGCTCGTGCGCGAGCGTTTTGTGCTTGAGGGATCACGTGCTTTTGCCTGCGGCTACGTTTACGCGAATCTGCTCGGAAACGAGGCGGGGCGGATCATCTACGACGGAGGCACCGTGATTGCCTGCGGCGGTGAGTATCTCGCGGAGGGGCGTCGTTTTTCTTTCCAGGACCACGTTGTTACGGCGGCGACGATTGATCTCAATCGTACGCGGCTTCACCGGGCGCGTCAGGTGAGTCATCGCCCTCTCATGGGCGAGGCGGCGGAACTGACCGTGAGATCGACTTTTGTTCCGGTTTGGAAGGGGCCTTTTACGACGGAGTCGAGTCAGGCGAATCACACTGCCGATCTCAAAGAGGAGGAGTTTGCCCGGGTCATGGCCCTCGGGCTTTTTGATTACCTTCGGAGGAGTTACTCGGGCGGATTTGTTGTTTCGCTCAGCGGCGGGGCGGATTCGGCCGCCGTCTCAGTGCTGGTAAAACTGATGGTCGATCTCGCCACGAAGGACCTCGGCGAAGAGGCCTTTAGGAAAAAGCTGGGACATATTTCTTTCGAGGGCCGTCCCGTGATGGAGCAGCTCCTGTCCTGCGTTTACCAGAAGACACGGAACAGTTCGGAGACGACCAGAGCTGCGGCGGAGACCGTGGCCCGGACGATCGGGGCATCGTATCAGGAGTGGGACGTCGAGAGCCTCGTGGCCGGCTATCGCAGCGTTCTGGAAGCAGGCATTGGGAGAGAGCTCACCTGGGAAAAAGACGATATCACCCTCCAGAATATCCAGGCGCGGGTCCGCGCCCCCGGGGTGTGGATGTTGACGAACATCCGCAATGCCCTGCTCCTCTCGACGAGTAATCGATCCGAGGCGGCGGTCGGCTACGCGACGATGGACGGGGACACTGCGGGGGGGCTCAGCCCCATCTCGGGCATCGACAAGGCCTTTTTGCGGCAGTGGCTGCGCTGGATGGAAACGACGGGGGCGGCGCCCGAGATCGACCCGCTTCCCGAGCTGCGGGTCATCAATGAGCAGGTTCCCACCGCCGAGCTGCGTCCCAGCGGAGCCAAACAGACCGACGAGTCAGACCTGATGCCCTACCCTGTCCTCGACGCGATCGAGAAACACGCCATCCGCGACAAAAAGCTGCCCGGCGAGGTATGGGAGCTGATGTGCGAGACTCATCCCGAACACGACCGCGAATCGCTCCGCGCCTGGGTCATCAAGTTTTTCCGTCTCTGGAGCCGCAATCAGTGGAAACGGGAGCGCTATGCCCCCGGCTTCCATGTCGACGACAAAAATCTCGACCCGAAGACGTGGTGCCGTTTTCCGATTCTCAGCAGCGGATTCCGTGATGAACTGGCGGAACTGGAGAATTGTTAAATTAAAGGTTTCCATAATTACAGGAATATTAAGTTGAGCGGGTAAAAAATCAGGGTATCCTGATTTTTATGATATTCAGCCAAAATGCCCGCGGTTATGGTTGGATCGATTTTTCCCGCCTTCTGCGGTCAAGGTGGCCGGTCGTTCCGATTCTTTGTTCGTTTACTTTTTTTGGCGGGGTTGCCCTGGAAACGAAGGTGGGGTGTCTCTACGAGTGCGCGGTTCGCCTTGAATTGGGGCCCGGGCCCGCAGCTCCGGTCTCCCTCTCCTCCTCAAGTGACTTTCGCGCAAGCGTGCTGACGGATTTTACCCGCCAGCTTGCCGAGCTTCGCAGCCGCAGTCTCCTTTCCGAGGTGGTTGCCGGGCAAGATCTGGCGACCCGATGGGGAACCGGCGACCAGGCCGGGGCAGTTCGTTTGTTGTCGGGCCGCAGTAAGGTTGAGCCGGTGCCGGGTGAGCGCGCCGTGGTGCTGCGAGTCCGTGATCCTAGTGCGGAGTCGTCGGCCGTAATCGTCAATGCGATCGCGGATCGTTTTTTATCGAGGCAGGAGTCCGGGCTGCGTGCCGAGGCGCGGGAGCGGGTTCTGCGTCTTGCCGGCGAAGTCGGGGAACGGCACCGTGTGATGGGTGAAATCGAGGCGCGACTTCCCGACGCGGGCGAGGGGGAAGCGCTCGATCTGCGCCGTCAGCTCGTCAGCGAGACTTACTTGCTCCGTTCCCTCGAAGCCAGGCATCTGCTCGCCGCGATCGAAGCGGGCGAGGTCTCCACGAGGGCTCACCTGGTGGAGCGGGCGGAGGCAAGTGACGCAAAAAAGATTGTTCCGATTTTTCTGAGGACGCCGATTCTACTTTTGCTGGGGCTCTTTCTGGCGGTGATGATGATCTTTCTCACCAGGCGGCAGGACTTTCGCCTGGACTTTCTCGCCCGGCTCTTGCTCCGGCTGGAGTTGCCGTTTGCGGGATATACTCCCGTTTGCGGTGCGTCGCTCCTGGCCGGGCAGCCCCTGTCTCCGCGCCTCATCGAACCCTACCGGGACTGCCGGACAAAATTGCAACGGCTCCCGGCGGGGAATTGTCTGGTGATGACTCTGATGTCGCTGCGGGACCGTCAAGGAATCGCCGAGGTGACGACCAATCTTGCCTGTGTGCTTGCAGACGGGGGCTCTACCGTTCTGGTAATCGATGCCAATTTCCGTTATCCGCAGCTTCACGAGCAGTTCGACGCGGCGAATCATCCGGGCCTTTCCGATTTTCTCAGCGGGGAAATGCGGCTGGAGGAGACGGTGATTAAAACCCGGCGCCCCAACCTCTGGTTCATGCCGAGCGGCCCGCTCCATGAGGATCCCGGCAGCCTCGTTGGCGGTCGCCGCATGGGGGACCTCGTCAGGGAAATGCGGAGCCGCTTTGACTATCTCCTCATTGTGGCGCCTTCGATCCACGAGTTTGCCGAGGCCGGAGTAATCGCGGCCCATGCTGATTATACGGCAGTGGTGACGCCCTACCGCCGCTGCTCGCTATCTCTTCTGAAAAAGGCCCGTCTTGCCATCGAAGTCGCCTCGGCTCAACTCACCGCCGTTTTTCTGACGGTTGATCCGGAGGGAGAAAGCCTGAGGGGGCGGATGAAAGCGGTGAAAGGTGAGCCCGGGCCCCTCAGGGTAACGCAGGGGAGGTGAGCGGGCCGCCTTTCACCGGCCGAAAAGTACTCTCACTCCTGCGAAGGCACCGAACCCGGCCGCCTCGAAACCGCGCGTGTTCTCGTAAGCGAGGTCAAAAAGGTTCTCGATTCGGCCGTAGAGTTCCACTTCATCCGAGATTTCAACGCTGCCGAAGAGACGGGCAACGGTGTAAGGAGCGAGGTAAAAATTCGGGGCATCGATTCGTTCGTAGGCCCCGCGAATCTCGGCACCAAATTTCCAGCGGTCACCGCTCATGACGCCCCCGCCGGCGAGACTGTATTCGGGACGCCGGGTGAGGCGGTCGCCGGGGGATCCACCGAAGCCGCCGAGATACTGACCATCGGTGATGATCGCGTCGAGCCAGGTCCCGCCGGCGTAGAAGCGGAGATTCTCCACCGGCGAATAGACAAGCTCAAGCTCAAGTCCCCTAGTCCTCGTGTCGACGATCGCGGGGTCGATAAAAGTGAAGGGATCGACATCAATGAGGTTCTCCACCCCGGCGTTGAAGTAGGTCAAGGCGACGGAACCCCGCTTGTTGAAGATGCTCTGCCGGGCCCCTGCTTCCCAGGTCATGCTTTCTTCAGGCCGGATTGAGGTTGGATCAATGTCAGGATCAAGAAAGATAAAGTCCTGACCCGAGGGGGCTTTGTAACCGGTTGAGCTTTTCGCAAAAAGTGTCGTGCCGGTGGGCTCGAAATCGCGGGTTATCTGGGCCGTGTAAGTGCCTTTGCTGGTGAAGGAATCATGTTCGTCATATCGTGCCGAGGTGAGTATAGTAAAACCCTCCGGGAGATTGATTCCGGTCTGGGCGAAGACGCTCGTGTAGCTGAACCCGAATTTGCTCGGGAGATTGAAGGGCCCGGGGATAATAGGAGTGCGCTCGAATTCGTATCCGTAGTAACCGGCACCCAGGGTATAGGCGGTTTCTTCGTTTGGCCGGAAGTTGATAACCGCCTCGACCTCGTGGCCGGTTTGCTCAAGGAGGTTGTCATTGAAAAAGGTGTCCTTCCTTGCTTCGAGTTCGTTTGCGGTGTGGCTGTAGAAAGTCGAGAAGTCCCAGTCTCCGCGGACAATGCTGAAGCGGGGGGAAAACAGAGTGGAGCGATTTTTATTGATCTGCTGCTCGGGGAAGAAAGGACTGAGCGATGAGCCGGGGACCTGGATAAAGGAATCCTGGATATAGCCAAGGATATCAAAGTAACTCCCTTCTCCGAGTTCCACCGCCACGTTTCCCCGCAGGAGAGCGTTCTCAAAATCAGAGGAGGCGCGATCATTTGCCGTTTCGAGGGCGCTGGTGTCGATGGCGACGGCGACAGGGCCGTCTTTAATGGTGAGTTTGTGTCCGGTGCGAATCGTGGCGAACGAACCGCCTTCGAGATAGGAGGAAAGAGTATCCGCCTCCAGGTAGCGGGCGTCAGCAGACCGCATATCGATGACGCCGGCGAGGGCGTCGGATCCATAAAGGGAACTGGATGCTCCCTTGGTAACCTGAACAGATTCCAGGGTGGAGACATCGAGATACTCAAGTTGGTAGATACCGGCGAGACCGGGGGGGAGACGTCGCCCGTTGAGAAGCACGACCGCGTGATTGCTCTCCATCCCGCGGATGAAGAGTGAGGTCTGAGCTCCCGCTTGCCCGGCCTCGACGAGATTGACCCCGGCGGTTTGGCTGAGGATGTCACCAATGTCATAGCGCTGGAAGGTGCGAATTTCGGCCCCGGAAATAGTGTCAACCGCCGGGAGAAGCGTTCTTTCCGCCTGTTCGTCAGACAGAAGAGTCTTCGTCACGACCGAAGGCGTGTAGAGCTGCTGGGCGGCCTCCTGACGAATGACGACTGATCGCACCGGGGGCGATGATTCTACCGTGGTGACGTCGAGGCTGGTCGCTTCATCGACAGGTGGCGGCGTGTCTTGTTCCTGTGCCGGGGAAATCACGCAGAAAGTGAAAAAGGAGGAAGCGGAAAAAAAACAAATCAACAAATCACGATTCATGGATATGAATTAGGGCGAATGGCCCTGCGATGCAAATCTTTTTCTGAATCAATTTTTACCGGAGTATGACACAAGAGAGGCTTGAACTTTTGTCTTCTCCGGGGAAGACTTACTCAAGCATCAGGAGTGGCCCGATGAAAATCGAGTCCGGCAACCTGGTTTGGAGAAGCCAAGGTGCCTTGGATGCTGCGACGGTTTCGACCGTGGCGGCAACCGATGTGCGGACAATTGTGTCCGAACAGAATTTCTCCGGGATACGTTCGGGAGGACCGGGCGATCCCAGGTCCTGATGCGGTAACTGAATTCCACAGAAACTGCATCAAGAAATGACATATCAGGATCTTCTCAAAGAAACCGTCGGCGGTAGCCCTTCCGCCGCAGGCGCGTTTCTCGCCATCCGCCGCCGTGACTCTCTTCGCGGTATCCAATCGAACCCTGACCATCACCTCTGGAACAACAGGGGAACGTGGTGGTGCCATTTCACCCTGCACCGGGCCGATTACACCGCCGAGCGGATCCGTGTCTCTTTGAGGACGCGTGAGCTTGAGGTGGCGCGTCTCCGCCGTGACGAACTGCTCGGCTCGCTTGCCCGCTGAACCCTTGCCTCTTTTTCCGAGATGGAAGGGAATTCCTCCTTTGGGGCGGCGGTGCCGGGGTTTAGGCTGCCGGTCAATTTTGCCCTTTGGCCCCTCTCTATGCGCCGACGGTATTTGGAAAACGCGGCACCCCGTGCCCGTTTGGCCTGTGCTGAGACAGCCCTACTCAACCTCCGTGACCGGGTCGGACAACCCGAGACGGCGCCCCAGATTCTGAAAAGCGGCGCGAGCTTCACTCGCCTCCCGCAATCGCTGGAGGGCGATGGAAGAGTCTTTGTTAGTGAGGTCGAGATAAAGTTCGGCAGCCGCCAGGAAGTCTTCACCGGAAGCAAGGAAGTCGCGCGTTTCGGAAGGCGTCGTAGCCCGCAGCCTTGAAAGCTCGAGTCTGGCGGTGTCGATCTGTTCGGCGAACGCAGGCAGGTTTGCCCCAGGGAGATCCAGTCCGAAGAGCGGCATGACGAGTTCGTTGATGCGGTTAGCCGAGAGAGACTGGCGCAGTTCGGGGGACTCGGGGCGTTGGCCGAATTCGAGCATGGCGCGGGCCGAGAGATGTTCGGGCATGCCGGCGAGGATGGTCTTAAGCCGTTCCATCACCTTTGCGTTTCTCGCGAGTTCGGTCAGAGGCATGCGTGCGGCGGCGGCTTCGATCTCACGAAAGACAAGGCTGCCGGCAGAGAGGGGCTCCGGTGTCGGTGAAGTGGTGTAAGCGATCGCCTCTTCGAGGGTCCCGTAGGAAACAAGCTCGTTGTCAAAGAGAATGCCAAGTTGGCCGGATCTCAGGAGATAAGAGACCAATTCCTCCGTGACCGTTGCGGGGACAAGAAGGTATTTTCCCTTCATCCCCGAAGCGGCGGCTCCGATCGTGGAGAGAACGTCGCCGGGGAGGCTGACCTGCAGGGTGAGGGGATCGATTTCCCCTGAGAGAATCATCGCCTCATTGACCGCTGTTTTACGGAGGGCACTGTCGGCGAGGATCACGGCCGGGAGAAAAACCCGGGAACGGATGAGCCGACGCGGCCCTGGGAGTTCTCCTGCGGCGGTGAAGGCGACCTCTCCAAGAGTGCCGACAGGCCAAACCCAGGAACGGGTGGCAGCGACTGCGGGGGGTATCTCGATCCCGTCGACAGGGATGCCGTCTCTGGCGGGAAGCAGCGGCACCATGCCGGTCCCGATTTGAGCCTCAAGCCATTCGCGCTCGGTCCGACCGGCGGGGGGGCGCACTGTCAGTCTAACGACTCCGGCGACAGGCTTGGACTCGATCGCTTCGATCTGGCTCACAACGTTGACGGAGGCAACGATCGGGTCAATCGGTTCGGGCCTGGTAGAGGGGGGAGCCGCAGGCGCGGTGTTGGAGGCAGGGGGGACAGGGGGGGGCATGACGATCCCGGCCTGATCCGGAAGACCTGCGACCGGAGCGGGAGCGGGAGCGGGAGCGGGAGCGGGAGCGGCGGCGGCACTCTTTTCCTTGCGCTGATTGAGAATCATGATGCCCGCCTGCCGGAGAGATTCGGCCCGGGGGGTGGAGCGGTTACTCTCAGGCTGAAGAGTCAGAAACTTTTCCCACGGCAGTTTTTTGCCGCCGGCAGCGGCGGCAAACGCGGCGAGACGCTCGTCGCCGGGCTCAGGATGGGTGAGGAGCGATAGCTCCTTCAGGAACGGGGCGAGTCGCCGGTGTTCTGGCTCGGACGGGGGCAAAGAGAGTTGATTCGCGAGCGTCCAAAGAGTCTCGGAGACGGTGCTAAGATTGTCGAAATAGGTAGTTGCGGCCGGGGTTTGTCCCTCGCAGAGGGCTCGATGGGTCAGGCGCGAGTGGTAGTGCATCGGGTCGATGCGCAGGGCGATTCCGATGGCTTTTTCCCGAAGGTCATCGTCGACTCGATGGCTGGTGGAAAAGTTCGCGGCGATCGCGGCGAGGGCTTCGAGGAGGCTGTTTTTCTGCTCTTCGGAAAGAAAAATCCCGTCGCCGGAGAAGACCGCGACATCAAAGTCCGGGCTGTCGTAAGCGATCGCCCGATCCGGCCCGGCCAGGGAAAGGCCTGTGCAGACGAGCAGGCAGATGGCTGAGAGACGGGAATTTTTCATTCTTCTTATTAAGCGGCGGATGCTATCATCCTTGGAGGGGCGTGTCTACGCCGCTCTGCTTTGGCAGACGCTTTTATGAAAGAGATCGAGATCAGAGAGACAGTGCTTTTTTACGACACGGACTGCGGCGGAGTCGTCTCCAATATCGCCTATCTTCGTTACGTGGAAAAGGCCCGCGCGGCCTTATTTACGAGCCTCGGGATGGACCTCCTCTCAATGACCGCGACGGGCCTCTTTCCCGTGGTGGTCCGAACCGAGATCGACTATCGCATGCCCGCACGACTGGGTCAGGAAGTTTCCGTGACTGCCCGTCTCAGCGGGGTCGAAAAGGTCCGTGCGACATGTGATTTTTTTCTCAATTCGACGGGAGCGGACGGAATAACAAAGAAGGTGGCCGAAGCCCGGCAAATTGTCGCTCTCGTGCAGATGCCGGAAGGGCGCCCGAAGCGACTCCCGTCGGAGTGGTCCGTTTTAGCCGATTAAGCTTCTTTTATTCTTGCTCGGCCGGACGAATTAACTCACATTGTAAATACAGGGGGAACGCGCAGAACACATGAGCATTGCAGAAGGCGAAGAAGCACCGGAGCTACTCTTTTCGATCCTGAGACGGGGCGAGCGGGACCCGATCGGCCCGTTTTCGGAGGCTGATCTCCTGAAGCTGTTCAACGATGGGCAGGTTGTTCACGAGGATTTGGTCTACTACGAGGGCATCGGCGAGTGGAAGCCGATCCACGAGGTCTTCGAAGTGCAGGAACAGATAAGTCACTTCGTCGATGACGGGCAGGATACGCAGAAAGTGGGCATTGCATTCCGTGAAGTCTCGAATGTGGTCGGAGCGGGGGAGAGCATTTATTACATCGCGGTTCAGGCGAGGGCGGGGCTGCTCAGCAAGACGAAGCAGTGTGTCATCATCACCGACCGGCATCTTTTTCTGATGACGGACAAACGTGTCGGTTACGAGCTTGAGGCTCATCCCTGGAAGTCCGTGACGAATACGCTGATGCGCGATGAGGGCCGGGGGCTTGGAACTTTCTCAATCCTTCTCGGCGGGGAAAAACGCACCGATGTGTGCCATATTCCTCTCAAGCAGGTACAGCGTCTCTTTCAGGTCTCGCAAGAGATGAAAGAGGGTGTCGAGCTCTAGAAAATTCCCGGTTTCAGCCTATCGGCGACCAAGATACTTCGCCATCGAGCGCAGGAGCGCCTCGGCGAGGTCCGGGTGTTTTTCCATCGCTTCGTGGAGATCGTGGTGCGTTACCGAAAGGCACTCCCCCGCAGTAGTCACGCGAATGGTAGCGGTGGCCGGCGTGGCCGAGACGGCGCTGATCTGGCCGACGACTTCACCGGACGATGTGACGCGGTTAACAATTTCCCCGTCCACGAGTGCCTCGAAGGCACCACTGATGAGGATCCAGATGCGCTGCCCGGTTTCCCCCTGCCGGATGAGTTCGACTCCGGCCCCCAGGTCGTGTCTCTCACCGGACTGAATCAGCTTTGCCAGCGCGGCAGGCGCGACGTGGGAGAAATCCGTGTTCTGTCTAAGGAGCGCGGTCAGTTCGGTTTCGTTCATGGGAATGACCCTGTAGCACATTGGGGGGCGGCGCGGCAAGCAGGTGTTTCGCCGGGCCCGCTCCAAATCCTGTTCGCGAACCGGGAAGAAAGGCCGTAATCTGGCGCTTCAAATTTCACGAAATTCCCATGCCGAATGATTCTTCCAAAGAAGCGGAAACTGACCCGATCGAGGTCCGTTGCTACTTCGTTCGCGAGCGTAATGCCCTGCTTGTGAGAGGGGATTTCTCCTCGCTTTACACCGACTATTATCTCCACCTGATGCAACACGGGATCAAGCACGGGCGGGCGCTGGATGACCTGCTCAAGGACGGACTCGCCGCGCTCACCCTGCATCTGGCATCGCGTCCGCGCCATGAGGCCGCCGCGTGGACCTTGAGCTGGCAGGATCCACTCCAGAATCTCTTCGTGACGGGGAGTAACCGGAGTGGCAACATCGTCGGCCGCGTTTTTACCGAGGATGTCCGCGAGCGGGACAAAAATCTTTTTATCGCTCAGGTTCTGGTGGCGGGACAGGAATCCCGCCAGAGCATGATCGAGGCCGAAACCCTCGACATGTTCCGGGTGGCGGAGACCTTTTACCGCCAGAGTGAGCAGCGTCCCGGGAGATACTTTCGTCACAGTGAAGAAAACTTTGTGATGGTCTCGGCCCAGCCGGACTGCGATCTCGCATGGCTTGAGGGGCTCGATGAAGACGGCATCCGCGCGATTGACGCCGCCGAGACGCTCAGTCTTCTCGAGACGCGGGTCTATCGATTCGACTGCGGGTGCAGCCCGGGGAGGATTTTCCCCATCATCGCCGATTTGACTGAAGAGGCTCTCGAGGCTGTTTTCGGAGAGGGGGAAGTCCTCGCCGCCGGTTGTCCCCGATGCGCGGCACGTTACGTTATCACACGTGAGGCGCTTGAAGCCTTTAAGCAGGACCGGGTCTCGTCATGAAAGGGGCCAGAAAAGACGAATTGAAAAGGCGGGAGCAGGAACTCGCCTGGATTGGTGACACCATCCTCGATCTCTATGCCCGAACATGGATCCTGAAAGAGCGCGGAACCGTTTGCGGGGAGACGCTGCGCCGTATGACCTGCAATCAATTTCTCGCCTGCGTCGGTAATCCGACCTCGGTTGAGGCGAAAATCGGGACGATCTACCGCGAAGCGGGGATGGAGTCGGCCTTTTCCTGGATAGAGGCCGAGTTACTTCCCGTATTTGAGAAACAGGAGCGAAAACGGCGCTGAAATTCACTCTTCCGGGCGAAATTCGGAATTTTACTAATTTCTCCCGGGGGCTTATCGTTACGGCTCTGCCCTGCCAGGCTTTTGTTCGACTTTTTTATGAAATATTACTCGAAACGCGCCGGGGACCGTGTTGGTCTCCGCTGGCAAACACTGGCGACTGGGCTTGCGGGGCTGATGATGGCTTCATTCCTTTCTTCGTGCACGACCACGGGAACGGGTGCTAATACGAACAGTGCGACAGGGCAGCTCACTTCGTCGCAGTTAAACCACCCGCAGGTGCGCGCCCGCAACGAGATTATTGCGATGGAACCGCCCGGAAATTATTATATCGGTCGTCGCTGGTGGACCGACGGTACCCGTTTCTGGGGATATCTCCGCGAGCCGGGTAAACCCTGGTCGACCGCGAAGCTCGTCATCATGAACGAGAGTATCATCAAACAGCCCGACCGCATCCCTGAGGAGGGTTCGCTCAAAGTCCACGGCTACGACCACAATTACGAGTATCGGGTCTGGGGCAGCTACACCGGTGCGATGGTCTACGATCCTAATTCGAATTTTAAAATCCCAGAGTTCCGACTCTCGAAATACGAGTTGATCGCGGAAAATCCCGGGTTTCTCTTTCACCCCGGCGAGAGCTACAGCCCCCGGCAGCTTCCCGCCGTCCATCCGCCTTTCCCCAACTGATTTTTTTAAAAGTGGCGACGGGCACCTGTCGCGCCCCTGGTCACCGGATGCGGCGCGGTGAGGGATCGCGCTCCCCTTGTGGAAAAAGGGGCAGTCGTTTCCGACTGCCCCCCTTAGCTTGAAACACACCCCTCGTTCCGATTAGCCCAGGTAGGGTTTGATCGAGGTGATGCGATAGCGCTTCATCTCCCCGTCGCCGAGAGGAAACTCGACTTCGGTGCCGACGGGCTTGTCCAGAATGGCATTGCCGCGTTCCGAGAGATAGGCGATGACGCCATTGTCGGGATCGGAATCCCATGCCCCGAGAACGGTATAGCTCAGCGGTTCCCCGCCGCCGACAGCGTCGAGGGTCACGATCGTCCCGATGGAGACTTTCGTGGTATCGGGATTTTTGAAGTCAGTGGGCTGGGCGAGCTTGAGATCACGCTCCCAGTCCCCCTGGCGTTTCATGAGGACGCGTTGGTATTCTTTGGAGGATTTGTATTCAAAGTTCTCGCGAAGGTCGCCGTAGGAGCGGGCGATTTTGATGTCCTCGCGGTTCTGCGGAATCTCCTCTTTGATGAGCTTGTCGTAGGCGGCCTTCTTCTCCGCAAGGCTGGCCTCGGAGACAATGAGGGTGTCCTCCTGCACCTTTTCGCGACCGTGCATGAGATCCTGAATTTCGGGATGGAGCTTGATAATCCGCGCCATCAGCGACTTGCGGGTGAGCTCGTCGAAAGAGGCCGAAGTAACAAGGCGACTTGCGAAGTTGCGGATCGTATTAATGTTCGCCCCGCTGATAAAATCGGGAATCAACCCGTTGTCATCGGCAACGAGGTCGCGGAGACGGTTAGCGGCGCGCACCGAGCCTTCGTCATTGAGCTGGTCGGCCTCAAGTGAACTCATCACCGAAAGGCAGAGCGTTGGAGTGAAGACGGACTGGGCCAGGCCTTTACGTTCACGACAGATCCAGGCGAGAGAGTCTGAGGTGATGGTGCGCTGCTGCAGGCCGTTCTCCATGTAGGCGATGAGATCCGCTTTGCGCTCGGCAGAGTCGAGATAGCTGGCGATTTCTCCGATGGAGCGCAGGTTGCAGGCGGGGATGAGTCCCAGCATTTTCTCGACCCAGGAGTCTTCGCCGAAAGCATCGGGGAAGCTTTTGAGAACTTGACGGAGCCGGGTCAGAGATAACTCTTCGAAAAGGCCGGGAATAGCGCTCTCGTCAGCGGCGAGGATCTCGGCGGTGGAGATCTGCCCGTTATCGGAGTCGAAACCCTTCAGCTTCGTCTGGAGCTCTTCACGAATAAGGATCAGCTCAACGGCGGGAGCATACTGGAGCTTCACCCCTTTGCGGGCGATCTCGCTGATCTCGGCGACCAGTTCGATGAGATTGTCCTGATGATCCTTGAAGGCGTTGATCTCCTTGATGATGGACTCGACGGCCTTGACCTTGGCGCGCAAATCGCGGGCCTCCCGGAAGTCGGCAATGAGCCCCTGGGAGGGATCGAAGTCCTCTTCGCGCAGTTCGAGGGGGTCGGTGCGCTTGGCGGGGACGATGAACTGCATGTTCTCACGCAGCTTCTTCTTCGTCGCCTCCCACCAGCTTTTATACTTTCCCTCGGGGATGACGTAGCCTTTGAGAAGTTCCTCAAGTTTGTCGAGGAAGAGGCGGTCACCGTGGCTGCTGAGGACGAGCTTCACCAGCTCGACCGGATCGGAGTTTGCGAGTGCCTTCAGTTCGTCCGCAGAAGCGTAGCGCTTCGCCAGAAATGAACTCTCCTCAATCGGAATGAGGGACATCGCGGCGAATTTCATTCCGAGTTCGTGGCCGGACTTGTCTTCAAAGTCGACAACGACTTTTACGCCGAGTCTGTCCCAGTCCACCACCTTCCCGGCCCCCCAGCTTTTGTGTTGGCAAAAGGTTCCCGGAGGAAGCAGTTCGAGTTGTTCTGCGGTGAGGGAGTCAATTTTGCCTCGTGAGACTAGCTTTTCAAGATCGGGATGCATTGTCCCTCAACATAAGAAGAAGCGGCCCTGAGCCAAGCGAAAAAAAATTTTGGTTGCCAATATTGTGACGTCTGTCTAATCTTCGCTCAAGTATGAGAAGAATTTTGGCAGCTTTTGCACTCCTCGCGTTCGCATCGATCAGCTTTGCGGACATCCACGAACCCCCGAAGACGAAATACACCAAGACCCGCAAGCTTGGCCGCGGCGTCTCCAATATCGTTTATGGATGGACCGAGATTCCCATGACGATGCACCGCTGGGGCGAGCTTCACACTGAGCAGGCCTCCGGGATCTACACGGCCGGTTTCATGCAGGGAGTCCAGCGTGCCGGGGCCCGGCTCAAGTTTGGTCTTTACGAGGTGATCAACTTTCAGCGTCCTCTTTACAAGGACAGCTACCGCCCCGCAATGGCCGATATTGATTACCTCCCGATTCGCGGTTACGAGGAGTTTCCGCCGCAGATCGGCTATATGTCGACCACCGGATACACGCGCGGTCGGACCTGGTAGAGTCCCCCACGTGTGACCTCATCCTCGAAAAGGCTGCCCCCGGGCAGCCTTTTTTGTGGAGGCACCCTCTTCCCGGATTTTAGCGATAGGTCTCGAGGAAACGCCGGTAAAAGTCCGCTCCCGCCTCGAGGTCGCTGATCGCGAGATATTCGTCTTTCGTGTGCGCCTGGGCAATATTGCCCGGCCCGCAGGCGACCGAGGGAATGCCTCCGTCGGCGAGCCGACCGGCATCGCAGAACCACGGTGCGGTGGTGAGTCGAGAGCCGATGGATTCGAGCCGTCTGATTCCGTCTGTGGCCGGATCGGTGAACAGCGGGCAGGATTCGCCGATGATTTCCACCGTGACGACGCTGTTGTAGGCTTGCTTGCTCTCAAGGAACTCTTTCACAAGATGCTGCGCCCCTCTCTTATCAAAAAGAGCGGGGGTTTCGCGGAAATCGAGGATCGCATGGCAGTCCGAGGCGACGATGTTCGGGCTGCTTCCGCCCTTGATCATCCCGAGGCTCACGGAGGGAGGTCCCAGCACTGCATCCGTGTAGTCGGGGAGGCGCGCTTCAAGATAAGGAAGAAGCTTCTCCAACACGGGCATCAGTTTGCGAATGGCATTTTCACCCTGATCCGGAGTTGAGCCGTGACAGGAGCGGCCTTTGGTCGAGAGTTTCAACCAGACACAGCCTTTGTGAGCGTAGACCGTTTCAAGCGAAGTGGGTTCTCCGACCAGGGCAAAAGAGAAATCCGCCCCGTAGCGTTTTGCGAAATCCTGCGAGCCGGGCTGACCCGCCTCTTCACCCATCAAACCGACGAAGGTAATGGCCCCCGAGAGTTCGGCGATTTCGTTCCGGAGTTCGTGGAGCGCCCAGAGCATCGCCGCCATCGTCCCTTTGGTGTCCGCAGCTCCGCGGCCGTAAAGTTTTCCCTCGCGAATCTCCGCCGCAAACGGGTCTATCGACATGCCCATGACACTGACGGTGTCGATGTGCGGCGCGAGGAGGATACCCGGTTTGCCGGAGCCACCGTCCGGGAAGCGTCCGATCACGTTCGGCCGACCGGGAAGGACTTCGTCGAAGCTGACTGCGGCCCCGCACGCTTCGAGCAGTTCCCCGATGCGGATCGCGCAAGCCTTTTCCCCGGTCGCTCCCTGCCCGGGGGCGCAGTCGGGATTGACGCTCGGAATGCGGACCAGTTCCTGAAGAAGGGCAGCGGGTGAGGCGGGGAAACGCATGTAAGGAGAGACTATCGCAGCATTGCGTCTGAATTCCAGTGCCCTGAATCGTGAAAAAAACTGGATTCCGTCGTCGTATTTGATTATGGGTTTGACATTACGGCGGTTTCAAGGCCTTAATCAGCCTCTGAACTTTTTAAAAGTTATCCCTTTATGAGTGATCAAGATCCACCAAAACCTTCCGTCACCACTTCGACGGTGCCTTTGAAGAAGGAAACGGTTAGAATCAGTTTAAGAGCCCAGTCCGACGATTCCGGGCCGGTCGCTCCAAAAGGTTCAACGGCCCCGGTTCCCTCCGGCGTGGTAGCTCCGGCGACTGGGCCGATTGACGGGGCGGCACTCCTTCCCGTCAGCAGGCCTCCTGCCCCCGTGACTCCTCCTCCGGCACCTTCGGCGATCGCTCCCCCCCCGCCGTCCGCTCCTTCCGCGCCCGCGCCGCCTTCGGCACCACTCCCTCCCTCCGCCCCTCCGGCACCGGGAATCCCCGTGGCACCTGCGGCTCCCGCGCCACCGACCGGGGCGAAGACGATTCCGCTTGCCAAGGCTCCCGATCCGCTCGGGCCGACCCGGCCCGTATCCATCGCCGGGGCGGCGTCCCCCCCCATGGCCCAGCCTCCGGCGGCGGCTCCCCCGGCCTCTGCCGTCGGGGCCAAGACGATCCCTCTCGCGAAGCCCAACCCGGGCGGTCCCGGCCCGATCGGGCGTGTCACGGCCCCGCTTCAGTCCGGTGCCAAGCCACTTCCCCAGGCAACGACCAAAATGGGACCGTCTCAGGTCATGGGACCGGCCCCGACAAGCAAGAGTATCCCCCCAAAACCCGCCATTCAAACCCCTGCTGCGGAGGCAGAGGAAGAGTGGGAAGAAGAATTCGAAGAATCCGGACTTATGCCATTTGCAATCATCGTTCTCATCCTCGCCCTCGCGGTTCTGGCTATCGAGCTGGTTACCAAAATGGGTGCTGGTAGCTGATTCCGGGGGAGTCCGCCTCTCAGGCGGTAGGACCGGTCGATCAGGTGTGGAGACTTTTCGGGAATTTCCTCAAGGGGGGAGTTTTCGGGAGTTGCCGTAGCTGAAATGATCAGGCGCAGGAAGGAAGTGTCCCCTTGGACCATTTCCCGCTTGCCCCTCCTCCCATATTGGAGGAAATAGTCGTCCGGTCCCGAGCGTCCGGTCATTTTTATTTCAACCCATCTCTGCATCCGCCATGGCACACGAATCCATCGTCAATCTCACCAGTGACAACTTTGCAGTCGAGGCCGAGCAGGCTTCCGTCCCCGTGATTATCGATTTCTGGTCCGAGCACTGCGGACCTTGCAAAATGCTTGCTCCGGTGCTTGACGAGGTCGCCGTTCAAGTCGGCGACACGGCCAAGGTGACCAAGGTCGATGTCATGGCGCACCGCGATCTGGCGATGCGTTTCGGCATTCGCGCCGTCCCGACCCTCATCTTCATGAAGGACGGGGAGGTCAAAGAGACTAAGACCGGCATTATGATGAAGGACGCGATTGTGCAGAAGCTCCAGTCGCTCGCCTGAATATTTCGTCTCTGCGGTTTATTCAACTTTCGTATTTTGAACCCGGCTTTTCCCGAGCGTCTCTCCCTGAAGTGGCTGGTTCCGCTCCTTCTCCTCACGGTGGGGTATCGTGTCGCGGCCTCTTCGTTCGATTTCCTCGGCAACACGGCACCGCTCATGGCGATCACCTTTGGAGGCGCGATGTTGCTGGGAGCGCGGTTCTGGTGGCTTCCCGTTGTCCTCCTCGTCTCCAGTGACCTTGCTCTCGGCCTGGTCCACGGCGGCGGCGGCGGGATCGGATTCTACACCCTGATGTCGGCTTTTTTTTACGTGGCCGTTGCTTTCATCGGTGGCAAGGCGGGTCGATTCGGGAAAATCTGGCCGATGATGTGGTGCGGCACGCTCCTCTGCGGTGTTCTCTTTTACGCTGTCGCCAACACTTACAGCTGGTTCCTCTGGTCTGGTTACGAAAAATCGCCCATAGGGTGGTGGCAGGCGCAAACGACGGGGGTTCCGGGGATTAATCCTCCCGCCTGGATGTTCCTGCGTAACTCCCTCATCGCTGACTCGATCTGGTGCGCGATCGCGGGCTTGCTCTGTTTCGTCGAGCGGCGTTCGCAGGTGCCGGGTGCCGTCACCGTGCCCGTTTCCTGACATCCTCCCGATGTTCGGAAAAAATCTCCGTTCGTGCCGCAATTGCTTTACGTCGCGGCGCAGGGATTTATCGTCCGTGCATGTCAAACTCGGCCCACCCTTTCCTCGAAAATGAATTTCATATCCGCTGGTCGCGGCTCGTTCCCGAGGCGATCGAGCCCGACATCCGCGAGGCGCTCTCGCGGGCGCAGGAAAGAATAGACCGGCTCGCCGCTCCCTTCGAGAAGGGTGAACTGACTTTTGAGAACACCCTCCTCGAGCTGGAGCTCGCCACCGAGGAGCTCTCGATGGCGTGGGGCCGCGTCGGGCATCTCGATTCGGTGCGCAACTGTGAGGCACTGCGAGCCGCCCAAAATGTGATGTTGCCCGAGGTGACTCAGTTTTACTCGCGCATTCCCCTCAACGCCGCGCTCTGGAGCCGTCTCAAGGCTTATTCCGAAACGGCGGAGGCAACTGCCCTGACGGGAGTGCGGAAACGTTTCCTCGACGAGACGATGAAGGACTTCATCAGCAGCGGTGCGGATCTGCCCGAGGGGAAAAAAGTCAGGCTTGAGGAAGTGCAGTCCGAACTGGCCCGGATCACCCAGAAATTTTCCGAGAACGTCCTCGATTCCACGAACGCGTGGGAGCTCGTCCTCGAAGATGACGCGCGTCTTGCCGGACTGCCCGGGACCTCCCGCGCCGTGCTTCGCAGCGAGGCCTCGGCCAAGGAGCTCGGCACCGACGAAGCCCCTGTCTATCGTATTACGCTGAAGGCGCCCGTCTATTTCCCCGTGCTCGAGTATGCCGATGACGCGACCTTGCGCGAGGAAGTCTGGCGCGGCAGCATCACCGTGGGCAACGGAGGCGACTACGACAACACCGAGCTCGTCTGGGAGATCCTGAAGCTGCGTCATGAGCGCGCCGAGCTTCTCGGCAAGGCGAACTTCGCCGATCAGGTGCTCGAAGAACGCATGGCCGGCACCGGAGAGGCGGCGCTGCGCTTTGTCGAAGACCTCGCCGAGCGAACCAAGCCCTATTTCGCCCGCGACATCGACGAGCTGGAAAACTTCCGCCGCCAGCACGAACCGGGTTGGGCCGGGAAATTCCAGCCCTGGGACGTCGCCTACTGGGCCGAAAAGCTGCGCAAGGAAAACTACGCCTTTGATGAAGAGGAATTGCGGCCTTACTTCGCGATCGGCAATGTCATTGAGGGCATGTTCCGCCTCACCGAGCAGGTCTTCGGTTTTCGTATCGTCGAGGGCAACGCCACCTATGCCAAACCCGGGGAAACGCCTGTCGGCGACGGTGTCGAAGTCTGGCATCCCGAGGTGAAATTTTACGAACTGCGCGACGCGGCGAGCGGCGATCTTCTCGGCTCATTCTACGCCGACTGGCATCCGCGCGAGGAAAAACGCGGCGGTGCCTGGATGAACTACCTTCGCACCGGGTCGCCCGCGATCGAAGGTAAACCCCGCGAACCGCACCTCGGTCTGATCTGCGGCAATCTCACCCCTTCCTCGAAGGACCGGCCCGCCCTCCTCACTCACCGTGAGGTCGAGACTGTCTTCCACGAATTCGGGCACCTTCTCCACCACCTTCTCGGCGAGGTCGAGATCAAGTCACTGAACGGCGTCAAGGTCGTCTGGGACTTCGTTGAGCTGCCTTCGCAGATCATGGAGAACTTCTGCTGGTCGCGGGTCAGTCTCGACTTCTTCGCGAAGCACTACGAGACCGGCGAGCTCATCCCCGAGGCTCTTTTCCAGAAAATGATCGGTGCCCGGAACTTCCAGTCCGCCATGGTCATGATGCGCCAGCTCGCCTTTGGGAAGATGGACCTCGATCTCCATATCAAGCACTATGAGAAACCCGAAAACGGCGATCTCGACCAGCTCGTGCGAGATATCCTCGACGGTTACACGATGCCCCTCGCGATTCATCCGCCGACGATGGCGCGGCGTTTCACCCACCTCTTTGCGAGCTCGACCGGCTACGCGGCGGGCTATTATTCCTACAAGTGGGCCGAAGTCCTCGATGCCGACGCCTTCACCCGCTTTGCCGGAGCTGGCGTCATCAGCCCCGAAGTCGGACGCGAGTTCCGCGATAAGATCCTCAGCCGCGGCAACTCCGTCGAGGCGGCCGAACTCTTCCGCGACTTCATGGGCCGCGATCCCGAGCTCAATGCGTTACTTGAGAGATGCGGGCTGGTGGCGGATTGAGGGGGTGGTGCCATTTTGAAGTGGCGGTTTCGCCGTGAGCATCGCGGTTCCGATTCGAAGATTCACCCGGAACAGAGGGTGCGGATGAAACCCCGCTTGAGGATGGTCTTATCGAAATGGTAAGGAACGAGAGGGAAAGATCCGGGGAAACAGCTGAAGGATTCCCGAGACTCCAGTAGAACATCCATTATAGTCAATTCAATGGGCCCGGGATCAAGTTTACAACCGCACCGGGCTTTGATCATCCTTGAGCCTGGCCTCGTCTCCGATCACGTCGTGAAAGAATGGCTGGATTCAGGCCAGGAAGTCGCCGCTTTCTGGACGGGAAGTCGCAGGGCGGAAAGGCCGCGCTTCAGTCAGCGGGTTCGTGCGGCAGCGAGCGGAGCGGTCCCTTTCGGAACTCTTTCGAAAAAGCTTGCTGTCCCGGTTCGTCTCATCGACCGCCTTTCCCGGATGCCGAACCTTCGTCAGGAAATCGCCTCGACCGGAGCGGACACGCTGATCACATTGATGACACACCAGATTGTGCCTTCCGAAGTGCTTGAAATGTTCGGCAGAAAAGCGGTTAACTTTCACCCGGCCCTGCTTCCCCACTACAAAGGAAAGGCGCCCCGTATCTCGATGCTGGTCGATGGCAAGGCCGAAGAATACGGCGGCATCACCGTTCACCGTCTTGTAAGAGAAATTGATGAGGGCCCTCTCATCGGACAACGTCCCTTGCCTTGGTCGAAAACCCCTGATTATGTCATTTGGGACGTCGCGGCGGCGCTGGCTGCCGCCGAAATGGTCCGCTGCGATCTGATTCCCTATCTGGACGGCAGGTTCGAAGCGCGGCCTCAAGATCCGAACGAGGGCAACTATCGAAACTGCACGAAACATGAATTCGATATCACGCCCGACAAGACCTTGGCTGCCGTAATGCGCCTCTTCGAGTGCTCCCCCGGTTTCACCCACCGGTGGAGCCCTCTTTCCGGGGCGGTCCGGCGTGAGGAATACCCGGTCGTCGCCCTGACCTCCGTGATCGGGCCCCCGTGGGGAGCTCCGCCGCGAGTCACTCCCCTGCAAATCGAGACAGACATCAGCGACGCCCGTATCCGGCTGGCTCGACGGAATCCTTTTCACAAAGCGATACGGTATCCCTTCTGGAGACTTCGCCGGGCCGTGAAATCAATCCGAAATCCCATGTCCCGGGAGGGCTGTCGATAACCGCCTATTCCGGGACCTCAACCCGAACTAGTAATGAATCATCGGGCTTTCTTTGATCGAGTCAATCGGCGCGTTTATTGCCGTTTCCCCAATCAGATCCGCCGCTTCCGAACACGGCTCGGATTCTGGCCGAACGTGGCTTTTCCGACGACCTATGCAGAGAAGATCCTCTGGAGAAAGGTCTTCGATCACAATCCTCTCTTCCGCGTTTTTTGTAACAAACTTCTTACGAGGGACTACTCGCGGGAACGTCTTCCGGCGTTGAAGCTGCCCGAGCTTCTTTGGCGCGGGAGAACGCTGAGTGAGGCCCCTGATTCACTTTTTGCGAGGGATCTGGTTATCAAAGCGACTCATAGCTGTAAGCGGAATATTTTCCACACGGCGGTCACGCCGGATCGGATTGCCGGTCTCAGGCGGGAACTTGATCGGACGACGAGGGCCTGGATGAGGCACACCTACGGTCGCCAGCATTATCAGTGGGGGTATTTCTCCCCTCATCGCGAAATTCTCGCGGAAGAGCGGATCGCTTCCACCGGGCCTCACGGGTTGATGGACATCAGTGTCCGCTGTGCCAACGGAAGGGCTTTGCTCGCATCGGTCTCCCGGCGGAACAGCGATGGAGAGGACGAAAGCGCCTACTTCGATATTGACAGGAGGCGATCGGTTTTTAACGGTCCCGAGCCTGTGTTGTGGGGGACCTTACCGGGTAACTTTGAACTCCCGTCTTATTTTCCCGAAATCGTGAAATCCGCCGTGGGTCTTTCGGTAGGGGTGGATTACGCCCGTTTTGATTTCCTCTGCAATCAAACTGATTTTTTCGGCGGGGAGATCACGGTCTATCCCGGGGCGGGGATCAAGAGTGACAAAACGAGTCCTGGCCTTGAGGAAAAATACCTTTCTCCTTTCTGGGATCTTCGGGAAAGTTGGTTCTTGAATCATCCCCAGCGTCACTGGCGCGGGCAATATGCGGAGAGACTTCGTGAAGAGATCGGCCGACGTTTCTGAGAGCCGCGCTCACGGCATGCCGGTTTTCATGGCCGTTTTATGAAGGAGAAAACCGTCGTCCCGGGATTCAGGGAGTCTCGCCGGATACCCTTCCTACGCCGCCACATCCGCTCGCCTCCGCAAAAACGTCCTCGCCTCGGTTCCCAAAACATGGCAGGGTTCCCGGTGCTGTGAGTTTTCTTTTCCCGCTCTATCTTCTCGGGGTTGCCGCCATCGCGGTGCCGATCCTGCTGCATCTGCGCCGTCGCCCGCCGAAGGAGCACCTTGAGTTCAGTTCGCTCATGTTTCTCGCGAAGTCGCCCGAGCGGGTCACCCGCCGCACCCGGATCGAGCATCTCCTCCTCCTCGCCCTGCGCTGCCTCGCGATCCTGCTGCTTGCCTTTGCCTTCGGCCGCCCCTTTCTTGCCTCGGTGAAGTTGCCTTCGGAAGAGACCCGGCTCACCCGCGCCGTCATCCTCCTCGACCGCAGCGCCTCGATGCAGCGCGACGGTCTGCGTGACGCCTCGCTCGCCGCCGCCCGCGAGGCGATCGGACGCTACGGGAGCACCGACGAGGTTGCCGTCGCCTTCTTTGACGAAGACTTCCATCTCGCCGCCGACCTGCCTGCCCTCGCCGGACTCGGGAGCGGAGCCCGCCTCTCCGCCTTTGACGAACTCGCCGCCCAGCCCGCCGCCCTTCCAGGATGGCGCGGGACCGACCTCGGCGCGGCCATGGTCACGGCGGCAAATCTCCTCCTCGGGGCCGACACCTCCGTTCCCGCCGACCACCGCGAGATCGTTCTCATCAGTGATTTTCAGGAGGGCGCAAAGCGCGACCGTCTCAACGAAAATCCCTGGTCCGCCGATGTCTCGGTGCGATGCTTCCCCCTCACCGTGGAAAAGCCGGGCAATCTTTCCCTCGCTCTCGCCGCGACCCCTCCGCGCTCGAACATCGACGAGGCCGAGGTCTATCGCGTGCGCATCACGAACTCCGCCGACTCGGACAGCCCCGCCGTCACCCTCGCCTGGAAAGACCACCCCGGGACCGCCCTCGAGACGCTCGTCGCCCCGGGGACCGGCCGCATTCTTTCTACTCCGCCACGCCCCGCCGACGCGACCCGCGGCACTCTCGTCCTCATCGGCGATGCCCATCCCTTTGACAACGAAGTTCACGTCTCTCCCGTGCAGTCGCGCCCCCTTCGCATCCTCTTCCTCGGGTCCGAGAGTGAGGCCGACAGCGCCGGTTCGCCGCTCTTTTACCTGCGCCGCGCCCTCCAGCCGACTCCCGCCCTGACGCCGCTCGTGACCACTTCAGAGACTCTCGCCGCCGCCGACCTCGCCGCGCACGAGGTCGTCGTCGTGACCGGGGCGTGGACCGCGGAGACCGGGGCGGAGTTGCGCGGTTTCGCCGAAAAGGGCGGACTCATCCTCGCCCTGCCCTCAGACGCGACGGGGTCCGACGCCTTTGCCGCCCTCACCGGTGAGGCCGACTGGAAACTCAGCGAGGCTGAGGTGAAAGACTACGCCCTCCTCGCCAATCTCGACTTTGACCACCCTGTCCTGCAACCTTTCGCCCGCGCCCAGATCCGCGATTTCACGAAGATCCGGTTCTGGGAACACCGCCAGCTCGCCATGACTCCGTCTTCGACCTCGCGCGTCGTCGCGACCTTTGACGACGAGTCGCCCGCGATCCTCGAGCACCGCATCGGCGATGGTGCTGTCTTTGCCTTCCTTGCCGGATGGCGGCCCGAGGAAAGCCAGCTCGCCCTTTCCTCCAAGTTCGTCCCGCTGCTCTACTCCATCTTCGACCACGCCGGCTACAGCATCCGTTCGGCCCCGACTCTCTACGTCGGAGAGACCGTCCACACCAAACCCGGCTTTTACGAAGAGGAAAAAGGCAGGCAAAAGCGCCTCGTCGCCGTCAATCTCGATCCCTCCGAGGGACGCACCTTCGCCTTCGATCCCGCCGTCGATTTTGCCGCCCTCGGCATCCCCCTGCTCGACGCGTCCGCCCCCGTCGTCGGGCCGGAATTGAGCGGATCAGAGAAGATCCGTGTCGAAGCTGAGCAGAAAGAGGAGACGCAAAAGCTCTGGAAATGGCTCATCCTCGTCGCCCTTCTCGTATTAATCTTCGAAACCTGGCTCGCGGGACGGCGCTCCGCGCCGGGTTCCAGGTCCAACGTTTCAGGTTCCAAGTTGGAACCCCAACCAAACTCCTGAAAACCTGAATGCCTCAACACCTGAAAGCCTTCCTCCCATGATTCAGAAACTGCTCGGCACCTGTCTCGGACCCGTCATCGCTGCGGAGAGGCATCTGCGCCGCCGACACCTCGTCATCGCCGTGCTGCTCACCGCCGTGGCCGGTTTTGCGGGACTCGCCGCCCTTTCCGCCTTTGCCGGATGGTGGTCCTGGTGGGCCGTCCTCGGTCTTGTCGGCGCACTTATCGTCGCCACCCTCGTCGGGCTCGCCCTCATCGACCGCGGCAAGCCCGACCCGCGCGAGCTCGCCCGTCGCATTGAGGAAAAATATCCCGACCTGCGCGCCGCCCTGCTCGCCGCGATGGATCAGAAACCCGGCCCCGGCGGGGAACTCGGTTTTTTGCAAAAGCGTCTCCTCGGTGAGATCTCCGAACACGCCATCAGAAACCGCTGGGTCCGCCAGGTTTCCGAAAAGCGCCTCGCCGCCGCCGGTTGGGGTCAGTTCGCCGCCGTCATTGGTCTCTTTGTCTCCCTCTGGTTCTTCCTCGGTCAGGCCCCGATCGGGGGCAAGCCCTCGCTCGCGACCGGCACCGCCGATGAAAAAACACCGCTCCCCGCCGGAGTCGAAGTCAGCGTCACCCCCGGCGATGTCGAACTCGAAAAAGGCTCGCGCCTCGTCGTCGAGGCCACCTTCACCGGACGCGCTCCCGCCGCCGCCCTCCTCGTCCACACGACCGCCGCCGGTGAGACCCGCCTTCCCATGAACGTTGGGCTCGACGACAGCGTCTTTTCCGCCCTCATCCCGAAAGTCGAGGCCGACGGCACCTACCGCATCGACTACGAGGCCGCCAAATCAGGTGATTTTGCGATCACTACCTTTGAATTTCCCGCCCTCGGCAAAGCCGACGCCACCGTGACCCCGCCCGCCTACCTCGGCGGCAAAAAAATCGAGATCCCCGACACCCGCAAGATCACCGTGATGGAGGGATCCGAGGTGGCCTGGCGACTCACCGTGAACAAACCCGTCGTCGCCGGCGAACTTTTCGGCGAAGACGGCGACATCATTGCCCTCACACCCGATCCCGCCGACGCCACCGTCATGCTCGCCTCGCATACCCCGGCGGAGACGCAGCGATACCGCGTCCACCTCGTCGATGACCAAGACCGCGGCAACCAGCGCCCGCCCTGGCTCACCGTGAACGTGAACAAAAACCTGCCGCCGAAGATCAAGCTCACTTTCCCTGGTCGCGATTTCGACGTCTCCGCCCTGCAGGAACTCCCCCTAGAGGCCGAAGTCTGGGACGACGTCGAAGTCCTCGCCACCGGGATGAGCTACACCTTCAGAGGCGAAGAGACCGAGGTGCCGCTCAGCGACAAAGCCATGCCGGGAAATGAAAATCATCTCCTCAGCACCCTCATCGACGTCGAGAGTCTCCGCGCCAAAGAGCGCGATCTCATCACCTACTATTTCTGGGCCGAGGACGTTGATCGCGACGGGAACAAGCGCCGCACCGCGAGCGACATGTTCTTTGCCGAGGTGCGCCTCTTCGAAGAGATCGTCCGTGAAGGATCGCCCCGGAGCGGTCAGGGATCTCCCGGCGGCGGCGAGGCCGACGAACTCATCAAGATCCAGAAAGACATCGTCAACGCCGCCTGGAAGCTCATCCGCGATCACGAGTCGGGAAGGGACTTCGAAGCACTCGCCGATGATAGTAATGTCGTGTTAGAGTCGCAACAGGTCGTCATCGCCAAAACGGACGAGACCATCGAAAAATCCGAAGATCCCGAGCTCCGGCAGATTTTCGAGCAGGCTCGCGAGGAGATGAACGCCACCGTCACCGAACTCGTCGCGATAGGGGAAAAGGAAGATCTCGCCGGACTTCGCCCCGCCCATGGTAAAGCCGTCGATGCCTACGCCAAGCTCATCGAGGCCCGCGCCCGCGAGATGGAGATCTCCATGTCGAAGAGCCAGTCCCCCGGGCAGTCGCAGGAGCGCCAGCAGCAGAACATGAACCTCGAGCTCAAGCAAAAAGAGCTGAAATACGAAGAGAACTCCGTTGCGCAGGATCCCGCCCGGACCGCCGAGCAAAAGGAAAATCTCGCCGTGCTCGCCAGGCTCAAAGACCTCGCCCGCCGTCAGGAGGCCATTGCCGAGAAGATTAAAGAGCTTGAGAACCAGCTCCGGAACGCCTCTGAAGAGAAAAAGGCCGAGATCGAGCGCCAGCTCAAGCGCCTCGAGGAAGAGCAGCGCGAACTGCTCCGCGAAGTCGACGACCTCTCCGAGCGCATGGATTCCGAAGAGAACCGCGCCAACATGAGCGAAGGGAAGGAGAAGCTCGACGAGACCCGCGAGAACATTCGCGAGACCGCCGAAAATCTCGAGTCGGGGAAACTGACCGAGGCCACCAACTCCGCGACCCGCGCGCAGGAGCAGCTTGAGGACATGCAGGAGGAATTCCGTAAAAAGACCTCGCGCCAGTTTGCCGACGAGATGAAGTCCCTGCGGGACGCCACCCGCGAACTCGCCGAAAAGCAGGATGCCGTTGGCAACGCCCTCGAGAAAATGGCCGGCGAGCCCGCTGATAAGGACTTTGATACCGCCGCCCAGCGCGAGCGCGGCGAACTCGCCCAGTCGATCGCCGATCAGGCCGACAAGCTCAATGAAGTCGTCGAGCAGATGCGCACGCTCAGCGAGCAGTCCGAAGTCTCCGAGCCGCTCCTCTCCGACGCGCTTTACGAGACGGTCCGCCAGACGATGATGAACGAGGTCGGCGACTCCCTTGCCGAAGCTCGCGATCTCACCTTTTACAACCGCGCCGAACAGGCCCGATCCGCCGAGCAGGCCGCCGCGCGCGGCATCGAAGAACTCAAGAAAAACGTCGAAGCCGCCGCCGAGAAAGTGCTCGGCAACGAAGCCGACGCCCTGCGTCTCGCCCGCTCCGAACTCGACAAACTCATCGAAGAAAGCAAAGCAGAAACCGACCGCCTCGGCGGAAAAGAAGAGATCGGGACGGAAAGCGATGCGAAAACCGAAGAAGGTCAGGCGGGCGAACCAAGAGGTTTAGGTTCGACTAAAGAGGGTCAAGCCGTCGACCTGATAAAGTCAGGTGAGGGGAAAGAAAAGGGTAAGGGTGAAGGTGAGGGGGAGGAGCGCGGTGAGGGCAAGGGTAAAGGAGAGATGGCCGGCAAAGGCGACTCGCCCGGCGAGGGCGAAGGCGAAGAGGGCACCCAACCTGACGATGGTAAGGGCAAAGGAAAAGGTCCGGGCGAAATGGCCGGGGCCGGCGAGATTCCCGGCGAGGGTGAGGAAGGGGCGCAGCCCGGTGACGGGAAAGGTAAGGGCAAAGGAAAAGGTCAGGGAGAAGGTGAAAGTGACGGCGAAGGACTTGCTGACGCGAAAGGCGGCAAAGGGAAAGGCGAGGGCCAGGGCGACGCCCAGGGCCAAAAGCAGGCGATGCAGCCGGGCAACGGACAGCCGCGCGGCGGGCTCAGCACCGGCGGCGAGGATCGGGGCGGGGGACTGCCCACACCCGGCCAGGTCCCGGGTGAACCGCTCTTTTTTGACCAGGCCGCCGAGCAGCGCGAGCCCGGTCCCATCACCGGCGAAGACTACGAGGCCTGGAGCGACCGCCTCGCCTCGATCGAGGAAATGCTGCCGCAGGATGATCTGCGCAACTCGGTCGGGCAGATTCGCGACGACGCCCGCTCCATGCGGATCGACTTCCGCCGGGACAACCAGCCGCCCGAAGCCGCGACGATCAATCAAAAGATCACCGAACCGCTCATCGAGCTACGCCGGCGCCTCAGCGAAGAGATCGCCAAGCTCAACCGCGAGAACCCCGTCGCCCCGATCGATCGCGATCCCGTCCCGAGCGAGTTCCGCGATCTGGTGAGAAGGTACTACGAAGAACTCGGTGCGGGCAATTGAGCCGCAGAGCCGCAATCATTCGACTCATGCCCGTCCCGTATGCATCGACTCCCCGCCGCTTCAGTAGCGAAACTCGTGAGAGTTTCGATGGCGCGTTCCGCCAACGTCGGCTCCCACAGCTCACTTTTTCTTTTTTCCGGAAAGAGCCATGGCGGCTGGCCTCTGTGAGGTCGGCGTCAGGGCACTGATCTAAATTTTCCCCTTCATGACTCTCCCTTACCCCTTTCCTCTCGCCGCTCACCTCGCCTCGGTGGCCTTTGCCAACGGGGCGTGGGCGTGGGTAGCGATCCTCTTCGGGCTGGGGGCCGTCCTCGTCCTCTTTCTCACCTACCGCCTCTCGCACCTGCGCGGCGGGAAAAAAGTCGCGGCGATGGCGCTGAAGGGAGCCGGACTCGTCCTCCTCGCGCTCGCCCTGATGGAGCCCGTTCACCTCGACGAGACGCCGAAGAAGAACTCGAACGACGTCGTTGTCCTCGTCGACAATTCTGCCGGACTGACCGTTCCTCTCCGCGAGGGGCAGGAGGCTCCCGCGACCACCCTCAGTCGCGCCCTCAACGGCGACTCGCCCGACCTGCCGCCGCCATGGCTCGGGACGATTAGTGAGACTTTCCGCGTGCAGCCTTTCCTCTTTGATCGCGGTCTCCGCCAGGTCGCTGACTTTACCGGTCTCGATTTCAGCCGCAACAGTTCCGCCCTCGGCGCGGCCCTGGAAAACATTGGGACGCGTTTTCAGAATCGCCCTCTCGCCGCGACGGTCGTCTTTACCGATGGCAATGCGACCGACGCGACCCTGCTCCAGACCTACCTCGCAGCGCAGGTGGAAAAGCAACCCGGCGAGCGAGTTCCCGTCTTCCCCGTTCTCGTGGGCGAGGCGAATCCGGCCGCACGCGATCTTGCGGTGACGCGGGTCGATGCAACGACAACCCAGTTCGAAGACGCCCAGGTCACTCTGCAGGTCGAGTCCGACGCTCTTGGCGAATTTCCCGACGCGGCCGAGATCTTCGTGCTCAATGAAAAGAATGAAGAGATCGCCAAAAGTCCGGTCGTTTTTCCGGTCGGATCCGAACGCCGCACCGTGCCGACGAGGATCCGACTCGCGGCGGTGCCGCCGGGGATCTCGTTTCTGAGAGTGGGCATCCGTCAGGTCGGGGAAAAGACGCTCCCTGAGTTGACCGATAAAAACAACAGCCGCCGTGTCTCCGTCAATCGCGGGAACGGACCCTACCGCATCCTCTACCTCAGCGGACGCCCGAACTGGGAATACAAGTTCCTGCGTCGCGCCATCGCCAACGACGCCGAACTCGATCTCGTCGCGCTCATCCGCATTGCAAAGCGTGAGCCGAAGTTCGAGTGGAGAGGCAAGTCGGGCGAGAGCAGTAATCCGCTCTTCCGCGGTTTTAACAAGGACATCCCCGAAGAGGCGCAGCGCTACGACGAGCCCGTTCTTATACGGCTGAATACGGCCACGCCCGAGGAACTGCGGTCCGGTTTTCCGAAGACGGCCGAAGAACTTTTCGCCGCCTACCGCGCCATCATCATCGACGACCTCGAGGCCGAATTTTTCACGCAGGAGCAGCAGAATCTCATCGATCAGTTTGTCGCGAGGCGCGGCGGTACGGTGGTGATGTTAGGCGGACAGGAATCCTTCCAGCAGGGCGGGTGGGACAATACGCCGGTCGGTCGGCTCCTCCCCGTCTACCTTGATCAGATCAGCCAGGGTGGCCCTGTCCTGGAGGCGACTTACAATCTCACCCGCGAAGGCTGGCTCGAGGACTGGATGCGGCTCCGCGCGGGGCAGGAGGACGAGGACATCCGCCTCGCCTACATGACGCCTTTCTTTGCGGTGAATCAGATCGCGGCGATCAAGCCCGGGGCGAGTATCCTCGCGACAGTGACGGACAGCGAGCAGCGAGTCCTCCCCGCGCTCATCACGCAGCGCTATGGCGAGGGCAAGGCGGGCGCGCTCGCCGTCGGTGACATCTGGCGCTGGGCGATGAAAGATGCCGAGCAGCAGGCCGAGGTCGGTAAGATGTGGCGTCAGCTCTTGCGCTGGTCGGTCACCGATGTGCCCGCCCGCGTCGAGGTGGAAAAAGAAGAGTCAAGCGAGGGCGCCATCCCGATGACGAAGGTTTCGGTGCGGGTCCGCGACAAGGCTTTTGCTCCGCAGGATGACGCGACCGTGCTGCTCACCGTGAAAGAGGTCGACGGCACGAGCCGCGCCCTCGCCGCCGAACCGTCGCTCGAAGAGCCCGGCCTTTTCACGACCGAATACCTCTCCGAAGACAGCGAGGGCTACCGCATCGAGGCGCGTGTCCTCGACGGGGCCGGCGTTGAGATCGGAACCGGCGAAGTCGCTCGTGCCCTCAATCCCGAAGCGGGCGAGTTTGCCCGTCTCGGCCCTGATCCCGCCCTCCTCGCTCGTCTTGCTGAAAACACCGGCGGCAAATTGCTCACCCTCGCCGAACTCGGTCAGTTGCCCGGACTGCTCGGCAAACTCGACCTGCCCGTCGTCGAGATCAGACAAACGCCGCTCTGGCACACCCCATGGCTTTTCCTCATCGCCCTGCTCTGTTTCCTTGGCGAGTGGGCCCTGCGCCGGCGCAGCGGAGTGATCTGATTTCTTTTTTCCTATGACCCGCCTTTTTCCCTGTCTCCTGGTTTTCCTCCTCGTCCTTGCCGCACCGGCCCGGGCCGAGTCCGGCCCGAAGATCCTCGTCGTCGTCGGCACCGGCGGCACAGAGGAGTATGAAGTGATTTTTAAAGAAACCGCCGCGCTCTGGATCGAGGCGGCGAAGAAGGGCGAGGCGGCGATCGAGATCATCGGGCTCGACGACGGGGAGGCGGACGATCACGCAAAGCGTCTCCGTGAGAGTATCGCCGCGGAAAAGTCGCCCGAGCTCTGGGTCGTGCTGATCGGGCACGGGACCTTCGACGGGCGCGTCGCCAAGTTCAACGTCCGCGGCCCTGACTTCACCGATCAGGACCTCGCCGGATGGCTCGGAGGCTATGAGGGCGCGCTCACAATCATCAATACCGCTTCCGCGAGCGGATCCTACATTCGCGAAATGGCAAAGCCGGGGCGCGTCATCATCACCGCGACGAAGAACGAGGGAGAGATCTCTTTCACCCGCTTCGGTCGCTTCTTCGCCGAGGCGGTCGGCGGGCTCATCGAGGCGGATCTCGACAATGACAAACAGGTCTCGCTGCTCGAGTCCTTCCTCTTCGCCTCGAAGCGTGTTGCTCTCTTTTATGAAGAAGACGGCCGTCTCGCGACCGAGCACGCCCTCATCGATGACAACGGCGACCAGCTCGGCTCGCGGGCGGAGTGGTTCGAGGGGACGACGCCGACGCAGGCTCCCTCGCCCGAGGCGAAGCCCGACGGCGATCTCGCCGCGCAAAAGGTGCTCGTAAAAAATGCCTACGAGCGGCTCCTCACCCCCGAGCAGACAAAGGCGCGCGATGCCCTCGAGCGTCAGGTCGTGGAACTGCGGCGGTCGAAATCCTCACTCGACGAGGCCGACTATTACGCCAAACTGGAGGCACTGCTCCTCGAACTCGCCCGTCTCTACGATGCCGTGAAGGACAGCTGAGCTCCCCGGGATTTTTCCATGAAGGCCATCGCGTCGTTGAAAGAACGCTCACCCCTCTCGCGTGGCGGACGGGGTTTTGCCGCCCTGCTTTTCCTCGGCCTCGGTGTCCTCGCCTTATTCGCCGGGATCGAACCGGTCTGGGCGAAGTGGGCCGTCGTCACCGCCGCCGCAATCGGACTCCTTACCGTTAGTCTCTGGAAAGCCCCGGCCAAGGACTGCGCCGTGAGTGAAGAAGAGATCATCGAGATCGCCCGTCGCGCCATCAGGACCGAGGCGACGCGACTCGACGCAAAGCGGCAGGGACTTGAGAAAGTGCTGATGGCCTACGGCGAATGGATGGAGTTTCCCGATTTTAAAACGCTCCAGACGATAGACTGGAAGGACGAGGACCACGTCGCGATGGACTCGCGCGTCGCCGCCCTGCTCGACATCGAAGCTGACCTGATGTTGCAGCGCTTTTCCAGCGGCGTCTACTGGACGAGCGGGAAGTTCGAGGGCAAGCAGCTTCTCCTCGACCTCGCCTCTTTCACCGAAGCGATCGCCCGCATCTACCGGCCCGAGTCCGACCTGCCGCTCCTCGAACTGAATCTGGAGAGCCTTTTCAAAGCGGTCAACCGCGCCTCGCTTCAGATCATTCTTCTCATTGAGGAACTGCCCATCCTCGAAGTGAAAGAGATGAACCTGCGCAAGGTTTCCGAGAACATCCGCAAGGCGAGCAAGGTCTACCGGAAGTATGAGGAGCTACAGCCTTACCTGAAGCCGGTGCGCTATCTCTGGCACGGCAGCAAGATGCTCATCACCTCAAACCCTCTTCTCGCAGCCGGCTGGATCGCGGGATCGGAGCTTCTCTGGAAGGGCGGTATGCAGATCGGGAAGCGGGCCATGGATGCCTACCTCCTCAGTCTCGTCCGGCAGACCCTCGGGATCGTCGCCTGGGAGACGGCCGGCATCTACGACCGCACTCATCGCTACCGCAGTCCCGATTGGGTTTACGGGGTCGAAATCGCTCATCTGCTAAGTAAATTTGACGCGACTCAGGAGGTCCTCCGCGAGACTTTCCGTGAACTTGGACGACTCCCGTTGCGAAGCACTTACGACCGCATCTTCCTCTATCGTTGCATCGCTCAGAACACCAGTCCGAAACCCGGCCTTTTTGCCCAACCCGAGCTTCTTACCATCGCGACCCGGACTGCCCTGCGGGATCAGTTGCTCGCATTTTACGAGAAGAATATCCGTGCGGATGAGGGGACGGAAAATGACGCGACTCTGAAATGGCGGGCGGGGCTGAATGAGAGGCTGGGGGTCTGAGAGGGTTTCCCCCGGGGGAAACCTCCCTACGGACTTTTTTGAAATCGCCGGGTCGTTTTACCTTTCTATACTCAAAGGAAGGGCGATCGTTTTATCGGGATTTCTCTGTCCCGGCCATCTGCCCTTGAAAATTTCCGTTCTTATCAACAACTACAATTACGGCCGTTTTCTCGGGCGTGCTCTCGCGAGTGTCGCGGCACAGACTCGAGCCGCCGACGAAGTGATTGTGGTGGATGATGGTAGCAGCGACGATTCGCTTGAAGTCGCCCGTGACTGGGCGGCCCGGGATTCCCGTATCCGTGTCCTTGCCAAGAGTAACGAGGGCCAGCTCTCCGCATTCAACATGGGATTCGCCGAATCGAGAGGTGATGTGATTACATTTCTGGACGCGGATGACGAATACCTGCCCGGATGGTTGGAGAGGCTTGAACAGGAATATTCCGCGAGGCCGACGGTGGACTATATTTTTTCGCCAATGACTGTCGTTGGGGGTTCGGCAGGCAGCGAGACGGTTGAGGAGGTCGATTTCGGGCTGACTTATTTCCGTGCCCTTATCCTTCAGGCCTGGATCAGCAGCCCCACCTCGGGGATCTCCGCGCGGCGGCGGCTCCTGGAGCGTTTTCTGCCCATGCCATTGTCTGTCAACTGCCACTGCCGGGCGAATGCCGATCTTGTCCTGGCGTATGGAGCCTCGGTCATGCTCGGGCACAAGTTTCAGCTCGCGACATCGTATATTCGCTATCACTGGCATGGAGAAAACGTCTTTCTGGGCCGTGGAGAGAGTTCCTCCGAACGATTGATTCGTCGGGTGACGGTCCAGTTAATGATGCGTCACCTGGTTGGAGAAGCCTGGCAGGGCTACGTCTGGCGTCAGCAGCTTCCCTCGCTAATCTATCGGGAGTTTGCTAGCATACCGAGACCTCGATTCTCCGATGCTCGCAGTTACGGCAGGATGTTACGGAGGTCTGGGGGAAGAGAGCGATGGCGGCGCCACGTGATGGTGTGGGTCCGCTACCTTCGGTTGATCTATCGGGGAAGCATCGTGACAGACCCGTGACAACGCGAACAGGGTATGAATTCGGCTCCAACGTGCTCAAGAGAGTATTGTTCCGCCGGAAACCCGGATCACCTTCACCCCCTTTTTTGTGCGCCCGTTGCTCATTCTCCATCTCGTTATTCTCGCCTGGGCTTTTACGGCAGTGCTCGGGAAGCTGATCTCCCTGCCCGCGCTGGACATGGTGGTTTGGCGGACGGCTCTGGCGGCGCTTGGATTTCTCGGGCTGGCAGGTCTGTTGCGGTGCCCGTTGCGTCTGCCGTGTGGGGACGCGTTGAAATTACTGGGAATCGGAGCCTTGCTCGGACTTCATTGGGTCACCTTCTTCCTTTCAGGTCGGCTTGCGACGGCATCGGTCTCGCTTGCGGCGCTGCCGACGCTGATGATCTGGTGCTCGTTGATCGAGCCTCTGGTGAACGGAACACGTCGCTGGAGCCTGCTTGAACTGATCGTCGGGGGGCTTACGGTAGGGGCCGTCTGGCTGATCTATGCGGTGGAGTCGCGTTACTGGCTTGGCTTTTCGGTCGGCCTTTTCTCGGCTCTGCTTGCTTCGGTTTATGCGGTGACGAACAAGCAAGTCGTGAGGCGCTTTCATTTTGCAACGCTCTGCGTCTACGAGATGTTGGGTGCTTGTATCGCGACAGTGCTGTTGCTACCGGTCACGGCGGGAAAGGTTTTTCCCGAATGCCCCGGCGCGGCCGATTTCGGCTGGCTGCTGCTCTTCGCGTTTGGCTGCACGGTGGTGCCTTATGCGGCTTTTGTCAGGGTGATGCGACAGCTTTCCGTCTTCACTATCAACGTGGTCTACAATCTCGAGCCGCTCTACGGAATTGCCCTCGCTGCGCTCATTTTCGGGGCGTCGGAGAAAATGACGATGGGATTCTATACCGGTGCCGGAATCATCGTCTCATCGGTGATCATGGTTCCGTGGTTGCAAAAAAAGGCGGGCTCGCCGTCGGGTTGCGGGGGAGGAAAACAAGGGTGCTGACATGCCGGGCATGAAGTGGACCGAAGCCGGAGCGTTGAAAACCCCGCGTTCCGGCTATTCTGCGTTCTCTTCTTTTTTTATCTCTTCCGGTTTTTTCTCCTCTTTCACTGGCGGGAGGGTTAGCCAAATTTCCGCGATTTCGTCGATGAGGTAGGGGCCGCGGTGATTGTCGTCTTTGAAGGAAAAGACGGCGGTTTTCTCGAGTGCTTTCCCGGCGTCCCCTTCGGTCTTTAGTTCTGTTGCGACGACTTGCAGAGAAGTGCTGACGGCGGCAATGTCGTCCTTGGCTTCGAGTTTGAGAATGACTTCGCCACCTTTTTCGGGAACCGTTTCCGGAGCAGTGAGGGTAATGCCGGCGGGAAGGTTGGGAATGGTAAAGCTGAGGCTGTCCTTGTGGCCGTGAAGACGGGTCACATTCGCCTTAATCTCTAGCGTCTTGCCTCTTTCCATCGTGTAGAGACTTTTGTCGAGGGTGACCGTGAAGTCAGCTACCGGCGGGGCGGCGGAGAGCCGGTAGCGCATGGTGTCGCCGCCGCGGGAAAAACGATCCGTCACCGTGATACCGTATTCACCGTCTTCGGCGACGATCCAGAGATATTCCGGATCGGCCGACTTGTTGGTGTCGTCTTCTTTGCGGATCTCGGAGCCGTCGGCTTTGAGGATCCTCAGGACGGGATCGATGGGGTAACCGAGGGCGCGGCCTTCGACTTTGACGAGGAGTTTGTCGCCTTTTTTTGCGGATATCCTGCAACGGGCCGGCTCTCCGGCGGTCTTGAGCGTTCCGATGACGGGCTTGCCGGGAGTGAGGATATCTCCGGCAGTGTCGGGTCCGGGGTCGGCGGGACCGAGATGTTTGGGAAGCTGGTCGCGCTTGAGGGCGAGGTGGAGACGGTAGTTCGCGCTTTTCGATCCGGTGTAGGCGACGCTTGCGGCGGGGGGATGGGAAAAGCCCGCGATTGAGAGGATGTAATCCCCTTTTTCGGGAGCGGTAAAAGTGAGGAGGGGATCGAGATTGTCGGGTCCGTCGTGTTCGAGGAGGAGCCGGTTCCCCGCAGCATCGTGCAGATGAATCGCAGGATCGATGAGGGAGCGCAGGGCGTAGGCCTCGACGGCGGCGAAGAGGGTCTCGCCTTTTTCAAGGGTGATGCGCTTTGAGTCGAGTTCGCCTCCGGCGGAGAGGGTGCCGTTGAGGACGAGGGGCAGTTTGGTGCGATCGAGGGGGGAGGCTCCGGAGACGGTGCTGTTGTCTTTTTCCTCTTCGAGGATCTCGTTCTGATCACTGATGATGAAGAAGACGGGCATCGAGGCTCCCTCGGGGTTGTGGGCGCGGATAAAGACCGGCCCGGGCGCGGCGTCGGGAGCGATCGTGAGCTTGCCGACACCGATTTTTTTGGGATCGGGATCGGGGGTGAAGGTGAGACCGTTGCGGGAAAACCAGAGCGAGCAGGGCCAGGGTTCGAATTTCCCATTCAGGGTGAGCGCGATCTCGGAACCCTTTTTGCCGCCGGGTGGATAGACCGAGTCGAGCGTTGGAACGGCCGCAGTGGCCACCGAAGTGGCGCAGCACCCGATGGCCGCAAGCAGCGCTACGATGGGGAGCCCGGCCTTCACGCTACGGGTCAGGCGAAGAGTTCCTTGATGAGACGACCGTTGTTGACCAGCTGGATGGGGCGGTTGTTGGTGTCGTGCATGATCGTGGTGGGATCGATGCCCATCTTCGTGTAGAGGCTGGTGGCGAAGTCTTCGGGAGCGTAGATGTTTTCGTTCGCGTAGTAGCCTTTCACATCGGTGGCGCCGACGATCTGGCCGCCGGGGATGCCGGCACCGGCCATGAGAACGCTCATCGCAAAAGACCAGTGGTCGCGACCGCCGTCTTTGTTGATCTTGGGTGTGCGTCCGAATTCACCGAGGAGCACGACCATGGTGTTGTCGAGGGTGCCGCGGTCGGCGAGATCTTGGATGAGGGCGCTGACGCCGGTATCAACGCGCTCGGCCTTGTCCTTTTTGAAGTTCTCGAACAGGGTGCGGTGGTCGTCCCATCCGCCGCTGTAGACGGTGACGAAGGGGACGCCGACTTCGGTGAGACGACGGGCAAGGAGGAGCCGCTGCCCGAAGTCGTTACGACCATATTTTTCGCGGACCTCGTCGGGCTCGTGGGAAATGTCGAAGGCCTTCTGCGCTTCGTCCGAGGTGATAAGGTCGAAGGCTTTGGCGTAGTAGTCGTCAAAGGCGATTGCGGGATCTTCGGCGGCGGTGTCGGTGATGCGGCGCATCTGATCGAGCGACTTGCGCAGCTCGACGCGGGACCTGGCGCGCCCGTCCTCGAGGTCTTTGGGCAGGGAGACGTCGCGGACGCGGAAGCTCTTGCTGTCGGGATTGTCGGAGATGACAAAGGGGGCGTGCTGGGCACCGAGGAAGTTCGGCCCGCCCGAGCGCGACATGCGCGGGGTCGAGACATAGGCGGGAAGCCCGTGCTTGACGATGCGGTTGTGACTCACAACCGACCCGAAGCTGGGATGGAAAGTCACAAAGGCACCGCATCCCACCGGAACGGGGGTAGGGCTGCCGGTCATGAGGTAGTGATTGCCGGCCCCGTGGTTGTTCTGGGCGTGGGCGATGGAGCGGACCACGGTGAATTGGTCGAACCCCTTCGCGAGCTTGGGGAACTTCTCCGAAAAGTGAACGCCGGGGACCGAAGTGGGAATAGACTTGAACTCGCCGCGGATCTCCGAGGGGGCGTCGGGCTTGGGATCAAAGGTCTCGTAGTGGGAGGGGCCACCATCGAGCCAGATAAAGATGCAGCGGGTGTCCGATTTGGAGAGGGACGGGGCAGCCGAGGCAGCGGCGGCCGCGTCGCGCAGGCCGAGCATGCTGGTGAGTCCCAGACCGCCGAGGGCGCCAAGACCGGTTTGGATGAAATCCCGGCGGCCGACCCCTTCGCAGTTTCGCAGTAATCGTTGATGGCTCATGACTTGCGGAAGATAGCGGTGATTTAGGGGCAGGGGCAACTTGCGTCATCGCGTGGCCCGTTCGAGCCGAACCTATTCGGGCGATGATCAGTGATTCAGGACAAACTCCGCTGAATTCAGCAAAGACCAGACGAGGTCCTCGAGCAGCGGTCGGACGGGGGCGACGGCGACGGCGGTGGCGAGGTGGGCGCTGCCGATCTGTTTTTCGTTTTCCGCAGGGAGGCGGGAGAAAAGGCGCAGATAGATCTCGTCGATGGCCTCGGACGCGGGCTTTTTCCCGAGTTCATCGAGCCAGGGGCTCTTGCCGGAGAGTTTTTTCTGGAGGCTGTCCGAGTTCATGAGATGCAGGGCCTGGACGACACTGCCGCCGGTCTCGCGCTCGCACGGAGGCGCGGCGCTGGAGTCGGGACGTCCGAAGGCGTCGAGGAAGTCACTGGGGAGGAGGTGATTCCACTGCTGCATCGCGCGGGCGTCGGCGGGGAGTCCGGTGAGCTTCTCGGGCTGGGCGGTGATGAGCGAGATCGAGTCGAGGAGGACTTCGCCGGGGAGACGGCGCCGGTAGCTGCGGGAGAAGTTTCGTTTGTCACCGATATTGTGCTCATTCGGCTCGGAGCTCTGCTGATAAAGACGGCTGTTGAGAATGAGGCGGATCGTGTGTTTCTGGTCGAAGCCGTGTTCGGCAAAGTCCTTTGCGAGCCACTCGAGGAGCGGAGCGTTTGCCGGCGGATTGGAGTCGCGGAAGTCGTCGACGGGATCGACGAGCCCTTTGCCGAACATCTCGGCCCAGATGCGGTTGACCATGGCGCGGGCGAAGAAGGGATTTTCCTTCGTCGTCAGCCAGGTCGCAAAGACGGCCCGCGGATCGGCGGTCGGGTCCATCTCGGTGAAGGCGGGAGTGTCGGGGGGCTTGGGCGTCATGACCGCCTCGCTCACGGGGTGGGTGACCTTGCCGCCGGGCTCGAACCACCAGTATTCGGGCTCGCCGGAGATGGGTGCGGAGATTCCCTGGCCTTTTTGCTTCATGGATCCGAAGAAGGCAGCCATGGAATAGTAGTCATCCTGGCTCCATTTTTCCGATGGGTGATGGTGACATTTGGCGCAGTTTAGCCGCACCCCGAGGAAGAGTTGGGCGATGAACTCGGCCATATCCGCTGCCTCGCGTTTGTCGCGGATGACCGCGACGGGACCATACTCGTGGGTGCTGCCGCTGGCGGTGAGGAGCTCGGTGACGAAGGCATCCCAGGTCATGTTGTCGCGGAATTTTTCGCGGATCCACTGGTCGAGCAGATAGACGGGCTTCACCCCCACCCGCTGGGTGTTGGGGCGCAGCAGATCGCCCCACTTTGTCGCCCAGAAGTCGGCGTAGTCGAAGCGATGCGCAGGCGAGAGGAGCCGGTCGGCGAGTTTGGCGCGTTTGTCAGGGCTGGTGTCGGCGAGGAAGGCGCGGGACTCTTCGATCGTGGGGAGCCGGCCGAGGACGTCGAGCGTGGCGCGGCGGAGGAATTCGTCATCGCGACACGGCGCGGAGGGGAAAAGGCCGAGCTCCTGAAAGCGGGTGTAGGCGAGGTCGTCGATGCGGTTGTTCCGCGGCAACTTGGTGTAGGTCTCGGGCGGGAGCAGTTTATCCGGCGGGATGACGACGCGAACGGCCGCGACCTGATCGACGTAGCGAACGATGACACTGTTTTCCCCGGGGACGCCTCCGGCCGTGATCTTGCCGTCGTGATCGACTTTGGCAAAGGCGGCGTCGTTCGAGGTGAACTCGCTGAGGTGGGTGACGTCGCGGGTCTTGCCGTTCGAGTAGGAGACGGTCACTTTGATGGGTTTTGTCTCGTTCTTTTTGAAGGACAGCTCGGACGGGCTGATCGTGATGCCGGTGGGCTCGGGCTCGTCGGGGATGCGGCGGGGCGCTCCCTCGGCGATCCACTGCCGGAGGACTTTGTAGAACTCGGAGTCCTTTTCGAAGCGCTTTTCCCCTTCGTGCGGGACCGCGTTGGTTGCCTTGAGAAGGAGGAGCGAGTGGTCGGGCGACGAGGGGAAAATGCGGCGTCCTCTCGCATCGTAAACGATCTCGCGGTAGTCCGAGTCGGGGTCGAAGGAAAAGATCGAGAGCTGGAAGCCGTTCTGCCCGTCGGCCTTCGCGTGGCAGCTCCCAAGCATGCATCCGGCCCGTGTCATGATGGGGAGGACATCGTTCTCGAAAGAGATTGAGGCGGGCGAGCTGGCGTGGAGGGTGGTCCAACCTGACGAAGCAATAAGAAGGAGTGGGGAGAGTTTTTTCATCAGGGTGTTTTGGCAGCGGGTGCAGGGGCTTCGACTGTTTCAATGGGAGCAGGAGTAGCTGCGTCGGGTGCTTCGAGGGTGGACTTCAGTTTGCCTTTGTCATCCCAGACATAGAGCTTGCCGTCTTCGCCGCCGGCGTAGGACCAGAGGCTCTCCTTGTCAAAGGCGAGGGCGAAGAGGGGAGTGGTTACCTTGTCGAAGGCGCGCTCTTTGGCGCCGGTGGAGCTTTGCTCGCCCTGGTGTTCCTTCAGATCGGTAAAGGCAGCGGGTTTGCCCGATTCGGGGAGGGAGATGATCAGGTCGGTGTTGATCGCGGCGGCTTTCTCCTTGTCCTTCTCATCGGCTTTCTTTTTGCCGTTGG
>DIVG01000033.1 GCA_002422425.1 Akkermansiaceae bacterium UBA6138 | reverse complement strand
GGCCGAGGTGGCGGGCGGTGAGTTTTTCGTGATCGATGCCGAGGAGATGCAGCATCGTGGCGTGGAGGTCGTGGACGTGGATCTTGCCGTTGATGGCACGATAGCCCATGTCGTCGGTGTCGCCGTAGGTGAGGCCGGGTTTGACGCCGCCACCGGCCATCCAGGCGCAGAAGCTCTCGGGCTGGTGCTCGCGGCCGTGTTTATCGATGGGCGATTTGCCGCTGAGATCCTGGCTCCAGGGGGTGCGTCCGAACTCGCCGCTCCAGAGCACGAGGGTGTCCTCGAGGAGGCCGCGTGATTTGAGATCCTTGAGCAGCGCGGCGACGGGTTGATCGGTCTGGGCGCAGAGCTTGGGCAGGTTGCCGCGAATGTCTCCGTGGTGATCCCAGCCGCCGGTGCTGACCTGCACAAAGCGCACTCCGGCCTCGCTGAGTTTGCGGGCGAGGAGGCAGGCGCGGCCAAAGGTGTTCGTGTCCTTGCCGCCAACGCCGTAGAGATCGAGTGTTGCTTTGCTCTCCTTCGAGATATCCACGATCTCGGGTGTGGTGAGTTGCATGCGGGCGGCGAGTTCCATGTTCTGGATCATGCCTTCCATGTTGGCATCGCCACCGAGGTCGCCGACGAGGCGGCGGTTCATGCGGGCCATGAAGTCCATGCGCTGGCGCTGGATGGCCTCGTTTTCGGAGACGTTGCGCAGGTTCTCGACCGGCAGCGTTTTGCTGTCGAGCGGCACGGTGAGCTTCGTGCCCTGATGGATCGCGGCCAGGAACGCGGAGCCGTATTCACGCACGCCGCCGCCCTGGATGCTGACGAAACTGGGCAGGTTCGCGTTTTCAGTGCCGAGGCCGTAGCTGACCCACGCGCCGATGGAGGGACGCACTTCGGCAAAGGTGCCGGTGTGAAATTGCAGCGTCGCGCCCGCGTGCTGAGGGTTGTCGGCGTTCATGCCGCGCAGGAGGCAGAGGTCATCGGCGACGGAGGCAAGGTGCGGCATCAGATCGGAGATCATCATGCCGCTCTGTCCACGCGGACGCACCGGAGCCATGGCCTTGAGCGCGAGAAACTGATCCGTGCCGACCTGGGTGACTTCCTTGCGCAGGGGTGAGTCGATTTTCTGCCCGTGCTTGCGGGCGATGTAGTCCTTCGGATCGAAGAGATCCAACTGCGAGGGACCACCGCCCATGAAGAGGAAGATGACACGCTTGGCCCTGGGGATCATGCCGGGGATGGTGGCAGCGACGGGATTGGCGGCCGCACTGGCGATGTCTTGCAGGGCGAGAGCACCGAAGCCGCAGGCGGTGCGCTGGAGGAGTTGGCGGCGGGTGAAGAGAGTGTTCATGGCGACAAAAAGATTGATGACAAAAAAATCAGGGATGGATGGTGGTCAGGGTGATGTGATCGTGGGTGAGATTGGCCCAGTGAATGATTTTGAGTGGGGTGTGCCGGAGGAGTTTACGGGTGTTGCTGATGAAGCTGTCCGGTGGCTCTGAAAAGGTGGTGAGCTTGAAGGCGGACTCCGGGGTGACGAGTCTCATGCGCTGATCGGCAAGGTGCCCGCTGTTTCCGAAAACGGGGACGGTAGGCTCGAGTGGCTGCGACTTGTTGAAGAAGTGTTGCAGGGCCTCCTCATACAGAGCGAGATCGAGTCCGGCACCCCAGTCCTCAACCAGCGCCGTGAGCGTGTCGCGGAAGGATTCGGCTCCCGGGGTGTTTCGGTTCCACTCGTCCTCCATGATGAAGGGACGCCGCAGATTTGCCAAGCGACTATTGCAGTTCACGAACTCATGTTTCACCTCCTCCGTGCGCACGTTGATGATTTTTCCACGGGAGAGATCAAAGAGCAACAGGTAGTGGATGATCTGTCCACGATGCCTGGGGTGAATGGCGTCGGCCGCCTTGAACTCAAACAGTCCACCGTCGCCAACGATGACATCGGCAAAGTAGCGCTTGGTGAAGCTGCCATGGACGACGTCCACAAACACCTCGAGGTGAACGCCATTCATGCGCGCTGCCAATTCCTTCTTGTAGATCTTCTCATCAAAGAAGCGCCCGAAATCTCCATGAATCGCAAAAACGTGGTCCATCACCTCGTAGGCAAGTGCCCCAAACTCCTTTTGTGAGAGGCGTCTCGTGGTGATGGACGGGATGATCGGCATACGAGTTAAAGACGAAGGAAATTTTGACAGAAAGATCAGATATTTTTGTCACCAATCTTTTTGTCATAACCGAAAGACAAACTCATTCGAGGCCAGCAGGCTGTGGCAGAGCTCGCGCCACTTGATGGAGTCGAGGACGGGGCGGCCTTTGACGGTGGTGATGAGTGGTTCCACACTACCGAGAAAGGCGAGGGCTTCCTCGCGTTCGGCGCTGGTGAGAGGACGGTTCAGAACACGGAGCCAGAGGCTTTCGAGGCGGTCTACCTCGTCGGGCTCTTCGGCGATGAGCTTGTCGGCGAGGACGTGGGCGCGCTTGCGGATGAGGTCGTTATTGAGAAGAAAAAGCGTCTGCGTGGGAACGATCGTCTGATTCCTCTGACCGGCGATCTCGGCGGGGTTGACGAAGTCGAAGAAGGTCCGAAGGCGATCCGGTCCGGCTGTACCATTCCGCAGCACCGGCAGATAGATCGTGCGTTCGAACTCCTGCGAGGGGCGCGGTTTGCGATGATTGTAGTTCGGCGGATTGACGCCTTTGAGCGAGAGCGAGCCGCAGTTTTCCGGCTCTTCGAGGACGAGCGCGGGACCGCCGCCGTCGCGGATGAGTTCTCCGCTCGCGGCAAGCATGGAGTCGCGCAGGGCCTCGGCATCGAGGCGCTGTCGATTCATGCGCCAATAGAGTTTGTTCCCGGGATCGAGCTTCATCGCGGACGCTTCGTTTGCGCTGCCGAGGCGATAGGTGCGACTGAGCACGAGCGCGCGGAGGAAGGATTTCTGCGACCATCCCCCTTCCATGAAGCGCGTGGCGAGATGATCGAGCAGATCGGGATCGGTGGGCACGTCGCCGCGGGTGCCGAAATAATCGACACTGGGCACGATCCCTGTGGCGAAGAGCTTCGCCCAGATGCGGTTCACGGTGACGCGGGCGGTGAGCGGGTGGCGCTTGTCGGTAAGCCACTCCGCGAGTTGAAGGCGGCCGCTCTGTCCGGCCGGGATGGCGGGAAACGAGTCCCACGAGGCGACACGAACGGCTCCGCGGGGGACGACGGACCCGGGCGTGTAGGGATTGCCCCGCACTTGCACGGGCATGTCGGCGGGCCCGGAGCCGTCGCTCATGGCGAAAGCCCTCGGCGTTTTGTCTTTGAAGAACTCGGCATGGTTGATGGTCTCGCCGAGCTTCTTGAGCTGCGCGTCGACTTCGTCGCGACGCCTGGTGAGGGCGTCTTTGTCATCCGTGTTCCCGGCTTCCGGAGCTGGCGCGATCTCGCGTTCCGCATGGTCGGTGGCGGCCACCGGGGAGGCGGGCGCGGTGCTTTTGTCGAGGGCAGCGAGTTGTTTTGTCAGGGCCGCTTTCTCGTCGGTGAGCGTTTTCTGTTCGGCTTTCCAAGCGGCAATGCGTTGCTCGTTTTCGGCTTCGAGCTTTTTGCGAGCCTCGATTTGGGCGGGAGTCTCGGGCAATACTATGCTGTTCAGCGAACTCCACACGCCCATGTCGGGCATTTTGTGCGACGAGGGCGAACTGTGCAGCATCCCGGCGATCCCGTAGTAGTCCTCGACGCCGATGGGATCGAATTTGTGATCGTGGCAACGCACGCAGCCGAGCGTCATGCCCATGAAGGTCTGTCCGATCCGGTTGACCTGGGTATCGATGTGGTCCGCCTCCATCCTCGCCTTGTCGGGATTCACGATCTCGATGTCGCCCACCATGAGGAATCCAGTGGCGACGATGTTTTCGGCGCGATCTTCGGTGGATTCCGCCGGTATCAAATCGCCGGCGATCTGCTCCCGGATGAACTCATCGAAAGGCTTGTCCGCATTGAAGGAATCGATGAGGTAATCGCGGTAGCGCCAGGCGTGCTCGGCGAAGACGTTGTTGGAGGTGCCCATCATGTCCGCGTAACCGGTGAGATCGAGCCAATGCCGCGCCCAGCGTTCCCCGAAGGCCTTCGAGGAGAGGAGACGGTCCACGACCACCTCGAATGCTTGCGGCGAACGGTCGTTGGCAAACTCCAGCACTTCCGTCTCCGACGGTGGGAGACCGGTGAGGTCGAGCGAGACTCGTCTCAGCCAGGTGTGCCGATCCGCATCCGCTACGGGCGCGATGCTCTGCTGCTCCTGCTTTGCACGGATGAAATGATCGAGGGGATCGAGCGGCCATTGCTCGTCCTCGATCCGGGGAGGCGAGGGATCGCGGACCGACTGGAAGGCCCAGAACTTGCGCCCTTCGGCGAGGTCGATGCCTTTTTTCACTTTGGTGGTTCCGGAGCTGCGCGGGTCATGGGCACCGGTTTTGACCCACTCTTCGAGAATGGCGATCTCGTCGGCCGGGAGTTTGGCTTTGGGCGGCATCTCGAACTCCGCGTCGACATAGCGGACCGCTTTGACGAGCAGGCTTGCCTCCAACTCGCCGGGCTGGATCGCGGGACCGTTGTCGCCGCCCTCGACCCAGCCGGAGCGCGAGTCGAGCGCAAGGCCGCCTTTGATTTTAGTGCCGTGCGAGTGGCACTCGAAGCAGCGTTTCTGGAGGATGGGGAGGACTTTGGAATCGAAGAAGGCGGTGTCGCCCGCGTGGGAAAAAACGCAGAGCGATGACAAAAAGATTGGTGACAGAAAAATGGGTTTCATGGTCATTTGGCCTCTCGGGTTCTGAGAGCGGGCAGGTCCATGTCCTCACCGGCGGCGAGGATGTGGATGCGCATCGCTTGGCGGGCGGTTTCGGGGTCGCGGTTCTCAATGGCGAACAAAATGGCTTCGTGGTGTGCCGCGGCCGGGGCCTTGCCGATACGGCCGATCGTGCGCAGGCGGCTCGCGAGACCGAGTTCACCGAGGGAGTCGAGAACGAGCCGATAAATCAGGTTGCCGCTGGCATCAGCGATGGCGTGATGAAAGGCGAGGTCGCAGAGGATCGCGTTGTCGTTGTCGGGGGCCTCCTCCAGGCTCGAATGAATCCGCCGCAACTCGAGAAGTTGCGCTTTGGTGGCCCGTTCCGCGGCGCGGGCGGCGGCGTCCGGCTCGATCGACAAGCGGGTCTCGTTGAGTTGGCGTAGGCGACCGGCCACATCGGGAATAAGCAGCGAGAGGGAATCACTCAAGGGTCGGTGAAGGCGATCGACGACCTTGATGCCATTGCCGTGTTGCACTTCCAGCATGCCCTGTTGCTCGAGGCGCTTCGTTGCTTCCCTCACGACGCTGCGGCTGACTCCGAGTTGCTCGGCGAGGGAGCGCTCTCCGGGGAGCCAGCGATCCTTTTTCTCCGCGTCGGCACCCCGGATGAGCTTTGCCAGTTGCTGACAAACGGAATCGACGAGGGAGGCGGGACGTTCAAGAGCGGTGATGTTCATGGGACAGTGGCGTTGACGACGTTTTCGAGTGGTTCGCCGCGAACGGCGGCGAGGGCGATGCGGGCGGAGGTGGTGCGCATCTCGATTTTGGATTCAACGCTGCAAAAGGCCGCGTGACAGGTGACAATTAGGTTTGGCGAGGCGGCTTCTTCGGCGGTTTTCAAGGGTTCTCCCTCGACCACGTCTAGACCCGCGCCGGCGATGCGCCCTTCACGCAAGGCGGCAAGAATGGCGTCTTTTCTGATCACCGCGCCTCGGGCCGTGTTCACGACGAAGGAACCTTCTTTCATCATGGAAAGCTCGCGCTCGTCGATGAGGTGCCGGGTTTCTTCGTTCAGCGGGCAATGCAGTGAGAGCACATCGCAGCGAACGAGTAGTTCATCGAGTGAGCGCACCCGCTCGATGCCGACGGCCTTGTCCGCGCCGTTCGGCAGGTAGGGGTCGTGGAAAATTACGTTGAAGCCGAGGGCCTTCGCCCGCAGTGCCGTGGCCGTGCCGATGCGTCCGAGACCAACGATGCCGAGGGTCAGTTCCCTTAATCGGCGCAGCTTCGGTTCCACACGAATGACCCAGCCGAGCGACTTCGCCTCCGCATCGAGGGGGAACAACTGACGGCACAGTGCGAGGATCAGTGCGATAGCGTGATCCGCCACCTCCTCCGTGCCATAATCGGGCACATTACAGACGGGAATGCCGAGCTGCCGCGCCGCCGCAACATCGACCGAGTCAAACCCCACGCCATTGCGAATGATGGCCCGACAGTTTTTCAAACGCGCGAGTCCCGGCGCACCGATGGGCGTGTTGTGCCAGACGATGATCGCGGCGGCCTCGCAGATCTCGTCGATAAAGTCATCATCGCTCCCACAAAGAAAACGGCGCACTTCGGCCGCTTCGCCGATGACCGATTTTTCAACCAGCGAAGCCGGATCACCCAGCGGTGACCTGGCCCAGTCAATTATGGCTACGAGAGATTGGGAAGAAGGCATGAGTCAAAAATTAAAGGTAAGAGGTCCGACCACTAGGTTACATTGCGGGACAAACGCTTCGACTGGAAAAAGGCCGCGTTCATGCCTGGCGTTAACGCGGACCGGATGATGGACTCGTCGCCGATCGTGCCGTCGAGGGGTTTAACGGCATGACGGGATCGCCGCGTCAAGCCCCGTGTTATTCCGCCGATCACCTCACCTTCACCATCTTCCCGAATTCCGCCTCCAGCATCCCGTGCAAACGCTCCACGAGCGCCTCATGTTCCGGGTTCGCGATGAGGTTGTGATACTCGGCGATGTCCGTGCTGTGGTCGTAGAGTTCGCGGCTTCCGTCGCGCCGTTCGACCAATCGCCAGCGTTGCGTGCGGACGGTGCGGCCGTTGCCCCATTGGCAGAAGGCTCCGGCTTTGCCTGCGGCCTTCGGATCGATGAGGAGCGGGAGGAAGCTTTTGCCGTCGAGCGTCTCCGGCGCAGGCAGACCGGCGAAGTCGCAGAAGGTGGGAAAGAGATCGAGTAACTCGACGATGCCGCCGGCCCTGGCTCCTTTCGCGCCCTGCGGATGACGCACGATGAGCGGCACGCGCATGACCTGCTCATCGATGCTGTGTTTGCACCACTGCTCGCGCCAGCCGAGGTGATAACCGTGGTCGCTCGTGAAAACAACGAGGGTGTTGTCGAGCTGGCCTTTGGCGCGGAGGTGATCGAGGAGGCGGCCGATCTGCTCGTCGAGCAGGGTCACGGCCGCGTAGTAGCCACGCAGCCCCTCGCGCTGGCGGGCCTCGCTCAGCTCGAGTCCGGGCTCGTGCAGGAGGGAGCCGGGCGGCAGGGGCGCGACATCGGCGGGCGTGATCTCGGGCGTGAACTTCGCGGGATCGTGCCGCTCGTGGATCGCGCGGGTCGTGTCCCACGGACCATGCGGGGAATGAAATCCGATCGCGGCAAAGAAAGGCCTCGTTTCGTCCCGTTCCTCGTCGAAAAATCGGATCGCGCGCTCCGCCCTCGCCCAGTCGAGGAGTGCCTCGGGCTGATCCTCGATGCCGAGGTGGGAGACGCGCCGCTTCCGCGTCCCGAGGTCCTCCTCGAGACTGATGCGTCGCCCCTGCGTTACGGGTGGTTTCACGTCAGCGTCCCGTGCCCGGACCTCCCAGGCCTGCGGGTCGAGGTATTCCTCGGTGTGGTCGATCTTGCCTACGGAAAACGTCTGGTAGCCGTGCTCGCGGAACCAGCGGCCCATCGTCATCGTGTCAGGATGATGCCGGAAGTGGTCGGCATTCGCATGACGCGTGTTCAGCCCGAGCATGAACGAGGTCCGGCTCGGCGTGCAGACGGCGCCCTGGCAGTAGGCTTTGGTGAAAACAACGCCCTCCGCGGCGAGGCGGTCGAGATGCGGCGTGATCGCTGCCGCATCCCCGTATGATCCCAGCCGGGTGGCGAGATCATCGGAGATGAGGAAGAGGATATTCGGTTTCGACGGCTCGGCGGCGGTGAGGGGGGCGGCGAGGGTGAGGAGGGTGAGGAGGGTG
>DIVG01000087.1:13771-50712 GCA_002422425.1 Akkermansiaceae bacterium UBA6138 | reverse complement strand
TGGACGGACGAACCCTCGATGAGCAGGCCGGTGTCCTCGCCGGTGCCGTGGCGAGATCCAACTCGATGAGCGTGCCGGTGTCCGTGGGGGAGGTGGCGGAAAAGTTTTAGGAGGCTCCCGTGCGGCTTCACTGCGAACGGTGCTCGGGTTTCACGGCGGGTTCTCAGAGAGTCGCGACTCCAAAGAAAGCGACACGGGAAGAAAGGTCAACACGGCGCGATTTTGAAAAGGCGACGTTTTACCCCAGATTGCGACGCTCTGCTGTAATGACGGGGCGGGGAAAAGAAGAGATCACTGTTTTCCCTCGGGGCACACTCAAAACCCGACACAGTTTTATCACTGTTTTAAGCGGCTATTACAGAGTTTTAAGGGGTTAAAACCGTGTTTCTCGATGGGAAGCCCTCTCTTCTGAATCTTCTGTAAGTCGCTTACTTACAGTGTTTTAGAGTGGCAACCCCGCAAGGATTCGAACCTTGACAAACAGAACCAAAATCTGTTGTGCTACCGTTACACCACGGAGTTACACGGAGGGCAACCTTTACGTTGAAATGCGAGTGAATCAAGTGCCAGTCCGATAAAATTTCCCGCGATCTTCACCGGTCGGGTCCCCGGCGTCCTGAACGCGGAAGGCGCAAAAAGAGTTTCGACAGGAGCGGGAGGTCTTTTATACTGGAACTCTCTACCATGAAAAAACCCTTCATCTACGCCGCCCTCGCCGCCTGTGCGCTGGGATCCCCGCTAATCACCGCCGAACCCGCCGGAGATTGGGTCAGTCTTTTTGACGGAAAAACCCTCACCGGCTGGAAACCTTCCTCCCTGGGCAAGGCCACCTATACCGTTGTCGATGGCGCTATTCGCGGCGAAACGGCCGAGGGCAGCCCCAATACCTTCCTTCTCAGCGAAGGGCAGTATGATGACTTCGAACTCGAATTCGAAGTCAAAGTCCATGACAGCCTCAACTCGGGAGTCCAGATCCGCTCCCGCGAAAAAACCGCGAACGATTTAAAGACGAGCGGGAAAGACGGCGCGCCCGCTACCGATCTCGCCCGATTCTTCGGACCACAGGTTGAAATTGAGGCCTCACCCGGTCAGTCCGGATACATCTATGGTGAAGCAACCGGCCATGGATGGCTCTCGCCCGAACCGAAAAATGCCGATCACGCTCACAATCACATGAAAAACGGCGAGTGGAACCAGTTTCGTATCATTGCCAAGGGGCCTCGAATTCAGACTTTCATCAACGGGGCTGTCGTGGCCGATTTGTCCCGTGAAGATGTCCACCAATCCCATCCCGGCGGACACATCGGACTTCAAGTCCACGGTATCAAAGCCGGAACGGGCCCCTATGAGGTTTCCTGGAAGAACCTCCGTATCCGGTCCTTAAACTGAATTTTCGCGGCCCAAAGTGTAAAAAAACAATGATTTGTCTTGCCTCCCTCCTTCCTTTTGCCTAAATCAATCGCGTGAGAGCGGGGTCACGATATTTTTTTCGGGACCCCGCTCGATCATATAAGGAGGAGGGCCCCGGTGCCGCGAAAGCGGTGCCGGGGTTATTTTTTAGGTTGCCGGAGGATGGATGAGTTCGTGTTACCTTGTTCCCAGTGATAAAATCGTGACGGCCGGAGACTTTTTCTTTCCAGTTTCCCCACCGTCGGAAGCGCTGTAGGGTAACGACACGGGTCCCCGAAGAGGGTGGGGGCATTCCCCTACCCTGCCCCGATTCATTCCTTTTTGATATGAGCGATATCGCCACCAACCGCAAGGCAAAGCGCGACTACCACATTTCGGACAAATATGAGGCCGGGATCGAGCTGAGAGGTACCGAGGTAAAGTCGATCCGTGCCGGCAAAATCAACATCAGCGAGTCCTACGCCCGCGTCGATAAGGGCCAGCTCTGGCTTTACAACTGCGACATTCGCCCTTTCGAGCAAGCCAGCCACGAGTTCCACGTGCCCCTGCGAAACCGCCGCCTCCTTCTCCATAAACGCGAAATCCGGCGACTCGCGGCCGTGACTGAACAGCAAGGGCTCACCCTCGTGCCGCTGCGGTTTTACTGGAAAAACCGCAGGGTCAAAGTTGAAATCGGGGTCGGCAAGGGAAAAGACCAGCGGGATAAGCGTCATGATCTCAAAGAGCGCGCCCATAACCGCGAGGTTGATCGGGAGCTTGCCCGTTTTAATCGATAAAAGGAGCCGGATGGGAGAACCGCCGCCGACTTCGGGAGTCGTCAGGTGAGGAAGTCATTTGACTGTCTCGCCGATTCCCGTTCATTCGCAGAGTTTACATGGGATCGACATTTGGCCAGCTATTTCAGATATCCACCTGGGGCGAATCCCATGGTGGCGGGGTGGGAGTTGTCGTGGACGGCTGCCCGCCGCTCCTTCCTCTGACCGAGGCCGACATCCAGGTCGATCTTGATCGACGCCGTCCCGGGCAGAGCGAGATCACGACCCCGCGCAACGAGGAGGACAAGGCCGAGATTCTCTCGGGTACCTTCGAGGGCCTCACCCTCGGAAGTCCCATCGCGATCCTTGTTCGCAACAAGGACCATCGCCCTGAGGCCTACTCGGAGATGAGTGAGAAATTCAGGCCATCCCACGCTGACTATACTTACCAGGCCAAATACGGCATCCGCAACTGGCAGGGAGGGGGTCGATCGAGCGCCCGCGAGACGATCGGCCGTGTCGCCGCCGCCGCGATTGCCAAGAAAGTCATCTCAGCTCATTTTGCACCCGACCTCGAGATCCTGCCGTTCGTTGAGTCCATCGGGTCGATCCGGGCGAACGTCGATCACGCGACCCTGACAAGGGAAATGATCGAGTCCAACATCGTTCGCACCGGCGATCCCGACTCAATCGAGCCCATGATCGATCTCATCAAGCAGGTGCGAGGCGAAGGGAACTCGATCGGTGGCGTTGTCGGCTGTGTCATCCGGAATGTCCCCGTCGGACTTGGCATGCCGGTCTTCGACCGTCTCGAGGCCGATCTCGCCAAGGCGATGCTGAGCCTCCCCGCGACGAAGGGGTTCGAAGTCGGGTCGGGCTTTTCAGGAACGGCAATGACCGGTCGGGAGCACAACGACGCCTTCCGCATGCAGGACGGCCGCGTGCGGACCACAAGCAACCGCTCGGGCGGCGTCCAGGGCGGCATCTCCAACGGCGAGGACATCGTCTTCCGCGTCGCCTTCAAACCCACCGCCACGATCATGACAGCACAGGACACCGTCTCCACAGACTACGGTGATACCGAACTGAAGGGACGGGGGCGTCACGACGCCTGTGTTCTCCCCCGCGCCGTGCCCATGGTCGAGGCGATGGCCGCTCTCGTCCTCGTCGATCACATGCTGCGTCAGCGGGCCCTTCGCGGTACTCACGAAGGAGACAAAAGACGATGAGCAGTTTCACTGATTATACCGGCATCTTAATCGGGCTGCTCTTTGTCATCATCGCCTTCCTTTCCTCGATGAAACACGGCGTTGTGAAAATGCTCGCGTCGGGCACGGCGGCGGCGCTCGCCCTCGTCGTTTTTTATGCCGGGCTAAATCTCCTGCCGCCCTTGGCGAAAACGCTCCTCGATATCGATCTGACCTGGAAGATCTCTGCCGGTCTTTCGGCCGGGCTCGCTTTTCCCGTCTACGTGATCAGTCTCATCATCCTCGGTTTTGTCTTCAAGTCTCTCTTCAATCCCGACAGCTGGTTTCACGAGTATGTCGACGGCGTTCCCGGCGGCATTCTCTCCCTCTTTCCCAGCGCCGTGGTTCTCTTTTTCCTCTTTAACTGCATCCGGGTCGCCGGCACCGTGCACGAACTGAACTACATCCACTCCCTCTCCCGCGACGGCATCAGCGAAATGGGCGGGCACATCCCTCCCTACCCGCTCTCGTCAGCCTGGCGTAACGGAATCGAAAGCCTGCCCTTCGTCGCTCCGGCCCTTGATCTCATCGATCCCTTCAGTCATCGGGGCAATCGGAACGCCGCCGCCCTCACTCTTGCCTCGTCCTCGAATTTCCTGAAACCCTACCTCCTCACCAGGCCCGAAACCGCCGCCCTCGTCGGGATGCCGGTGTGGGAGCAACTCTCGACCCGGCCGGGCGTCGCCAAAGCAATGCAGGAACTCGACCGCCTCGCCCTCGTCATCGACCCGGCGCTGAAAGCCGCTGCGGCCGATCCCATGATTTCCGGGGACCTGAGCCGTCTCGTCCTGAGACCGGCGGTGGACGCCTTTGTCGCTTCGAACGAACCGATCCCCGAGCCTGTCGTTCCCGAACTTCCCGATACCACTCTCTGACCCCCCTTTTTTTCTGATGGCTGCCCAGGACTACATCACCAGCATCGGACTTGAAGTCCATGTCCAGTTGAAAACACAGAGCAAAATGTTCTGCGGCTGTGCCGTGCGCTTCGGCGAGCCGCCGAACAGCCTCACCTGTCCCACCTGCCTCGGGTTACCCGGAGCGCTGCCCAAGCTCAATCTCGGCGCAATCGAGCGCACCATCCTGACGGGGCAGCTCCTCGGTTGCACCACCCCCGAAGTCGTGAAATGGGACCGCAAGAACTACTTTTACCCCGACATGCCGAAGAACTACCAGATCTCCCAGTTTGATCTGCCGCTCTGCCTCGACGGCTCGGTCCCGCTCTATGAACTCGCCTACCCCAAAGACGCGCAAAAAAGCATCGCCGCGCCGGGAAAAAAGGTGCGTCTCACCCGCATCCACCTCGAAGAGGACGTCGCCAAATCGACCCACCACTCCACCTACACCACGATCGATTTCAACCGTGCCGGCACCCCGCTGATGGAGATCGTCTCCGAGCCCGATATCGACTCGCCCGAAGAAGCCGTCGCCTATCTCAACTCGCTTCGCCAGATTCTCGTCTACAGCGGCGTCTCCGACGCCGATATGGAAAAAGGTCAGATGCGCTGCGATGTGAATATCTCCGTGCGTCCGCGGGAGCAGGCCGGGCTCGGCACCAAGATCGAACTCAAAAATCTCAACTCCGTTTCGGCGGTGCGGCGGTCCCTCCATTACGAGATCGGGCGCCAGATCGGCGAACTTGAGGCGGGGCGCTCTCTCACCCAGGCGACCTGGCGTTGGAACGACGAGATCGGGCAGACCGAGCTGATGCGAACAAAAGAAGACGCGCACGACTACCGCTATTTCCCCGATCCCGACCTGCTCCCCGTTCGCACCACCGAGCTCCTCACCCGCGTCCGCGAGAACCTCCCCGAGTTGCCGCACGAAAAAGTCGAGCGCTTCGAGAGGCAATACCAGATCACTCATTACGACGCCTCCGTCCTCGCCTCCGAGCAATCCCTCGCGAGCTATTACGAGGCCGCCGCGAGCGGGTCGAGTGCGCCGAAAAAAGTCGCCAACTGGGTCATCAACAATCTCCTCGCCGAGCTCAACGGGCGTGAACTCACCATCACGGAGTGTCCCGTCCCTCCCGCGAGTATCGGGGCCCTCATCGATCTCACCGAGTCCGGCCGGATCTCCGGCAATCAGGCCAAAGAAGTCTTCGCCCACCTCTTTGAAAACCCCTCCGAAACCCCCGCCGCGATCGCGAAAGCGAAAGGATTCGAACCCGCCGATTCCGGCGAGATCGAGGGCATCGTCGACGAAGTCATCGCCGCGAATCCCGGCCCCGTCGGGGAAGTCCGCGAGGGCAACGACAAGGCCGCAAACTTCCTCGTCGGCCAGGTCATGAAGCTCAGCAAGGGCAAGGCAAACCCCAAACAGGTCACCGGGATCGTCCTGTCGCGGATCCGGGGAGCTTGAGCACCGGAGCTAGCGCTCTCTTAAGGTCTTCCAGGAACAAGGATACCGTCGGGGAAAACCGATGACCCGCGGATTTATCCTCATTCAGCACCGACATCCCAAAGGCCATCGCCCGGGGAGCCTGAAGGATCGTAAACGGTGTCACCGCTGAGCAAGACCGGCGGCATGGTCGTAATTCGAATCGTTAGCGGACTGCCATCGAGTGACTCTATCTGAGGCAGGGTGTTTCCGTTGGGCAGATAGGGAAGAATGGAACTGGCTTCCAGCATCGCCGCAGACTTCGTGGGGTGATCAGCGAGGTAGAGCCGCTGGGCCGCGTAAACGGAACGCAGCTCGATTCCCGCCGATTTCCCTTTACGCCATGAGGTAAGATTTTGGTAGGAAACAATCCCGACGGTCGAGAGCGCGAGGAGGATGGAAATGACGAGGGTTAGTTCGATCAGCGATAACCCTTTCTTTCCCCTCCGGTCAGCTCTGCTGCGCGGTCTTTTCCGGACGCGAGGGGTGGTGGAATAGTATTCAGGGATCTCCATAACGGCTTAGCTTATCTCCTAACTCCCACGACAATCAATCCTGATCTCATGGAATCCCGGTTTCCCGCCCTGCATGAGGCGGCCCCTTTCCCGTGCAATACCCGGAACGCCGCTCCCCCGGCGAATTCAGGGATGAACTTCTTCGATCAGCACCAGCCAGTGCAGGAAGTGAATCGGGGGAATCGCCGCCGGAGACGCTGCGGAAAAAAGTTCGGCCGAAGTGATATCCCCGCCGATATCATCGTCATTCGCGCCTTTGAGATCAAGGGGCGAGCGGTTCAAATCAGGGCTTTCACTCATCGCATTGATTCGCCCGGAAAGATGCACCGGCGTCGGGACGTTAAGCCGGTCCCCGAAACGCTTTTCGGGGGAAAAAATCGCGACGGGCGGGAAAAAAGATTCTCCCTCAGGGAGTCCACTTCCCGCCGGCACCGCCGTCGGAACCTGGTTAAAACTTTCCAGTAGATAGACCCGCGCTGGAGTTACGATCGCAAATCCCTTTGCGAAATTAGAGAAATCAGCGCACCGGCGCAGCGCCACCACTAACTGATCGGGCTGTGAGGGAATGGTCGGAACAATGACTCCCGGTGACGTCGCGTCGTGCTCAATGAGCAGGGAATGGTTGACATCGACAGACGCCGCATCCGCAAGGGTCAGGAGAAAAGAGGGAAACAGTTCCGGTTGAATGATAAGGGCATGACGCCCGTTTTCGAGAATCTCCGTTTCAAAGGGGATCAGAGGGTCTTCTCCGGCGAGGGGTGAATTCCAGTTTTCACCGCGCTCAAGAAGATGCGTGCGGCGCAGACCGGCGCTATCGAGGTAGGAAAACTCAATCACCGTGGGCAGCTGGGACGAGGGAGCGACTGCCTTGACACGGGCAATCATGGCAGCCTGATTCGCCCCGCGGGCATAATCATCCCATCCCACGGGACTGACCCGGTTGGCAGGATCAGCGGTGTTGGAACGGTAGAGAAAGTCCGTTCCCGCCATAACATCAACGAAAAGCGAGCGGGCCTTTTCGCTACCGGAAGTTGACGCCGCATAAAAGTCCCCCTGCGTTTGCCGCTCTCGCGCTTCGCGAATCCCGAGATCGTCAAAGCCTTCGGAGAGGAACTCACCCCCGACGGAGGTTGGTGCCGCCAGGGAAATCGAGCGCCGTGCCGCAAGCGATCCCGAGGTGGCGCTGAAAGGCCCGATCGCCTCCAGATCAGCGCCGTAGACAGGCCCTTCAACGTTAATGCCACTCCAGTTCGCCCCGTCGGCGTGGCGCCCCAAATGAAGCCTTCCCGAGGCAGCAAGAGGGATCTGCGAGGGAATTTCGTAGATGGATAGGACATAGTTACGTTCCAGAACCTCGTCCTGTCCGGGGTTAATGCGGGTGCGCAGCGTGAAAAGCCACCAATTCCGCTTGCCCACAAAAAGCGAGCCGGGAGCACAGTATCCGAAGCGGATCTGCGGATACGTGAGAAGATTGTAACGGGAATGAAGGGACGCTGAAAGCGAAAGCCCCTTTTCGTCAAGCGGGTGGTAGGCTTTCTCCGGGGAAATCAGAGGAATACTCGCATCGGCGGCGACGAGGGCGGCAGGGAGATTTAAGGTCGCCGGCAGTTTTTCGGAGAGACCTGTGCCACTGATCAGGTTCAGATTCGCCAGGTTTCCGGGGAGAACAAGGCCGTCTCCGGCGGGTGCTCCCACCGAGAAGTTGTCGTTGAATCCGCTAGAGGCGGTATTTGCCGAGATTCCGGCGAGACCGAGGGAAGCGACCATCTCGGCCTCGAGAACCTCCCTGCTGTTGGACAGTTCGATCGCGTCCTCAAATATTGACGCCCATGTGTAGCTACCGGAGGAAAGCCCACTGCCCTCCCGCATCGCACCCATGGCACGGTTGGGAATAAGGTGGATAAGGGCCGCGAGAAAAGCATCTTCCCGATGAGTGTAGTCCTGACGAAGCTGCGCCCTCGACTGCGTCGAGGCCGACCTCAGAGAAACCAGAAAACTCCCCCCGAGTAGGGCAAGGAGAAAAGCGGAGACTCCGACAACCATGAGAACGGACGAGGCTCCCCGCTGCGAGCAGTTTGTTTTCCTTGAACTCAAGACGGTCATCATATCGTCGAATCAAAACGTCAATCCGGGTTGCCACTGTAGGTGATCTCGGAACCCGCGTCATCCTGAAGCGTGATCTCAAGAATTCCACTCAGATTGGAAAATCTAACAGCCGAAGGGACGCGACTTACCGTCCATGAAGGCTCGGCCGGAAAACCGCTCAGCGGACTCTCCAGGTAATAGTGGATGCCTCTTTCCCCGTTGGGACCCGGGCCGAGAAGAGCCCGCCGAATCGATCCATCAGGTTGGAGAAAACGAAGCTGAAGAGCCGACCCGAACGAGTCAGGGGCCGGTTCCCCGGCGATCGCGGCAGGCAAGTCGGTATGAATCCGGTAGGAATCGGCGCGGCTGATAATCGCCGCAAAAAGGGTATTGATCTGCGGCGCTTCGTCACGCAGGAACTGAAAGTCGGCGATACGGCGGGAGAATTCGATTTGTTGTCCGATCAGGGCAAGCAAGCCCACCGCAAGGCCCAGGGAAATAGAAATGGCCATGGCCATTTCGATGAGAGTGAAGGCGGCCACCGGGAATTTTCTTCGCAAGTTCATCGCACCCGAAGAATAGTTCGCGCTTTATGATAATCACGTCCCGCGACACGGTAGGAAATAACGGAACGCGCTTTCCAAGCCTCGGTGCGCGCCGGGTTCGTGAGAAGGGTGCCGCTACCGCCGGACAGATCGAGATTGTTGGGATCAGGTTCTCGAAAACGAAAAAGCGAGACACGAATCTCGCGCCCACCCGGATAACGACCTATCACCACCTCTGTTTCGGAAGATTCGGGATACGGCGGCCAGGGAGATTCCGCTGAAACAAGATCCGCAAAGGGCAGGCGGGAGGCAAGGGCTGTTTCGCGGGAGAGATAGGCGTCAGTTAACGACTGCATCGCCGCCCATGATTGCATCGAGGAAATCTGAATCGAGACCTTTAAAAGTATCACGGAGAGCGCCGTCAGAAGGGCCGTCGCCATCGTGATCTCGACGAGGGTGAATCCCCGCTGTCCAGCCCGGGTGCGGAGCAATCCGTTCAGGGTCATCGGGGCGCACCGCGCGGAGATAATGGAACGGGGATCAATTGACCGTATTGAGAGTTCCGTTGACACGAATCGTACGATCGACTTCGATGGTTAGATGTTGAAGCCTCTCCGTGCCGAAGGGTGTCACGGTAACCACTTCAAGGGTCCAGGAACCGTCCTCCCGGATGACCGAGTCAAGATCCTTGACCCGGAGGATCTCGTTTTGGGGGACAGAAGCGTCCACGAGGACCGAAGAACCCGGAACAATAATTCCCGAAGTGCCGAGAACCGGCGGCCCCTTGTAAGCTTGGAGGTAAGTCCATGAGTCGGGGTAAAGGTCGATGTATTCAATCGAAAGTTCGGGAAGGGCACCCTTGATGACCTGGCCATTGACCATCCCTGTGAGCGAATGGGTAGTCATGGGCCAGACCTGAAGCGTCACGGAGTCGAGAAGGGACTCGGGAGCCTGATAGTCCTCCAGAGAGAAGACCGAGAAACGTTCCTCGCCCCGAACTTTAGTCCGGTCGGCACCGGGAATGGCATTTACCGGGTAGGCGAGGGAGTGTGTCCCGTTGTCTGTGAGAGTCCCCTCGGAAAGGAGATTAGCCAGGTCACGGTCAATTTCCGTGCCTATCGTTTGCTCCGGATAAGCCTGGGCGTGTCTCAGGAGTTTCACAGAACGCGCCGCAGGAGGAGCCGCCGGATCGGAGGAAAGTCCGACCATGGTCACTTCGACGGAAAAAGGCCGGTCCGCCCGGGTTCTGGGGACGGTTTCATAGGGGTCCTCGGAAATGATGCGGACGGTGGAAACAGGGATATACGAATTGACGTAGGTGGAATCGAGAAGGTAGCTCCTGAGCGGAGCATTCCGAATCGACCAAAGCTCAAAGCGCGCCCCGTGGGGATTAATTTCCAGAGGGGACTGAATCTGGCCGGTCTGGGCGACGCTCACATCCCACTCCAGGTTATCCGGCATCTGGATCTGGCGGATGAAGAAGACATAGTCATTTCCGGAAGCCTCGCGGACCGGAACACAGACGCAAAAAAGCAGTAGGGTGATGATCGCTTTTTTCATTCGATTACTTCAAGGTTGCGGGCTAACACTGCCGCCGCCGGGGGCAGGCTTCTTCCGGAGAGTGGATTCAATGGGCCGCTCCCCGTCGCTTGATTCCGTCGCGAAGGCGGCCGGGAGCACGGAGATGGGTCCGCCTTCGTAGGTGGCGATGATGATTTTACCGCTGGAGCGCAGCGCTTTTGTCTCTTCAGCGGAAAACGGCGTCTTACCGAGGGCCCGCTCGCGGGTAACCGGCTCGGCGTGGAGCCAGGATCGGTTCACCTCAAAAAATTTCGCCCACGGCTGCAACTCGGCACCGTCTCGTGTACCCACCCGGCTCTTGAGAGCCTCCGGAAGGTGCAGCACCGCCCGTTTCGGCACGAGGGTCATCAAACCGCCATGATTCAACACGGTGGACTCGGCGATGAGATCACGACCGTGCGTTCCCCTCGAAGGATCCGAACCGGGATTCCCGGGCGGCACCAACTTACGAATCGGATCGTTCTGCCTGGCGTGGCGAAGCCGGTTGGAGAGCTCTTCGGCGGAAACGGGCTCGGACATGACTGTTGCCCCGGGCTTTTTGTCAGCGCTCTCTTGCGCCAGCGAACGCGGCAAAACAGCCATATCCGCCAAAAACAGGAGGGAGACGAAGCCGACAGCGGAAAACATTTTCATCGTGACTGGTCGTGTAAGTGTGCCGACACCGGTCGAAGGGGCCCGCCCGCCTTTATCCGAAGGGGAATGCGTTTAACGAAGCCTGCGCCCTCGGGTCGAAATCTCATCGTCGACCGTCGGGTCGGTGTCGGTCTGGTGAAGAGGACTTGAGCCGGGATTACTGGAATCGACGCCATCAACGTTGTTCCCGTGCCCGTTGTTGCCGTTTACCTTGTCATAAAAGCTGACCAGCAGGGCCATGTCCTGAAGATCATAGCCCCCGTGGCTTTTGTCGGAATGGGTCAGCTCCATCAGGTAGACCACGTCCCGGGGACCGATCTTTATGCGCCCCTGATTGTCAAGGATGGGGGAGAGAAAAGCTTCGAGGGAAGGCTGCTGGTAGAGCGGGGTTGTCGTCGGCGGCGTGTCACCGTTGCGAAGCGCCCTGATATTGGTTGACCCGGCCGCCGAACTGAAACGTGTGCTCCAAGCCAAGCTCGAATGGGAATAACGCCCGGCCACGTCAAGCGTTTCCCCTTCAAGCAGCCTTGTCGTGTGGACGATCGTGTTCGGAACGACTTGCGCATTGGTTCCATAGAAAATGCGCAAAAGACTGCCGCCGCTTTTGCTCACGCTCGCCTCGGTGGGAACCCACTCCCACCGGGTAATCTGCCCGCGGGAATCAAGCCAGACGCGCTTGACGGAAGCGCCGAGAACCCGGATGTCAGCATACACGTCCCGCTGGGCCCTGATCGTGCCGCCATTTTCGATCGTGACGATGTCGGAGACGACTTCCGGAACCGTGACGTTCCAGGTGAGGGTCGGATGAGTCCCCGCCTGAACGACCGTCGGATAGGCACTGAGAGTGCCGACGGGAATAACCGGCGAACGGCTCTGGCTGTGACCGGACCAGGTGGTAAGGAGGCAAACCGCGCAGACGAGAAGTCCCGGAAGCGCCATTATATATTTCCCTCGCAAGACAGGGGAAGAGGAACCGTTTTTCATAATCGTTTGTATTTTTTCGGAAAAACCCTTCGGAAAGAGAGCCGATGATGGAACATCTCCCACCAATCTCCTTCACCGATCAAAAAAATATACTTTTCACCGTAAAACGTCACGAAAAAATTTTAATTAGACCTCTTTCCATTTTCCGGGTGGCTTAACCTCCTCACCCTCCGGCTTTTCCTGCCAGGGGTTCAGAGAAGGAGGCTTTCTTCCGATTTCGCGGCACTTTTCGCCTAAAACGGCCGGACGCTTTCATTTCCCGTCGAGAGACGGGGCCTCAGTTCCGTGCGGTTGGGTTTTTTCCCGCTTTTGCCATGCGGCGACCAGCCGCCCGAGAAATGCCCGACGCTCGTTGATCTCGTTTCGCCGCTCTTCAGAGAGAAGATCCCGCCTTCCCTCCGCCCCGCTTTCCGCCCAGAGGGCGTCAAAGCGGTTCAGGCAAGCTGCCGCATTCGAAATCAGGGATTCATCATTCGCCGGACGGGTTCGGGCACGATGCGGGCCACTGTCGGAGTGACCGAGTGAGAGGTGAAGATTGATTGACGCGGCGGCAGCGGTAAGCCAGGGCTCGGGGTCCTCGGTTTCACCCGAGATCCAGTGGATCGCGAATTCGGAGAGCTCGCCGGCGCGTTGCTCCCCTTCCGCCTGATCGATCCCGTCCATTGAGGTAAGGAAAAGATACAGCGCCTCGTATATGGTATAACTTCCGGGGTCAAGGAGGAAAGCGTTGACCAGCATTTGACGCAGATCCCGACGAATCGCGGTGGCGTGGGCACCACCGGGTGGCTTCGGATTGGTCCGCCGCGACTTCTCCTCCCGTGCCCGCGCCAGCCATCCGTTGCCGGCGGAATGGATTTCTCCCTCGAGGCCGACATGCCAGACTCTGTCGATATCATCTTCGGCGAGGCGTGAGAAAAGAGACCCAAAAGCCGAACCGCGGAGAGCGAAGGGATTCGGATTCAATAAGGCGTGGCGTGAGGGTTCCTGCGGCACCGGTGAAGAAGAGAAACCGATTCCGGAGAAAAAGACGGCTGTCACGCCGGCTACAAGCGCCACGGTGGCGAGGATAAGTTCAATGAATTTCATCCGGCTACCTTCCCGGGCGGAAAAGAGTTAACGCGACAACGCCGAGGATGATCCCCCAACCACCGAAATACAGAATAAATTGCCCGAAGACGCCGGGAGGAAGAGGCCCGAGCTTGAAGACGAGCCGGTCCGTCAAATCGGCGAGGTGGTAATGCGGCAGAAAAAGGCTCCCCAGGCTCGAAGCAATCCCGCCTCCGGAAAGAAACGGGGCGAATTTTTCCTGAATCGCCAACCCGTAAAGGAGAAAGGCGGCGACCGTGATCCAGGAGACGACGGGGTTCAGCCGCGTGCCGAGGGAAAAGGCGAGGAGGCAAAGTGGTGCCGTCACAATCAAATAAAGAGTTCCGTATTGGAAATTGGTGACCGACCAGAGACGGGCCTCGGCCGGATCCGAAGGGGCGCAAAGATAGAGAGAGATCAGGATCGTCTCGATCAGCAGCACGATTGCGGGAAAGAGAAGGCCCGCGTTGAGTTGCAGAACCAGAGCGGCTTTCGGGAAGCGGGCCCGGGAAGCGGGAAGGAGCAGTTCAAAAATACCCCCGCGCCGCCATCGGGCCCCGGTTGAAGAAGCTTCCACGAGAATCCATATCACCGTCGCCAGCCAGAGCAGGACCCATGCCGCCTGGGCCCGGGCAGGTTCGATCAGAGAGGGTTTTAGTGAGGTGGGGGCCAGTTCCGGGAGAAACACCGCCAACAGCGGAAGGAGCAGGGCAAAGACGAGGATGACCTTCCGCGAAAAGAGAGAGGATAGATAGAGTCGAAGGCCATTCATGCTTCAGAACGGGGGGCAAAGAGAGAGTGCCTCAGACCCGACCAGTCGAGGACTCCATCTGTTGACTTCACAAGGCCGACGGTGTTTTCCCGAATCACCAGCGCGGCGTCAGCCTCGAGCGTGGCATCGTCGGGGTGGTGTGAAACGATTCGGCAAACCCCCTCCTTGCGCTCGCGCCACCAGGACCTGACGAGGTCCCGTGCCACGAAGTCCAGGCCGGAGAGAGGTTCGTCGAAAAGCAGCACACAACCGCCCTCGCGGTGTGCCGCCGCCGCTTCGCCCAGAACAGCGACGAGCTTCTGACGATTTCCACGCGATAAGGTGGCGTAATCACGATCAAGTGGTAATTCCAATTCGCCGGCAAAAGAGAGGGATGTCTTGAAAGAGTCCCGATCGAGAAGCGCCCGCAGAATCTCACGGGGCTTGTGGCCGGCATCGAAGGTGAGATCGTCGCAGAAATGGAGGAGCCTGCCGTCGATTCGAAAAGCGCCTTCAAGGGGCTTAATGAGACGGCCAAGCGTGCGCAGGAGAGTGGTCTTGCCTGAACCGTTCCGGGCCAGAAGAAGATAGTGCCCGGGACCGAGACATATCTCTGACTCGAAGGCGGCGACGCGGACCGGCGGTCGCCGTCGCGAGCGGTAACCGATCACAAGCCCCTTCGGGAAAAAGACTCCACCGCCGGGCGGGACGGTTGAACGCGGGCTGATCTCCGTTGAGTGCATCGTGCGGGAAGCTATCGTATGCCTTTCGTTCACGCAAGACTGCGCTTCCGCCCCGGCCGGCGGACAGGACCCGAACATGGTAACAATTTTCCAGGCCGCTCGCGACCGAAACCATCTCTTCCGAAACGCCCGTCAGGCCCGGGGTGCATGTGAGGCAGGACCCGGACTGGAAACTTCGGTCATGGGGATGGTTTGTCGCTCATGAGCCATTGCCAGGCTTCTCCGGGCAAACCGGAAAGAACCAGAACGAGGAAGAGAATCCCGAAAGAAATCCAAAGGACACTCATGGTGAAGGAACGGTTCGGATTCGAAAAGAGACGGGCCGCAATCCCCGCCCGGTCCGCAACCCGGGAGGTGTAAGTAATATTTTCAGCTTCCAGGGCGCTTGTGATTTGCCGTATCACTCCCTCGTCACGGGCGGTAATCCGATAAAGATATCGCCCCCCTTTTTCCGCGTCATTCTCGTCGAGAAGAACGCTGCGCGGAAGCGCACGGGGAAGCGTATTGCAGTAAAACCGGGTTTGGTGAACGAACCTTCGCTGGAGCCACCGGTCAAAGGAAGTCTGTTGCATAGCGCGATAGGTGAAAAAGCCGTCCCGTTTCCGGGTTCAGATACCCTGCCCGCTCATCATTTTGGGGCCCATCAGGAAAATCGGGAGGAAAGAGCCGCCGAAAACCAGTGTGATGAGGAGGCCGGCCATGACCAGAACGATGAAGTTCACAATCTGCGTGAAATCGCCGATCACCTGATCGACCTCTTCTTCATACATGGTGGTGAGGAGCCGTAACTGCTCGTCAAGAGACGAGGACCGCTCTCCGATTGAGACAAGGTGCGCCACCTGTGGGTCACACGAGGTGAATTTCCGCAAGGCTTCGGAAAAGGGAAGGCCTGTCTCGATATAGCGCCTTCCCGCGTTACGAAGCTCTTCGTACATCGGGGTTCCCTTGAGGGAACCGGAAGCGATCTCGACGGACTTGGCCAGATTAATCCCGTTTGAGTAGAGCATTTCAAGCGAGCCGATAAAAAGAAGCTGCCGCATTCCCATGACCAGCTTACGGAGGAGGCGCCATCTTGCCATCAGGAAAAAAACCACCGCGCTGCGCACCCGCTCAATAAAAAGAAAAGAAAAAACCGATCCGCAGAGGAGAAGAATCACCGGTATCCATACCTTGCGGGTGGCGTGGCTGATTTCAAAAAGTATCGCGGAGATCGGATCGGGCTCCTGGCCTATATCAAGAATGATATCTTCGATCTGGGGGATAACACGGATCTGTGAAAATACAAAAAGGAGCAGGAGAGCAAAAATAATGATCCCCGGCAGCAGGGTCGCCTTTCGCATTCGCGAACGGAATTCCGACTCCTTCTTCAATCGGTCGGCAATAGACTGAAAGGCCCGCGCGAGCTGTCCCGAATCCGCCCCGGCCCGGACTAGGGAGATGATCTTCTCATCAAAACGCCCGGTTTTTTTGAAGGCCGCGTCGACGGGCATGCCATTGCCGAGAGATTCTCTTATCTCTGCCGTGAGCTTCGTAATCAAAAGGGACGGATGATTCGCGCCGTAATAGGAGAGGGCGTCTGAGGTGTTGATATTTGCCCTGAGCATCGAGGCAAGGCTGCGGCAGAGTTTAATAATCTCCTTACCCGGTAGATTTTTCGAGAGACTGATTCCGAGAAAGGGCCTCTTCTCCTTGGCTTTAACTGCGATATCGACCGGCTTATCGAGGGCGGCTTCAAGGAGGTCGCGCGCAGAGGATCGTCTCGGTGGAGGGGGGTTCATTCGGCGTTGGTGAGATCGATGGATTTACTCAGGGCCTCCAGATCGGTGCGCCCCTCGCGGAGCAGCGCGAGGCCGCTGTCTCTCAGTGATGGAAGCCGACCGTCTTTCCGGACCTCGCGCTCCATCTCGTAGGGACTGAGAGTCCCCTTGGAAAGTTCGTCCGACCAGCGCGCCGTGATCGGAATGATTTCGAGGATGGCGGCGCGCCCGTGAAACCCGCGTCCCTGACACTCATGACATCCCTCGGGATTCCGGACGTAAATGGGCAGATCCCTCATCGAATCGTCAAGGTTGAACTTGCGGATATCCCGCTCCAGAAGACGGGGCTTGAGCACCTTGCAGACCGGGCAGAGCAGTTTAATGAGGCGCTGGGCGCAGGCAGCTTTAAGCGTTTGCGCAATCTTCCAGCGTTCAATGCCTATCTGTTCGAAACGCTCGATAATCTGTGAAGCTCTCGGAGTGTGAATCGTGGTCAACACCTTATGACCGGTAATCGCGGCCTCGATTGCCAGCTCTGCCGAATCAAGATCCCGCACCTCGCCCATTAGAATGATATCGGGATCGCTCCGCATGAAGCTGGCAATCATCGCCTTAAACTCGTTCGGTCGGATATCGCAGTGAATCACTCCCGGAATTTCATCTTCGACCGGATTTTCGAGGGTGAGAATGTTATCTTCGGGACGGTTCAATTCCCGCAGCATGGCGTTCAGAGTGGTCGATTTGCCGGAACCGGTCGGTCCCGACATCACAATAATCCCGGAGGGAATCGCCATCACTCTCTCAAGTTCAAAAAGGGTGGCAGGATCGAAGGCGAGCGAACCAACGCCCAGTTTTGCCTCGAAATGGGCCTTGTCGAGAAGCCGCATCGTCACATGATAGCCGCGGTAAGTGCGGTGCCTTTCAAAGCGGATATCGATGGAGCGATTCAGGTAATTAACTCCGAAACGTCCGGAAATACCCGGGTTTTTCACCCGCTCTTCGGGTGCCAGGCCCATGAGATTGAGGAGAAAGGCATCGATCCGATTCTTCAGCTTCATCGGAATCGGATACTTCGTTCCCATATCTCCATCGATACGGTAGCTGTAGGTGACCTCGCCAATCCCGCACTTCACGTGGACGTCCGAGGCTCTGAATCGGATGGCATCGGAAAGGATCTTGGCGACGAGCCTTGCGAGCGGCTCCTCGTGTTCCGCATTAATGTCAAAATAATGCTTCTCTTCGGAACTTTCGTCGACCTCAATCGACTCGAGTTCGTTCCGTGAAGGCCCCTGCGTTCCGGAAACGGATTCGATGACGGGAATTATCTCAGCGTAAGGAACGAGGACCCGAACCGGTTCAAGATCCTCGAAGCGGGAGGCAATCGCGTCCTCCCCCGTCGTATCCCAGGGGTTAACGACGGCGAAATAAAAACGGGTCCGGTCCCTTGCGATCGGAACAAAGAGGCCGCGATTGAGCAGAGCGGGATCGAAGATTTCGAGAAGGACGGGATCGACGAAGTCCCGAATGCGCCTTAAAAACGGAATGCCGCACTGGGAGGCAACGATCGAGAGGATCCTTGCCGAGGTCGATGCCCGGATCGCGGCGTCATCTCCGGCAAAGTGCCCCTCCGGAGCGAGGGCAATGATTTCTTCAACCACCCGCCGGGTAAACGTCTCGTTGACGGGAAATCCAAGATCAAGGTTCATGCAGCGAAATGACGTCGACAGAGGCACTGCCAGCTTTCAAAATCCGTCCGAACCGGGAAGATAACCGGAATGAGGAGCCCGCGGCTTCGGAAAGTTCGGACAATTTCTGCGGAAAGGGCTTCCGCAGTGACGGGGTTGATCGATGCCAGGGTTAAAAAACAGGCGGATTCCGCCTGCAGGACCGGGGTCTGGAGAAGTCGGCAAAGCTCGGCAATGTCCCCTTCCTGTGTGTAAAATTCAATCGGAACGGCCATCCGGTCAGCAAAACCGAGGAAAGGAAAGCGCAGCCCGGAAGCAAAAGCAAACTGTTCGAGAAGCTCTTCCCAAAGATGACGGGCAAGACCGCTGCGCGAGAGGACATGGGAAAGGAAATCCTCCGGTGCTTCGCTGCCGGTCCCGCAAACCGTGTCCTTGAGGTAGTCCGTTACGAAAGACTCTTCGATCGCAAGGCCGGGACAGTGTGCCTTAACGACATCAAAAGTTCTCAGCGCCACGGTTTTTCGTATCGAATGCCCGAGAGCCTTCGGAGAGAGATCGCCTTGGCTGTGTTCAGAATCACCGTGAAACGATGCGATGGATTTGCTGTCCATAATAACCTTGAGCCTCTCAACTCCCCGGAGTCTGCCCGCGAGTCGGAGAACCGACACCCGATTCACCGATACCGGTAAGGAAAACCTCAACGGGAAGATTTTTTTGAAGGGGGGGTATAAAGTTGCCTCAAAAAATTACCGGAGGAAGTTTTAACCGCCGGCGAGTCTGAAGCCGCCGGGGTAAGCCCATGGTTCGGGTGGAGAAGATGCGGATTTAAAACCGGCTCAGCCCGCGGCAGGTTGGCGCGCAGGTTGGGTGCGGTGTTGCGTTCCGGATGAATTGGATCGGGCGAGGCAAACTCATCCGGAAGGATGTGGCTTTGATGGATTTCCCGGCTGATAAAGTCAGAGGCGCCGGAATCGTCCGGACGATAGAGCAAGGGTGTCACGATAAAAACGAGACTTGTATGGTCTTTTTGCCGATCGGAGTTCTTGAACAAGTGCCTCAGCGCCGGAACATCGCCGAAAACAGGGACCTTGGCGCTGTCCTCCGAGCGGACCTCCTCGTAAAATCCGCCAATCAAAAGCGAGTGTCCGTTCGGAACCCTGGCCACCGTGGTGACGGAGGACTCGTTGACCCGCGGGTAGCGGTTCCCGGAAGAGCTGGTGACGTATTCGACCACCTGGGCGGAGCGGGGGCGCAGTTTCATGCGAATAGTACCGTCGGGGAGAATCGTCGGAGTGACCGCGAGAGTAACTCCCACCTCCCGTGTCGTCGATGGATCTCCGGCATTGTCCTCGTCGTCGATTTTATAACGAACCTCCTCGGTGGAATTTTGCCCGCCCGTCGTCGCACTGACAGTGGTGGTGATGATCGGAATCCGGTCCACCACGGAAATCAGCCCTTCCTCGTTATCCTCCGTAATGAGAGTCGGGCTCGACTCCTGCTCCGCGAGGCCTCCGGTATTCAAAGCTTTGAAGACCGCCTCGATCTGAATAGGGGAAAGCACAAGGTGACCTTCCTCACCGTCTCCAGATGAGGAAGAGGTGAAATTACGCGTCGTTTCCACGACACTGAGGCCCGTTCCCGTCGTGTTTCGGGCGACAACGGAGGTGGCGCTGTCGAGCCCGGGAAGTCCGAACAGGGCATTCAGGCTTCCGGAAGCGTTCAGGCTGATTCCCCCCTCATTTCCCAGGACCGAGGACCAATCGACCCCGACGAGGTTGCGTGAGGAAGTGGATATCCTGAGGATGCGGGTCTCGATGGCGATTTGCTGCTTGGGCTGGTCTATCTCTTCCAGAAAAGCGAGCAGTCTCTTGACCTGCTTTTCGTTGTCGGAGATCACGAGGGTATTTGTCTTGGTCTCAAATTCAAGAATCCCCGTACCGGGAGTGAGGAAGGGCTGGAGGATAATCTTGGTTTGCTCCATGTCATCGGGCCGGAGATACTTCAGCTGATAACGGACCGCCTCCTGGGGCATTCGGGCAAGCTGCTGCGAGTTGAACGCGTAGACGGTCTTTTCCGTGGCATGAATCGTGAGACCGAACATGAGACCCACTTCCTGCATCTGCAGAACAGGGTCTCCATCGCGGAGCTCGCCGGTGACGACAAATTCGGGCGTGTCCAGCGAGGAGTTGTGGAAATACTGAAGATTGCCTAGGCGGGCGAGATGCTGAAACACGTCATTGAGAGGAGCTTTTTCGAGCCAGAATCCGGAGTCGGTCGTTTCGATGAAGCCTTCCGTGCCGCTATCGCTACCCTCCGAAGACAAGGGCACGGTATCCCCGACAGGGGCGGATATCTGGGTAAGGAGAATACGCCCGTCGCCCGATGAGTTCCCGGAAAGAGAATCGGGCCGGCTACCGGTGAAAGCGCCGCCATCGGTCGGCGACGGCCCCTCGTTCTGGAGAGGCAGGACAACCGGGACCTCTCCCGATGGCGAACCGGGCGGGGATTGGTTGGAAGCGGCGACCGCCCGCTCTTGAGGCAAAAGTGGCAACGAAATTCCGGCGGCATCAACGAAAGCTCCTGAAAGGGCTGTCTCCGCTGACGCGGGAGGAGCCGCAAGGTCAACCGATTCTGGCAAGGCGTTACCGGCGGGAATCTGCTGCCGAAGAGGAGCAGAATTCCCGTCCCGCTCAGGTCCAAGCCTCACCACTCCCTCTGTCTTTCCAAGAGGCACATAAAAATAAGTAACCCCAATCAAAACCGCGAAAGCGACGATGATCGACGATCTCCAATGGAGCGAGTATGCACGGTCTGACGGGAACACTTTCGGGATTATGCCCCCGGGAGGTCCTTCAGAGTTATTGTGATGCTCAGGCATGCGTATCTAATAGGGAGTAAATTGAGTCGCATTCAAGAGAATTTAAAAAAATTGCGTCCCGTGTCCGCTCTTCACCTTCCGCTTTATCGGATCGGGATAATCCCGGATCGCGGGAAAATTCCCTTCGCTTCAGGCGGGTCCGAAGAAGGCCCCTTTCGGGGTAAAATAAAAGCAGCAGTGCGAACAGGCCTGACCACTTCCTCACCCGTGTCGGCATCGCGAAAGCGAATCCCTCCGGGCTCAATTAATACGAAAATCAAGTTTACCATAACTCCTTCGATCTGAATCGAAAGTGAAGCGCCGGCCTCATAAGGTCTTCCTCGGACCACAATTTGATTTTTCGACGGATAAATGCCGGTAAGGGGCAGAGCCCCGACCGCCCGGGAGGTTAACCCTGACGGTGGCCTTTCCTGCTCCTCCTCAACCGGGACCTCTTCCGGCTCAACAACAAACTCGGGCGCTTTCTTCCCTGACGTCATCGAAAACCCGAACGGGTCAAGGACCCTCGAATTCATTCGAATCTTTTCCTGAATCCTGCTCATCCGCAACGCTTCACCTGATGCCGGAGGCTTCCCGCCTCCCGAATCCTCAACCACCTGCCCCCCGGGAGCGCTTTCCTGACCCGGCACGGACACAATAAACGGAAGGGGCAGGACAAAGGTAATCAGCAGGACGACGAACCGGTGACGTCCCGGGAACGTCAGTTCTTGTGACGGGTAGCCGTTGGAGTCGGGGAAAAAATTCATGATCGAATCGGGGGCCCATCCCAGTGAAGATAAACGATTCGAAAAATGAGATACGGGCCGCCGGTCGTCGAGGCCTCATTTCCACCCCTTGTTACGTCAAGGCTTTCAAGCATCAGGGCCGGCATTTCGGATTCGAAAGTTGCCAGCAGGGTCTGCATTTCCTGAAAATACCCCTCGAAAGTCAGGGCGATCCGCGAATGAGGCAAGTTGGTGGGACCGGTCACCGCCCCGCCCCCGGGAGCCTGCCCCATCGCGGTTCGCCTCAGCGAGCCACCTGGAAGCTCGGAAAGGGTACGATCAATCAGCTGGGTGAATTTATGAAAAAAATCCTCACGACCCAGTTCTTCCCACGTCGTCAGATTCCCCCGCCTCTCCCCGGACCCCATGAACTCTTCGAGCAGACTGACCTGTGCTTTAACCATCCGCAGCTCCTCACGCGCCAGTTCACGTTTTTCCATTTCCTCGCTGACCCGTGAACGGACATAGAAAACAACACCCAGCAATAACACGGCCAGGGCAGCTGGAACGGCATATCCGTGAACAAGGATTGCTTGGCGGTGACGATTCATGAGAACGATACGGGTTCCGGGCCTTCCCCTCCCGGGGAGGAGGATTAATTGGTAACGCGGGGCAGGGTCGGGAGTGAGCCCATCCTTTCAGGTGCGACCCTGTCACCAAGAGAAAGGTCAAAAGCATTGCGGAAACGCCGCGTGAACTGGAGGGGGAAGTAGGGTGATTCCGGCATGCTTGCCTGTCGTTGTTGAAAGGTGAGCTCCAGCGATGATTCCACGCCGTCACTCAGATAAGGGGCTTCGTTCTCAAGAGCAATTTGCTTCAGAATACCGCCCACCTCGCGCTCCGAACCGAGAGCGGCGATATTGGTCGCTAGTTCCGGATCAACGTAGCCCGAAAAGCGCCAACGCCTTGTGTAGCCGACCCGATTGTTCGCAATCACCGGAGCCTCGAGCCTGTAGGAAAAATCCTGCAGAAGCAGACCGCTTTTCTCAGGAAAAAGCCGAAGGGGAAGCTCCAGAGCCAGCCAGCCCTCCGAGCGGTTCGAAAGGATATCATCCCACGCCTGCCAGCGCTTCTTTTCCTCCATAAGACCGGCAAGCCGGGCATTTGCCTCAGTGACGGCCTCAGGCGAGCTGCTCCACTCGGTGGAGTTTACTTTGCGAAAGACATCCATCCCGAAAAAAAGCCCCGAGAAAATGACGACAAAAAAGAGCGCTGAGCGAAAGAAGAGACTTGTTCGGGCGAGAAGCAGGTCGGCCCGGCGGGGGTGCCGCGCCGCCTCTGTGTGCGGAGCGGAGTAAAAATCGAGAAGGGCGGCCTCAGCAAGCGGACCGGAGACACGGACACTCGCCCCGTCATCCGCCTCGGCGCGAGGCAATCCCGCCTCGGGAATTCCTTCAGCAAAACCGGGCGACTCCGGAAAAGCACCCAGAGCGATCGATTCGATGGTGATTCCGGGAAAAGAATTCGTGACCGGACCGAGGTCAGAAACACCGTTCTCCGGGGGGAAACGATCCATAAAAAAGAGCCGCGATACAGGCACATTTCCCGTCGCAACAACGCTCCGAACAAGGTCGGAAAGATCAGCCGCCTCCTGCCCGTGCAGAGTCGGCTTCGGCAAAACCCGGATAATTTCGGGATGCCCGTTCCGACGCAAAACAGCGTAAGCGGTTTGCTTCGGGTAGCGCACCACCGCAAGAAGACTGCCCTTTTCAGAGTCACCGGAAACATTACCGGCAAGGAGAAGGACATGCTGCAGCATCTCGAGCGCTGCACTCCGGGCTTCCGCCGCAATCGGATACCCCAGAGAATTGCCGAAACCGCGTAATTCGTCGACGAAACAGCGAAACCGGTTGGAAATACTCGCACCAAACCGATCCGTTAATTCCGAATCCCCCACCGCAAGCGGGAGAAGCCTCCAGGCACTCGCTTCGGTGGAAACGGACCGGTCTCCGAGAGCCTTCTCGGGGGCGAGGATGAGCAGTTCATCCAGGTCGGACAGCTCGGTCTCGGCCTCAAATTCCACTGCCAGTTTTCTGATGTGAAAGGATTCGGAAAGGTGCAAAACCACCCCCAGCCCGGAATCACGCCAACCCCGGTAAGGCTGAATTAAGTCCCGCACGAGCCCCTGCAATGACTCCCGGGAGGCGGGTGAAAGGCGGGGGCCGGTTTCGCCTTCGCCGGTGATGAGGGACAGGTCGGGGAGCCGGGGCCCGTCCAGCCATCGGTCTGAAGACAACTCACGAATCTTCGAGAGGACGAGCCCCCCTGAAACAAAAAGATGCCACTGAAGAACCTGCTGGTCGGCCCGCCGATACCATCCCCGATTCCCCAAACGCCCCCCTGAAGGTCTCGCCAGCCCCCTCGATTGCCGGTAAAGGGAGCGCAAAGAACTGTTAATGGGGAGATGTTCCATGGTTCTTGGACTCCGTCCGTCGGGGGAGGATGAATTAGCCGGTTCGCGGACGCTGCCCTGGGGGGTAACTCCCGGAAAGCCGGGAAAAACGCCAGGTGGAGCTATCCTACCGAAGCCTCAAGAGGCGCCAACCGGCCTTTTTACGCGTTTCCGCGTAACTCCCGGGGGATTACCAGCCAGCCGTGTCAGCCGGTGCATGCCCGGAGGTGCTGCAGGTCAGGTAAGCAGTCCCGACCGAGGGAACCGTTCCAAGCCAGGTGTAGGTTCCTCCCGAAGGACAAACCGGGGCCGTCGCGATCAGCTTACCCGTCCCCACAAGATCGGTTTGCGTAAGAGTGCCGCCTGTTACCACGTCATTGAGATTCTGATGGGATCGAACCGCCTTTTGCACGGCGGAAATCTGCATGATGCATCGGGACTTGTTCGTCGCCTCACGATAATTTTGAACCCCGATAAAAAGCACCGCAATCAATCCCAGAAGGACCGCGATGACAACGGTGATTTCGATAAGGGTGAGGCCGGCTTCGTTCTTGCGAGTGGGAGTGAGTTTCATGATCGAACAGTATCCCGGAAGAGAACGCTTTTTAAAAGAAAAAAATAGCGGTTAGTCGAAAATCGCCCCCCCAGGGGGGAAGGGTGTGATCAGGAGGTGAAAAGCATGTGCTCGCTTTCATCCTCATTCATCCGGTTCATGATGTAGGACTGATGGGAAATACGCCCCGCCTGAAGGAGATGGCTGAGATTGCGGTCCCACTCAATGTTTCCGCTGTGCTTGAGGACGTCTTCGAGGGCTTTCGAAGAACCGCTGTAACCGGCGATACCGGAGCGGACAGCGCTACTGGTATTCTGAAGAAATTCGTAGTTGAGAACCCGGCTCTCCCCCGTGGGGATAAGACCCTGGGAGAGTACGAACATCAGGATTTCCGAGAGCCGTCCGAGAAGGGACCGGTGTTGGTCCTGCGGGAAAAATTCGAGAATCCGACTGAGGGTTTTGACAGCGCCATTGGTGTGCAAAGTAGAGATCACAACGTGCCCCGTCTGGGCGGCCTCGATCGCAATCTCCATCGTTTCGCGGTCGCGAATTTCACCAAGAAGGATCACATGAGGAGCCTTTCGAAGCGCATCTTTGAGCCCCTGATGGTAAGTGGCAACATGTTTGCCGACCTCCTGCTGGGTAACGAAGCCGGGCGAGGCGACCTCCCGGCCCGACCCGTCATCCGGGAGATACCGTGAATACCGGTATTCAATCGGATCCTCCACCGTCACGATGTGACGCGGATGATTCTGTCTCAACCAGTCCAGAATCGCGGCGAGAGTCGTCGACTTCCCTGATCCGGTTTGGCCGGTGACAAGACCGAAGCCCTGGCGACGAACCATAAAACCACGCAGTGACTGGACCGTATCCGGAGCGATTCCAAGTTGACCAAGGTCAGCGATCCGATCACTCAGAATGCGGCAGGTAATACCCGGCCCCCGGGTGCTGAGGTGCGCCTGTACGCGCATACGCCCGGAGAACGTCCCGTCCGGCAAAGGGAAACCTTCGCTGCTGAAATCTACAACCTTATCACGTCGAAGACGCTCCTCGAAGGCCTCGGTCTCCTGCAGATTCACGGTTTCTCCGGACTCGTTTTCCTCTTGTCGCGAATAAAGAAAACTGATCAGCCTCATCACCTCGCCGGAGGAGATAACTCCCACGTCGTCAAGAATCTCAAGACCCTTTTTCGTATGACAATAAACCGGTGTCCCCGACCGCACCTGAATATCGGAAATTGCGTGGCCGTCAAAAGAGCTGAAGGCGGCCGCCATGATTTCCCCGGGGTCTCTCGGCAATTCCTCGTTTGTTTTCAAATTCATCGAATTACTTAAGCGGGATCCCCGTTCGAAAGTCCGGAAGCAACCCCCGGGGAAGGCCGGGATAATCATCGGAGTCGCGCCATCACTGCAAGAACTCGTCTCATTCCGGGCGAAAAGTCAAGTAAGGTTTGCTGCTCCGACGGGCCTCTTGACAGCCGATCACGACTGCCTTCCCTTGCGCACACCCTGTTTTCCGCCACTCATTCCATTCTCTCCGATGAAACCATTCTCCACCGTCCTTGCACTCTTCCTCCTCACCTCCGCTCTCCGCGCTGCCGAACCCGTGACCACGACAGCATCCGACTGGAAAGGCTACACGAAGCAGTCCTTCGACTTCGAGGGGCACAAGGCCTTCGTCGTCGTGCCGCCCGAGCACGCCCCCGGCAAACCCTGGGTCTGGCGAACTTCCTTTCCTGATTTTCATGCCGAGGTCGACATCGAGCTGGTCAAGGGCGGATTTCATGTCGCCCATGTTGATGTCGTGTCCATGCTAGGGAGTGACGAAGCGCTGGCAATCATGGACCGTTTCTACGATCTCGTGCGCCGGCAGTGGGGACTTTCCGCCAGGCCCGCGCTTGAGGCGGTGAGCCGCGGTGGTCTCCACGCGTATCGCTACGCCGCGACCCGGCCGGATCGTGTCGCTTGCATCTATGCCGACACCCCCGTGATGGATCTGAAAAGCTGGCCGCTGAAGTCGGAGAAAGCGAAGGGACCGCTCGCCGAGGCGCTGAAGTTCTACGGATTCGCCGACGAAGCCGCGCTCGTTGCCTACGACGGTGATCCCCTCGATCTGCTCGAGCCCATCGCCAAGGCAAAAATTCCCCTGCGTCATGTCATCAGCACGAACGATCTCGTCGTCCCCGCCGAAGAGAACACCCTCGAGGCAAAGCGCCGTCTCGAAAAGCTCGGCTGGACCCTGGACCTGCTCATCGTCGATCCCGCCACGACGATCAACGAAGGCCACCATTTCCCCCTCGTCGGGATTGCCGAATCGGTCGCTTTCATCCGGAAGCACGCGACGGCGGAGTGATTTCGCTCAGCCCGCCCCCAGCCCTCGCGCCGCCTCGGTCATGGAGTGGTGTTTTGCCACGGTGCCTCATTCCTCGTTGACGCAGCGGTTCGCAAAACCACCGAAGCCAGCCATTCATCCCCCACCGCTTCAGGGACATTCCGCATTCGCCACCCGACCTCGACGCGATTGAGCTATTGCGCGGAGCGGGTATTCCGATTCTTCTGGATGCCTCATGAAACTGTATGCCACCCCTCTCCTTGCGGCCTGCCTCTCTCTCACCGCAGCCGGCGGCGCCGACGAGGAGCCGATCTTTCGTGCCGGTGCCGCAACGAGCGATGTCACGGCACCTCTCGGGACTTCAATGAACGGCGGCTTTCAGGATCGCGAGGCGGCCTACATCCACGATCCCCAGCTCGCTCGTTGTCTCGCCCTCGACGACGGAAAAACGCGGATCGTTCTCGTCGTCGTCGACAGTTGTGTAATCGGTCGCGATATCTTCGATGAAGCGCGGACGATGGTGGAAAAGACAACCGGGCTACCCGGTTCGCACCTGCTCATGTCAGCGACGCATTCGCACTCGTGCGGCACGATGCAGGCGGTTGGCCAGAGTGATCCCGATCCGCTCTACCAGCGTTTCGTGGCCCGCCGCATCGCCGACGCGGTCCGCTGCGCGCTTCAGAACCTGGAGCCCGCCCGAATCGCTATCGGAGTTGCGAGTGCGCCTCAACACGTCTTCAACCGCCGCTTTGAAATGGAGGAAGGCGGCATCCCTCCCACCCCCCTTGGCATCACGACGGATCGGGTCCGCACCAATCCCGGAGTCGGCAATCCGCTGGCGATCAAGCCGGCCGGGCCGACAGATCCCGAGGTGCCTTTTATCTCGGTGCGCAGTCTCGAGGGCAGGGCGATAGCCCTCTACGCGAACTACGCCCTGCACTATGTGGGCGGCACCGGGCCGGGACACATCTCGGCCGATTACTTCGGAGTCTTTGCCCGGCTCATCGGCGAGAGGCTCGGCGCACGCGATGAGGACGATGCTCGACCCTTCGTCGGGATGATCTCGAACGGCGCGAGCGGTGACATCAACAACGTCGATGTCCTCGGCAAGCAGGCAAAGCAGCCTCCTTACGGCCAGATCCGCCTCGTCGCCGGTGACCTTGCGGAAGCCGTTGCAACGGTCCACGACGGGCTTGATTGGCTCGACCATGTCCCCCTCGCGGCGGTCGCGAACGAAGTCAGCCTCAGGGTTCGCAAGCCGACCGCCGACGAGGTGGAAAAAGCGCGCGAGATCATGAACGACTCGAAGATGTTTCCCCGCATGGAGACACTTGAGCAGGTCTATGCGCGGGAGACGGTCCTGCTCGCCGACTTTCCCGCAGACGTCTCCGCTCCTCTCCAAGTCGTCAAAATAGGGGCGATGCGTCTCGCCGCGATGCCTGCCGAAGTTTTCGTCGAAATCGGGCTCGATCTGAAAACGCGCCACCCCGGATCGACCGTCGTCTCTCTGGCGAACGCCTATCACGGCTACCTTCCCACCCCTCAACACCATGCCCTCGGCGGCTATGAGACGTGGCGAGCCCGCTCCAGTTATCTCGAAATCGAGGCCTCGGACAAGATGGTGAAGGGGCTCGACGAGCTGATGCATGAACTCGCCAATGAAACCGCAGCGAAGTGATCGGCGCGCGAACCGAAGATGACCCTTGAGGCTAAGCAGGAACGCGGCAACTCAAACCAAGCTTTCCGGTTACCGACTCAAGATTGATTTTCCCCTCGGTCGCCCCCGGCCAAATCGGCTCGTTTCGAGTCAAATCGGGCGGGAGGAAATGTGCTTCACGACGGCTTGATGGCCACCTTGAGGACACCGTCCCGCTGATTCGAGAAGAGGTCATAGGCGGCGATGATGTCGTCGAGCGGAAAATGGTGGGTAACCATCACGCCGAGATCAATCCTGCCCGACGCGACGACATTCATGAGTCGCCGCATGCGTTCCTTTCCACCGGGGCAGAGGGCGGTGTTGATTTTGTGATCACCGAGCCCTGCGGAAAAAGCGGCGAGGGGAATTTTAAGGTCTTCCGAGTAGACCCCCAGACTGGAAAGGGTCCCCCCGGGCTTGAGGACTCGCAAGGAAGACTCGAAGGTCGCCTGAGTACCGAGCGCCTCAATCGAGGAGTCAGCCCCGCGACCGCCGGTAAGTTTCATGACCTCGTCAACAACATCGCAGTTCTTGAAATTGAGGGTAATATCGGCACCGAGCTTCCGGGAAATCCCGAGGCGGTGGTCGTTTCCGTCAACGGCAATGATCGTCGTTGCCCCGAGGAGTCGTGCTCCGGCGGTAGCACAAAGACCGATCGGTCCCTGGGCGAAGACCACGACAGTGTCCCCTATGCGGATGTTCGCATTTTCAGCCCCTCTAAACCCGGTCGACATGATATCGGGACACATCAGCACCTCTTCATCGGTCAATCCGTCGGGGATGGGGGCGAGATTCGCCTGCGCATCGGGCACCAGCACATACTCCGCCTGGGTGCCATCGATAAGATTACCAAAACGCCAGCCGGCGGTCGCCTTAAAACCGTGACTGCCACAACGACCGTCAGGGACAAGGTAGCTGCCATCCTGCGCGGGAAGCCCGTCCTGCGCGGCATAGGAATTGAAATTCGGACAGATCGCCCCGGCGATGACACGCTGACCCTCCTCATAGCCGACCACGGCGCCGCCGAGTTTCTCAATAATACCGACCGGTTCGTGGCCGACTGTGAGACCTCTCGCGACCGGGTATTCCCCCTTGAGAATATGCACATCCGTTCCACAAATGGTGGTGGTCGTGATACGAACGAGGGCGTCATTCGGTCCAACCGCCGGAACGGGTTTTTCCGTCAGTTCAATCCGTCCGGGCTCAACAAAGATCGCTGCTTTCATCGTGGTACTCTGTGAGATCGGATTCCGCGCGGGACACCGCCCCTCAACAGTAGACCATCTCTCACGCGATGCGTTCAAGAAGAAACTCACGAAGCTTGGCGATCGGAATGCGCTCCTGCTTCATCGAGTCACGCTCGCGCAAGGTCACGGTGTCCTTCAGCTCTTCGCCGTTCTCGCCGATCGTGTCAAAGTCCACCGTGACGCAGTAGGGCGTGCCCACCTCGTCCTGACGACGGTAACGACGACCGATCGCGGCGGCCTCGTCGTAAAAGACGGTCATAAACGGCGAAAGCAACTTCTGGATTTCGCGGGCTTTCTCCACGAGCTCCGGCTTGTTCTTCAGCAATGGGAAAATGCCCACCTTGATCGGCGCGATGCGCGGAGAGAATCGCATCACCGTGCGGATTTCCTCTTTACCCTTCTCGTCGGTCACGGTCTCTTCTTCAAACGCTTCGCAGATCAGCGCGAGGACGGTGCGGTCGCAACCGGCGCTGGGCTCGACGACGTGGGGGAGGATTTTTTCCTTCGTCTCTTCATCGAAGTATTCCATCGACTTGCCCGAGCCCTTCTGGTGCACCCCGAGGTCGTAATCGGTGCGGTAGGCCACCCCTTCAAGCTCCTGAATCCCGAAAGGAAACTCGTATTCAATGTCGTAAGTCTTGGCGGAGTAAAAGGCGCGTTCGCCGTCCGGGATGTCGAGGACGTGGAGATGCTCGCGCGGAATTCCGATTTCCTCATAGAAAGTGAGACGGCGCTCCAGCCACTCGTCGGTGAGGCGGAGACCGTCCTCGGGCTTACAGAAAAATTCGATCTCCATTTGCTCGAACTCACGGGAGCGGAAGGTGAAGTTTCGCGGATTAATCTCATTGCGGAAGCTCTTGCCGATCTGGGCAATCCCGAAGGGCAGCTTCACGCGCGAGGTCTCGAGGACGTTTTTGAACTGCACGAAGATGGACTGCGCCGTCTCGGGACGCAGGTAGGCGATGCTGCTCTCGTCCGAGTCGTCCGAAGAGGCGCCCATGCGCGTCTGGAACATCAGGTTGAAAGCGCGCGGCTCGGTCAGGAGCGATCCGTTTTCAGGATTAAAACGCGTCGTTTCCGTCATCGCCTCGGTGCGTTCGCCGACGAGTTCGAGGGTCTTCGGCGAGATCTGCTTGTCGGCGAGGAACTGCGCGTAGTACTGGCGGGCCGTCTTGCGGGCCTTGTTCTCATCGTCGCCGGCCATGGCGAGGACGCCGTAGTCCCGCTCAACGCTCCAGCCGGACTCGGCGTGCGAGGCACCGGTGAACCAGTAGGCCGTGCCGCTCTGGGGGGCGATCTGGTCGGCGCGGAGACGAGCCTTGCTGAGAAGACAGTCACACATCGGATCAGAGAACCCGCCGACGTGGCCCGATGCTTTGAGAACGGCCTGATGGGTGAGAATGGACCCGTCGAGCCCGAGGATGTCCTCACGCTCCTGCACATTTTTACGCCACCAGTATTCCTTGAGATTGCGCTTCAGCTCGGCACCGAGCGGACCGTAATCCCAGCATCCGTTGAGGCCACCGTAGATCTCAGCCGATTGGAAGATAAAGCCGCGTCTCTTGCAAAGACTGACGATTTTTTCCATTAATGCCGTGTTTTTTTCAGGGGAGGCGTCGCTCATGGGCTGGGTTTTCAAACTTTTAAAAATGAGGGCACAAGATAGCCGCCAAGATCTTTCCGCAAGGGGAAAGTCCGGTTCCGCGCCCGCCCGGATTCCCCTTACGAGGGCTGCCGCCGCATTTCCCCTTGACCGCAGCGGATTTGTGCGGACATTGCCCACCCTGCAGTTCGTAGCCAACGCCGAATGTTTTGCGCCCGCTGAGACTGCACTTTGAACCCTTTAACGGATCCGAAAGATGTCGAGAGTTTGTAAAATTACCGGTGCTAAAGTCGTCTCTGGCCAGAAAATCCACCGGAGTGGACGTGCCAAGAAGAAGGGCGGTATCGGTCGTCACGTCACCGGAACCGTTAAGCGTCAGTTCAAGCCCAATCTTCGTCAGAAGCGCGTCTGGGTCCCCGAACTCGGCAAATTCGTCCGTGTCCGCGTCAGCGCCCGCGGTCTGAAGACCATTGATAAAAATGGAGCCTTCAAGACTCTGAAAGAAGCCGGTCTGCTCTAAAAGACGGCCCCGCCGTCGGTGTTGGATGCCGGACGCCCTTCACCTTGCCGATCCCGATGATGCCGAGGGCTTTGCCCTGGCGCGTCTCATTTCACGGCTCGGCGTTCATACCGAGTCACCCGCCACTTTTGTCTGGGACGACCGCGGTGACCTCGCCCGGGCCTGGTCGCTTTGGCTCGAGAACTGGTTCGTCCCCCACCTCACGGGGACCTTCGTCGAGGTCTACCAGTGCGCCGCCGCCTTTCGCCTGAAAGAAATCGCCGCCGCCGACTCCCGTCTTGACCGCGTCCTGACGGAGTCGCTCCGTGCCCGCAGCCTGAAAGTGGCGAGGTCCTTTCTCGAAGGCAAATCCGAGATGCGGGCCAATCGCGAGTGGCAGCGCTTCGTCGACCGGATCGCGAGCGGAGAGGTCGCGGGCCACACGACGACCCTTTTCGCCCTGCAATGCGCCCTCTATCACCTCCCCCTCGGGCCCGCACTGAGTGCCTACGCCTGGTTCGAGCTCGAGTGCGGACTGCCGCGCCACCGCGACGGGGACGGATACCGTGATCGGCCCGGCAGCGCCGCCGAGGTTCTCGCCGTCTTTCGGACCGCCCTCCCCCACGTCGCGGTTGCCTTGCAAGGGGATCGCGACGAAACTCCCGGCAGAGAGGCTACCGAAGGCGGATCGCACCTCCGGGCCATCTGAAACCTGCTCCCACCCGATGACACCCGACATCGAAGAAATCACCATCACCCAAACGGAAACCGAGACCAGTCCCGGCAGCCCGTGGAATGTCATCGTCTACGATGATCCGGTGAATCTGATGAGTTTTGTCACCCTCGTCCTGAAGCGGGTCTTCGGTTACCCCCAGGCGAAGGCCGAGGCTCTCATGATGGAAGTCCACAAGCTGGGCAGCTCCGTCGTCTGGACCGGTGAACGCGAAAAGGCCGAACTCTACGTGCAGCAGTTGCAGACCTACCAGCTCCTCGCGGCGATGAAAAAGGCAGACTGAGACGGGCTTAAGCAGGTGCCTTCGGAGAGAGGAGCGACTTCCCCGTCATCTCGGCCGGAGGCGTCACGCCTAACAAACCGAGAATCGTCGGCGCAATGTCAGCAAGAATCCCGTCGTGGAGGACGACCGAGTCCGCATCGGCACCCACGTAGATGAGCGGCACAGGATTGGTCGTGTGAGCAGTCTGGGGCGAACCGTCCTCGTTGATCATCTCCTCGCAGTTCCCGTGATCCGCCGCGATGAGCAGCTTCCCACCGAGTGCGAGCACTTTTTCCACAACGAGCTGGACACAGCGATCGACGCACTCTACCGCTTTGATCGCGGCGGGGACGTTGCCGGTGTGGCCGACCATGTCGGGATTGGCGTAGTTCACGATGATGAGATCGTAGTTTTCCGCCCGATTGAGGATCGTCTCGGTGACCTCACTGGCCGACATCTCGGGCTTTTCGTCGTAGGTGGCGCAGTCCTGCGGCGATTGCAGCATCTGCCTGTCCTCGCCCGAGTTTGGCTCCTCGACACCGCCGTTAAAGAAGAAGGAAACGTGCGGGTATTTCTCGGTCTCGGCGACGCGCAACTGGGTCAGACCCGCCTCGGCGACGACCTGGCCGAGCGTGTTTTTCAGTTCCACCGTCGGAAAAACGACAGGGCAGCCGTAGGTCTCGTCATACTCGGTCAGGGTGTAGTAACTTACTTTCGGCTGCACGCCTCGATCGAATCCGCTGAAGTCGTCACGCAGAAAAGCGAGACTGAGCTGGCGCGAACGGTCGGCCCGGAAGTTGAAGAAAAGAATGACGTCGCCGTCGCGGACCCGCTGCTCGTCGATCGCGTCGAAGACCATGGGGACCATGAACTCGTCGGTGACGTCTTTCGCATATTGTTCCGCCACCGCTTCTGACGCGAGGACCGCTTTTGCCTCGCCTTTCCCGAAAACGATCGCATCCCAGGCGAGCTTGGTGCGCTCCCAGCGCTTGTCGCGATCCATCGCAAAGTAGCGTCCGATCACCGTGACTAGTTTGGCACCCGACTCCGCGAGGCGGTCTTCACAATAGCCGAGATACTTCGCCCCGCCGGTCGGGGAAGTGTCGCGCCCGTCCGTGATCGCATGGACCATGATGTCGTTCACTCCGGCCGCTTTTGCCGTCGCGGCGAGGGCGACGAGGTGATCCTGATGGCTGTGAACGCCGCCGTCCGAGACGAGTCCGATAAGGTGAAGACGCGACTTCGAAGCCTTGCCAAACGCCTCGACGAGGGTCGCATTGGTCGCGAGATCACCGTCCACGATGGCTTTGTTGATGCGGGTAAAGTCCTGATAGACAATGCGTCCCGCTCCCAGATTGAGGTGCCCCACCTCGGAGTTGCCCATCTGTCCCTCGGGCAGACCGACATCCATGCCGCTGCAACTGAGCTGCGCGACGGGGTACTTCGCGTGCATTTCCCATGTGAAAGGGGTGTTCGCCAGCCTCGGGCAGTCGCCGTAGCGCTCTGCTCCCGCCGGACCTGCCGGATTGTCACCCCATCCATCCCGAATAATAAAAACGACCGGTTTCTTAGCCATAGGCCTGAGTAATCGGGCAGGTTGCGCGGCTCTGCAAGTCTTTCGGTGAAGTCCCGCTCACTCCCGCTGACGCCGGATCGCCTCCGCTACCACGAGATCCGCAGGAATGGTGATCTTCAGATTCGGTTCGGCGTTTTCGACCAGCTTCACGACATGTCCGATCCCGCTCACGGCGGAGACTTCGTCCGTGACGAGTTCCCCCCGAGCAAGGACCGCCGCGTAGGCCTCGCGCAGGAGCGGCAGGGAAAAAATCTGCGGCGTTTCCATGGCCCAGAGATCGTCCCGCGAGACCGCATCGGCCACCTCGCCGGCCGCGTTGCCGCGCTTCAGGGTGTCGGCGATGCGATGGGCGAGCGTCGCGGCACCGCTCTCGCGGGCCACGGCGGCGCAGCGGCTGATCGCCCCCGGGGTGACGAGCGGACGGGCCGCGTCGTGCACCGCAACGAGATTGCAGCTCTCACCGACCCTCACGAGACCGGCATGAACCGAGAGATGACGCTCGGCGCCACCCCCGATCACTTCGACCAGCTTCGAAATGCCGAGACGTTTCGCCGCCTCGCGCACCGCCGCGAATTTCTCCGGTGAGGTCACGACCCGGATCTCCACGACATCCGGACAGGCCTCAAAGGCGAGAACGGAGCGTGTCAGGACAGACTCGCCGCCGAGATCGGCCTCGAGCTTGTCGAAACCCATGCGGCGACTGCTCCCCGCAGCGACGATGATGGCCGAGACGGTCATCTGGGGCATCCCGGATCAGGCGAGCTTCGCCATGACCGCCTGCGAGAGGGTCTTGCCGTCGGCGCGGCCCTCGGTGCGGTCCTGCACGAGTTTCATGACCTGGCCCATCTCCTTGCGGGACGTGGCGCCGACTTCGGCGATGGCCGCGTCGATGATCTCTTCGAGTTTCTCCGCACTGAGCGGCTCGGGCAGGTAGCCGTTGAGCACCGCCATCTCGGCCGTTTCCTGCTCAACGAGCTCCATGCGCCCGGCGGTCGTGTACTGCTCGATCGAGTCCTGGCGCTTTTTCACCTCGCGGCGGATCACCGCGACGACTTCGGGGTCGGTCAGTTCGGCATCGGCGCCGCCTTTTTCGATGGCCGCGTTCTTGATCGCCGACTTCAGCATACGGATCGTGCCGAGAGCGAGCGTGTTTTTCTCACGCATCGCCGTTTTCATGTCTTCCGTAATCTGTTGGGATAATTCACTCATGCGCTAAGCTACTCGGGTTCATCCATTCCGCGACGTGAAAAACGACACCACCACCCCGCCCACCACGACACCCGCCCCCCGACAGTTCGGCGGACGAGTCTGGAAAAGCCTAATGGGCCTGCTCCTCATCGGAGTCGGCTCCATCTTCGTGCAGTATCTCTGGAACGCCTACCAGCGCGCCGCCAAAATGGACACCTGGGTCGAGGTGCCCTGCACGATTGTCTCCATGGACGTGGATGACGAACAACTGAACCAGCGCGGCATGCCCAAGTACGTCTTCGAAGTGGCCTACCACTACGAGTTCGAAGAAAAATCCTACACCGGCAACCGTCTCAAACGACTCCCCACCGAGGTGAGCGATCCGCGGAAGCTCAAAAACCACATCGAGAACTACGCCGTCGGATCCAAAACCGTCTGCCACGTCGATCCCGACGCGCCCGCGGACGCCGTCCTGAAAAAAGACTCCAAAGCCGCCCTTTACGCGATCTGGTTTCCCTGCCTCTTTATCGTCGGTGGAGCGGGAATGATCTTCTCCGCGATCCGGCCGGGTCGCAAAAGGTGACCCGGGCCCCCTCGTGACCCATGACTTGTAACCCCTGACCCATGACCCGAACCGGACTCCTCCTCGACCGCGACTTCTGCGACCACGACACCGGCGACCATCACCCCGAGGCGCCGGGACGCATCGTCTCCATCATTGAAGCCCTCACCTCCTCCGGGCTCGACGCGCAGTGCACCCCCATCGCCGCCCGAGAGGCCACTGACGCCGAGGTCACTCTGGTGCACACGGAAGGCTATCTCAAAAAAGTCCTGACCGAGATCGACGGCAGTGGCGGCGGCCAACTGAGCACCGGCGACACCGCCTATGGCGCCCAATCGCTCCGCGTCGCCCGAGCCGCCGTCGGCGGTCTTCTCAACGCGGTCGACGGAGTCGTCGCTGGCACCTTTGCAAACGCGTTTTGCGCCGTCCGCCCGCCCGGGCACCACGCCACCGCCGATCGCGGCATGGGCTTCTGCATTTTCAACAATGCCGCCATCGCCGCCC
>DIVG01000087.1:0-13675 GCA_002422425.1 Akkermansiaceae bacterium UBA6138 | reverse complement strand
TCCCCCTCCCCGCCGGCAGCGGCATCGACGAAATCGGAGCCGCCTTTCGCGGTGCCTTCACGAAAAAGATGGCCGAATTCAAGCCCGACCTCGTCATCATCTCCGCCGGCTTTGACAGCCGCCTCGGTGATCCTCTCGGGCAGTTCACCCTGACCGACGACGACTTCGCCGCGCTCACCCGGGTGCTCCGCGATATCGCCGACACTCACTCGGCCGGGAGACTCGTCTCCGTGCTTGAGGGCGGCTACAATCAGGCGGGGCTGGCCAGTGCCGTTAAGAGCCACCTCGGGGCGCTCATGGCATAGTCGGACGGGTCAGTTTCTCAACATGATTCCCCGGTGAAACGGGGAAATCCACTCCGCTGTCACGGCGACGCTTTCGACACTTCAGCAATCTTGCTGAAAACGTCAGCCGAGCTATTCGCCACAAGCTTACCCGAAGAGTCGACCATCACGTAATGCGGGACCACGTTTCGGGTCTTGAACTCCATCAGGTCGCTGCGTTTCACATCATCAGGGACGACCGTCAGCCAGGGGAAGCCTTCCTTGGCAGCCCACGTCTCGGCATCGTCCTCGGACGAGTCCGCCGAGACATGGATGAACTCGACTTTCGGGTTATCGGCAATGGACGCCTTGAATTTCTTTACCGTATCCGGGGCGGCCGCCCGGCACGGGGGGCACCACGAGGCGGAGTAATAGAGAACATAGAACTCCGGCGATTTGGTCAGCTCCGCTTTCTTGAATCGCTTCCCGTCGAGCAGGTGAAATTTCACTTTCGACATCTTTTCGGACATCACCGAAGAGGCGGCTTCGGAAGTAGACGCGGAATCGGTCGAAGCAGCCGATTCCTCGATGAAGGCAATGTCTGCGGCGGAAAGTTTGTCTTTGGGAAAAGTGAGGGGACGCCCGTTGACGAGGACGGTGACAATGCCGGAGCCCGCATCGTAAGACTTCAGGTCTCCCTCGAAGGTCCTTGCTCCATCAGAGCTGGTCCAGGTCCGGGAATAGGCGCTGGTCCCGAGGAAGGCAACAAGAGCGATACAAAATAGGGTATTTCTCATGGATTACTTTTAGCAGAAAGAGGCGGGTCTTGTCTTCCAAAAAATCGACAAACCGGGAGACGCCTCGGTAAAGATTGGCCTCTTCCTCTGCGGGAACCGCCTCGTCACGCCAGCAGCTTCTCCACGACATTCCCGTGGACATCGGTGATGCGGAAATCGCGGCCCTGGAAGCGGTAGGTCAGCTCCTCGTGATTGAATCCAAACAGATGCAAAATCGTCGCGTGCAGGTCATGCACATGAACCGGATCTTCCTCGACGCCCCAGCCGACCTCGTCAGTCTTGCCTAAAATCTGGCCGCCTTTGATGCCGCCTCCGGCCATCCAGAGGCTGAAGGAATTCGGGTGATGATCGCGCCCGGTCACGGTCTTGAAGCCGCTGCGATTTTCACCGAGCGGGGTGCGGCCGAACTCACCGCCCCAGACCACGAGCGTCTCATCGAGGAGCCCGCGCTCTTTCAGATCCTTCAGCAGGGCCGCGACGGGCTGATCCGAGATGCGGGTGTTCGTCGCGAGTTCGGAGTCGAGGTTGCTGTGCTGGTCCCAGGTCGAGAGGAAGAGCGTCACAAAACGCGTCCCGCGCTCGACGAGACGCCGCGCGAGAAGACAATTGCGGGCGAAGGAACTCTGGAATCCGGTCTTGTCAGACGAGTCACGTTCACTGCGGTCGAGTCCGTAGGCCTCGTGGGTGGCCTTGCTCTCGCCCGAGAGATCGATCAGTTCGGGTGCGGCCGACTGCATGCGGAAGGCCAACTCGTAGTTTTTGATCCGCGCCGCAATCTCGGGGTGCCCGCTCTGTTCGTAACGCCGCTGATTGAGTGAATTGATCGTCTCGACGCTGCGCCGCTGCATCGCCGGCGTGATGCCGTCGGGCGTCTCGAGATTCAGAACCGGACTGCCGCTGCTGCGGAAAAGCGAGCCCGCGTAGTTCGTCGGCAGGAATCCACTCGACCAACTCGCCGCGCCTCCGGGAAGTCCGCGTCCCAGGGTGGTCAAAACGACGTAACCCGGCAGGTCGCGCGAGTCACTCCCCAAACCGTAGTTCAGCCACGACCCAAGGGTCGGCCACCCGCGAAAAGGCGAGCCGGTGAGCATGAGGAGCTGCCCGGGGAGGTGATTGAACTGATCGCAATACATCGAGCGGATCAGGGCGATGTCATCGACGCAGGTCGAGAGATGCGGGAGCAGATCCGAGAGATCCATCCCGCACTGGCCGTATTTTTTAAAGGTCCTCGGACTGCCCATCAGCCTCGCCTGATCCTTTTGAATGAAAGCGAACTGCGCCTTTTCGAGAATCGAGGGCGGGAGCGGTTGACCGTCGAGTTCGTTCAGCTTCGGCTTCGGATCAAAGAGATCCATCTGGCTCGGGCCACCCTCCATGAAAAAGTAAATGCAGTTCTTCGCCTTCGGCGCGAAGTGCGGTGCTTTGAAGGAGCCGTCCCCGGCGATGAGCCCGTCATCCCGCAGCATCGAAGCCAGGGCGAGCGCGCCGAGACCGCTCGCGCCCGAGGTGAAAAAGTCCCGGCGACGCTGAATCGGATTTTGAAGAGGGTTAAGCATGGAACCAAAGAGGGCTACCCGGGCGGGTTCAGTCACGCGTGATGAACTCGTCGAGATTCAGGACGACCCGAGCCGTTGCGGCAAGGGCCTGTTCAGGATCGGACTCGGACGCAAAATCAGCGTGGGCCGAGAGCAGGGTATCGACCTCCGACGGTTCGGGTGCCCGATTGAGACAGCGTTCGTAAAGATCGGCGATGGCGGCATCGGTTTTTTCGCCGTATTTTTCGAGGAGCGATTTCCCCAGCACTTCGGCACACTCGTGGAAGACCGGATCATTCAGGAGAGCGAGGGCCTGCATCGGACTATTCGAGCGGTCGCGACGGCTGCACGAGACGTCCGTCGCCGGGGCGTCAAAGGTCGTCAGGGTCGGATAGAGAATCGTCCGCTTCAGGAAAATGTAGAGCCCGCGACGGTAACGGTCCTCGCCCTGACTCTCGGGCCATTGCACGCTGCGTCCCACCTCGGTGACAAAGCCGGGCAGAGGCGGATAAACCGATTCCCCGCCGATCTTGCGCGAGAGCAGTCCGCTCGCGGTGAGGTGGATATCGCGCACGACTTCGGCATCGACGCGAAAGCTGTTCTGCCGCCACAGGAGGGTGTTGTCGGGTGATTCAAGGTCGGGGCCGTCAGGCAGAGCGGAAGACTGGCGGTAAGTCTCCGAATCGACGATGAGACGGATCAGCGCCTTGCGGCTCCAGCCGAGACGGCGGTATTCGGTCGCGAGCCAGTCGAGCAGTTCGGGATGGCTCGGCGTCGCGCCCTCGGTGCCGAAGTCATCCGAGGTCGACACCAGTCCGACCCCGAAGAGATGCTGCCAGATCTGATTGACGGCAACACGACCGGTGAGAGGATTGGCCTCGTCGAAGAGCCAGTGAGCGAGATCGAGACGATCCGGGGTTGCGCCCGGAGTGCGTGTTTTTAAATCGTGGAGGACGGCGGGAACTCCGGGCGTGACCGTCTCGCCGCGACGGGAGTAGTCACCCCTGACATGCACAAAACTTTCGCGCCGCTCCTCCACCCGCTCGGTCAGGGATTGCACCCGGCTTGCGGGTTTCGCGGGGGCCTTCGCGAGATGATGATCGATCGCGAGACGCCGATCACTCCAGGTCGGGTCGATGCCGCGATGGAAGGCGGCGACGAGTTCGCGCTGAACCTCCGTGCGTTTACCCTCCTCGATTTCGAGCGCCACGCGCACCGTCGCGGGGACGGGTGAGGGCTCGCGCACCCCGGCATCGTCCGTTGCACTGAGACGGAACTGGCGCAGCGAGTTGCCGCCCGGCGCTTTGCTGCCGAGGGTGACGACGAGGCGACCGCCCGGTTCAAGCGTGAGCGGCTCCTTCAATCGAAAGACGGCGAGATGCGATTGACGGGTGCGGCTCGAGACGCTCCACCCATTCGTCGATTTGACATCGAGGACCTCGTTCGGATCGCTCTTCGGATCAGAGTCACTCACCGCGACCGATTCCAAAACGAGTGGCCGCGCCTTTTCCGAATTTGCCTCGAGTCGCGCAGAGAAACTCGAAAGAACAAATGCCCCGTCCTTCCCCCGCCCTGCGGTGAGGCCCGGTTCGCGTCCGCTCCCCGCTGAACCGATCACTTCGAGCTGGATCGCGGAGATCGTGGTGGCTTTGTCAGGTGTCGCCGCTTCGACCGTGTAAGTGACAGTATCGGGATTTTTCCCGGAACGCCCCGTCACACTGATGACGCCGTCGTTGAGGATCTTCATCGTATCCGATGCTCCCGACTCGGCCTTGGACGGTTTTAAAACAGTCCAGTCCGCCGCCATCGGCAGGGGGACGAGCGACTTTTCCCAGGCGGCGCGTCGGGCGGGCAGGGCCTCCCTTTCATCCTTCGCAAGGGCAGCCTCGAGCGGGACGAGCGACTTTTCCCAAGCGGCGAGAGCGGTGTTGTATTTTTCTGTCTCCCCCGGGAGGGGGATCGTGGGATCGCTGTCCTCGAGGTTGTTGAAGAATGCGTAAAACGAGAAAAATTCGTCCTGCTTGAACGGGTCGTGTTTGTGATTGTGGCACTCGGCACAGGCGAGAGTCAGCGCGAGCCAGGTCGTCGCGGTGGCGTTGACGCGGTCGATCACTTCCTTGGTGCGGTTCAGCTCTTTGTCCACTCCGGCCTCGGTATTGCGCAGGGCGTTGCGGTGGAATCCGACCGCGATTTTCTGCTCTTCTGTCGCCTCGGGTATAAGATCGCCGGCGAGCTGCTCGATGCTGAAGTGGTCGTAAGGCTGATCGCGGTTGACCGCCGCCACGACCCAATCCCGATAACGCCAGGCCCAGCGCCGTTCAGTATCCCCGAGATACCCGTCGCTCTCGCCATAACGGGCAAGGTCGAGCCAGTGCCGCCCCCAGCGCTCGCCGTAGTGCGGTGAGGCGAGGAGCTTTTCAACCACTTCGTGCCGGGCCTTTACCGGATCACGTTTCACCGCCGCCGCAAACGCCTCGACCTCGGCGGGTGACGGGAGCAGTCCGGTGAGATCGAGATGAAGACGCCGCAACAGTGTGTAAGGGTCAGCCTCGGACGAGTCCGGCAGGTTTTTCCCCTTGAGCTCCGCCCGGACAAAAGCATCAATCGGATTCTCTGCCGTCGTCACCGGCAGGGCCGGTCGTTCCAACGCTTGAAACGCCCAATGATCCCGCGCCACCGCCTTCACCGGGAACAGGCAGGGAAGCAGGAGCAGGAAAAGACATATCAGGGGCCGGGGCATCGTGCGTGGTGAGAGCCTACCATGGTTCGAGCCGCAGAGAACATGACGCATCCACGGCGGACACGGCGCTGTATCGTCATTCCCAACCCGCCTTGACCGCCCCCGGCCTTCGCGTAGGCTTTCCCCATGCCGTGGTCATTTCCCGATGTCTTTTCCCTGATCGCCGCGTTTTGTTTCGGGTTCGTGCTCCCGCTGGCGCAGCGGGCGGACCCCGGGCAACCGCCGGTAGTGCGGCGTCTCGCGCTCTTCGGCCTTCCCTTCCTCCTTGTCGCGGCCGGATGGGAACGCGGACCGTTCGCGGCGGCCTGGGCGCTGCCGGCCCTCCTCTACGCTGTTTGGCTCTTTGCGCACGGGGCGGGACGCTTCCTCTCGGCGTGGGGGGAAGGGGCGGCGACGCGGTGGCTCGATGCTCTTGGCACGAGCGGACCTCTCGTCGCGGCGGTCGCCTGGATCTGGTCGCGTTACGACGGGACTTTTGCAGGATTCCCCGATCCGCTCGCTACGTTGACGACGGTGCATTTTGCGATCACTTTCGGGGCGCTGCCGACAGTGATGACGGCTTGGACACGGGCCTCCTCTCCGATGCGGCGCTGGAACGATGTGGCGATCTGGATCTATGTGGTGTCGGCTCCGGCCACGGCGCTCTGCTTCGCCCTGCGTTCGCAGCCAATGATCCCCGGCTTTGTCGAAACGATCTGTGCGATCGTTTTTGCGCTCGGCTTTTTTGTCTGGTGGGCCAGCGTCGGATCGTGCCGCGCCCGTTTGCTCGCCCTGCCACTCCTCGCCGGATTCGCCCTCGGGGCGGGCTTCACCCTGACAAACCATTTCGGATGGCCCTGGCTCGACATCCCGCAGATGCTCGTTGTCCACGGTTCGCTCAATCTCATCGGGACGGGTCTGCTGATCGCTACTGTCCCGGCGCGGGAACGCTACCTCACCGGCCCCGCTCCCGATCCTACGATCCCGCTCAATCCCGGCTCGGTCGAAACGGCGCGCTTCGTCGATCACCATCAACGCGAACTCGGCCCCGCCTCGCCCGAGGCCTTTGCGAGAATGCGTGAAGCACTCCTCGGGTATCGCTTTTACCCGGCCACGGTCATGGTGCGACGCGCCCAGTTCGAGGAAGAGCAGAGACCGGCCCGTATCGGTGACCGCCTCGGTCTCGGGCTCTTTCTTCCCAATCTCCCCGGCCTCAACCCGGTCTGCCTCGCCGCCATCGTCGAGATCAGCGTCCTCGCCGACGAACCCGGGCTCGTCCGGCTCGGTTACACGACGACCGCCCGCCACTACGGGCAGGGCGAGTGGGTCGCCACGGTGAGCGAACGCGACGGACAAATGCACCTCGAAGTGCAATGCCACATCCGCCCCTCGCACTGGTTTGTCTGGTGCGGTCTGCCACTTTACCGCTACTTCCAGCTCGGCGCTTTTCACGCGGGCTATGGGAATCTTTTGAGGCTGGCTGAGGAGGAGAAATTAGCGCAGAAAGAGACGCACTCCTAAAGCTCGTCGTCGTTCAGGGGAAAGATCTTCAATAGGTTGCCGCAAGGTTCAGTCGCGATCCACCCTTCAACAGCCTCGCGGATATTATCGCCTATTTCCTCCAGGGACTCGCCCAAGGTAAAACACATCCCGACAGGTCCGGCACCTCGTCCCAGTAGCCTCCCGCTTCCGCTTCATGGATGATGGCCTCGGGTGACATGAGCCGAATTTAAACGCCGCTGGCAGGGGGCGCAATTCCCGATTTCACCGACATACGACACTGCACCGACGGACTTACAGGCGCACTAAAATCCATAATTCGGGCAGAGTTTGAAGATTTGCCGGGACTGGCAGGGGCATCGAACAGCCTTGCTTGCGATTGACCCGAATACAACGCCATTCCAAAACATCGGAACCGCTGAAGCCGTCATTCCAACCCCCGATTCCCTGGCCTCCCGCCACCGCTCAGCTCAGCTCAGAAATGAGCAGACATACTGGCAGATCCCCTCCTTCACCCGGATCGTGAATCCGGATTTCGCGGGGACTTCGAAGGCGGTGCCGGCGGCGTAGGCGACAAAAGCTTCGCTGCCGTCAAGCTGGACTTCGCAGGCTCCGTCGGTGATAGCCATTTCTTCGGCGGCGTCGGTGCCGAAGTGATACTCGCCGGCGTAGATAAGCCCGAGGGTCTTTTTGGTTTCGTCAGGGAAGAGGATCGTATGACTGACGACTTTGCCGTCGAAGTAAACGTTCGCTTTGGCGACTGCGGTGACTGAGGTGAATTCCATGAGAAAGAAAATAGGCAGTTTGGTTAGTTGGCTTCGCGACGGCGGGCCTGGGTTTTGAGACGGAGTCCGTTGAGACGGATGAAGCCGGTGGCATCGTCCTGATTGTAAGCGTGCTCGGCCCCGCCCTCCATCGTTGCGACGGCTTCGTTGTAGAGACTATGGGGCGAGCGGCGTCCAGCCGTGATGATGTTGCCCTTGTAGAGTTTCAGGCGCACTTCGCCCGAGACATACTGCTGCGACTCGGTCACGAGGGCCTGGAGGGCCTCGCGCTCGGGCGCGAACCAGAAGCCGTTGTAGACGAGCTGAGCGTATTTGGGAATGAGCGAGTCGCGCAGGTGCATGACCTCGCGGTCCATCGTGAGGCTTTCCATCTGGCGGTGTCCGGCGAGGAGGATACTGCCCCCGGGGGTCTCGTAGACGCCGCGGCTCTTCATGCCGACAAAGCGGTTCTCGACCATGTCGATGCGGCCGATCCCGTTGCGGCCGCCGAGCAGGTTGAGAACACGCATGACGCCGTAGGGATTCAACAGAGTATAATCATCGGACTGACCCTGTTTGGTCACGTCGCCGAGCTGGGCGATGATGGTATCGAGGCCGTTGACTTTGAGACCGATGCAGTTCCCTTTTTCGAAGAGCAGTTGCACATACTCGGCCTTGTCGGGCGCCTCTTCGGGGGAAACGCTGAGGACATACATGTCGCGGTCGTCTTCGCCCGAGGCGTCATACCACGGGTCTTCGAGGACACCGCTCTCGAAGCTGATGTGGAGGAGGTTGCGGTCCATGCTGTAGGACTTCTTGATCGAAGCCTGCACGGGGATGTTGTGCTCGGCGGCGTAGGCGATCATCTCGGCGCGGCCGGGGAACTGCTCGCGGAATCGCTGCTGACGCCAGGGGGCGATGATCTCGATGCCGGGCGCGAGGGAGGCGGCGGAGAGTTCGAAGCGGACCTGATCATTGCCTTTGCCGGTAGCGCCGTGGGCGATGGCGTCGGCTCCGTTCTCGATCGCGGCGCGGACCATGCCTTCGGAGATGCAGGGACGGGCGATGGAGGTGCCGAGGAGATACTGGCCTTCGTAGATCGCGCCGGCCTGGATCATGGGGAAGATGTAATCGGCCGCGAAGGTGTCTTTGAGATCACCAATGATGCATTTCGAGGCACCGGTCTTGAGCGCTTTTTCCTCGAGGCCGTCGAGTTCCTCCTGCTGGCCGACGTCGGCGCAATAGGCGATCACTTCGGCCTGGTAGGTGTCTTTGAGCCAGGTGAGAAGAACGGAGGTGTCGAGGCCTCCGGAGTAGGCCACCAGGATTTTTTTGATATTGTCGCTCATGAAAGGATAAAAAGGTTCGGGGCGGTGCAATGACCGGCGGCCATTCTACGTGCGGGGCGCGGGCTTGCAACGGGATTTGGCGCTCCTGCTCGAGCGTCGAGGGGGAATAATTAATCTTCAGCAGATTCAGGGAGGCCAGCAGATTTCCCTTCCGAACTATTCTGCTGGCAAGCTTGAGCCGAGTCCCTAGACCGACGAAATCAATCGGTGGGGATATTCGGGATTTTTAGAGGTAGGAAGATCCCGATTCTGTTTCATGAGAGTGCCGCCGATCCCTGCGGAACTTGTTATTTTTTCCGCCGTAGACCTCATTTCATGCAGATTCTATTACATTTCTGCGGAATAGATTACAAATCGGCATTTCCGTGCGGAAATGATTACATTTTACTTCCGCGTCTTCACCGCCCGCACCCGTTCGGGAAAAAGGGTGCGGCAGATTCCACAGACGGTGCCGTCGCAGCCTCGGGCGGAGCAGTGTTCGCGTCCGTAGAAGATGATCTGAAGATGAAGCTTGTTCCAGCTCTCGCGGGGGAAGGCCCGTTTGAGGTCGCGCTCGGTCTGGACGACATTTTTCCCCGAGGTCAGCTTCCAACGCTGGGCGAGTCGATGGATGTGCGTGTCGACGGGAAAGGCGGGCACGCCGAAGGCCTGGCTCATCACGACAGAGGCGGTCTTGTGTCCGACGCCGGGGAGGGCCTCGAGCGCGTCAAAGTCGGCGGGGACCTCACCGCCGTATTGCTCGACGAGGATTTTGGAAAGTTCGGAGATGGCGACGGACTTGCGCGGGGACAGGCCGCAGGGGCGGATGATTTCGCGGATTTTTTCCACGGGGACGAGGGCCATGGCCTGCGAGGTATCGGCGAGGGCAAAAAGGGCGGGAGTGATCTTGTTGACCCGCTCGTCGGTGCACTGGGCCGAGAGAAGCACGGCGATGAGGAGGGTGTAAGGATCCCGATGATCGAGCGGGATGGGCGTCTCGGGATAGAGTTCCTCAAGTTTGGCGGCCACGCAGGCGCTACGTTCCGCTTTAGTCATTTTTTGCCGGAAAAGCTCCGCCGGATCAGGCGCTGCCACCCATGACGGGGGAATCGTAGCCGGCGCGGCCCTTTTTCTCGATCTCGCTCAGCATCTTGCGAACGTGATCGGCATGACGAACGTGCTTGCGTCCGTCGAGGATCTTGCGGCTTTCTTCAAAGGATCCCCACTCAAGCACTTTGATGGGGACATTGCGCACGCCCCATTTGTTCATCGTCCTCATCTCGGGTTTGTAAATGTCGATCGTCTCTGTTCCAACGAGGGCACTGCCGTAATCATCCACCACATATTCGTAGGGAAGCCCCTCGATCGTGAAACGGGTCCCGAGCGGATACTTGGACCAGTCGGCCGCCGCACTGCGCACGCGCGAGCCGTATTGCAACTTGGTGCCGGCGGCGCTCTTGCGACCGTAGGTGAGGTGATCAGCCTCGACGTGGGAATAGGCGGTGGTGCGGACCATCATGATCTGATTGGTGGGCCGACTTGAGACGGGTGTTCGGGGGACGGTCGCGAGGACGACAGGTTCGGCAGCCGGTGCCACCGATGGTTCCTGAGCCGTTGCGTTGGCCTGATCCAAAACCGGAGCGGTTATCCCCTCCGCGAGGGTCACGGATGGTTTTTCGGAAATCGCTTCAGCAGGCTCCGGGGCTGCCTCCGGGACCGCCGTGGCGACAGATACAGCGGCCGGAGCGGGAACCCCGGTTTCCGTTCCTTCCACGGCGGAGAGCATCTCACCAACGGGCTCAACTTGAGAAACCTTCGCCACAGCGGGAGCGCTCTGACTGGAGAGCGCCGTGACGCTGTGCGTCGTGCAGCTGGTAAACAGCGACACCCCTGTCAGGCCGGTCAGCAGAAGACCAAGAAATCTGTAGGCGCTAGCGTGATGCATTTGGTCCGAACTGCTTTTTTTTAAGCGGTTTTTCATCGAAAGTCAACGTTTCCTCAGGAGGAGGCCCCCTTAAAGTAAATAGCAATAATTTTAACAACGGTTACACTTTTAGATACCGTTTCCCTGTTGGATCAGCCCGGGGTAATGAAATCGTCAGCAGAGCTTAGAACGAAGCTCGCGCTGCAAATCTTAGATTTTTAAAAATTTCATCTCCCGAGGGCAACGGGCGGTGCAGGAATTGTCAGTGTATTCTCCGGATGGGCGAAAGGTCTGATCAAGAGGGCGGCGTTACTCACCTCGATTGATACGGTCCCGGCAGGGCCAATCTCAAAAAGAGGCACCCCGCGCGCCGCCAGGGTCTCGCGCAGAGAAAGCGGAATTTGCTCCGCTACGGGGAAGTCAGCATGACTGGAGAGGACCACGAGCGGATTCACTGCCGTTACGAAGGCCTCGGGCATGGGAAAACCCTCGCTGTGCTGACCAAGGACCCAGACATCGGCTCGCAAGTCCACCCCGGCCCGAAGCAATTGATTAGCAGTGACAAATCCGGCATCCGAGGTCATCAGAATCGTCCGTCCGGCGTGGTGAATTTTCATAACGAGGACACGATCGTCGGCAAGCCGGGCGGAATCCGACGAACCCGGCGCGAGGATGATAACCTCGGTCCCTTCTCCAATGACGAGAGTTCGCCCCCGTTCCATTCCGACCACGCGGAGCCCAAGATCCGTCGCCGCGGCGCTGATCGCGGGATAGGACGGCGATCGGTTCTCAAGGACGGACTCCAACAAAAGCGGGGGCCTCAGGAGCGTGATAACCTGCGGGGCGGCTGCGATATGTCCGGCGTCGCCGTGAGTCAGAACGAGGGCATCGAGTCGGTTAATCCCGCGGCTGCGCAGGAGCGGCAGAACCTGCCTCTGATACGTCCGAATCCCCCCGCTGTCGATCATCCAGCGGAGCGGCGGCGCTCCCTGTCGCGGCACCGTCAGGAGTGCCGCGCTGTCGCCCCGGTCTCCCATCAGATCGAGCTGCAGAACGTCACGTCCCGGTGCCTTATCACCGATCGACCCGGTATTTACTGACGCGGCAGGCCAGTTCGCAAAAAACTGCGCAAGGCCGGTCAAGGCCATGGCGATCCCGACATTCAGCTTATTACCCGCGATCGTGAGCCACACGAGCTTGGCTCCGAGCGCGACCATGGAAGCAAAAGCGAGGGTGATGATGACTCCGGCAAAGGGAACCATAAAGACATTGGCCACAATCGCGACGAGCGAGACACTTTGAAAGTGCCACGCCAAAAGCCCAGCCGAACCCAGCCACGAGGAGAGGGAAACGGCGATTGAGACGGAAAGGGCTCCGACGACTTTGTCGACGAAAAGGCGCCGTTTTGAGAGCAGGCTCACGGGTAGAAACGGGTCCGTCCGGAAAGGCCTCAGGATCCTCTCATGAAGGCCGGCGGTCAGGAGAACGATAAAAAAGACGACAAGAAAAGAGAGCTGGAATCCCGGCAGAAAAAGCTGCTGAGGATCGACCATCAGGATGATAAGCCCCGAAAAACCCAGGCTATTGAAAAGCGAAGGCCTTTCGCGGAGCGCATAGGCGGCAAGGAATACCGAAAGCATCAACGCCGCCCTCACCGCAGAGGGGCTCAGTCCGGTGAGAACAGCATAAAAGAGGACGCACGGCATTACCAGAATGACCGCACCGTGCTGCGGCAGGCGGAGAAACAACGCCGATGCGAGGAGCAATCCGGCGACAATGCCTACGTGCATGCCCGAAACAGCAAAGAGATGCAGCGTCCCGCTGATGCGGAAGAGCTCCTCAAGCTCTTCCGGCGAGTTTTCCCGCGCCCCGAGGGTCATCGCCGCGATGAGCCGGGCATAGGGTTCGCCGGTTTTACTCACGCCCGTGAGGAGCGCAGCCTCAAGTTCGCTGCGGAGCCGCCGCGCAAAGGCAAGGAGGGCATAACCACCGTTCCCGGGCAGGGCCTCAAACCTGTCTCCTTCGCGAATTTCGAGACGGGCGAGAGATCCTGACTGACGAAAATAAAAATCGCTTGGATCGAATCCGCCTGGGGTCGATGCGCCTTCGAGCGCAAGAAGTCGTCCCGTGAACGCAACGCGCGAACCGTAATCGAGAGCCGTCGGCAGTTTTTGAATCCAGACGGGGACCCGGTGCGTGCATGCCAAGACATGCCCTCCCACTGCCACCCGGTCGATTTGCATCATTGTCGTGACCGAGCGCGCCACAGGAACAACCGAGTCGGCGATCCAGCCTTCTCCGCTCACCTCAATAATCTGCCCGCGTCCCAGCGCCGAGGCAAAGGGGAACGACTCAATCGCCGCAAGCCGCTCGTGATGCCGCCACCCGAGCAGAACCATTGCCGCCAGAGCGCCGCCGAGAATAACCGACCTCGGGCGGGACGAGGGTAGACCCACAACGACAAGTAGCAGCGAGCTCGTCAAAGCCACGATCGATCCGGGGGAATAGCCGCTATCGACCACTACAACAGCTGAGCCCCCCGCGACCAGCACCGGGAGAAGAGGCGCCCGCCGCAGGAAGAGCCCGAATCGGGTTCTGATCAGCTGAAATGCGATGAGAACCGCCTTCACAATTTCCGCAAAAATGATGTTGGCATTTGGAGAGAGATGGCTAAGTTCCGTTTCTCCGACGTGCATGTGCCGGATTTCACGGGCTGAAGGTAAGTTTTAGAGTCTCTAAAAATTAATTGATACTCCTATCAAAACCGGCATCGTGTGACAAGTCGCGGGTATAGCTTAGTGGTAAAGCCCTAGCCTTCCAAGCTAGTTATGTGGGTTCGATTCCC
>DIVG01000055.1:57391-73387 GCA_002422425.1 Akkermansiaceae bacterium UBA6138 | reverse complement strand
CCCGGAAAGTTCGGCGGCACCGCGGTCGACCGGCCCGATAAAAAATCGTCGCGCCTCGCCTGGGAAAATCTCGAACCCGGTTTTGCGGAGCAGGAGCGCCACCTCGATTTCATCCGCGAAATCGAGCGTGCCCAGGGCGTCGACCCCGAGCTCGACGAGATGGAGCTGGCCTTCCGCATGCAGACCGAGGCGCCGAATCTGCTGCATCTGGAGAACGAGTCCGAGGCGACGAAGAAACTCTACGGGATCGATGAAGAACACACCGACGAGTTCGGACGGGCTCTCCTCCTGGCGCGGCGCTTCTCCGAGGCGGGCGTCCGCTACATCACCGTGAATCACGCCACGGCCCGCTACGGCAATCTCTGGGACCAGCATTCCGAACTCGAAAAAGGCCATCGCGGCAACGCCAACGCCGTCGACAAGCCCATCGCGGGTCTTCTTCACGATCTCAAGGGGCGCGGCATGCTCGATGACACCCTCGTCATTTGCGGGAGTGAATTCGGCCGCACCCCGACTTTCGAATTTTTTGACGGCATCACCGGACGTCACCAGAACGGACGCGACCACAACCCGCACGGCTTCACGACCTGGTTCGCCGGAGCCGGAGTCAAGGCCGGCCATCATCACGGCGCGACCGACGAGTTCGGCTACTACGCGGTGAAAGACAAAGTCGACATCCACGATTTCCACGCCACCCTGCTCCATCTCATGGGTGTCGATCACGAAGCGCTCACCTACTTCCACGGCGGCCGCGATTTCCGGCTTACCGATGTGTATGGGAATGTGGTTGAGGAAATTTTGGGGTGAAGAGGGGCGGAGCAAAAGGAAAGTAGAAAGGGTCTCCCGGTCCGTTCATTCCGTGCCCACCGTAAGCCGACGGGGAACGGGCCTGGAGACCCGTCCTACGGGGGTGATTTGCCACAGTCTCCCCCACCCCGCAAAAAAGCGGTGAGAAATGGCGCTATCGTCTTATCCTCTCCTCTCCATGGCCGAACTCCATCATCTCAAACGCCTTCTCCTTTCCCGCTACCGGCAGTTCGCCGCCTGCGAGATCGACCTGACCGATCCGGAGACGGGCGCGATTTTACCCGATCTCTGCCTCATCGGTCCGAACGGCAGCGGCAAGAGCACCCTGCTCGCTGAACTACACCAGTGCATGGATCCCTGCGCCGCGCCCGTCACAACGACCCACGACGACCTCGCCGATGCCCTCGTTCTCGCGAAATACAGCACCGACGGCGATGACCGCTACCTCGCCCGCCATGCGGCCGGCATTGAAGGCGACATCCTCGTTCTCGATCCGGCGATGGAGGAATCCGATCAGTGGGCGACGCTCGCGAGTTCACCTCCAGACTTCGAGGAGTTCCGCACCCGCTTTGCCGACTTCCTTCTCGACGAACCCGTTCCCTCACCGGCTCCGGAAAATCGCCGCGCCTGGTTCAGCCCCGACCTCTCGCTCCTCGACGGACGCGAAGCCGGTGACTTCGCCGCCTTTCTCGCACGCCACCTCGAGGAGCGGGAATGCCAATACCACCTCTACCTGAAGCGCCCCGAAAACCGCGACAAGACCATTGCCGAAGTCGAGCGTGAGTTCGAGGCCGCCACTCCTGATCTCCTCACCGCACTGAAGGACATCTGGGGATCGCTCCTGGAGCCCTGCGGACTCCGCTTCGACTTCGCGCAGACCGCCGCTCCGGTGCAGTTACCCGACGGAAGCAGCCTGCCCTTCGACGCCCTCAGTCCGGCGATCCGGAATCTGCTGCGGCGGCTCGGGCAGGTCTATTCGCAGTATTTCGGAACCGACCTGCGCGAGGGCAGCCTCTTCCTCGACACGCCTGAAGAAGGGCTCGCACCAGAACTTCGCTCGGCCCTGATCGATCTCTTCCGCACCTTTCTCATCACGCAAAAAGCCCCCATCTTCGTGGCGACGCACTGCCCGCTCATCGCCGCGCCGTTTCCTCCGGCAAGGCGTCTCCGCCTGAAATACCGGCCCGACGGCAGCGTCGCACTCTTGAAAGGAGTCGCTGCTGCAGGGAGCGATCCGACTCGCCTTTTAAAGTCCGATTTTGAATCCAATCTCCAGCACACCGCTCCGCGCCACGGCGAGGCCCGCAGCAGCCGCTACACGCAGCTCAAGCGGGCCATTCAGGAAAGTGAAAATCAGGATGAACTCGCTGATCTCATCGACGAAATCATGACGATGCGGAAGCTCTGATCGCCTGTCCTCTGATGAAGATCCTCGTCGCCAGTGACAAATTTAAAGGCTCTCTCACCTCGAACGAGGCCTGCGCCGCCATCACTACAGGCTGGCGCGAAGGAGCAACCGACGGAAGCCACGAGATCCGCTGCCTCCCCATCGCTGACGGGGGCGACGGCATCGCCGAGACGCTCACGAAGGCGGCGGGCGGAGAATGGATCACCGTGACCGTGCATGGCCCGCTCGGCGATCCCATCACCGCCGGCTACGGGATCATCGACGGGGGAAAAACTGCCGTCATCGAAATGGCGACCGCCTCCGGGCTCGCCCTGCTCGGGGATGGGCCGCTCGATCCGATCCGTGCGTCAACTCGCGGCACCGGCGAACTCATCCTCGACGCCCTTGTCCGGGGCGTCACGGAAGTGATCCTCGGCATCGGAGGCAGCGCCACGAACGACGGCGGCACCGGCATGGCCATCGCCCTCGGTTACCGCTTTTTCGATCCTGACAAACGCCCATTAATCGACCTCCCGTTCGAGCTGAACCAGGTCGCCACGATTGAAACATCCGACTCGTTTGCCTGCGCCAAGGTCACGGTGGCTTGCGACGTCACGAATCCCCTCCTCGGCCCGCGCGGCTGCACCGCGATCTACGGCCCGCAAAAAGGAGTGACCCCTGAAACTGCGGCCATGCACGAAACTCGCCTCGCCCGCCTCGTCGAGGCGACCGGGGAAAAGGGAAGGCTCGCGGCCGACACCCCCGGAGCCGGAGCGGCCGGAGGCCTCGGCTTTGGGGCGATGGTCTTCCTCGACGCGACGCTCGTGCCCGGATTCGATCTCGTCTCCGACCGTCTCGGGCTCGTCGAGGCGGTGCAATGGGCCGACCTCGTCATCACCGGCGAAGGGCGTCTCGATCATCAGTCCCTCGAGGGCAAAGGGCCGCACGGAGTCGTCGAACTGGCGCGCGCCTCGGGAAAATTGACCGCCGCCTTTTGTGGGAGTCTCGGCGACAGATCTCTCGAGTCGGTCTTCGGCCCCATTGTGGAGATCAGCAATCCGCAACGGAGCCTCGCCGAAAACATGGCCGACGGAGCCGACCTCCTTCGTGTCGCCGCCCGCACCTTTGCCGCCACCCTTTCCGAGATTTCCATTCGAACTTCCCATGCCTGACTCTGACTTTCTCCCAGGCCTTGAGGCGCTCGCCTTCAAAACGCGGTTCGACCTTCACCTGCGCGACTGTGTCGAGGGGATGCGGACCCTCGCTGACGACTCGGTCGATCTCGTTGTGACCTCGCCCCCATATAATCTCGGGATCAATTACGCGGATTACGACGACAACCTCAGCTCGCAGGCCTACCTCGAGTGGTCGCGGGTCTGGGCAGCGGAGGTGCGACGAGTCCTCAAGCCTGAAGGTTCGTTTTTCCTCAACGTCGGGTCGGCCCCGGCCAACCCGTGGATGCCGCACGAACTTGCCATGCAGTTGCGCGACCTCTTCACCCTGCAGAACACGATCCACTGGATCAAGTCCATCACCGTGGAACCGCGCGACGGTTCGGCAATCTCGGTCGGGCATTTCAAGCCGATCAATTCAAAGCGCTTCCTCAACGACTGCCACGAGTTTGTCTTCCACTTCACGAAATCGGGCAAGGTCCCCGTCGATCGCCTCGCCGTCGGCGTCCCCTACGCCGACAAGAGCAACATCACCCGCTGGGGTCACACGGAAGGGCGTGACAAACGCTGCCGCGGCAACAACTGGTTCATCCCTTACCAGACGATCAAGTCACGATCAAAAGACCGTCCCCATCCCGCCACCTTTCCCGTCGAGCTGGCAAGGAAATGCATTGCCCTCCATGGAGGCGAAACCGCTGAGATGACGATGCTCGAGCCCTTCCTCGGGATCGGCCATGCCGCCGTCGCCGCCGGAGAGGCGGGCATCGGGACCTTCATCGGCTACGAGATAGACGAGGTCTATTTCCACGAGGCCAGGACACGCCTCAGCCTCACCGGCGCTGACTAACGGACCACTATTTCACTTCGACGGCCCCTTTGATAAGGCGGCAGAATTCCTTCTTCGAGACCTGGTGGTGAGTCCCCGCCTCGGGGTCGTTCGGATCGAGCTTTTTGTAATCGACCGTGAGCCGCTCGAGATGAACGATGCGATAGAGATCCGCTCCCTGGCGCCAGAGTTGGTTTTGATGCAGTTTCATGGAGAATGTTTAATACCACCGTCTTTTCGGTTTGCGCGCCGCTTTCACGACCGCCGGCGTTGGGGTGACCGGCTTTGCGGGCTCGACTTCGTCGGTCTTGACCTCGCCGGTGTGGACGGGACGGGTCCCGACATAAATCCAGTGGATCGGTTTCTTGGCACGCTCGTGTGCCTTGATCGAATAGTTCGCCGAGACAAAACCATCGCGGCGCAGCTTTCTCTCAAAGCCCGGCTCCACCCCGGCCGCCCAAAAGGCGACCGTGCCTCCCGGCTTCAGCGACTCCCATATCATCGCAAATCCGCTGCGTCCGTAGATGCGGTGATTCTGCGGCTGCACCAGTGAGGTGGGCCCGTTGTCCGTATCGAGGAGGATGGCATCCCATTTCTCATCGGTCCCGTCGGCGGCCCGGTGAATACAGTCGTAGACATCACCCTCGTAGAGAGTGACACGCGGATCATCCATGAGCGAACCGTTGAGGTCGGTGAGGATTTCGCGATTCCATCGGATCACTTCGGGCAACAGCTCGGCGACGACGACCTCGGCCTCGTCATCGACGAGCTCAAGAACACGCTTAAGGCTGAAACCAAGCCCGAGCCCACCGATGAGGACACGTTTCACCTTGATCGGAGCGCGCTCCGGACAGGCATAGTCGGCGAGTAAGCGCTCGGAAAGAGTCCAGGTCGAACTCATCAATTGCGTGCCGTTGAGCCGCAGGAAATAGTCCCCGTCGTGCTGGTGGAGGGTGAACTTCGAGCCGTCCGGGGTCGTCGTTTCACCGACAGTGATGATGGGTTTCATAAACGAAAAATCGAGAGGTCATTGCCTTCACGAGACAAAGAACAAAGGCCCGAGATTACGCGCCGCCACCACGATCGGCAACGGGAATGATGGCCGAATGGCTGCACCCTCAACAAAAACGGACATACCACCGTGGATTCGTTCGTCTCATCCTCATGAAAATGAAATCCCCCCTTTTCACCCTCGTTGGCATGATCGCCCTCGTTTTCGGTCTTTCCACTTTTGCTGAAGCAAAACCGAAACCGAATAAAAAGTCCGCGCCTAGGGCCGCTTATGAGACGACCCATCGCGGTCATCTCCACAGCGGTCGGCATGGCCGCTACACGAGACCATACTACGGCCCACCCCGTCTCATCCACACCCGTGAAATCAGTCGGCGCTATATCTACGAAAGAGGCTTCAATCGCTACGGCAGGCCGACCACCTTTCGCGTAAGGGTCGTCACCTACCTTGAAACCTACTCAAACGGAGCCACCCGAACCTACACAAGAGTTTTCCGGTAAACCCGATGCTCAACGTCTACTCCGCGAGGCGGCGCGAAGCGACCGCATCCATCGCCGGAGCCACGACCGACGCCCCTCTCTGACCCGACGGAGAGAAGTCCCCGGCGGAAAGGCACCGGGACGTCGCTTGAGGCGGCCGACCCTTTGCGATAAATAGATTCCTGATGCTCCGCTGCATAAAAAGGCGAGCCCGCATCCCACCGCCAGATATGGCCCGTAGCGCATTCCGAAGAGTTCCATTCCCATGATCGTCGAGGCGATCGGCGTGTTCGTCGCCCCGGCAAAAATCGCCACGAATCCTACTGCTGCGAGCAGATCGACGGGCCCCTCCATCAGTCCGGCCATCGAGTAACCGAGGGCCGCTCCGATGAAAAACAACGGCGTCACCTCGCCCCCTTTAAACCCGCAGCTCAGCGTGATCGCGGTGAAAAGTGTCTTCCAGAACCAGGCCCACGTTTCCCCCCCCCCGGCGACGAAAAAAGTCGAAATCGTCATGTCCTCCGGATTCGGCGAAGTCACCCCGAGACCGAGATATTCTCTCGTTCCCACCGCAAAGGTTAGCCCGATGATGAGCAGCCCGCCGACAAAGGGCCGCAGCGGAGCGCAGGGAATCGCCTTTGCAAAAGCCCCGTGGAGACCGTGCGTCAGTTCCGCAAAGAGTGCCGCCGCGAGACCCGCCGCGATACCCGTGATTGCGACCTGTCCGAGCAGAACCGGCTTGAACCACTCCCGCATTTCCCCCGCCACACTCGTGATCGCATAGAGGGGGTGCGTGGCACCCCACGCATGACAGGTCCAGTCGGCGAGAAACGAGGCGACGAGACAGGGCAGCAACGCGCCCAACGAGAACCGACCGACCAGCAGGACCTCGAGCGCAAAAACAACCCCGGCAAAAGGCGTCCCGAAGATCGCTCCGAATCCTGCGGCGATCCCCGCCATGAGGAGCAATCGACGAGAGTCCGCCCCGAACCCCGCCCATTTTCCCACACTGCTCGCGAGACTGCCGCCGATTTGCACCGCCGTGCCCTCGCGTCCCGCCGAGCCGCCGAACCAATGCGTCACAACCGTGGTGACGAAAATGAGCGGCGCCATGCGACGCGGCACGCCCTCCCCCACCTCATGAACCTGGTCAAAAATGAGATTGTTTCCTCCCTCGGCTGACCGTCCCCACGTGTGATAAAGCAAGCCGATTCCGAGCCCGGCGAAGGGGAGCAGATAAAGCAACCACGGATGGGCAAATCGCGAAGCCGTTGCTAGATCGAGACTCCAGAGAAAAAGTGCGCTCGCCGACCCCGCCGCCAGCGCGAGCGGGACTGTCCAGAGCAGAAGAAAAAAGACATCCCGACGGCGCGGGCAGGTGGTGGATTCCATGGATCCCTGTGGAGGCTTGTCTGACATCGGTGAGATACAACGCCACCTAAAGCAGGGTCCGGGACCCATCGCAAGAGCACCGCCGCCTTTTCTGCTCGTCAGACGGGCGCCAATCTCTCAGACTGGTCCGGTCAATCCACCATCAATCCCCTCCTCCCGGACTAAAAATGAACAGACGACACGCCTCTGATTTCCCTCCCGAACTCCTCCGGCTCCTCGACAAATACGTGCATGGCCAGATCGACCGGCGCGATTTCCTCTCCCATGCCACGCGCTTTGCGGCGCGCGGAGTGACCGCCGCTGCCCTCCTCGAGAGTCTCGCGCCGAACTACGCCTGGGCCCAGCAGGTCCCGCCTGACGACGCCAGGCTGAAGATCGAACGTGCCACCGTCGAGTCGCCGAAAGGTCACGGCACGATCAGCGGTCTGCTCTGTCGTCCGGCTGCCGAACCTGAGAAACTCCCCGCCGTCCTCGTCATTCACGAAAATCGCGGCCTCAATCCCTACATCGAGGATGTCGCGAGACGACTCGGACTCGCCGGTTACCTCGCCTTTGCTCCCGATGCCCTCACCTCTCTCGGAGGTTATCCCGGCAATGACGACGAAGGCCGCACCCTCCAGGCGAAACTGGCCCCTGACAAAATCACCGAAGACTTTATCGCTGCCGCGCAGTGGCTCGACGTTCATCCGGATTCGAGTGGAAAGGTAGGCGTCGTCGGGTTCTGCTTCGGGGGCGCGCTATCCGCGACCCTCGCGATCCGCCTTCCCGACGCCATCGATGCCGCCGTGCCCTTTTACGGACGCCAGCCCGCCGCCGAAGACGTCCCGAAAATCAAAGCTCCGCTACTCATTCACAACGGCAGCCTCGACGAACGAATCCTCGCGGGAGCCCCCGCCTTCGAAGAAGCGCTCAAAGCAGCCGGCGTGACCTACACTGCCCATGTCTACGAGGGAGCTCACCACGGCTTTCACAACGACACCACTCCTCGCTACGACGAAGCCGCCGCAACGCTCGCGTGGGAGAGGACCCTCGCGTTCTTTGACGAGCATCTGAAGTGAGTTTCACTCCAGCCCCAGCAGACGCAAACTGTCCCGGTGAATCAGTTTCTCGATCTGCTCGACATCAAGCCGCGGCAGAGCCGTGCCTTCGAGCATATCATTGAGCTTTCGCAGCCCGTCGATCGAGGCATTCACCGTCGTAAAAGGAAAGTCGGATCCGAAGAGCACCTTATCCCAGACGCCGTATTCCTGCACCAGCATCAGGCTTTGATAGAGTTGAAAAGGCCGGTAATGCAGGGCGCTGATGTCGGCGAAAACGTTCGGGTGTTTCCGAATCGTGACGACACACTCACCCTCCCAGGGATGCCCGAGATGGGCGAGGATGAACTTTACCCCGGGATACTTCAGCGCGACCGGCTCGATCAATCGGGGAAAGGTGCACTCCAGCGGCGCCTGACGGATAAAGGTCGTGCCCGTGTGCATCAGGACGGGAAGCGCCTTCGCCTCGCAATACTGCCAGAGAGGCTCAAGTGAGGGATCGTCCACCTTGAACCCCGCATACATCGGGAGCAGCTTCACCCCTCGCAGACCGAGGACCTCGTGCCCGTGGCGCAACTCCTCCTGCCAGCCCGACTGGGTCGGATCGACCGAGAGAAAGCCGATGAGCGCTTCGGGATGTTTTCCCACATAGTTCGCGACATAGGCGTCATCGACCCACATGCCCGACAGCTTCGCTTTGCCCCCGAAGACAATCGATCTGGTCCCCGGAGGGACCGTTGCGGCATAGTCCTCGTATCGCACAGAGATGTCGATCGTGACATTCGCCCGCGCGCCCGATGCCTGCCGGATAAAATCCTCGCTGAAGGCATCGGGAAAGGGCCAGGTGTGGCTGTGAACGTCGATGGTCATAAGTCGGCGGTGGCTTCGGTGAGGCGGTCAAAAAGGCGGTCAACCTCGTGCCGGGTCTCCTCGTCGAGGATGAATCCGCGCGGACCGCGCACGATTTCGTTTCGGAAAATCCCCTGCCGAATGAGAAGATGTTTCTCCACGGCAAGGAATCCGTCGAGACTGGTCTGCAGCGAAATGAGCGCGCTGAGCGGTTCGTGGATGCGGGCGGCGGTGTCGAGGTCGCCCGCCTCGAGCGCGTCCCAGAGCGGGACGATCGCGGTGATCAGATCCGCCCCCGGCATCGTGCCGCAGATTCCGCGATGGTAGGAGTCGATCAGGGCGATCCCGCCCGTGCCCTCGAAGACGCGGGCGCGTCCGGAGGTGGCGTCGCGCAAAGCCGAGAGACGCGGCCCGATCGGTGAAGCCTCGGGTTTGAAAAGGACCCGTTCGGGACCGAACTCGTCAAGGAGCCTGGCCTGAAAAGCGATCGACATGGGCCGACCGACGTAGCCCGAGGCGTCCTGGACAATCACGGGGATATCGATCACTTCGAGGAGACGACGGTAATAATTAAGCAACTCTTTTTCCTCCACACTGATCGAGACCGGCGGGATCGCCATCACCGCCGCCGCCCCGCATTCCTCGGCGTGCCTCGCAAAATATTCAGCGGAATGGCTGCTCTCGGCACCGACACTGATGATCGCCGGCCCCTTTCCCGCCGCAAAGTGACAGGCCTGCTCAGCGAGGAGATCCCGCTCCCGATCGGAGAGCCTCAACACCTCCGAGACCATCGCCATGACGATCCCATCGGCCCCCTGATGAAAGAGCCAATCGATTTCGTGTGCGAGTGTTTCGAAGTCAATCGACTCGTCGGCGAGGTAGGGAGTCTGAAAAACCGGGAGAACCCCGGAAAGGGCGGTGGCGCTGGATTCACTCATGACGCCGTTCTGTTAAACGAAAAGCCCCCTGCCGGGCAAGCGCGGAATCCCGCCATGGCGGCTTTTCATGAAACGGGCCGGGAGACCCGTTCTACCTTTTTGCCGAAGGCGAGTGCGGTAGGAGGATGCTTGACCGTGAGAGGGACAGAAATGCCCGCCCTCCTTGGGCCTCGCTTCCCGCCATCGCGCCGCCGTCCTTTTCCCTTTCCTCCATTGCCAAACCGGATTCAATGGGGTTGGATCGACGGGGCAACCCTGTCGAGTCCGACTTCCCGCCCTTCTTTATGAAACTCCTCATCATCGGCACCGGCTCTATCGGGGAACGGCACTTGCGCTGTTTCCAGCAACTCGAACGCTGCGACGCGATCGCCTTTTGCGAAACCCACGCGCCGCGCCGCGCCGAAATCGCCGGGCGCTACGGGATCCCCGCGAAGCTCGCTTTTCCCGACCTCGAAAGCGCTCTCGCCGACGGTCACTACGACGCCGCCGTCATCGCGACGCCCGCGCCGACGCACATTCCCATCGCCACCCGCCTCGCCGCGCTCGGCACTCACCTGCTCATCGAAAAGCCGCTCAGTCTCGCGATCGACGGCATCGAGGCACTCGTCGAAGTGGTGAAAGAAAAAAATCTCACCGTCGCCGTCGGCTACGTCCATCGCGCCCATCCCGCCGTCGAAGCAATGAAGGAAGCCCTCGACTCGGGGCGCTTCGGCCGCGTCCTCCAGATTCGCACCGCCTCGGGCCAGGCCTTCGCGACCCTGCGTCCGGCCTACCGCGACGTCTATTTCGCCAAACCCGAACTCGGGGGCGGCGCGATCAATGACATGATCACCCACTTTTACAACGTCGGCGACTGGCTCGCCGGCCCGATCCGCCGGGTCATGACCGATGCCGATCATCAGGCGCTCGAGGGAGTCACGGTCGAGGACACCGTCCACTCGCTCGTGCGTCAGGGCGCCGACGGCGGCGTCATGGGCAGCTACGCCCTGAACCTCTACCAGCACCCTAACGAAGTCCTCATCACCGTCGTCTGCGAAGGCGGCACGCTCCAGGCCGAGTATGCGAAAAAGCGGTGGTCCTGGATGACCGAGGCGAGCGGAGCCTGGCATCACGAAGCTGTCGAGATGCCCGAAGTCGATGTGATGTATCGTCGGCAGAACGGGGCCTTTCTCGACGCCATCGAAGGAAAAGGCGTCGTTCTCTGCACTCTCGAAGAAGGGATCCGCACCCTCAAAGTCAACCTCGCCTCGCACCTCAGTGTGAAAGAGGGAACCTGGCAGACCGTCAACGCATGAACCCCGAAGCCACTATCCCCGGGCTCTTTGATCTCACCGGCAAAACCGCCCTCATCAGCGGAGCGGGCGGCTGGCTCGGCTCGGCCATGTCCCGCGCCCTCGCCGAGGCCGGAGCCAACGTCATCACCACAAGCCGCGACGCCGATCGCGCCCGGGAGGCTGCCGCCGCGCTCCCTGTGGTCGGAGCCCAAACCCACCATGGCGTCGCTCTCGACCACCTCGACGAAGGCTCGATCGAATCCGGCTTCGCCGCCGCCCTCGCCTGCACCGGACGCATCGACATCCTCATCAACAACGGTCACGCCGCGAACGGGTCCGACCTCACCACCGTGACCGCCGACGAATTCACCCGCAGTCTCGCCAACGCGACCGGCTATTTTCTCCTCGCCCGCAAAGTCCACGACCACGCCGTCTCGCGCGGAGGCGGCGCGAGCATCGTCATGATAGGCTCGATGTACGGTGTCGTCGGCTCCTACCCCGACGCCTACGAGGGTGCCGTCGCCGCCAGTCCCGTCGCCTATCACGCGCTCAAGGGCGGCATCGTCCACATGACCCGCCACCTCGCCGTCTACTGGGCAAAAGAGGGCATCCGCGTAAATTGCCTTTCCCCCGGTCCCTTCCCCGGTCCCGCCGCGAACCCGATCATGGTCGAGCGGCTCACCGCGAAGTCGCCCATGGGAAGAATGGGCCACCCCGATGAGCTCAAAGGCGCCGTCGTTTTCCTCGCGAGCGAAGCGAGCAGCTACGTCACCGGCCAGAATCTGCTGGTGGATGGTGGGTGGACGGCTTGGTGAACTCCCACTTTTTCATTGAGTCGCAAAAAGTTGCATTTTGCACCCAAATGGTGCAGTTTATTCACATGTCAACGGCCATCAAAGTCTCGGAATCCCTCGCCGAAGAAGCCCGCGCTGCGGCCCAGGATGCGGACCGCTCCCTTACCGGTCAGGTGGAACATTGGGCCCGCCTCGGCAAAGCAGTCGAACCGCTCCTGACGACAAAAACGATCACGGCGCTCAAAAAATGGCCCGAGCTCACGCCCGAAGAAGAGGAAATCGAGAAGCAGCGCATTCTCGAAGCCCTGGAACAGTTTCGGAACACCCCGGCCTCGGTGTTGAGAGAGAGGATCGGGTTGGATAAGGTGACTATCTACCTGCCGGACCCGGAACGTCCCGGAGGACTCATCCGGGTAACGCCGGACGGGACTCGACAACGCGGACATCGTGTTGGCTCAGAGTTTGTGGAAGATTGATTCCCTTTTCTGCTCGCAACGACGTCGTTTGCACTCACATTTGCTCCGTGAGCAATCTCGAATCGGATCTCGTTTCCCCGCCTCTGCTGCTTGTCTTTGCCGGCCCTAACGGAGCCGGAAAATCGACTTTCCGTCGAATTTTCCACGGCGATTCTACCGTTCCATTTATCAATGCGGATATGATTGCCGCCGAAGAAAAGGTGAGTGCTTACGAGGCAGCCGCAATGGCCGAGCGGCTACGACAGGATCTCTTCATCGCGCGGCAATCCTTCATGTTTGAAACAGTTCTCAGCGATCCGATTGGCGCAAAGGTGGCATTTCTCACGACTGCTCGGAGCCATGGTTACCGGGTGGTGGTGAATTTTATCGGACTAGAATCGGACGAATATTCATTCGCGCGGGTGTTTCAACGGGTACGTGAAGGGGGACACGACGTGCCCGCAGAAAAGGTCCGCGAACGCTTTCCAAGGGTTCTGGAAAATCTTGCCCGCGTCGTCGGAAAAGTCGATGCGCTAACGATCTACGACAACACCTCCGAGACTTCTCCTTATCGTATGATTGCCCGCATGGAAGGCGAGTTATTACTCGAACTCTCCCATTCGATCCCTCAATGGCTCACCTTCCTCGATCTTCCCGATCAAATAACCAAAAATACAGTCCGAATTCCGTAACTCGTGATTCGTGATTCGTGATTCGTGACTCGTGACTCGTGACTCGTGACTCGTGACTAATGCCCCGTGCCCCGTGCCCCCCGCCTTCGCGTCATTGCGGCAGCGAGGGCAATCCGCTACAAGGGGACATGAAAAAGACGCGCCGCTCCTTTCTCGCCTCGACTGCGCTCCCCGCTCTTGCGGCGGCAGCAAGCGGAGAGACCGCTCGGGGAGCCGCCCGCAGCCGTCTCATTGAGGAGGAAAACGCCAACCCCGGCACGACGGACTGGCAGCTCACCCGGGTTCGCCTTAACAAGGGAAAATACCGCACCTCTCTGATCGAGGGATACGTCTCGCACCAGTCCATCCACGCGGGAGAGACGCTCGAGTTTTTTGTCTCAACAGAGCCGGCCCGCCGCTTCACGATTGATCTCTATCGACTCGGCTACTACGGAGGAAAAGGCGGTCGGCACATGACCCGTCTCGGTCCCTTCGCCGGCACGATCCAGGCAACGCCGGAGATGCAACCCGACAACCGGCTCCGCGAATGCGAGTGGGAGGCCTCCACCAGCCTCGCAATTCCGGAGGACTGGCCGAGCGGAATCTATCTCGGAAAGCTCACGACCGTACCCGAATCCGAATCGGAACCCTACTGGCAGAGTTACACGATCTTTGTCATTCGCGACGACCGCGAAGCGGATGTCATTTTTCAAACGAGCGACAACACCTCACAGGCCTACAATCGCTGGCCGGAAAACGAGTCCCTCTACACCGATCCCCGCGGCGCCCAGGCACCCGGTGTCTCGGTGAGCTTTGACCGGCCCTACGGGCTCTACCCGCAGATCTACGAAAATCCCCTCTCGATCGGATCGGGCGAATTTCTCCTCTGGGAATTTCCCCTCGCCTACTGGCTCGAGAAGGAAGGCTACGATGTGACTTACCTCGCCAACGTCGATATGCTGGAACCGGGCTCGATCGAAAGGGCAAAGGTCTTCCTCTCGGTGGCTCACGACGAGTACTGGGACATCCGGCAGTTCGAGAGGATGAAATCCGCCATCGCCGGAGGCCTCAATGTGCTGTGGCTCTGCGGCAACTCGGTCTTCATCGACTCGCCCTTCACGCCCTCGAAAAGCGGACGTCCCAACCGAGTCATCACCCGTCGAGGATGTTTCGGAGAACTGCGTCAGGACGAAACGGAGAGTTACGCCTCCATTTTTGATACCCTCGAGAGTACCGCTCCCGACGAGCGCGAGATCATGGGCGTGCGCTCCGTCGTGCCCTTTAACGGAGGCGGAGACTGGACCTGCCGCAACGCCGCGCACTGGGTCTTCGAGGGCACGGGGATGACGGACGGTGACTCCATCCCCGGTCTCGTCGGCTGGGAACACCACGGCGAACCCGACCCGGATCGCGAAGGGCTCGAGATCCTCGCCGAGGGTCGCGTCTGGGCCGGAGGGACCCGCGAGGGCAAATACACCGCCGTGATCTTTCCGGGGCCGAGGGGAAATTTTGTCTTTAATGCCTCGACCGTATTCTGGAACATGGGCCTCGCCTCGCCGCCCGGACACTGGCTGCCGTGGTCGCATTTCTCGCGCCCGCACGGCCCCGATGAACGTGTCCAGCGCATCACCAAAAACCTCCTCGACCGCGCCATCAAGGGCATGGCCTGATCACCTTACGATGAAACCTACCCGACGTTCCTTCCTCGCCTCGGCCGCGGCTCCGGCGCTCGCTTTTTCGACTTCGAGCGCGCAATCCGCCGAAGCGAAACCGAATCTGATCCGCGAAGAAAATGCCAAACCGGGAGCGGATGACTGGCAGCTCACGCGGGTGCGACTCGATCAAAGGGGCGGCGTCCGCGCCTCGGACATCGAAGGATACTGCTCAAAGCAATCCGTCGCCGCAGGCGAAAAGATCGACCTCTTCATCAGCTCGAGACTTGAAGGGCAGTGCACCATCGAGATCTTCCGCACCGGCTACTACGGCGGCAAGGGAGCGAGGCTGATGGAGACGCTCGGCCCCCTCCCCTGCAAGCCGCAGTCCGTGCCCGAATCGACCCGGGGTGACCGGCATCTCCACGAATGCCTCTGGGAGCCGACCGTCACGCTCACGATCCCCGACGACTGGCCCAGCGGCGTCTATCTCGGCCGTCTCTCGACTCCTGACAGTACCGAAAAAGGCTACTGGCAGAATTATGTCGTTTTTATCGTGAAGGACGACAGGCCCGCCGATTTTTGCCTGCAATGCTCGGACAACACTTGGCAGGCCTACAACATGTGGCCGACCAACTTCTCGATCTACACGCACCCCAAGGGAAATCAGGGGCCGTGGGCTGACGTGAGCTTTGACCGGCCCTACGGAAAATATTCGCAGATCTACGAGAATCCGATGTCAGTGGGATCGGGCGAGTGGCTTTGCTTTGAATTTCCCCTCGCCTACTGGCTCGAAGAGCAGGGCTACGACGTGACCTATTGCTCGAACGTCGACATGGTCGATCCGGCCTACGCGCGGCCCGACCGATTCAAGGCCTTCCTCAGCAACGGCCATGACGAGTACTGGGACATCCGTGAGTATGAGAACGTCGTGAAGCTGCGCGACACCGGGACGAGTCTGCTCTTTTTCTCGGGCAACTCGGTCTGCTGGGTCACCCCGATGACGCCGAGCGAGGACGGGAAGAATCCCAACCGCATCATTTTCCGCGGCGGCCCTTTCGGCGGCGACTACAAGTACGCGACCGACCGCGAGCGCACCGAGGGCCCTTTCCCCCATCGCGGCCCCGACGAAGGCTACCTGATGGGCTCGCGCAATGTCGATCCAGTCAACGGCGGCGGCGACTGGGTCTGCGAAAAGCCCGATCACTGGATCTTCGACGGGACCGGCATGAAAAAGGGCGACTCCATCCC
>DIVG01000055.1:23210-57342 GCA_002422425.1 Akkermansiaceae bacterium UBA6138 | reverse complement strand
ATGCTGCCCTGGTCGCACTGGTCACGACCGCACGGTCCGGACGCGCGGGTGCAACGGATGACGAAGAATCTGCTGGATCGGGTGATAGCGTGAAAATCGAACCATCGTTGGGCGAAAACCGGGAATAAGCCCATTTCTCCGCGAATTTGGAGCTAATTTGCATCACTAAGCGTAGCGTGCTGTTCTTATTTGACATCAGTGCGGTTACCAGGTAGCCTTTCACCGTGCTTCAAATCTCACAGCAAGACGTTGAAAAACGACTCGCCTTCGACAATCCATGGTGGAGCGGGGAGTTCGGGCTGGACGCAAATTATCGCGATCTGCCGGAACGGAGCTATTTTGAGCCCTTCTATCGCCTCGTAGAAAAACGGAAAGTCCGGCGTGCCGTCATTCTTTTGGGGCCGCGTCGAGTCGGCAAGACGGTGATTCTGCATCAGACCATTCGCCGCCTCCTTCGGGAGGGGACTCCCGGTAATCGCATCCTCTTCCTCTCCCTCGAAACGCCGGTTTACACGGCAACAGCCCTGGAGTCGTTTGTGCTGAGCTTTCAGGAACGTTTCGGGCACGACCGCGAAACGCCGCTCACGGTGGTCTTCGACGAGGTCCAGTATCTCAAGGACTGGGAAATTCATCTCAAATCGCTCGTCGATAGTTTCCCGGAAATCCGCTTCCTCGCCTCCGGTTCGGCAGCGGCGGCGCTGCGATTGAAAAGTCGCGAATCCGGAGCGGGGCGATTTACTGAGTTCCTTTTGCCGCCCCTGACTTTTGCGGAATATCTCGTCTTTATAGGGCGCGAAGACGAACTGATTCGTCTCGTGGACGACTCCCGTGCCGTCGCCCGCGACATCGAGGAACTCAATGAGGAGTTCCTGAATTATCTCAACTACGGAGGGTATCCCGAGGCAGTTTTCAACGCCACGGTCCGAAAAGAGAGCGGGCGATTTATTAAAGGAGATATTATCGACAAGGTATTGCTGCGCGACTTGCCCCAACTCTATGGCATTCGCGACATCCAGGAACTCAATCGCCTCTTTACCACCCTCGCCTACAACACCGGGAACGAAGTCACTTTGGAGGAACTCTCACAAACTTCCGGCGTTTCGAAGACCACATTGAGCCGCTATCTGGAATATCTCGAGGCAGCCTTTCTCGTGCGCCGCGTTCACCGCATCGACCAGAATGCCCGGCATTTTCAACGGGCTACCGCATTCAAGATCTATCTGACCAACCCCTCGATGCGCGCCGCACTCTTCGGGTATCCCGCCGACGACGACCAGAGCATGGGTGCCCTCGCCGAGACGGCTCTCTTCGCCCAATGGTTCCACCTCCCCGACTTCGTCGATCACCTCTACTACGCACGCTGGCCCGCAGGAGAAATCGATCTCGTCGGTCTCGATCCCCTCTCCCAGAAGCCCGCGTGGGCCACGGAGGTGAAGTGGTCGGATCGCCCTGCCAGGGACCGGAAACTGCTCCGACACCTCGGTGCGTTCCGGGCGAAGCACCCCACCATCAAAGTATGCGAGATGACCACGCGCACCATCCATGGCAAGGAAATACTCGCCGACGGATCAACTGTATTCCTGGTTCCCACAAGCCTCGCCGTTTACGAAGTAGGAAAGTTTTTGCTGGAGTTAAATCGCTATGGACAAGATGATTCGGAGGGAATCTGAGCCTGATACAACCGACAATTAGCCGCTTGCCCACAGCCAAATCGAGGACACTCCCGTCTATGTTTCAACCACCTCGGAAATCAAATTCAATGCTCTCTCCAATCCACCCGATTTCGACACGATACCAGAGCCAGGCGACCCCGGCCCGCGCACTCATCGCACTGCTCATTTTTCTCCCGGTCTCTTTCTCAAACGCCGCCGATTTCCCCGCGATCTACAACACCGAGACCGAAAAATCGGAGCCGATGTCACCGGAGGAGACGGCCAGGACCGCCGAACTTCCCGAGGGCTTTCGTCTTGAAGTTTTCGCGTCCGAGCCCGAGGTGCAGCAGCCTATCGGGATCACTTTTGACGACAAGGGCCGCCTCTGGGTCGCCGAGTGCTACACCTTTGCGGAAACGCCGCTACGCTGGGACATGAACCTGCAGGACCGTGTCATCGTCCTCGAAGACACGAACGGCGACGGCAAATCCGACAAGCGCACTGTCTTCTGGGATCAGGGCAAACGTCTTACCTCCGTCGCGGTCGGACACGGCGGGGTCTGGGTGACCTGCGCGCCACAATTGCTTTTCATTCCTGACGCGAACGGCGACCTCGTTCCCGATGGCGAGCCGATCGTGATGCTCGACGGCTTCGATGCCGAGACGATAGGCCACAACATCGTCAACGGCCTGAAGTTCGGCCCCGACGGCTGGCTCTACGGTCGCCACGGGATCACCTCGACCTCCTATGTGGGCGCTCCCGGCACGCCGGAAAAGGACCGCGTCGCGATGAATTGCGCGATCTGGCGCTTTCATCCTGGCACGAAAAAGCTCGAAGTCTTCTGCCACGGCGGCACGAATCCCTGGGGCATGGACTGGAACGAGGACGGCCAGCTTTTCTACACCAACACCGTGATCGGCCACCTCTGGCACGCTATCCCCGGCGCCTACTACGAGCGCATGTTCGGCGCGCATCTGAATCCGCTCGCCTACGAATACATCGGCCACACCGCCGACCACTATCATTGGGATCGCGGGTCGGAAAAATGGAGCGACATCCGCGAAGGCATCAGCGACAAGACCTCCGAGCTCGGCGGCGGCCACGCCCATATGGGATGTCTCATCTATCAGGGCGGCGTCTGGCCGAAGGAATACCACGGAAAGCTTTTCACCTGCAACCTGCACGGCCGCCGCATCAACATGGACATCCTCGAACGCGAGGGCAACGGCTACGTCGGGAAACACGGCAAGGATTTCATGATGCTGCAGGATCCCTGGTTCCGTGGTCTCGATCTCATCACCGGACCCGATGGCCAGGTCTGGATGAACGACTGGAGCGACACCGGCGAATGCCATGACAACGACGGGATTCACCGGAGCAGCGGGCGGATTTACCGAATTGTCTATGACGGACCGGATAAGGGAGCACCGACGACGCGGAGGCCCGAGTGGTTGACGAAGCGGGAGAGCGAGTCCTTTGACCCGTCCAGCTATCTCTCCTCGAATGACGAATCACAGCGGGCTCTCGCGATTCGATGGTTCGCGGAAGACAAGGGCTCTGCCGAACCGGCCCTCGCGTCCAATTCGACTCCACTCGTAAGGCTCGAACTTGCCGCCGCCCTCCAAAGGATTCCGCTTGAGTCTCGCTTTCCCCTCGCCACCTCTCTCTCCACCCATTCCGAAGACGCCACCGACCGCCAGCAATCCCTCATGATCTGGTATGGCATCGCCGAAGCCGTTTCGAAGCATCCTGACAAAGCCGTTAAACTCGCCCTCTCCTCCAAACTTCCCACCGTCACCCGACTCATCACACGCCGCCTTGCCGAGGATCTTGAAAAAACACCCGCGCCGGTCAACGACCTCCTTTCCTGCGCCACCGACGAAAATCGCCTCCCCATCCTGCGCGGTCTCAACGAGGGCCTCAAGGGCTGGGCCTCGGCCCCGAAACCGTCGGCCTGGGACAGCATCAACAAGGCCGGCACCGACGAAGAAACGCAGACGATCATCCGCGAACTTTCTCTCGTCTTCGGCGAGGGACGGGCCCGTGACGAGCTGCTCGCGATCGCCGCGAGCGCCGAGGCCGATCCGGGAGCGCGGCGCGCCGCCCTTACCAACCTGCTTCGCGACCCCGCGCCGGAGCTCCTCCCGAAGCTAAAGGAGTGGACCAATGATCGCGTCCTCGCCCGAGAGGCCATCCTCGGACTCGCCAACTACGACGACGCCGATGTCCCCAGTCGTGTCCTCAATCAATGGAAACGCGACACCGTCCACCGCGCCGTCGTGATCGATGTGCTCGTCTCGCGGGCGTCCTTTGCCGGCGTCCTCCTCAAGCGCATCGCTGCGGGCGAGATCCCCCGCGACGCGATCAGTCCCTTTCACGCCCGCCAGATTCACAGTCTCGGCGACGAGGCCCTGACCAAACAACTGGCTGAGGTCTGGGGTGAAGTCCGTGACACGCCCGGGGCACTGAAGGCGGAAATCGTGAATTGGAAAACGCTCCTCACCCCCGCGGTCATCGCTGCGGCCGATCCCGCGGAGGGCAAAACAACCTACGCCGCCCTCTGCGCTGCCTGCCACAAGCTCTACGGTGAAGGCGGCGCGATCGGACCCGACCTCACCGGGAGCGACCGGCACAATCTGGATTATTTGTTAGGAAACATCGTCAATCCCAACGAGATCGTCCCCGCCGACTACCGGCTCACTGTCTTCACCCTCAGGGACGGCAGGGTCGTCTCCGGCGTCATTCCCGAGGAGAATGAAAGAACCGTCACCGTGCAGACGCCGGTGGAGCGCCTCGTCATTCCCGCCGACACGATCACGAAACGCGAATCCCTCCCCGTCTCCCTGATGCCCGAAGGCCTTCTCCAAACGATGGACGAAGCAGCCGTGAAGGATCTGATCGCCTATCTCATGACAAAAGCGCCCGTCGAGGCGAAGTGACCCAGGTAGCATCGGCATCCTGCCGATGCACTTCCCTTTAACGCTTGGGTGGGGATAGAAGCGACTCGCTCCGAAAAAATCTCCCTCTTCGCCTCAGCCCACGGGCTGGAAGCTGGTGCTACTTTCCCCGTCACAGCCACGCAAGCCGATCCACCTCACGCCGCCTTTTTCTCACGGTCAACCGGCGGATACCTTTTCGGATCGAGGGCGGAGAGCACGTCGTAGACGCCTTCTTTCTCGACTTCCATGAGCGACTCGTCTTTTTCGAGCATCTCGCCGAGAATCTCGACAACCCGCTTATGACGCTCGCCATTGGCCACCAGCGAACCGAACACGAAACCGGGAAGCTCTTTGTAAATCGGCACATATCCCTCGGGGACCTTCACGCCGGGCGGGTCATCGGGAGCGTCCCGAAATCGAAAGGCAATCACGATCCGCCGGATCGCGCTCTCCGACCCGGTCGCATAGAAATAACCCCAGAGCATATCCATCGTCGCCTGCTTATCGAGCGGCATCTCGAGGATCTTCTGCGTCTCCTGCTTTTGCTCGTCGTAGATTTTGCCGAAGACCTCGCGCATGATACGGTCGGCCGCGGCGGTGCGCGAGAAGAGCATGGCGGTGTGCATGACCTGGAGCTGTCCCGGGGCGAGTCCCGAGAGATTCTCATACCAGCCCTGCAGCTCGGCTTCATTCTGCCTGATGAGCTGGCTGATGAAGGCGATCAGAGCGGGCCGGGCGTTCTCGTTATCAAGTGTTCCATCAGCGGACCAGTCCTTCATCCGGGTGACGAACTGTTCGGGCGTGGGATTCTCGTAGTAAAACTCAAGCCAGTCTTTTTCGGGCGACCCGTGCGGGGCCTCCTGCGATTTGACCGGCTCCGGACCGAAACAGAAGAACGGGACGAGAAAAAAACCGGCAAGGAGAGAATAACGGGGCATCTTCATAGGGAATCACAGATGAGGATGAGCTTACCAGCGCTATTGTTCATTTTCCGCTTGAAAATCTCCCAAAACGGATAGATTCCCCTCACCATGGCGAAATCGAGTTGGATCACCAGAAACGCGCGCAAGCAGCGCACCGTAAATAAGTATGCGAAGCTTCGTGCCAAGCTGAAAGCAGAGAAGGACTATGATGGTCTGACCATGCTTCCCCGTGACGCGAGCCCGACTCGTCTTGTCAATCGTTGTGAAGTGACTGGTCGTCGTCGTGGCTACCTTCGCCGCTTCCGTATGTCCCGTATCACCTTCCGCGAACTGGCCTCACACGGGATGATCCCCGGCGTGACGAAGTCCAGCTGGTAATCACCGGCTCTTCAGCTGCCGCTCTGAGCGGCTTTCAAAAGCGGGGTCCGGCGACTCCGCTTTTTCTGTTATCACCGCGTGTGCCCTTGCAAACCGGTTCCGCTTCACGGATGTTCCCCCATGCCTCTCTACGAATACATTACCAGCGATCCTGAGAAAGGCTGCCGCATTTGCCGGAAGGGATTCGAAATCCGACGCCCCATCACCCGTCCGGCGCTGGAGTCCTGCCCCCTCTGCCGGAATCCGGTAAAAAAACTCGTTTCGCGAGGAATTACGTCGCCGAAAATCACCAGACCGCTCTCCGTCAGCGACGCCAAAAAAGCAGGTTTCACGGTATTGGAGAAGCGCGACGAAGGCACCTACGAAAAGCTCTGAGTGCGGCCTCTCCGCTCTCAGGGGAGGCCTTTCGGCACGATTGTCAGTTCGTCCTTCGCGATCCGGATGTCCTCGATTTTTTCCACCATGGCGGCGAACTGCGGTTCCTTGACCAGCTCCTCAAGAAGATTTTGTTTGCTGATTTCCCCCATGATTTCTGCCGGAATCTCCGCCCCGTTGACCTCGAGGCGCTCGATGTAGAGCGCGGGGCGCCCGACCGCCATTCCCAGTGAGAAGGTGGCGACCCCGTTGAAATATCTCCCCTCGACCGCTTCGGCAAGGAAGGGAATGGGAATGTCCAACTCGCCCAGGTTAAGACTGAGCCGGCTCCGGAGAGTATTTCCCTCCACCGTCACGCTGGCCCGTCCCGCGAGCGCCTCAAAAGAGGGATGTGCCTGGATCAGGGCATTAATATCCTGCCCCGTGAGCACGAGCGGAACCGGATCGGCACTCCCGTCCATTCCCGCCTCAAAAGCGCTGAATTTGGCGAGGGACTGGTCTATCTGGCTGTCGGAAAGGGGCGTAATCTCCACCGGGACCGGCTCGTTCGCCGAGTATTCCGCGACCAGATCCGCCGCTACTTCCCGGACTTTGGTGTAGGCAAAATACGAACCGATCGCAAAAAGCAGCAGGGCGACGAGGCAACCACAACCGCAACCGAAAAGCCATTTCCCACCGGAACCCGACGCGGACGCTTCCGGGTGAACCCGATACGGCTCGGGTGACAAGGGGCTCGGTGAAGACGGCGGCGCCAGCGGTGGAGGAGTGTCGTTCATGGGTCGAAAATCGCCTTTGATTCTATCACGTCTCAAAAGACCTTCGCGAAAAAATTTAAAATTCCCTTCGCCCCTCCCCGCCCGGCAGTCCCCGGGGCGTCACCACTTCGATGAGCCGGGCGGAATCCCACTCGAACAGTCCCCAGTGCTCAGCGGTGATCTCAAAACGGGCCACCGCCAGAGTTGGAAAGTCAGCGATCCCCTCGCCTGCGGGAAAAGCCATGACGGTCTCGTGCATTCCCGGATTGTGCCCGAAAACCAGAACCGTGCGAACCGATTCGTCGATCCGCTGGACCGCCCGGAGAATCCCCCCCGGAGGCGCCAGATAGAGCCCCGGGACCTGAAGAATTTTCTCTGCCGGAAAACCCATCGCCCCGGCCATCATTTCCGCGGTCGTCGCCGCCCGGACGGCGGTGCTGGTGAGGATCACATCAGGTGCAATCCCCCGCTCCAGGAGCGCTTCAGCGATAAGCGGAATGTCACGGAGCCCGCGCTCGCTGAGCGGCCGGTCGTGATCGGCGAGACCGGGCTGAGCCCAGTCCGATTTCCCGTGCCGAATGAGGAGCAGTTGTTTCATGATCGACCTAGAGGAGAAGCATGCCGTTGCCGGGCAGACTTGTCCACGCCATTTCATCACCTTGACAGAAGACGACTTTTCCATCGATCTTTCAGAAGATCAAACACTCGTAATATCATGCCGAAGTCAGCTTTTTTTGCTCTCACCGCCGTCCTTGTCGGCCTCATTTCCAGCCCCGTCCTCCGTGCCGAAAACTGGCCGAACTGGCGCGGCCCTTTTTTCAACGGCTCTTCTGCCGGGTCGGGTTATCCTTCCGTCTTCTCCATGACCGAAGGGGTCGCCTGGAAAGCGGAGCTGCCCGGCGAGGGAGCCTCGACGCCGGCGGTCTGGGGCGATGCGGTTTTCCTGACTTCGGTCGATGAAAAGGAGGACGCCGTCATGGGAATGCGGATCAGTGCAAAGACCGGTAAGGTCGTCTGGTCGGTCCCCTTCGGCAAGGGCGTGAGGATAGACGAACGCAGCACCTATGCGGGCGCTTCGCCTGTGACGGATGGGAAAACCGTGTGGTTTTTCAGCGGCAACGGTGACCTTGCCGCCTACGACTTCGATGGGAAACCGCTCTGGCACCGCAATATCGAAGCGGATTACGGCGACTTCGCCTTCCAGTGGACGTTCTCGAGCTCTCCGCAGCTCCACAACGGCCTGCTTTATCTCCAGGTCCTGCAGCGCGACGTCCCGGTGAACGGACGCGGGCGCACCGACGGCCCGATCGAGTCTTACCTTCTCGCGATGGATCCCGCGACCGGTGGGACGAAATGGAAACATATCCGCCCCAACGATGCTGTTCAGGAATCCAAGGAAGCTTTTTCCACTCCCATTCCCGTGATTCATGACGGCCGATCCGAAATTGTTATCTCGGGTGGCGACTGTCTCAGCGGGCACGATCCCGCGACCGGCAAAGAGCTGTGGCGCTGGGGCACCTACAACCCTACCAAAATCGGCCACTGGCGCCTCGTTCCCTCCCCCGTCTACGGTCAGGGCACCTTCCTTGTCTGTGCGCCCAAAGGAGACCCGGTTTACGGCATCAAAGCGGGCGGAAACGGCAATCTAGGCGACGCTTCGACGCTCTGGGTGAGCGAGGGCAAGGAAATGACCTCTGACGTGCCCACCCCGCTCTTCTATGACGGTTATTTTTACATTCTCAACGACCGTAACAAGTTCCTCAACTGCGTCCATCCCGTCTCGGGTAAGGTCGTCTGGAGCAAGGCCATCGATGCCAAGACCAAACTCGAGGCCTCTCCCACCGGTGTCGACGGCAAGATTTACCTCATCAGCCACCTCGGTGAAGTATTCGTCTACAGCGCCGGAGCCGAGGGAGGTGAATTACTCAACACGGCGAACTTCGGCACCTCACAAAGCGTGAACATACGCGCCTCTATCGTCCCCGCCAATCAAACCCTCTACATCCGCACCGACAACGTGCTCTACGCGGTGCGGAAGTGATCCGTATAACCGGAGCGGTCTCACTGCCGCCGCAGCGCCTTATCGCGCATACGGCGCATCGACCACTCGATCGTATAGTCCTCAAGACGCTCAAGCGGGACCCAGGCGAGTTCGTGGGATTCTTCGGACACGATGAACGCCCCCTCTCCCGTGTCGCGAACGAGAAAACGCACGTCGTAGTGGTAGTGGGCCGGATCCTCCTGCCGCGCCGGGATACGGTGGATATCGAGATCGAAAATCCCCCGCTCCACCGGCACAAGAGAGTTTAACCCGGTTTCCTCGAGGCATTCCTGCATCGCCACCGCGAGGACGTCGCTGTTCCCGTCGGCGTGACCTCCCGGCTGAAGCCAGAGATTCAACTTTCGATGATGAGTGAGAAGCGTCTTTTCACCGGAAGCGTCGAGAATCCAGGCCGACCCCGTGACATGGCCGGCGGCGAGACGGCGCTCGAAGCAGAGCGGATTTCGTTTCACAAAATCGCGGAATCGCAGCGTCGTATCCCCCTCGGCGGGGTGACGCATGAGGTAATCTTCGAGGAGATCAAGGAGCGGTTGACGGTGCATGAAGGCAGAAGCGGTCACTAAAGCCCCTAAATCATCCCCTGTCGAGCTTCCCCCCCGGCAGAGGGGAAGAGACCTCGCCCCGCTCATTTGAAATATCGCTTCAACACCGCCTGCTCGTCGGGTCGGAAAGTCTCCCGCGAGACCGCGTCGCCGCCCTGTCCGGTCGAGAGGATCTCCCCACCGGCCCGGGGGCCGGTCCCGGTCTCATCGATCTCGCGCTCCGTCTCACCCAGCCCAAGAACCTCACCAATGGTCGCGCGGCTGAGATCCTCGTTCTTAACGGTTTCAAGCTTGTTCGTTCCGAGGTTGTCCGCATCATCCCCGAAAAAGAGAGGGGCGTCACCGCGGCCGCGTTCGACCCCGCCCTGACCGGGTGCCGCCCCCTCACCCATGCCCATTCCCATGCCCTGCCGGAACAAGGGATCTTCCCCGATTGGAGGCAAGCCCTCGAGGGAACCGAGCGCACCCGATCCTTTTTGCAGCTGCTCCTGCAGCGACTTCAACTGACCGGCCGAAAGCCCCGAGAGCGTCTCCTGCCCGAGGCTCGACGGGTCCATTTCCCTAAGCTGCTTCATCAGCGCCTCGTTCACGGCCAGTCCGCTCCCTTCGAGGGCATCAAGCGCTTCCTGAAATTCTTTCAACTTTTCGGCCCGAGCGGACTCGCTCATTTGAGTCGAGAAGCTCTTCAGCGTCGAGATGTTGCGCTCAAGCGCCGCCATCTCCGTCGCCAGCTCGCGAAGCTGACGCCCGAGACTGTCGGCGAGAGTGTCGGTCGCCTCGAGACTGGAGTGACTGAACCATTCTTCCGCAGGCTGGTCCCGCAGTTCTTCGATGCGACTCCCGAGTTCCTCGATGGTGCCCTCTTCGAATAGATTTTCCTCTTCCAAAGTCGCAAGCCAGTTCCCCATCTGTTCCCAGGCCCCCGGTTCCACCGGGGCGACCGGTTCTCCGGCAGGTGTCATTCTCACCGGGACATACGAGGCCGCCGCCACGAGGGCGAGGGCCAGCACGGCAGGCAGAAGCGCCCGCCCGCAGCGCCAGCGGAATCCCGCCGCCGCACGATCCTCGACCTTCCCGGGCCACGGACCGACCCGGTCATACGCCGCACTAAGTCGATTGTGCAGATGAAGCCGGTCATCGAGCCGGACGAGCCCCGCTTCCATCCCGATGTAGCGCGCACGACTGAGGAACCACGCCAGCAGCGCGAGGAGAAGCAAAAGTCCCCCCAGGCAGCCCGCCACCAGCGGCAGGGTCAAAAAGGAACCGGCAGAAGTCCGCACAGCGAGGATCACCAGAGCAAAAACCAGGAGCGGGACCACCGCGAGCGAGTTAAACCGGTCCAGCCACCAGCCCAGATTGACCTGCCTCGCGAGCCCGGCGGCACGCCGTGTCCAGAAACGTTCCTGTGCGGAGGAGTCCATAACCTTCCGAGCCTAGAATATTCACGCCCCCGTAGCAAGGATGCAAAGGGACGGAGCGATGAAGAATGGAGCGAAGGGACTGGTAATGATGAATTCACCTGTCCTTCCGGCGATGGCGCTTGAGCCAGTCCTGTTGCTGGCGTCTCCCGGCCTCAAGGCGCTGGCGGAGGGCGTCAACGGAGAGGCACTGGCCGCCGGCGGCGACGACGACATCCTGCTCGGCCCGGTCGTCGGTCGCGACAGTGATGCCATACTGTCCCGCATAGCGAATCGCGAGCCGCTCGATGATGTCGTCGGCCGTCTGACCTCCGCTCGTGTAGATGACCTGGAGACCTGCGGAAGGTCGCTCCTCGGTCAGGGTCGCCCCCCTGCCGTCGAAGACGACGACGAGGCGCTCCCCCGTGAAATCACGGTACTCGGCGAGGCGCCTCACCAGCTCGGGATAGGCGCTGCCGGGGATACGGCGCTGCAGATCGAGAAGCTCGGCCCATCCGTGGATGACGTTGTTCCCATCGACCAATAAAAATGACGGCCGGGATTCATTCATCGCGAGCCGCCATTCTCAAAAGGTTAAAAAGGCGGAAAAACCGCCTTGATGTGAAAGCAAGATCAGGCCTCCTCTTCGGCAGCGGGAGTCTCCTCCACTGCATCGTCGGCTTTCTTCTTCGCGACTTTCTTCGCCGGTGCCTTTTTGGCAGGGGCTTTCTTCGCGGCCGCCTTCTTGGCAGGTGCTTTTTTGGCGACTTCCACCTCGGCAGCGGTCACCTCTTCGTCAACCGGAGCGGCTTTGGAGTCCTTGGCAGGGGCCTTCTTTTTGGAAGGCGACTTTTTACTGAGAGCTACCTGGGATTTCAACGCCTCGTTCTTCCGCTTCAAATAACTTTTGCGGCGGACGCGTTTCTCCACTTTGTTGTGCTGTTTACCCATAATGATCTATTCGCCTGGTGCGAAGGGAGCAGATTAAAGGGCAAAACTCCCGCAGTGGCAAGTGGAAATCCCGCTAATCTCAAGCCTATCACCGCCACGCCGCCGCGCTTTTTCTCCATGATCTCCCCGGAAAACCCCTGGATCACCCGGACCGAGGCCGCTCCAGAGGAGACCGAGGACCTCACCGTGCGCCGGCTTCCTCTCGCCGAAGCGATCGCGATGGTGCGACGCGGCGAGATCACGGACTCGATCTCGGTCATCGCCCTGCTGGCGCTGGCGGCGGAGCCATCATGGCTCAGCTTTCGTTGAGTTCGCGCAGCACTTCAGGGTCCCTCACATCGGCCCAGTCACCCGAGAGTTCGACCGCCTCGATCCGCAGCCCGTCACGCACCTGCGCGGCGATCGCGTCGGTGAGCTCATATTCGCCACGGGGCGAAAGGGTCAGTTCAGCGGTGTATTCGAAGATGACGGGCGAGAAGACGTAAATGCCCGCATTGTAATAGGGACTCGTCGGCTGATCGGCGGCGGGCTTCTCGATGAGATTGGTGACGAGACCATCCTCGATAAAAACGGCCCCGCCTTTGCGGACGTCTTCGTCGATCTTCACGGTGAGCTTGCCGTCGACATTGGTGAAGTCCACCAGCGGGGCATATGACTCGGCGGGAACGAGGATATCGCCGTAGCTGAGAATGAACGGATCGTCCCCGGCGAAGTCTTTGGCCAGTTCCACGACCCGGCCGGTGCCGTCCTGCACGACCTGCTCGACGTAGCTGATCTCACACCCGAAAGCGGACCCGTCACCGAAATAGTCAGTGATGACTTCCTTGCGATAGCCGATCACAATGAGGATCTTCTCTACCCCGTTCGCGACGAGACCGCGCACGATGGAATCGAGGATGGGCCTGCCCTTCACCGCGACCATGGGTTTGGGCAGTTCATCGGTGAGTTCCTTCATCCGCGTGCCGCGTCCGGCGGCGAGGATGGCTGCTTTGGTGACCTGGGGCATAAGAAGAGAAAGCGGGTAACCCGACTGGTTCGGGCGTCGGATCAGAGACGGTTCACAAAGGCGGCAATGCGGTCGAGAGCGATCTCGATCTTATCATAGGCGGTCGCGTAGCAGGCACGCACGGAGCCCTCGCCGGCCACGCCGAAGGCACTGCCGGGGACGACCGCGACGCTTTCCTCCTCAAGAAGACGCAGGGCGAATTCCTTGCTCGAAAGACCGTATTTCCGGATGTCGGGGAACATGTAGAATGCCCCGCCGGGCGAAAAACACGGCAGTTCCATTTCGGCGAAACGACGCAACATGAGGTTGCGACGCTGGGCATAGGCCCGCCGCATGTGCTCGACTTCGGCGGCGCCGTTCTTGAGCGCCTCGATCGCGGCCTGCTGGCTCATGATCGGAGCACAGAGCATGGAATACTGGTGGATTTTCATCATCGCCTCGGTCAGCACGGTCGGGGCGCAGGCGTAGCCGAGACGGAATCCGGTCATGGCGAAGGCCTTGGAAAATCCGTGGAGCAGCACGGTGCGCTCGCGCATCCCGGGAAAGCTCGCGATGGAGGTGTGCGTGCCCGCCTCCATGCCGTTGTCACCGTTATAGATCAGCTCGCAATAGATCTCGTCGGTCACGACAATGAGATCGTGCTTGATGGCGAGGGCGGCGATTTTCTCCAGTTCATCGACGGGTTCGACCGCGCCGGTCGGGTTGGTCGGGAAGTTCAGCAGAATGACGCGGGTCTTGTCCGTGATCGCTGCTTCGACATCAACCGCGCGCAGGACGAAGTTGTCCTCCACCTTCGTCTGAATCGTCACCGGCACCCCGTAAGCGAGAGTGATGGTGGGATTGTAACTGACGTAGCAGGGCTCGTGATAGATGACCTCGTCGCCGGGATTCAAAAGGGCGCGGAAGACCAGGTCGAGCGCCTCGGACACCCCCACGGTCACGAGAATCTCGTTGGCGGGATTGTAGGAGACTTTAAAAAGGTTCTCGACGTAGGTGGCGATCTCCTGCCGCAGCGAGAGCAACCCCAGATTCGAGGTATAGCTGGTGTTCCCCTTTTCGAGAGAAAAAATAGCGGCCTCGCGGATGTGCCAGGGGGCCGAAAAGTCCGGCTCACCGACACCGAGGGAGATGACGTCGTCACGTCCCTGCACGAGTTCGAAGAAATCACGAATACCCGATCTCGGGATACTCTTTACCTGATTCGCAATGCGATCTTCCAATGGCTTCATGAAATAAATGGGGGTGTTTGGCCGCCGTCGGGAAGCCCGGAGAACTTCCCTGGTGAAGTCCGGGGGCGAACCCGCGCGAGCGCGGGTCAGGGGGTCACGGCGAGACGCTCGTCCCCGTGCGATTCCGTGGCGAGGAAGCCGCTCTGTTTGTAGACCTTGAGCTGGAAATGGGTCGCGGTGGAGAGCACTCCGTCGAGAGTGCTGAGCTTTTCACTGACGAAGCGGGCCACTTCGCGGAGGTCGTCGCCCTCGACAATGACGGCGAGGTCGTAGCCGCCGCTCATGAGGTAACAGCTCGTGACCTGATCAAAGCGGGCGATGCGCTGGGCAAGCCGATCGAAGCCGCCATCGCGCTCGGGCGTAAGTTTCACCTCAATGAAGGCGGAAACGTGGCGCTCGCCGGCCTGTTCGGGATCGATCACGGCGTGGTAGCCGAGGATGGCTCCCTTGCTCGTGAGCGACGTTAGCATCTCTTCGATCTCGCCCTCGCTGCGGCCGAGGCGCTCCGCCATCTGACGGGTCGTAAGGCGGGCGTCTTTTTTCAACAAGTCTAACAATGCATCCATACCAAAAATCCCAATCTGCCGCAGCAGTAGTTTAATCACCAAAACAAATCCCCACCGCCTTGGCCGCCTGGACGACTTCGCCTTCGGGATCGACCAGATTCAGTTTGCGGACGGCGTCCTCGATCGTGACCGATCCGACGTGATACTGCTGGTAGCTGACCATACGTCCAAAACGTTTTTCTTCTATCAATTTCACCGCTTTTACCCCGAATCGCATCCCGAGGACCCGGTCGAGGCAGGTGGGGCTGCCGCCGCGCTGGAGATGACCGAGCCGGGTGCAGCGAGTTTCTTTTCCGGTGAGTTCGCCGAGGCGGCGGGAGACCTGGTCGCCGATGCCGCCGAGCCGCACCTCGCCTCCGGAACCGGCATCTTCGAGGACAAGAGCGCCTCCCCGCGTCGCGGCCCCTTCGGCGACGACGACAAGGGAGCTGTGAAAACCGTTCTGCTCGCGACGCTGGATGGCCTCGGCGATCTTCTCGTGCTGAAACGGGATCTCGGGGATGAGAATGCTGCTCGCGCCGCCGGCGATGCCTCCATAGAGCGCGATCCAGCCGGCGTGGCGACCCATTACCTCAAGAACCATGACACGGCTGTGACTCTCGGCGGTGGTGTGGAGACGATCGAGAGAATCGGCCACCACCTGAATGGCGGAGTCGAACCCGAAGGTCATTGCGGTCGCGGCGAGGTCGTTGTCTATCGTTTTGGGGACGCCGACAACGGGAAATCCCTCTTCGTAAAATTGCAGGGCCGTGGTGAGGCTGCCGTCCCCGCCAACGCAGATGAGAGCCTCGACCCCGAGATCCTTCAGGGTGGAAAAGGCTTCCCGCATCATTTCGGCCGGGATCCGACGGAGGCCGCCCACGCCGACCTTTGACGCAAAGTGACCGCGATTCGAGGTCCCCAGGATGGTCCCGCCCAACTTGAGAATCCCCTCGGTCTTTTCCACCTTGAGTAATTTGTAGTCTCCCGGCGAGAGTAATCCCTCGTAGCCGTCTTTGAAGCCGAGAACCTCCCAGCCGAGCTGGGTAGCACTGCCGACAACACCGTGGGTGACGGCGTTGAGACCGGGGCAATCCCCTCCTCCGTTGAGCAATCCGATTCGCATGGGGCAAGACTGAGACCTAGTTCCCTTTCTTTCGCAAGTGATCATTGGCGTCAATGAGCACACGGCCTCCCCGCGCCATTCGCACAGGCGTAAAAAAACCGCTCCCCGGTTCGGGGGCGGTTTCTCCGCGCTTAGAATCAGCGGAACTTAAAGCTTACCTTTAAGTTTGTTATATTCACTCTGGAGCGAGGCAATCTGCCCTTGAATCGCCATCATGCGCTGAAGAGTAGCGGAAACCCCGTCAACGGCATCGCTGCCGGAGGCGCGATAGGCCTTGGCCCCTCTTGCACCGCGGGCCGCGCCTGCGATTTTTTCCGCAACGGTCCGGACGGGACGCCCGGCCTTGCGTTTCTTCCTTCCGCCCCTGCCGGGAGTCTCTACTCCGGCTTTTTCGAGCCACGACTTCACCGTGATCGGATTCAGATTCCATTTTTTCCCGGCAGCGGATTGACCGCCCCGGCCTTTTTCTTCATTATGCTGCAGGACAAAAGCAACAACTTCGTCCTTCGTCTTCTGATCGTATCTGGTAGCCATAGTCTTTTTCCTTGTATTAGAACATTGCGCCAAGCGGGGGGGTAGGACATTAGGTCTTCCACTACGATTTGCAAAGGTAAAAGCTATTAAGCAGTTTAATTTAGCAAAATAACAATATTCACATGATTCCATTCGTTAAAACCCGTCTCATCCCTACCCTGCTCTTCACCGTCGTCGCTCTCGCCTCGTTTGCCGCCTGGGCGCTGGGGTCGCATTTTTTCTCCTCTGAACCGGCGATGTATGCGGGGTGTGCGGTCATCTTTCTCAGCCTCGGAGGACTTGCCCTGAGCGCGGGAGCGGCCTTTTCCGGGACCAACCGTCGTATCACCTTCTGCGCCCGTTTTGCGGTCGGCTTTATTGCCTACTCCGTCCTCTGGTCGGTATGCTGGTTTACCTTCCGCGACACCTTCGGCGAGGTGACAGGGTCTTTCGCCGGACTACTTGCCCTCATTGCGATTCTGCGCCGAGAGTTATATCCGGCCGGATCTCTTCTCGCCGCAACGGCCGTGGTCTTCCTCTGGCACACCCTTGGCTACTACTCCGGCGGGTTCGCCTACACGACCCTGCAGGGGCGGGGCCACTTCGGCATTGAGCCGATCCTGCGACCGGAAAACACCGTCATTCTCGCGCGTTTCTCCTGGGGTCTTTTCTACGGGCTGGGCCTCGGCTATGGCCTGGCCTCAGTGCTTCAACGGTCCCGCCAGAGCTGAACAAGGCCGTCGAGGCAGATCTGCGACCACGACTCGAGCTGTTCCCGGCGCCCGATCAACTCGTCGAGGGTGTAAAACCGGAGATCGTGAATATTGTCCTCGGCGGCGGTGACCTCTTCGTTTTCAAGAGTGAAAAGATGAACCACTCCGAGATGGACCTGCCCTACCTCGTTCGAGTCATCGTTGATGAGACCCAGAATCTCTTGCGTAGGCGAGCCGGTGATGTTGAGCTCTTCTTCGATCTCACGATCAACACCGGTGGTGTAGGTATCCTTGTCAAGCGACGCGGCGGCGTAGTCTGCCTCGTTGATGTGACCGCCGATCCCTATCGATCCTTTGGATGAAAGACGCTTTTCACCGCCTCCCCCGCCCCGCACATAGTGGAGAAACCTGTCACCGCAGCGGAACATGGCATAGGGAATGATCTGCTTATGCGAAGGATCTTCCTCGGCGAGGTCCCGGCTCATAAAATAGTTATTTGCCGGATCGAGCATCGCCGGTAGGTAGCGGTCCGGCTCAAGCGAGATTCCCTGAAAGGCACCCAACTGCTCGAAGAGCACGCGGGAGATCACCAGCACATTTTCATCAGCGTATTTGCCCATTGCGAACCAATCGACACTACCGCGGCGATAAGTCAAACCGGTATCGGGAGAGCCCCCCCGTGCGGGTCACGGTGCGCTCCACTCTCGCCCCTAGGAGCCGCTCAAACATCTGCGCCTCCATTCGCTCAAGGGTGGGGTATTTCTCAAAAAGCGGCTGAAGCGGGTTGTGGAACTCGAGGATGCGCAGGCCGTCCTCTTCCGAATAGAGGCAACGCGAATAATGCCCCTCGGTCGCTCTCAGGGCAGCGAGTTTCTCGGCGCGCTCCTGCACGGACTCCCCCGTGACGACGGAGGCGAGCTGTTCCGTCCGCGTCCGAAAGAAAGAAAAGAGCAGCTTTTCCGCCCCATTGGTTTCCAGCTGCGTCGCCGCCGCGAGGATCGCGAGACAAACCTCACTGCCAATTCCCGGAAAGAGCGGAGCCGCTTTTTCCGTAATCCGGTAGAGCTTCTCGGGACGTCCCACGGCCTTTGGACTGCGCCAGGTGTCGAGGTATCCGAGTTTCTGCATCGCGAGGCAGTGCTTCTTTACCCCCATGTAACTCATCCCCATTGTCTCCGCCAGCTCTCCGACCGAGAGCCCGCCCGAACATTTGATCAACTCCATGATTTCAAACCAGTGGGGTTTGGAGATACGGCGAAGGATCTTGAGATAGGAAGTCACGTCGAAAGGAAAATTTGAGGGGTGAAAAGGGGGTTAAAGAGCGGAACGCGGCGGTGACCGGCAACGCCCCACCCTTCTTTATTTTGTAACAGCAGATCCGGGAGAATGCCCCAAAATAATTACGCTAAAAGAGAAAAAGGCCCACCGATTGACTTTATTTTCCAGCACTTTATCCTCCCCGACGGAGTAAGTAATCCCGTAGACTCCCGTCTCAGGGAGGGCTGAAGACCCTCGAAACAAGGTCAATTAACGCCTCCCCGGCGATCCTGAAATGCACCCTTCCCCCTCATCTGATCCGGAAAAATCCTTTCGTTCCCACGCCCCCGGCTACTGGGCCGGACGCAACATCCCGGCGGAGGATTGGAACAGTCACACCTGGCAACTGAAAAACAGGATCACGACGCTGCGCCAGCTTGAGGAGCACCTCGTCCTCAGCGAAGACGAACGCAACGGGGTCGTCCTCTCGGGCACCAAGCTCGCGATGTCGATCACCCCGCACTTTTTCAACCTGATTGATCGCGAAGATCCCGAATGCCCCATCCGCAAGCAGGTCATTCCCCGGGTCGAGGAAACCTGGACCTCTCCCTATGAAATGGCCGATCCCTGCGGTGAGGATTCTCACATGCCGGTGCCGGGCCTCGTCCATCGCTACCCCGACCGCGTCCTCTTCCTCGTCACCGACCGCTGTGCCTCCTATTGCCGCTACTGCACCCGCAGCCGTGTCGTCAGCGGCGTCGGCGAACAGGAACTCGAAACCGACTACGAGGCCGCCTTCCGCTACCTCGAGCAGCACACGGAAGTGCGCGACGTTCTCCTATCCGGCGGAGATCCACTTCTTTTTTCGGACAACAAGCTCGGAAAAATCCTCGCTCGACTGCGCGCAATCCCCCATCTCGAATTTCTCCGTATCGGAACCCGGGTCCCCGTTTTTCTCCCCCAGCGCATTACTTCCGAGCTTTGCGCGATGCTACAGGAATACCATCCGCTTTTTATGAGCATCCACGTGAACCACCCGCGGGAACTCACGCTTGAGGTCAAAGAGGGCCTTGAGCGCCTCGCCAACCATGGGGTTCCGCTGGGAAACCAGAGCGTTCTTCTCAAGGGGGTAAACGATGATATCGGCGTGATGAAGGCACTCGTGCATAAACTTCTCATGTGCCGGGTAAAACCCTACTATCTCTACCAACTCGATCTCATCCAGGGCTCGTCGCACCTTGAGTCCCCCGTGGAGGAAGGGATAGCCATTATCGAAGGTCTGCGCGGTCACACCACCGGCTACGCCGTCCCCCAATATGTCATCGACGCCCCCGGAGGCGGTGGCAAGGTGCCGGTTAATCCCGACTACGTGCTCCAGCGCAACCGCGAGCGGACCCTCATCCGGAACTTCGAAGGCCGCACCTTCGAATACCCGGAGCCGTTACCCGGCCCGGCCCCGATCCTCGACTACTGAGAAGTCGCCTTCACTCGGAGGCAGCGAAGTCGAAGATAATCTCAGGGTTTGCCGGGGTGAGGCTTTCCACCGAGGCGGGTATCACGCCTGACCCTCCCAGCATCACGATGGCGAGCCGGGGTAACTTTTCCACCACCTCGATCCCGGCAACCTGACGGCAGTTCACAAGGCTGAGCTGGACCAGATTCTCCAGTGCCGCGACCTGAGGAATATCTCTCAACCCGGTGCAACCCGTGAGATCGAGCTGCTCGAGACCGACCGGGTTTTCGAGACCCTCCAGAGAAACGAGATTGGGACAATGGGTGAAGCCGGCATACTGGGAAATCCCTGCAGGCATACCCTTCAGCGAGCGGAAATTCGGACACGCCTCAAGATGCAATTCCCGCAGGGAGACGAGCCCCGAAAGCGGCTCGAGAGTTTCGATACTCTCCTGTCCCCCCATGCGCAGGATGCGAAGCCTGGGCAACGAGGCGATCCCCCTGAAATCCTCGATCTCGATATTACGAATATCCAACACGATCAACTCTTCGAGATTCTCCACGCCGGGAAGCCCCTGCAGCGCGCTGGCGTTGCTCACATCAAGGTCAGTGAGGCGGGCGAGACCCGCAAGCCCCTCGATCACAGCGATCGAGCTGCAGCTGTCTGCATAGAGCTGACGGAGACCCGGGAAGCCGGAAACATCGAGCGCCTTCAGATCCTGACAACGGCTCAGGTAGAGATTTTCCAGCTGCGGAAGGTTTGTCGCCTCGAACGTTGAGAGGGACAGGCAACCGCTGAGATCCAGGGTGGTGAGCCGGGGAAGGTCGCCAATCGCCGACGTTTCGAGAAAATTCACGCTGTCCGTGAGCACGATTTCCGTCAGCCCCGGATGACCGCGAAGCCCTTCGGCGCTCTTCAGGGCGGCACAATCGATCAAAACGAGAGACCTCAGCGAGGGCATCTTTCCGAGCCCTGCCAGAGAACTCAGCGACGGAGCCCCCGTAAGGTCGAGAATTGTCGGCTCGCCAACGCGGAGAGCCAGGTCGGCGAGGGCATGGAGATCCGTCAGTTCCGGACTTGAGCACCCCAGATAGAACTCCTCCCCGTTAATCGAAACGTCCGCCCCGAAACGAGCCTCAAGTTCCGCAAGAGCATTTTTGCGATCCCCTTTTTTCCAAAGGACCAGGATCACCACGACGGCGAGGAGAGAAAAACAGAGAACCGTGATACGGGCGGCGTTTTGCATGCAAGAGGAGGAAAGGCCCCGGAAGGACCGCCCGCTATTCTACACCGGATTTTACCACCCCGCCACGTCCGATTGGACGACGCGACCGCATTCGGGAAAGCCCGGAGAAAGGATCGATCCGGGCTGACGATCAGGGGACCGGAATACGATCAATCAATGTCGCAATAATTTGCTCGGTCGTGATCTCTTCAGCCTCCGCCTCATAACTGAGGAGGATGCGGTGCCGGAGAACGTCGTAGACGAGATCTTTGATGTCCTGGGGCACCACGTAACCCCGTCCTTTCAAAAAGGCGGCCGCCTTTGCCGCAAGGGTGAGATTGATCGTTCCCCGGGGTGAAGCACCGGCGCGGATGAGCGGCTGCAGGGCGGGCTCGAACTCCCCGGGAAAACGCGTCGCGTGAACAAGACGGACAATGTAGTCCTTCACTCCATCGTCCACATAGACGTAATTCACCAGATCCCGGCTGGCGATGACCGTCTTCGGTTCCACCACCGCACGGGTTCGAGTTTTCGGGGAGGAGGTGGCCATCCGATCAAGAATAAGACGCTCTTCCGTCAGGGAAGGGTAATCGACCACGACCTTGAAAAGGAAACGATCGAGCTGGGCCTCGGGGAGCTGGTAAGTCCCCTCCTGATCAATCGGATTCTGGGTGGCGAGAACAAGAAATGGATCGGGCAGCCGGTAAGTCGTGTCGCCAATCGTGACCTGCCTCTCCTGCATTGCCTCAAGGAGGGCGCTCTGCACCTTGGCCGGGGCCCGGTTGATCTCATCCGCCAGCACGAGGTTGGAAAAAACCGGGCCGAGTTTCGGGGTAAACTCGTTTTTTCCCGGATTGTATATGAGAGTGCCTATCAGATCAGCCGGAAGCAGATCCGGAGTAAACTGGATGCGCTGGAACTGGGCCGAGAGAGCCCCCGCGAGCGAATTCACGGTCAAGGTCTTCGCCAGCCCGGGCACTCCCTCAAGGAGAACATGACCGTTGGTGAGCAGGCCGATGAGGAGACGATCAACGAGATCGTGCTGGCCCACGACGACCCTCCCCATTTCCTCTTTTACCGCCTCAACCCAGACGCTCTGTTTCCGGATCTCTTCTCCAAGTTTGTTCGTGTCCACGTTCTGCATACTCTTGATACGCGATAGGATGAACGACTTTCACCACCATGCAAGCAATGACGCCGGAATCGGGAGGGAGACGAACTCAGGATACTTCCGCCGTGTCTCCCTCGAGCGGCGGCCCGCCCGGCCCTCCGGAAGAATCAGTCGCCGGCGCGGAGAGACGGCGTTCCACCGCCGCCTCGAAGCGACGCTCCCAGAGATAGCGGCGGAAAAGGACTTTTATTGCCGCGGTCAGCGGCACGGCGAGGAGAGCCCCCAGCAACCCGCCCAGCAGAAATGACCAGAAAAGGACTGAAAAAATAACGGTGAGGGGATGCAACCCGACCGAGTCGCCCACGATTCTCGGAGCGGTGACGAGGCCGTTGACCTGCTGCAGAATGACAAAGATGAGAAGCACGATGACCGGATAAAACCACATGTTCGGGAGCCATCCCCAGGCATGCAGGAGAACTTCGGCCCTCCTCCCGTCGGCGGAGACGGCGGTGACGACGTAGTCACCGGCCTTCCGGGATTTGACCGAATCGCCGATTCCCCCGGCGGCCGGAGCCTCCTGATTGCCTCCGTCGACCAGAACCAACGCCGTCCGACCGACCACGGGAACCTCCTCACTCTGAACCGTCCCCCACGAGGCGGCGCCAAAATGGGCGATCGCGATCAGAATCGCGGGGATCATCACGAGAAGATTGCCGATGTAGGGAATAAGTCCCAGAATCGCGAGGAAGACCCCGATAAGCAGGGCGTAGGGCAGGCCGACGGCCGTCAGCGCCACCGCAATAAGAGCCCCGTCGATGAGACTCACCACCATCTGTCCCCGGAAAAAGGAGATCAGATAGCCGTTAATCTCGGTCAGGGTTCCAACAACCTCATTCTTAAACGACGAAGCTTTGAGCGGAAGATAATCGGACCAGGTCGTCGCGATGAGGTGACCGTTCTGAAGAAAATAGTAAAGATAAACCGGCACGAGAAGCAGGCCCAAAAGATAGCCGAGGAACCCGAAGGCCCCCCTTACCCGGGACCAGATCCACTGCCCGATATTCGCCCCGATTTTCGGCCCCTCGTTCGAGATCCAATCGACTCCCTTTTGGTAATAGTCCCCGGCGATTCCCGTGTCGAAGTGACGTTGAAAAGAAGAGACTCCCTTTTTCACGAGAGTGGTCACCTGCTCGCCATAAATCTCCCGTTTTTTGTAGGCTTCCTGAGCCTGCCCGAAAGTCGGGACAAAGACCGCCACCACAAGCACCACGACAAAGACAATAAACGCCACGTAAACCCAGAGAGCCGAGACCCGCTGCGAGAACCCGCGCTTCTCCAACCACGAGACGACGGGATCGAGGAGATACGCAATAATCCCCGCCACCGCGAGAGGGACGAGAATGGGCTGAAGGTAACTCAGAATCGTGGCAACGAGGAGAACCAACCCGACCGTAACCGCACCGATCACCGTGATCGACACCCCCGTCAGAGCCGCCCACAAAGAGCGCTTCTGGAATGTCGACGGGACCTGCTTTACTTCGGCTGACTCTGTCATGGCGTAACGGGCGGGGGATCATCGCCAACCCGCCCTACCGGAAAAGCGGGCCGACCAGCTGCGGACAGAGGAAGGGTGAACGAATCCCCCTTCCAAAGCAAAGCGATTTTCTCGGATAAAAAACGTCATCGCCGGTTTCCGGGCGATGGAAAAGGCAAAAAAGCCCCTCCTTCCGGGGAAATCCCCTTTCCCTCTCGACCGGCCCCGCCCCTATTCTCCATATCGCGAGGGAACAGAATGTGAATAACTCTGTGAATAACTCCTGTGAAAAGGGCTCAAACCCGAAAAAAGAGGCATCCGGCATCGCCCGGCGAAGCGGCCGCCGGTGGGTTCCCTTCGCTTGAAGCGACGAGACCTGATCGCTCCTGCAACGTCCCCCGATTCGGCCTGATAAATATCCGATTCAGCAAATAGTATCACAACTAATTGAAAATAAGAATGTAATATAAGGTCGTATATTTCAAATAATCCAACAAGGGCGGCGCGCGAATCTCTCAGCAACCGCCTTGAGGCGCTTTTTTCCCAGGCAGAGAGCCCCTTTGGCGGGACTGCGTTGCGTTCAACCCGTTTAGGAGGAGGCAGCGCGACGAATTGTGAATAACTTTGCCCCGTTCCACGGGAGCGGGCGCGGTCAGTCAGCGGAGACGGGGCACTGATCCTCTTTTCTAAGCGGGAATTTCGTGCTATGGGTATCGTTCGCGCCGTTGAAAGGCGCACTGACTCTTTTCCCTCCCACCATGTTTGTCGATCACATCAAAATTTTTGCCAAAGCCGGCGACGGCGGACACGGCTGTTCGAGTTTCCGGCGCGAAAAATTCGAACCCAAGGGCGGTCCCGACGGGGGCGACGGCGGGCGCGGAGGGGACGTCATCATTGTGGTTGACGGCCACACCGACAACTTGCGGAGTTTTTTCTTCCAGCCGAACCACAAGGCGGAAAAAGGTCGCCCCGGTTCGGGACAGAAAAAAACGGGGCGCTCCGGCAAACATCTCATCCTGAAAGTCCCGCCCGGCACGATCGTCTACCGGTCTGTCCCCAATGTGCCGCGCCGCCGCGACGAGGATGATTTCGCCGACAAAGATCTCACCGATGCGGACTGGGCCGGTGATTTTTCGAAAAGCGCCACCCACGAGATGGTTCGCAAGCCCCGACCCGTCGCCGACCCGGCGGCGGACGTTCCCTCTCCTGCCCCTGCGGGCGAGTTGGACGAAGACGAGGATGCTGACGAGTTTTCCGGTAACGAACTTGAAGAAGACGGCGATGTTGACGAGGACGACGAGGAAGTTTTCGACGAATCCGGCATCGACCCCGACGACATTTTCCCCGGAGACGAACCTGTCGTTGAAGAGGATGACGACGACTTTGATGCGGGGCTCGACGAAAACGGGGACGACTCCCCGCATCCCTACGGGGAGGTCATCGCCGATCTCACCGAAGTCGGTCAAAAATTTGTCCTCTGCACGGGCGGGGTCGGAGGCAAAGGGAACTGGCGTTTCCGCACCGACACCAATCAAGCCCCGATCGAATTCACGGAGGGGACGAAAGGCGACGAGGGCTGGTATTATCTCGAACTGAGGCGCATCGCCGACATCGGCCTTGTCGGATTCCCCAACGCGGGAAAATCCACTCTCCTCGGAGCGATCTCCAACGCCAGTCCGAAAGTCGCGGCCTACCCCTTCACCACACTCACTCCCATGGTCGGGGTCGTCGAATTCCCCGGTTTTTACCGGGCCACGGTCGCTGACATTCCCGGCCTGATCGAGGGAGCTCATGCCAATGTGGGCCTCGGCCACGACTTCCTGCGGCACATCAGCCGCTGCTCCTACTTTCTTTTTGTCGTCGACACGGCCGGAGTGGACACGCGCGATCCGATCTCGGATCTCCAGATTCTCAGGAAAGAACTGAAACTCTACGACGAGGAACTCAGCGAGCGTCCCTGGCTGATCGTAGCGAACAAAATGGACCTTCCCGAGTCTGCCGCCAATCTCGAGGCTCTTTGCGACCGCTTCCCGAAGCAGGAGATCTTCCCTCTTTCGGCGGACACCGGCGAGGGGATCGATGCCTTGAAAAGGCGGCTCTGCGAACTGGCGGGCGAACGGCCCGCGTAAACGCGGCGGCGGTCACATCACCCCCGGGACAGGGAATAAGCGATTGCGCGGCTCTCAGGTTAGGTTATCCTGAACACGCATGGCTATGGATCGCACCATTTTCCGCTCCATTATGATCAACGCAATTATTACCGGCTAAACCAGTCGGGTGATTGCGAATCGGTCTTTTTTTCTCCATGCCAGAGCAAGCCGAATCGGGATCGCCCTCCCCGCACGCTCATCCACGCCCCAGAACCTTTGCGGCTCCCGTCCTCATCACGCCGGGACCTCGCCCCCAACCCGGCTTCCCCATGAACAAACACCCCGACGTAAAACTGTATGACACGACCCTTCGCGACGGCACCCAGGGCGAAGGCGTAAACTTCAGCTCGCTCGATAAAATTCGGATCGCCCAGCAGCTCGACAGCTTCGGGATGCATTACATCGAGGGCGGGTGGCCCGGCTCGAATCCGAAAGATGTCTCCTTTTTCGAACGCGCCGCCGACATGGAGTGGAAAAAAGCCCGCATCGCCGCCTTTGGCAGCACCCGCCGCAAAGACATCGCCGTCGAAGATGACGCCCAGGTCCGTACCCTGCTCGAGGCAAAAACGCCCGTGATCACCTTTTTCGGCAAGAGCTGGCGCCTCCACGTGACCGAGATCCTCGGCACGACCGAGAAGGAAAATCAGGCCATGATCCGCGACACGACGCGTTATCTTAAAGAACACGGCCGCGAAGTGATCTATGACGCCGAGCACTTTTTCGACGGTTACAAGGACGCCCCCGAACATGCTCTCGCCACCCTCGCCGCAGCGAAGGAAGGCGGTGCCGACTGGCTCGTCCTCTGTGACACAAACGGTGGAACCATGCCGCACGAGGTCGCCGCGATCACCGAAGTGGTCGTCCGGGCCCTTGGCGTTCCCGTCGGGATTCACACGCACGACGACACCGGCGTTGCCGTAGCCAGCGCCCTCGCCTCCATCCTTGCGGGAGCGACTCAGGTGCAGGGCACCGTGAACGGCTATGGGGAGCGAGTCGGAAATTGCAACCTCACCACAGTGATTCCGAACTTGCAGCTAAAAATGGAGCGCCCCGTCATCGAAGACATTTCGCAACTGACACACCTCGCCCACTTTGTCGATGATCTCGCGAACTGCTCGCACAACATCCGCGCGCCCTACGTCGGCGCGACCGCTTTCGCCCACAAAGGCGGGATGCACGTGAATGCCGTGCAGAAGGTCGCCCACAGCTTCGAGCACGTCACCCCGGCGACCGTCGGCAACCGGCAGCGCATCCTCGTCTCGGAGCTCTCCGGTCAGTCCAATGTGCTGATGAAGGCGGAAGAGTTGGGGTTACCGGTGGAGAAAGGCAGCCCCGAGGCCCTTTCGATCCTGCAAAGCCTGAAAGAGCTCGAGGAGCAGGGCTACGAGTTCGAGGCCGCCGAGGCGAGTTTCGAACTGCTCATCCGCAAGCACCTCAAGACCTACGCGCCCCTCTTCGAGCTCAAGGAATATCACTGCACTTTCCGCCGCGACGGAGATCGTGACTACCAGACCTGTTCGGCCACGGTGAAGCTCGTTGTGAACGGCGTCGAGGAGTATCGTGTCGCCGAAGGGGACGGTCCCGTAAACGCGCTCGACGCCGCTCTTCGCAAAGCGTTGCGGCCGGCCTACCCCTATATCGATGAGATGGAGCTCGAAGACTACAAGGTGCGTATCGTCGACAGTCACATGGGCACTGCCGCGAAGACCCGCGTCCTTATCCTGAGCTCCGATCACCATTCCAGCTGGGGAACGGTCGGGGTCAGCTACAACATCATTGAAGCGAGCTGGCGCGCCCTGGTGGATTCGGTCGAGTATTTCCTCGCAAAGAAGCGGGGGTAAGGTCCCTGCCGCCACGAGGCGCGGTTCACTCTTTGACCTCGTCGTCGGATCGCATTTTCCCCGTGCCAAAGACAGCGGTAACGCGGGCATGCCGGCCAAGCGGCCCGGGAACGTGGAGCCCGCCGACGACGATATCGGGGATACCGTCGTGGTTGATATCACCGACGTCCATCGTCGCCAGATTTGTCGGAGCATAGATAATTTTGCTCGCCGTGAAGTTCTGCTCTCCATCATTCTCGAGCCAGATGAGACTGGGCGCATCGCTCTCGCCCCACGTGAAGTTGAGACTCGAAACAACGATATCAAGATGACCGTCCCCGTTCATGTCGAAAGCCCGGGCACAATAGGCACCGGTCATCGCGACAAGATCCCGGGGGTGAAAGACGCCGTCGATATTCTCAAGCCAGCGCACACCGTGATAGGGTTTGGCAAGGGAGATCTCGTCCATCATGTCGCCGTTCGTGACAAGCATATCCAAATCCCCGTCCTGATCGAGATCAACGACCTGAAACCCGGAAGTACCGTAGGCGGGATGCGGGGCACGATAGAGAACCTTGCTTTCGAAAACGCCGAAGCCGTCATTTCGAAAAAGCACGATACTTTCGTGCTCCTGGGATAACAGAGCGATAAAATCCAGTTCCCCGTCGCCATCGTAGTCGAGCACTTCCACCTGCATCGCCCCGTTGATTTCGGCAATCTCGTGCTGGAGGAAGAGCGTCGGGGTAACCTGCTCTAGCCACATCAGCCCTCCGGAATTTCGCCAGCCGAATTTCGCAACGATAAAATCGATCTTGCCGTCCCGGTTGAAATCACCGGGACGCACGTCGGCCACGCGGGCCACATCCCCGACGAGGCGGAGCGGTTCAAAAGTCATGTCCCCGCGGTTGATGAGCAACCAGACCGAGCCGATGAGATCATCGGTGGGACTGATGAAACCGAGCGAGGCGACCACGATGTCATTGTGACCGTCACCATTGAAATCAAAGACGGTCGTCTTCACCGGTGTCACGACATCGGCAAGATACACCTCGCTCCATTTTCCGTCTTCAATCCTGATCCAGGAGACCCGGCCACTGACGTCATCGCAGACAAGGATATCCGGTTTTCCGTCACCGTCGAGATCGGTGATGTTCACGTTCGTGATCTTGGGACGGTCGGCACTGCATTCAGCCCCGACTTCCCCCCTTTCAAAAACGAGGCGGGTCTCCTCGAGATCGTCGGGGAGCAGATCCATCCGCAGAGGACTTTTCCCAACGTAGTGATCCAGCAATTCCCGGTATTCCGCTTCGTCGATCGCGAGATTTTTTTCCCCCATCCAGGTGCCCATCAGGCCGAAGAGCTCGGGCCAGTGCTCGCGAGTAATAGCGGAAGGAGGCGGGGCGAGGTGACAGGCGGTGCAGTACTTCTCCGCGAGGGGCGTGATCACCTCCGCCTCGCCTCCCGATAACGGAAGAAACGCGAAGATGAGACTCACAAAAGCCGGTGCCGCTGCAGATCTGGAATTAGACATATCGGAACCTTCCCATGAAGTCGTCGGCGGGAAGATCGACGAAGGACCGTCACGTGACAACGCGATTTTTCGGGCCGGGCCCGCGCGCACCCCTTGTTTTGATAATGCTTGAAGACGCCTGGAATTCGGTCAAGACTCCCCCAACCATGTTTCCATCACTCGTCGCGGCGCTCGCCTCCGGTGGTCCTGATTTACCTGACGCGGGTTCCTGGACTCTGCTGTTCCTCTATTTTTTTCTCGCGATCGGGATTTCCTTTTTTTGTTCCGTCTGGGAGGCGGTCATCCTCAGCGTGACCGATCCCTACATCGCCAACTTGAAGAACACACGTCCCCGCGCAGGTGACCGTCTTGAGGATCTCAAGCTCAGGATCGGCCGCCCGCTCACCTCGGTCCTGACGCTGAACACGGTCGCCCACACGGTTGGGGCGATGGCTGTTGCTTCCCAGGTCGCCGCACTCGGAGGTGGAAAATGGGACGTCCTCGCCGGGGCTGTCATGACGATCGCCATCCTCGTCACTTCCGAGATTATCCCCAAAAATCTCGGGGCCCGCTACTGGCGCTCCTGGGCACCCTGGGTGGGGTTTTGCCTGGTTTGGCTGTCCCGACTCATGACTCCGGTCATCTGGCTCATCGGGCTTTTCAGTAGAGAGCATCAGAGAGAAGCCGCCTTCAGTCGCGACGAACTCAAAGTGATGGCTCAGATGGGAACGATGCAGGGAGAGCTCAAGGAGGACGAGTCACGCATTCTCGAAAACCTCCTGCAGCTCAAAGACATGTCCGTGAGGGAAGTCATGACACCGAGGGTCGTCGTCTTCGCCCTCGGTGAAGAGACGACGGTGCGTCAATATCTTGAGCGCCACGACAGCTCCCCTTTTTCCCGCGTCCCCGTCTTCAGTGAAAACCGCGACGATATTCGTGGATTTGTCCTCAAACATGACATTCTGCTCGCGGCGGCTCAGGGGAAAGACAAACTGAGACTGCGCGACCTCAGCCGCCCCATCGCCGCAGTTCCCGAGGTGACGAAGTTGACCGACGCCTTTCAGCATCTCGTCGCAAATCGCCACCACGTTGCCATCGTCCTTGATGAATACGGCGGCATGAACGGGCTCGTGACGATGGAGGATGTTGTCGAGACACTTCTCGGCCTTGAGATTGTCGACGAGGCGGATACCCGTGAGGACATGCAGGAGTTCGCCCGCAATCTCTGGAGCACCAGGGCGAGCAAAATGGGAATAGAGGTGGGCCACGCCGCTCCGCTCGAAGCGGGCAGCAAGCCTCAGGCCCGCGACGAAACCGGCCGGAGAGAATGACCGAAGAGTCACGATGGACCAACACGCGATCCCGCGATCCTCTCACCCGGCCCCCGCATCAGCCACTACCGTCTCAATCTCACGCACTAAATCGCGACCGGCAAGGCCCCCGAGAAAGTCGAGTTCCTCCCGCAGGAGCCGATAGGCGGGAAGGCCTCCCGCGCAGGTCCTGCCGCAATGGGTTCGACTGACAAATCCCTCATAACCCTCAAAACGCTGGGGGTCTGATTCTTCATCATGGAGAGTGAGGAGAGCACGGTTTCCGGAGCTGCTCTCAATCGTGAGCGGGTGCATCCAGCAGGTCACCGGCTTGTAAAACCAGGGGGGCAGTGACCGCTCCTGCGCGAGAAGCTGGAGACCGCATCGGGCATCGTCGAGCAGGAAGACGCAGGTCGTGTCGGCAAAGTGCGGCGGGTAATCCGCAATTCGCTGCCGCAGGGACGAGGGACGTGTCGCCGTCTTCGGCCCCGAAATCGAGTCCTGCCATGAACCAAAGACAACGGTCTGCCCCGGCAAATCGAGCCCGAAACGTTTGAAATCAGCTCGCGACGTCCGAACCAGCTCGCGAATGACGTCAGCCTCTTCCTCTCCGAGGTAAGCGCCGTCGTAGCAGCAATTGCCCCCGCACCGGGCCAGATCGCAGCGCTTCAGAGGACGCTGCAGCGACGCGTAATCGAGCGCCATCCCGGCGACGAGATCTGCGAGCCCTTCCATCGTATCCTGATAAGCCGCGATTGCGCGATGCATTGAACGACGATCCTGCGTGAGATAGGGCGATCTGTCGACATTTATCCGGTAACCCTTTCCCGAAAAAATTTCCCGATGAAGCCGGAACTTCTTATTGCCGTCGGTATTGCCCTCTCGCCGCCTTCCCACGCCCTCGCGGAGAAGCTGCAGTTCAATCGGGACATTCGCCCCATCCTCTCGGACAAGTGCTTCAAATGCCACGGGCCCGACGCGAAAAATCAGAAGTCGGACTACCGCCTCGACACCTTCGAACACGCCACCACGGAGATCGAAGGCATTTTCGGGATCATTCCCGGTAAGGTGAAAGACAGCGAAGTGCACTGGCGCATCCACTCCGACGATCCCTCGGACATCATGCCCCCGCCCGAGACGAAGAAATCGCTCACTGCCGAAGAGATTGCCATCCTCGACCGCTGGATCGAGGAAGGGGCGGAGTATGAGGCGCACTGGTCCTTTGTCCCGCTTCCCGAAAAAATCGAAGTGCCGGCGGTGGCATCCGATTGGATCAAAAACGAGATCGACGCCTTTGTTTACGCCCGGCTCGAGTCCGAAGGCTTCACCCCCGCCCCCGAGACGAGCCGTGAGAAGTGGCTGCGCCGTGTCAGCTTCGACCTCACCGGCCTGCCTCCGACTCCGGCCGAGCTGGACGCCTTCATCGCCGACACCGCTCCCGATGCCTACGAAAAAGTCGTCGATCGCCTTTTCACTACCGATGCCTACGCCGAGCGGATGACGGCCGAATGGCTCGATGTCGCCCGCTACTCCGACAGCTACGGCTTCCAGGTCGACGGCGACCGCACCGTCTGGCCGTGGCGCGACTGGGTCATCCGGGCCTTCAAAGAGAACCTCCCCTACGATGACTTCATCACCTGGCAGGTCGCCGGCGATCTCCTCCCCAAGCCGACACGGGATCAGATCCTCGCGACGACCTTCAGCCGTCTCCACCCGCAAAATGTCGAGGGAGGCAGCGTGCCCGAAGAGTTCCGCATCGAGTATGTCTCGGACCGTCTCCACACCTACGGGACCGCCTTCCTCGGTCTCACGATGGAGTGCTCACGCTGTCACGATCACAAGTATGATCCCATCACGGCGAAAGATTACTTCCAGCTCTCGGCCTACTTCGCCAATATCGACGAGGCCGGGCTTTATTCTTTCTTCACTCCCGCCGTCCCGACCCCGACCCTCTGGCTCCCCGACGAAAAGCAGGAGGCCGATCATAAAAAATTCGAAACCGACATCGCCGCCTCGAGCGATACCCTGGCAAGACGCACCACCGAAGCGGCCGCCGCTTTTGCCACATGGCAGTCAGCCAATCCCGCTTCGCTCGCCCTCCCCGAACCGATCGCGGCCTTTACCTTCGACGAGCTGAAAGACGGCACTTACCCTAACACGATCGCTAAAGGAGAACCCGCCAAGACCACTCCCAACAACAAACTCGTCCCCGGGAAAAACGGCACCGCCGTGAGGCTCACGGGAGACGACGCCGTGACGCTCCCCGTCGGCAATTTCGCCCGCGACGACGCCTTTTCCGTTTCGCTCTGGATGCAGTCACCAGACCGCAAAGAGCGCGCCGTCGTCTTCAGCCGTTCCAAAGCCTGGACCGACGCCGCGAGCCGCGGCTACGAACTGCTCCTCGACGAAGGTCGCCTCAGCGCCGCTCTCGTTCATTACGAGCCCGGCAACGCCATCCGGGTGCGGGCAAAAGAGGAGTTTCTCTCGGGCACCTGGAAGCACGTCACCCTGACCTACGACGGCTCGAGCCGCGCCGCCGGAGTGAGCCTCTACGTCGATGGCGAACCGATCGAGCTCGAGATCATCCGCGACAAACTCACCCGCGAGATCACCGGCGGCGGTAGTGACACTATCGTCATCGGGGAGCGGATGCGTGACAGCGGATTCAAAAACGGTCTCGTCGATGACTTTCGCGTTTACGACCGAACCCTGACACCAGCACAAGTATCCGCCCTCGCTACCGGACAAAATGAGTTCATCGCCGATCTCCCGCACTACCTTGCGACCGTCGATCCCGCTTATCGTGATGAACACACGAAACTCGCCGCCCTCCGGAAGGAGCGCAGCGCCCTCGTCGAAAAGATTCCCGAGATCATGGTGATGGAGGAGATGGAAGCTCCCCGCCAGAGCTACATCCTTGAGCGCGGTTTTTACTCGACCCGCGGAGAACCGGTCTCGCCGGGTGTCCCCCACTTCCTCCCTCCCCTGCCCGAAGGCGCTCCGAACAACCGGCTCGGGCTGGCCCAATGGACCGTGAGCGAGGCAAACCCCCTCACCGCCCGCGTTACCGTGAACCGCTACTGGCAGCGACTTTTCCTCAACGGCCTTGTCTCCACGAGCGAGGACTTCGGCAGTCAGGGGCGCCTCCCGACCCATCCCGAGTTGCTCGACTGGCTCGCCCGCGACTTCGTCGAACACGACTGGGACCTGCGTCATCTCCTCAAGCAAATCGCCCTCTCCGCGACCTATCGGCAGAGTTCGGACATCGCCTCCGGTGACCTCGCCGCACAGGATCCCGAAAACACCCTGCTCTACCGCTACCCGCCCGCCCGCCTCACCGCCGAGATGCTGCGCGACAATGCCCTCGCCATCAGCGGACTGCTCGTCAACAAGGTCGGCGGTCCCTCGGTGAAACCCTACGACATCGCCGCCGCCTTCAAGCCTTCGACGCCGGACAAAGGGGAGGGTCTTTACCGCCGCAGTGTCTACACCTACATGCGCCAGACCTCGCCCTCGCCGCTCATGACAACGCTGAACGCTTCGAAGCGCGACATCTGTCAAGTCAAAATCGAGCGCACCGATTCGCCTCTGCAGGGACTCGTCATGCTGAACGCCCCCCAGTTTGTCGAAGCCGCCCGCACCCTCGCGACCCGGCT
>DIVG01000055.1:0-23124 GCA_002422425.1 Akkermansiaceae bacterium UBA6138 | reverse complement strand
CTGCGCCATGACAACTCCCTGCACCGGATTCGACCCGACCTTCGGCCTCAGCCGCCGCCAAGCCCTCACCCGTTTTGGCGGCGGCCTCGGCGGCATCGCCCTTGCCTCCCTGCTCGGGAAAAGTGAAGCGGCCTCGACCTCGCCGCACTACCTGACAAAGGCACCAAAGGCGAAACGCATCATTTACCTTTTCCAATCGGGCGGTCCCTCTCAGATGGACCTCTACGACTACAAGCCCCGTCTCAACGAAGAGCAGGGCAAAGAACTCCCCGAGTCCGTCCGCATGGGACAGCGCCTCACCGGGATGTCGGGAAATCAATCGAGCCTGCCCCTCGTCGGATCCCCTTTCAAATTCAAGCAACACGGCGAGAGCGGTGCCTGGATGAGCGAACTGCTCCCTCACACCGCCGGCATCGCCGACGAGATCACGGTGATCAAGTCCATGCACACCGACGCGATTAATCACGGCCCCGGTGTCACCTTCATGCAGACCGGATCGCAGCTCGGCGGACGACCCAGCATCGGGTCGTGGCTGAGCTACGGGCTCGGCTCGACCAATGACAACCTGCCCAACTTTGTTGTTCTCATCACCAAGGATCAAAAAGGCCAGCCCCTCGTGAGCCGCCTCTGGGGGAGCGGATTCCTCCCCGGCAAACACGACGGAGTCCAGTTTCGCCCTGACAAAGACGCTGTACTTTACCTCAACAACCCCGAAGGCCTCGATCCCCGCTCGCGCCGCCGCATGCTCGACAGCCTCGAGGAACTCCACCGCATCCAGCTCGAGAAGTCGGGCGACTCAGCCCTCGAGACCCGCATCGCCCAGTATGAAATGGGTTTCCGCATGCAGGCCTCCATCCCCGAGGTGACCGACCTTTCCTCCGAATCCGATTCGACCTTCGCCCTCTACGGCGAAGACGCCCGCCATCCCGGAACCTTCGCCGCGAACTGTCTCATGGCCCGCCGCCTCGCCGAGCGCGGGGTCCAGTTCATCCAGCTCTATCACCAGGACTGGGATCACCACGGCGGTCTTCCCGGAGGCATTAGGAAAAAGTGCGAAGAGACCGATCGCGCCTCCGCCGCCCTCGTCACCGACCTGAAACAGCGCGGGCTCCTCGAGGACACCCTCGTCGTTTGGGGTGGTGAATTCGGCCGCACCAACTACTGCCAGGGTAAATTCAATCCCGCCAACTTCGGGCGCGACCACCATCCCAAGTGCTTCTCCATCTGGATGGCCGGAGGCGGCATCAAAGCGGGCCACTCCCACGGGGTCACCGACGACTACTGCTACAACATCGTTGAGGGCGGCGTCCATGTTCACGATTTTCACGCGACTCTTCTGCACCTGTTAGGCGTCGACCACGAACAACTCACCTTCCAGTTTCAGGGCCGTCATTTTCGCCTCACTGACGTACACGGGCATGTCGTGAAGGAGATTCTGGCTTAAGCGGGAGGACTCGCAAGAACGCCGCGCTCAGACGGCACGCCGCAAGCGGTGTTCCAGGGATCTCTCAAAACTGACCAGCTCACGTATCAGCGAGTTGAAGCGCGCGTGGGCATCCAGTCCGTGGAGGTTGCCGAGCATCGCATAAAGGCGGCGGTCCGCGGCAAGCGCATCCTCCTCTGACACATCGATCGTCAGTCCGCATTCCCGCAACCGGGGGCTGCCGATTTTAACCAACTCGCCCGCAATCGTCTCGCGTTTTGCGACAATGTCCCGCATGCCCGAGCGCACCAAATCCGCCCCCGGGAGGTCCATCATCGTGTCGTCGAGGGATTCCATCGGTCACCACAGCGTATACCCCCCGTCGATCACGAGCGTCGCGCCGGTCATGTAGCGCGAGGCGTCGCTCGCGAGATAGACGGCGAGGGGCCCGAGGTCTTCAGGCTCGCCGAATTTTCCCATCGGGATGCTCTGCAGAAAACCTTCGATCACGGCCGGATGCTCCTTCGCCCAGCGCTGGTTCGGTCCGGTAAAAAAGCCACCCGGACAGATCGCGTTGACGGTGACGCCGTGCGGAGCCCAGTCCGCCGCCGTTGCTTTGGTAAACTGAATCACCGCCGCCTTGGCCGTCTCGTAGCTGCGTCCGCCTATCCCCCGATTCGCGATCATGCCCGAGATCGACGCGATATTGATGACTCGGCCTCCGCTGCCGCGACGCAGCATTTCGCCGCCGATGAGGCGAGTGCAGAGGAAGGTGCTCGTGAGGTTGAGATCAAGGATGCGCTGCCAGTCCTCAAGCGATTGCTCCTCCACCGGGACATTGACGAGCCGGCCGCCGACGTTGTTGATGAGCAGATCGATCGGCCCGTGTTCGGCGAGGGCACGATGACAGGCGGCTTCGCACTCGCCCGGTTGTCCCATGTCCGCCGCGATCGTGACGGCCTCGCGACCCAGCGCACGAATCGCCCCGGCGGTGTCCGCGAGACTGGCCTCGTCACGTCCTGTCAGGACCACATCAGCACCGGCCTCGGCGATCGCGAGAGCCATCTCCCGGCCTAGCCCGCGGCTGCCGCCGGTGATGAAGAGACGTTTCCCCGCGAGCGAAAAGCGGTCGAGCAATGCCATCAGGCCTACGGCTTTGGTTTGGGCTGCGGCTTCGGATCGAGATTGGCGTCGAGGTCCGCCTGCGTCAGCGCCGGAGTCACGATGCCCTCGGCGGGGATCTCGGCTCCGGCGATCCAGCAGATCGCGTTGAGGACCGTCTTGCGGAATTCTTCGTGCCCCCAGTTGTCGTGAAAATGGAGCCCGGTGAATCCGAAACCGCGCCCCCCCTCGGGACGCTCCACGACCCAGCAGAGGTGCTGCGGCTGTTTCTCCGCGACCATTTTCCGCACCTCGGGATTCCCCGAGTGACGCCCGTCGGGACGCGACATCGTGTCATCCGGCGGGATCGCCGAGAGAATCGGAGTGACTCCCTCCATGTCCTTGATGAAGCGCATGTTGAAATACCACTCGTCGCGAATCGTGAAAGGCTTCACCCCGCGCGCCACCGGATGACCGGGCAGGGTTTCGAAGGCGCCGTCCCAGTGCGGATTGACCGAGTAGTTGACCTCGAAGGCCCCCCCCGTCGCAGCGATGAGGGTGTCATTGGACTCTCCCGGCGTCATCTCGACGGCGTAGTGGATCATGCCCACCCCGACGCCCTGCTCGCGCAGGTAGTCGATCTGGCGCAGGTGCCAGTAGGCGGGATGCCCCGACCCTCCATCGGACTGGATCACGAGAGCGTCGGCATTTTGAAAGGCGCTCTTGTCATTGGGCCAGCCGCTGAGGTAGGTCGTGACGTGGACCTTGTCTCCGTGGTGAGTGTTGAGGAGCTTCTGCGCGAGCAGGGCACCGGCGTTGTGCTCGTGCATGCGCGGCGGGTGGCTCGGGCGTCCGGCAACGTAGACGACCTTTTTCAGATCGCCGAGAGGGAGTCGCTTCAGCTTGATGTTGCGGAACTGGACCTTCATCGGGGGGCCTTTGTGCAACTGGAAGGCAAGCAATCCGGCGCGACGGCGGACATCCTTGTCCTCGTCGACGATCTCGGACATCGTCGTGCCGTTGATCTCGCAGACGATCTTGTTGCCCTGTGCGACGATGCGGTAGGTGTTCCAGTCATCCGCTTTGATCACCTTCGCCAGTTCGGCGGGATCCCCGAGGCTGCCGGTGACCTCCGCTTTGCCTTCTTCGTTGATGATCGTCTTCTCCCCGCGCTTCGCGAGGACACCGCGAAACTGCTCGCCGTAGTTTGTCCCCGACCATTGCCCCCCTGCATCGATATCGGCCTGATAGCCGCCGATCGCGTTCGGCTTGTCGAGGGCGAAACTGCGGACCTGGATACCCGAGTTGCCGGAAAAAATGCGATACTCGAGGACGAGCTCAAAATCATCAACCTCGCCGTCTTTCCATTTCAGGAAGGTGTTGTATTCCACCGGAGCCTCCGCCCTCGTCTCGCCGGTGATGGCACCGTCCTCGACCCGCCAGAGCGCTGCTTCGCCCTCCCATCCGGCCAGACTCACGCCGTCGAAGAGGGAGACAAACTCATCTTTCATCGTCGCCTTTTCCTGCTGCTTCGCCGGTGGGGTTTCCTGGGCGACGGGCAGGACGAGTGCCGCGGCGAGCACCGTCGCAACAGCACCGGCGGCAAGGAGGGGAAAAAATGTTCGCGAGGTCATGGAATCAGGTTTCGGGGTGGGGTTTGAATTCCGACATCATAACCGCTCTCGCGCCCTCTCTCAATAACGCATTCAGGCGCAAAGCCGCTCGAGTGAGACGCAGTGACCGTGGGCTTGCGGGGAGCTCACTCCGGAGGTAATCTGTGCGTATGTCGGCCGTGGAGAAATGGGAATTTGTTACCGTTGAGGAATACCTGGCGAAAGAGGAATTGTCCCCGTTTAAACGGGAGTATCGTGACGGTGTCGTTTACGCTATGGCCGGGGCTCGCAACCGCCACAATCGCATCGCCGGAAATGGGTTTGCGGCTCTTCACTCTCAACTCCGCGGCCGTCCCTGTCAGCCTTGCAACAGCGACACCAAGGTCCGCATTCGCCAGCTTTCCGATACGCGCTTTTATTACCCCGACGTTTCCGTCGTCTGCCATCCGAATCCTGCGGACGACTCGTATCAGGACGCTCCCGTCATCATTCTCGAAGTCGCCTCGCCTTCCACCCGTCGCATCGATCTCGGTGAGAAAAAGGACGGCTATTTGACCATTCCGACCCTCGGCGTTTATCTCGTCGCGGAATCAGATGAAGCGGTCGTTCAACTCTTTCGTCGTTCGCCCGACGGACAGTTCCAACGCGAACTTGCCCTCGGTCTCGACGCGGTTATCGACCTACCCGAAGCCGGCGTCTCCCTCGCCCTCGCCGATCTCTACGAAGGGGTCGAGTTTCCAGGGGAAAGTGGATCGCTCAGGGTCCGTGAAGACGACGAAATGGAGTAAAGTCCGGGCTCACTCCCCCGATACTTCGCCGATCAGATCATGCACCAGGGTCGTGATCCGGTCCTCGACCGTCGTGGTAAATGGCGCACGATGCCCGTATTCCCACATCCCGAGGGTGCCCTCGTAACCGCCTTCTTCGAGGACACGCCGCGACGGCACGTAGCAGAAGAGATCATTGTTGTAGCCGCTCACCCAGGTCGTGTTCCAGCCGTAAGTCTCTTTACACTTCAGCGAATAATCCACCACCGTCTCGCCGGTGAGAGCGATGAAGGTGAGCTCTTTTCCAAATCGCCAGACCTGCACAGGATAGCGGAGCGAACCGGGCGGCCCCTCGCCGCTTTCGTGCTGACGAATGAAATGTTCGAACTCCCGCCGGTGCATCCCGTTCAGATTCGGCACGCGCTCTTTCAGTTCCGCGAGCGGCAGGCCGGGCTCGAGATCCAGCATCGCCTCGCCCATCGCGACGCGGAGAGTCCCTGACAAAGGCACCATATTTCCCGCGAGCACCTGATTGACCGCCTCGGCGAGGATGGCTCCGTAGCGCGCCGCGAGGGTTAACGCCTCTTCGTCGCGCCCCCGGATGCGGGGAAGCGGATTCGCATCGCCGCCGCAGTTCTGCACGAACATCGCAACCGCACCGGGATTCGTTTTTTCCAGCTCGATCTGGGCATAGCCGGCGTAGTCTCCGTTCAGGCTCAGGCCGCCGAGCGCGGTCGTGTGACAGGAGTAGCCGAACACGATCCCGCGCAGCTTTTCGCCCGACCGCACCGCCAGCACCGGCACATCCTGATCGACCGGACCGGGCAGGGAACGGCTTTCCGGCCCGCGCGCGCGGCGACGGTTCACCGCGACCCCGGCGAGACCGAGTTCATAGGAGAGCTCCGCCGGAGCAAGGTCGGCAATGGCGGCGGCGATGACCTCCTCGTAGGCACGATAGACTTGCTCCGTGTAGCGATCCTTCGCAGCGGCTTCTTCCGGGGCGAATTCGTAGTAGAGCCAGAGCACATCCTCCGTCACCGGACAACTGTGATTGTGCGAGGTATTGAGGATGAGTCGTTCTCTTTCGAGTCCGTGCTTTTCCCGCGCGACTCCGGCAATGCGGGTGATCATGCGGTCACTCAGCCCGACGAGATCGGCGGTCACCATGACCGAGACCTTGCCGCTCCCTTCGCGCAGGGCGAGCGCCTTGAGCCAGATCGCATGATCGACCCGGTCGGACATCCGCGTTTTCCCGCCGTAACCGGCGAGCGGAACCGATTCGGTCGGCGTGATCTCGACGCGGGCGAGACCGGCCTCCCACGCGGCCGGTAGCGGGGAGGAAAAAAAAACGAAAACAAGAAAAAGGAGTCGGTTCACCCTGGCATGATGCCGCCTCGCCCGAGCCCGCCGCAAGTAACGTGAACGAGGCGAAGAGAACGCGGGACGAGCGTCTGCCGTTTGATCTATCCTGCCTCGCATGACTCGATTGATACCGCTTCTCGCTCTTCTCCTTTCCCTCCCGACTCTGTCCCGCGCCGAGCCGGCAAAGGACCGGCACGTCATCCTCGTGAGCATTGACGGCTTTCCCGCCTACCTCTGGCACGACCCGACGCTGATGGTGCCAAATCTCCGCCAACTCGCCGCCGGCGGAGCCTCGGCGAAGGCTCTCACCGTGAGCAATCCCTCGATCACCTGGATCAATCACACGACCCTCGTCACGGGCGTGGAACCGCGAAAACACGGCGTCCTTTTCAACGGGCTCCTCGTGAGAAAAGACGGCGTTCCGCCCGTGATCGAACAGTGGGCCGACAAGTCGCGCATGGTCTTCGTCCCGACCCTCTACGACGTCGCCCATCAGGCCGGTCTTACCACGGCGGAGTCCGATTGGGTCGCGATCACGAACCCCGGCACGATCAACTGGAGCTTTGCCGAGTTACCCAAACCCGACGACGCCGTCGTCAAAGAGATGATCGCCGCCGGTGTCGCGACGGAAGAGGAAATCGGCTGGATGCAGATGGGGCCGAACCGCAAGGGCGTCCCCTTTCTCGATTCCATGTGGACCCGCGCCGCCATCCACCTGTTCGAGACCCATCGGCCCAACCTGCTCCTTTACCACACCCTTAACACTGACTACACCCATCACATGCACGGCCCCCGCAGCGGTCCCGGCTTCACCGCGCTGGAACTTGCCGACCGTCTCCTCGGTGACCTCATCGACGCGGTCGATCGCAGCGGACTGCGCGAAAAGACGACTATCGTCGTTGCCACCGATCACGGGTTTAAAAAGGTCACGAAATTTGTCCAACCCAACGTCGCCCTGAAAAAGGCGGGACTCGCCCGCGGTCTCGGACCGACCGTCTCATCCTGTGATGCCTATGTCATGGCGCAGGGAGGAATGGCTTTTGCCTATGTCACGAACCCGGCCCGCCGCAGCGAATTGCTACCGCAGTTGAGAGAGATGTTTTCCACGATGGAGGGCATTGCCGAAGTCATCGACGGCGAAAAGGGACACGAACTCGGCATGCCCACACCCGATGAAAATACAGGCATGGGCGATCTCATCCTCTTTGCCTCGGAAGGCTATGCTTTCCGCAAAGAGGTCACCGGCGAAGAGGTCGTCGTTCCCGCCGTGAATTACGGCGGCACGCACGGCTACCCCGCGAGCGATCCCGAACTCGACGGTATCTTCATCGCGCACGGACCCGACATCAAACCCGGCACCGTCGTCGACCGCGTCAGCAATCTCGATGTCGCCCCGACCCTCGCCCGAATCATGGGACTTTCACTGCCCGACACCGACGGGCGGGTTCTCGACGAGATCTTGAAAGAGTGAGCCCGCTCTTCATACGAAGGTCGCGAGACGGGCGAGGATTTCGTCGCCCGCTCTCCCCGACGAAACGTCACCCGAGACTGGAATGACCAGGTCCGCTTCCTGTGGCCCGACAGGCTCGAGCGCGCTCTTTAGTTTTTCATAGACCGCACGATCCGCGTCACTCACAGCAGCGGGATCGTCGGAGCGCGCGGCGAGACGCTGCAAGATCACCGCCTCGTCCGTCTCGACCCGCAGGATCACCACTCGTGCCCCGGATGCCTGTGCGGCAGCGCGAGTGAGGAGCCGCTCCTCACGGGTGCGGAAGTTCGCGTCGAGGATGACGACTCCCCTTTCCTCCGACGCCCGCCTCCGCAGCTCGTCATAAGTGCGGCGGGAAAAGACATCTTCATAGCACCCGGCCGGGAGCCTTTCGGTCGGGGCGACCCCGGCGAGTTCCTTGCGGAGGCGGTCACTTGAGAGCACCGGCCAGCCTCGGCGTGAGGAGGCGGCGAGGGCCTCGGCGATGCAGGATTTACCGGAGGCAGGCAGGCCGCAAAAGAGGACCCAGAGAGGACCGTTCTCCTCGATCGCCGAAACGGCGGCGAGTCGCAGGTAGGCACGGGCCTCTTCCCTTGCCTTCGCCTGATCCACCTGCGGCAACTCGCTTTCACGGGCCGTGATGGCGGCTACCTTGGCCCGCACCATGGCGCGGTATCGCACCAGCATCGGCAGCAGTATCTCCATTTCACGATCCCCGTTTTCCGCGAGGACAGCGTCACGGTAGACCCCGGCCAGTTCGGTGTGACCGCAAAAACGCAGATCCATCAGCAGAAAGGCATGTTCCGTCGCGGTGTCCCCGCAGCGAAAGGCCGGATTGAATTCGATGCAGTCGTAGATCGCGACGGGATCGGTCAGGCAAATGTTCCGGGCATGAAGATCCCCGTGCCCGTCGACGACATGACCACTCGCGGCTCGCTCGCGCATGAGAGGGAGATGCCGTTCGAAATCGAGTTTCGTTCGCGTGGCGAGCGCCGCGTGGAGAGACCCTGACATAACCCTGTCAGGTCCCGCATCCAAAACGGTTTCTTCGAAGTTCGCGAGGGCGAATTCGCGGAGTCTGTTCGGATCACCCCAGGCAAGGATTTCCTCACCGCGCGGTGCCGTCGCATGAAAGGCAACGATGCGTCGGGCGATTTCGCGAATGTCTGACCCGGTGACGCGATTTTCCCCCAACATCACATCGAGCATGCGGTCGGCGGGGAGACGCCGCATCCGCAGCGTGTAATCGATGACCTCGCCCTCCCCTTCCCCGAGTCGAAGATTCCCGGCAGCATCGCGTCGCAAGGGCAACACGTCGAGATAGACATCGGGACAGAGACGACGATTGAGTCGCAGTTCCTCGTCACAGAAGTGGTGCCGCTGCTCGAGTGTGGAGAAGTCGGCAAAGGGCAGGTAAATCGACTTCTTGAATTTGTAGGCAAAATCCCCTGCGAGACAAACCACCGAGAGATGCGTCTGCACTACCTCCACGTCTCCGCCACTATCCGGAAAAAGGCCGGGGTCGTTCAGGGATTCGAGTGGCGAGGGGTCCATCTCAGGTCTTGTCCGTCCGGGCAACATACACCGTACTGGCCGATTCGCGATCCTGAAGCGGATTGGGAAAAGTCACGATGTGTGACTCGCACGAGGCAAAGACTTCACCGAGGGCGGCCATGAAACCCGCTTCGGGCGCGTCGTCGGACCAGAGGGCGAAGACACCGCCGGGGTGGAGCTTGGACGCGAGGACGCGCAGGCCGTCGGCGCTGTAGAACTGCCCGTGGCGCTCGTGAAGGAGGTTGGCCGGTGAATGATCGATGTCGAGGAGGACAGCGTGGAAAAGACGGGCGGGATTTTCCGGATCAAAGCCGGGTCCGCTCGCCGGAGCGAGAGCGAGTTCAAAAAAGTCACCGTGCACAAAACGGCAGCGCCGATCCGCGACGAGGCCGCGTCCGAGCGGGACGAGTCCCTTTTCGTGCCACTCGATGACGGGCGCAAGATAATCGACGACGTGGAGCGAGGCGACCGAGTCGTGTTCGAGCGCGGCCCGGGCAGTGTAGCCGAGGCCGAGACCGCCGACGACCACATCGAGGGCGGCGGTGCCGGGAAAGGAATCCGAGGCGACGGCGAGACCGAGACGGGAGAGGGCCTTTTCGACTTCGGTGAAGAGACTCGACATCAGGTAGGCGTCGCCGAGGATGATCTCGTGGACCTCAAGGCTGTCGAGAGAGAGAATCGTGCGGCGCCGCAGGATGAGATCACCCAGCGGCGTCCGGCGATAGTCGAGTTCTTCGAAGAGCGGGGAAAGAGGCATCGCGTTTCATACCCCCGAATCGGCCGCTTTGCCACGGGGATGTCCACGGATGAAGGAACGGCCCTAAAGACCCGTTCTCCATGGGGATGGTGGAGGCGCGGTTTTTTTCTTCATCCCCGGGCGAGGAGGAGGTAGATGATCAAGACCGTCCCGACGAGAATTGCGCCTACGATCGGGGCCGGCTTCCAGGGAGTAAGATCGACAAGTTTGGCGTCCGCCTGCACGTAAGGGGTTGCCCGCTTCATCTTTTGTCCCAGCACTAACTGCAGCACCACAAGAGAGACAAAAACCGCGCCCATAAAGTGATAACCCGAGCCGAAGACCTTCGGAATCATTTCGCCGCTGAAGAAGGTTCCCCAGATCATGATGACCAGCCCTACGAGTATCGAAATGAAGGCCGAGTGACCGTCGACCCGCTTGTTGAACATACCGACGAGGATGGCACCGAGCAGTGGGATGAAGTAGACGCCGTTCAGTTTCTGGAAATAGCCGAAGATTCCTTCCTGCCCGAGGAAGATCACGGGAGCTCCGATCGCGGCACAGAGAGCCACGATGGCACTGCACAGCCGGCCCGACTTGACTACCTGTTCCGTCGTGGCGTCGGGGTTGATGATCTTTTTGTAAACGCCCAGCGAGAACAGAGTCGCGCTGGAATTCAGAACCGAGTTGAAGGTGGAAAGAATCGAACCGACGACAACGGCGGCAAAGAATCCGGTAAGTGCCCCCGGCAGCACGAAACGGACAAGCGTTCCATAAACCCGCGTGCCGTCACGCTCCCCCGCCTCATTGAGAAGGGCAGCGTTGAAGTCGGCGTTCCCGTTAGCAATATGGAGAGCGACGATCCCGGGAATAACGAGAATGATGGGGGCGAGAATCTTGAAAAAGGCAGCGAGCAGTACCCCTTTCTGCCCCTCGGCAAGATTTTTCGCGCCAAAGGTCCGTTGAATGATTTGCTGGTTCGTACACCAGTAAAAGAAATTCAGCAGGAGAACACCGGTGAAGAGGGTCGGCCAATGGACGTCCTCCCCCTCTTTCCCCAACGAAGCGAAGGCATCGGGATTTTCGGTTCTGATCTCCCGAAAGACATCGCCGATCGACTGACCGTCACCGGCCGCGAATTGAATCGAAAACCAGGTGATCATGGTCCCGCCCACGAGCAGGCCCAGACCGTTGAAGGTATCCGACACCGCAACGGCGCGAAGTCCGCCGAAGATCGCGTAGGCAGAACCGACGATGGCAATGAACGCGACGACGACCCAGATCGTGGCGGTGTCACCAAGACCGAGCAGCCCGGGAAGATCGAGCATGTAAGCCAGCGCGTTAGCCCCGCTGTAGAGTACGAAAGGCAACAGGATCAGCATGTAGGCGACGATGAAAATTCCCGTGGTGAGGGCGCGCACCTTCGCGTCGTAGCGTTCCTCAAGGAACTGCGGGATCGTCGCGATACCCGACTTCAGATAACGCGGCAGGAAAAAGAGTGCGAGGACGACGAGCGAGCATCCCGCGATCACCTCCCAGGCCATGACCGACAACCCTTCGGCAAAAGAGCCGCCATTGAGCCCGACCAGCTGCTCCGTTGAGAGATTGGTGAGGAGGAGGGAACCGGCGATGACCACTCCAGTGAGGCTGCGACCGGCGAGGAAAAATCCATCCTCCGTACTGGTGCCCTTACCCCGCGTGATAAACCAGGTGAGCACCGCCACGAGCGCGGTGAAAAAGATGAAGGTGAAAAGTGTCATGAAAGCGGTAGGCCGTGGGCGAGAGGCGGATCAATAAACGATCTCACTCCGCCGAGAACGCGTGAACCATGCGGTGATGATAGGTTTCCCCGGGACGGAGAACGGCGCTGGGTGCCTTCGGGTTATTGGGCGCGTCGGGGTAGTTCTCGGTCTCGAGGCAGAAGGCGGTGCGGTGCTGATACTTCAAGCCGCCTTTGCCGGTAGTGGTGCCGTCGAGGAAGTTGCCTCCGTAAAACTGCACCGCAGGCTGATTCGTCGAGAGGGTCATGGCCCGGCCGGTCTGCGGGTCGCGCACGGTCGCGGCCTTGACGAGGTCACCGGCGGCCGTTCCATTAAGGACCCAGGCGTGGTCGTAGCCACCGCCGAGCTTCAGCGCTTCGTAGTCGGCCTCGATACGATCACCGATGACGGTGGATTTGGTAAAGTCCATTGGCGTCCCCGCGACGGGCGCTTTTTCCCCCGTCGGGATCATGCCCGCATTGGTCGCGAGGTAATGATCGGCGTAGAGTGTGAGTTCGTGATCATTGATCGAGGTCGTCGCATCGCCGCTGAGATTCCAGTAGGAATGATGGACGATGTTCAGCACCGTCGGCGCCTTCGTCGTTGCCTTCGCATCCCAGATGAGTTCGTTGGCATCGGTCAGGCTGTAAGTGACGACGACGGTGAGCTCGCCCGGGTATCCCTCTTCCCCGTCGGCGCTGACGTAGGTGAGCCGGACCGCGTCGGTCCCGTCGGCTTTGACGACTTCGCCCTTCCAGAGTTTTTTGCAGAATCCCTCGGTGCCGCCGTGCAGCGCGCAGGGCATGCCGCCGGGGTCGTTGTTCGTGACGAGGGTGTATTCCTTGCCGTCGAGGGAGAACTTGCCGCCGGCGATGCGGTTGCCGAAGCGTCCCACCGTCGCCCCGAAGTAGGAAGAATTTCCAAGCCATCCCTCGAGGGTGTCGTAGCCGTGCGTCACGTCGGCGAGTTTTCCGTCTTTGTCAGGAACTTTCAGGGAGACGAGGATGGCACCGTATTCGGTGACTTTTGCCTCCATCCCCGAAGCGTTTGTCAGGGTGTAGAGTTTCAGTTCGCGTCCATCAGGCATTTTTCCGTAGACGGACTCGGTCAGGCCGGCCGAGGCCGGGGAGGAAGGGAGGGCGCTCATCGCGATCAGGGTGAGAAAGAAAGTGCGGGTTTTCATGGGATGGCGCTCATTCAACAGCAAAGATGCCGGCACCGTCAACGGCGGATGTGATAAAACAATGGCGTTCGCGTCCGAATCGCCGGGCATAGTCATCCTCAAGAAAGACTCTCAGGTCCCCCCATTCTGCCTTTTCATCGTCCGGAACGGCCAATCCGCTTTCGACATAAGACCGTCCGGGCACGGGGAAAAACTCACTCCCCTCCCGCCCGGGGAGAGGCTTCGGTTAAGCGGCACCCGCTCCGTCAACTGTCGCTTCCTCGTCGGTCGCATCGCTACCGCCTCACTTGCTTTCCCCATGAAAACGGCGAGTTTCCCCGTCTCCCCCAACCTTTCACGCGCGAAGAACGTTCCCAAAGCATCCATGAAGCGATTTCTGCGAGCCACTCTGCCTCTCGTCATCCTCGGTGGCTGCGGATTCCTCTCATGGTGGTTTATCACCCACCGGCCTCAACTGCAGACGATGGAAATACCTCCTCCCGTCGTGAGGGTCGAGGCGACCGCCCTGAAAAAGACCACTTTTCCCGTCACCGTTCGTTCTCAGGGGACCGTCCAACCCCGCACCCAGAGCAGCCTGCTTCCCGAAGTCCCGGCCCGGGTCATCGAGCTCAGTCCGTCCTTTCGCCCGGGTGGCTTCTTCGACGCCGGAGAAGTCCTCCTGCGGCTCGATCCGGTCGATTATGAAACGGCCGTCGTCGTCGCCCGGGCCGCTCTCGCGCAGGCCGAAGTCACCCTCGCCGAAGAAAAAACCAGGGCCGATCAAGCCCGCGCGAACTGGCGCACCCTCGGGAAGAGCGGAGAGCCCAGCGCTCTCGCCCTGCGGTTGCCGCAGGTCGCCAAGGCCGAGGCCGACGTCGCTTCGGCGGCGGCCCAGATCGCCAAAGCCGAACGGGACCTTGAGCGCACCCTCATCCGCGCGCCCTACGACGGACAAGTCCTCGAGCAGCTCGTCGATGTCGGCCAGTATGTCACCCAGGGCACCTCGCTGGGGCGCATCTTCGCGATCGACTATGTTGAGATCCGCCTCCCGCTGCCCGAACGGGAAATGCGCTTCCTGAAACTCCCGGAACGTTTCCGCGACGGGGAGACTTCCGCCTCGAGCGCGCCCGTCCTTCTGCGTTCGCTCCTCGACGGCAAAGCCGCCGCCTGGACCGGGGAGATTGTCCGGGTCGAGAGCCGGATCGACGAGACCACCCGGCAGATAACCGCCGTGGCGCAAATCAACGATCCCTACTCCCGGAAAAACGACGGCCGTCCCGCTCTCAAAATCGGGCAGTTTCTCGAAGCCGAGATCGAGGGCGAAGTCCTCACCGACGTCTTCATCATCCCCCGCCGCGCCGTGCGTGCCGGCAACGAGATCATCCTCATCACCGGGGGCAACAGGCTCAGCCGCCGCACCGTCGCTCCGCTCATCAGCGACGGCGATCAGATCGTGATTCCGGCTGATTCGCCGCAATCACCCGCCGAGGGCGACGTCCTCTGCCTCACCCCCATCCCCTTCGCGGCCGAGGGTGCCACCGTCCTGCCGACGATAGACGGAGCCCTTGAGAATCCCGGCGGCAGCCGTCCTGATGGCGGGGGCAAAGGGACCGTCACTGCTCCCGAATCCGGGGAAAAATCGTCATCCTGAGACATGATCGCCTGGTTTGCCCGCAACGGCGTCGCCGCCAACCTCCTCATGATGGCCGTCATGGCGGCCGGTTTGTGGACCCTGTGGATGGACAAGATCCCGCTTGAGGTCTTCCAGGACACCCCTTCCCGTTTCATTTCCGTCAATGTCCCCTACCCCGCCTCGTCCCCCGAGGAGACCGAGGAGACCGTCGTCATCAAGATCGAGGAAGCCATCCAGCAAGTCGGCGGGATCAAGCACGTCAACTCCACCGCCGGCAGCAGCGGCGGGACTGTCTCGATCGAGGTCAACGAAAACGAGGATCCGCGCCGTGTCATGGAGGACGTCAAAATCCGCGTCGACGCCATCCCGAACTTCCCCGCCCAGGCGGAAAAACCCATCATTCAGCTCGACGACTCTTTTCACTCCGTCATCACCGTGATCCTCAGTGCCGACATGGCCGAGCGCGATCTCAAGCGCCTCGCCGAGCAGACCCGCGACGAACTTTCCTCCCTGCCCGGCATTTCCCACGCCGAGATCGGCGGGATCCGGAACGAAGAGATCGCCATCGAAATCCCCGAGACGACCCTGCGAAAATACAACCTCAGCCTCGAGACGATCAGCCGCGCCATTCGGGAAAGCGCCGTCGATCTGCCTGCCGGGGTCGTCCAGACCGAGGCCGGTGATGTCTCCATTCGCACGCGGGGGCGTGCCTACACCGGCGACGACTACGCCCGCGTCCCTGTGCTGACGCGTCCCGACGGCAGCAAGCTCACCCTCGGCGAGATCGCCAGGATCATCGACGGCTTCACCGAGAATCCCCTCATTGTAAAACTCAACGGACGCCCCTGCGTCATGATTACCGTCATGCGCGAGGGCAATCAGAATGCCATCACCATCGGCGAGCGGGTCAAAGCCTATATCGCCTCGGCCAACAGCGTCCTCCCCGGCGGTGTCGAACTGGACTACTGGAACGACCGCTCCAAAATCGTCAAGGGCAGGATCGATCTGCTGCGGCAGAATGCCCAGAGCAGTCTCATCCTCGTCTTCATCTGCGTCGGCCTCTTCCTGCGGCTCGAGGCCGTCATCTGGATCGGCATGGGCATGATCATGAGCTTCCTCGGGGCCTTTGCCCTGATGCCTTACCTCGACGTTACGATCAATCTCTCGTCGCTCATGGGATTCATCCTTGTTCTCGGCATCGTCGTCGATGACGCCATCGTCATCAGCGAGAGCTGCGATTACTACCGAAGTCGGGGGCTTAATCCCCTCGACGCGGCCATCAAAGGCACCCGCCGCATGGCCGTCCCCATCACCTTCGGCGTCATCACCACCGTCGTTGCCTTTCTCCCCATGGCCTTTGATTCGACTGACTGGGGCAGCATGTTCCGCCCCATCGCGATTGTCTTTATCGCCGTGATGCTCATCGCCCTCGTCGAAACAAAACTGATCCTCCCGAGCCACCTCGCCCATCCCTTTCTCGGGCGGGCCGGAGACCTCCTCGCCCCCGTCCACCGCGTCTCCGGGTCGGCCCTGCAGTGGTTTATCGACCGCGTCTACAAGCCATCGATCCGCTTTTGCGTGCAGAAGACCTACGCCTCTCTCGCCGTCATGTTCGGCGGACTCGCCATTCTCGTCGGACTCTACTTTGGCGGACACATCCAGACAGCCTACTTCCCCCGCGTCCCGAGCGAGCGCATCGACTGCCGCCTTTTCATGCTCGACGGCACCCCTTTCGAGGTCACCGATCAGCACGTTCAGCGTATCTACGACATCGCCGAAGAGATGCGAAACGAATATGTCGGCCCGGACGGTCGCAGTGTTATCAAACACATCGTCGCCTCCACCGGCACAACCGTCTCGTCCGGACGCCGCATGAGCAATAATCCCGGCTCGCACATCGGCGGCGTTGTCATGGAGACCTACGGCCCCGAAGAGCGCAGCCTCGAAGTCAACACCGTCGATATGGCCGCCGACTGGCGCAAACGCATCGGCACCATCGTCGGAGCCGAGGAGATCACCTTCCGCGCCGAAATCATGCGCAGCGGCGACCCCATCGACATCCAGCTCACCGGCACCGACCCCGACGAGCTCCTCGAAGTCTCCGGGCAGATCAAAGAACACCTTTCCAGGTTTCCCGCCCTCTTCGACATTAACGATTCTCTCGACTCCGGTCGCAACGAAATCCAACTGCGGCTCAAGCCCGAGGCCCGCCAGTTCGGTGTCACCGTCAACGATCTCGCCAGCCAGGTGCGTCAGGCTTTTTACGGAGACGAAGTCCAGCGCATCCAGCGCGGACGCAACGAGGTCAAAGTGATGCTTCGCCTCCCCCGTGACGAACGCCGCAACCTCGCCACCCTCGATACGATGCGGGTGCGCACCGCTGACGGGCTCGAGATCCCCTTCAGCAGTGTCGCCGAAGCCACCGTCGTGAAGAGCTTCTCCAGCATCAAACGGGTCGACCGGCGTCGGGCCCTCAACATCACCGCCGATGCCGACAAAAAGACCGTCGATATCGAACTGCTCCGCGCCGAGATTGCCACCTACCTTGACACCCTCCTCGCGAGCCACAGCCACATCAGCTGGAGTTTCGAGGGCGAGGCCCGCTATCAGAAGGAGAGCGGGTCACAGATGATGATCTCCCTTCTCATCGTCCTCGCCGGCATGTATGCGATCATGGCAATCCCCTTCAAGAGCTACACCCAGCCCTTNNATGCCCCTGCGCGAAGCCGTCCAGCGCGGCGGAGTCCACCGCTTCCGCGCCATTTTCCTCACCCAGATCACGACCTTCTTCGGCCTCGTCCCTCTTATCTTCAGCGGCACCTGGCTCGCCGGGCTCGCCCCCTTCTTCTTCAGCACCGGAGCCCAGAGCACCCACGCCCAGTTCCTCACCCCCGTCTCCGTGGCGATGGGCTACGGCTCCCTCTTCGCCACCGTCATTACCCTTTTCCTCGTCCCCCTCACCTATATCGCCATGGCCGACCTCGGCGCCTTTCTCTCCAGAAGGCGGACCGAATTCAAAGAAGCATGGACGGGCAGGCCGGAAGGAAGCAGAGCAACGGAGACGCCTTAACAGGTCGGCGCTTCCGATGAAGCGGCCGCCTCTCCCGGCTCTTCCGCCTCAGGGGTATCAGACAACTCGACCGGCTTTTCGACGGGCAATTCGATGTCCTCGCTGATAGGCCAGAGCCCCGGGTCGATCTCGATCCGTTCGGGCGGCGCCACCTCAATACGGGCACCCTCGCCGAAGTCGAAGAGACGGCTCACCAGCGGCACGACCGTAAAAACCATCGTATTGTCACGGAAACGCTCAATGTTCAGCACTGCCGCACAGGTGGTCGATTCCTCGATCTTCAGAACCTGCCCCGCCGCGAGGTCGAATGTCTCCGGCGGCGACGGAGAGGGCAGTGCGAAGTCGACGATGCCATCAGGAAAAGAGGTGGATCGCCCCCGGATCACGACACCGCCGGGGAAGACTGAACCTGTCCCGAGCCGTTGCACCGAGAGCACCGTAAACTCACCCGAAAGAAAGGTCACGTTGTCCCGTTCCTGATAATTTTTCAGATAATAGCGTTTCAGAATCCCGTTGTAGGCGCGGAGCTCGGTCGGGTTGAAAGAATACACCTGCGCATAGAGCTCCTTGGCGGAAAGGAACTTCCCCCGCGGCGCCGTCACCGGAGTGAACCCGCGAATGGGCTCAAGCTTCTCCAGTTTTGTGAGGAGCCGGTAGTTCACCGGATGCTCAGGCTGCCCGAAAACCCACATACAGAAAGACCACGAGGCAAAATTCAGCCCGATCAGCACCGCCACGACCGCAAGCCAGAGGACGATATTACCCCGAACAAAGCGCCCCTCGTCCTGCTCTCGAATCTGCCTCGAAAAGGCGCTCCGCCCGGATACCGTGTCCATTATTTCCCTCTCTCAATCCCTCACCTGAACTCACCTCACCCCTTCGTCCCGCACCCTTCCCCGTCCATCGTCGCGGGGTCGTAGGCCGGAGCCGCATCCTTCCGTGCCGGTTCAAAGGAAGTCCCGCAACCGCAGCTGCGCGCCGCGTTCGGATTCTCGATCTTGAATCCCGCATCATTGAGTGCATCGACGTAGTCGAGGTGACAGCCGTCGAGATAGACGAGGCTCTCCGGATCGACGAAGACGCGCGCCTCACCGCAGGGATAAACCGTATCGCCCTCGGCCGGAGCGTCGATCTTCATGGCGTATGACATCCCCGCGCAACCACCCTTTTCAACAAAAAGACGCAGGCCCCTCCCGGCGGGGGAAAAGTCTTTTTCCTCTAACAGGTCGAGGAGGTGCTTCGCGGCAGATTCGGTGACTACAATCATCTTCGGCGGGGGTGAATTCGTCTCCACTATACCGCCGGGAACGCATTGTCCCAAATGATTTCCGAGTTGCTTTTAGGCCGGGGCCGCCCTCAGTTGAGTCCTCTGCATCGTCATGGGAAAAATACGTCTTCTGCCCGAAGCCCTCGCCAGCCAGGTCGCCGCCGGTGAAGTGGTCGAGCGCCCCGCCTCGGTCGTGAAAGAACTCGTCGAGAACAGCATCGACGCGGGCGCCACGACCATCGAGGTCCGTGTCCAGCGCGGCGGCATCGCCCTCATCCGCGTGACCGACGACGGTTCAGGCATGAACCGCGACGACGCCCTCATGTGCCTCGAGCGAAACGCCACTTCGAAGATCCGAACGAAAGAGGATCTCGCCGCGATCCACACCCTCGGCTTCCGCGGCGAAGCCATGCCCAGCATCGCGAGTGTTTCCAAGTTCCGCCTCACCACCCGCGAACCCGATGCCCTCACCGGCACCGAAGTCATCGTCAACGGCGGCCGCATCGCCAGCGTCAAGGACTGCGGGGAACCGCCCGGCACCCAGATCGAAGTGCGCTCCCTTTTCTACAACCTGCCGGCCCGCCGCAAGTTCCTCCGCACCGAGACGACCGAGTATTCGCACCTCGAGCAGGTCCTCAAAACCCAGGCAATCGCGCACGAGAAGATCCGCTTTTCCCTCGTCCGCGACGAGCGCCTCGCCTTCCAGCTTCCCGCCACGACGAGCCTGCGCGAGCGCATCGGCGGCCTTGTCGGTGACGACCTCGCCGGACGCCTCCTCGAGATCGAACCGACCACTCACAAAAACGTGACCGTGCGCGGATTCATCGGACCTCCAGGCATGGGGCGCAGCGACAAACGCCAGCAGCTCAGCTTTCTCAACGGTCGCCCCGTCGAGGCGGCGATCATCTCCCGCGGCCTGCGCGAGGGCTACCACACCGCCCTCATGAAGGGGCAGTATCCCGTCACCTTTCTCTTCATCGAAACCGATCCCTCGGCCGTCGATGTCAACGTCCACCCCGCCAAACGCGAAGTGCGTTTTCACGACGGCTTCGCGGTGCAGGATGCCATCATCGGTGCCGTCCAGCGCACCCTCCGCGAGCGCATGACCCGGCCCGTTTCCGGGGTCGGCTTCACCGGGAACACCCCGACGGCCTATGCCGCTCCCGAGCCGCGCTCCCTCCTTGTGCAGGACGAACTGCTCCCCGCCCACGACCGCTACCAATGGCGGAAAGACCGGGGGGATTTCCCGGAAACCGGGCCCGCGCCGGGGCAGCCGCCTCTCTTCACCGCCCTCGAACGCCAGCGCGCCGAGGCAGGCCGTGACGCGACTCAAGAGAGGGCTGCCACCCCGGCGACCCTCCTCACTCCGCCCTTTTCGCCTCCGCCTCCCGCGCCGCCGTCGATTCCCGAAGCCGATCACAAGCCCGGGGCCGGCGACTACCGGCTCATCGGCGTGCTCGGTAAGCTCTACGTCCTCCTCGAGGGCAAAGAGGGCCTCGTCCTCATGGACCAGCACGCCGCCCACGAGCGTGTCCTCTTCGAGGAAATGAAACGCCGCCTGGAGACCGGGGGCGTGCCCTCGCAGCGGCTCCTCACCCCCATCATGGTCGATTTGCCGCCGCGCGATTTCGATCTCATCAGCCGCAACCTCGAGACCCTCAACAAACTAGGGCTCTCCGCCGAGCCCTTCGGAGGCAACACCCTCAAGATCGATGCCCTCCCCGTCTTTTTGAAAAGCGACGATCCCGAGTCCTTTCTCAACGACCTCATCGACGAGATCCGCTCCTCAAGCGACCGCATGTCCGCCCTGCGCCTCGGCGAAGACATGATCGCCACCACCGTCTGCCGCCACGCTGTCAAAGCGAACGATCCGCTTCACGAGAAGGAGCTGCAAAAACTCCTCGAAGACCTCCTCGTCTGTGACATGGCCTACTGCTGCCCGCACGGACGGCCGACCCTGATCCAGATCAACTACGCCGAGCTCGAGCGGAAGTTCGGACGGCGGGCTTAACCGGCATCGGCAACCTTCGATAAATTGGACCGGGACGCCGTGACGATGACCTGTGGTGAGCTGAGCCTGCGGGTTCCCTCGATCGAGGGAATGATCGCTCTCAAACTCCATGCGATGCGCAACCAGGCGGAACGACGCATTCGCGACACCCAGGATATCCAGACCATCCTGCGCCGACCAGGTTCCAGCCCAGTTACGGGGAAAACGTAAATCTCTACGAGGGCAAATCCCACTTCTCCGAATAGGCCCGCCGCGTCAAAGAGGGCGAAACGGTGATCCTTTGCGAGCGCAACGTGCCCATCGCCGAAATCCGCCCGATCTCAAAGACTCATCGTGAACCGCGCCCGGCCGCCGGTCTCTACCGGGAGCCGATTGCTTTCGGGGAGGATTTCTTCAACGCCGATGCCGAAATCGCACCGGATTTTTCGCCACGCTCGGACTGACCGTGGAGGTCTTGGCCACTATCGAGCAGGGCGATCAGCTCCGCCTCGTCCTCTCGTCGGTGCGGATGGCCCTGCTCGAACGCAGCCGCGGGTGACCGCGCGGGTCACTGCGGCTTCAGGTGCTTTTCGATGATCGGCGTGATCCGCGCCTGCAACTCGGCCTGGCGCTCCTCCACCGCCTTTTGCCCGATCATCATCCCCTCTGACATCAGCTTCGGCGTCATGGCAATGGCCTTCTTGCCCGTCGGGGTCTTGTAGAAATCGATCATCTCCTGCATCTCCCCGGCGGTGAAGGCGGTCGCGTAGATGCGGACGAATTCCGGTTCCAGAGTCTCCCACTTCATCGTTTCGGTGAGAAATGCGAGCATCTCCGCCTTCAGCTCCGTTACGCCCGGGTCGCTCATGCCCATCTGCTTGAACTGAGCCATCTGCGGTTCCAGACCCTCGGCCATCGATGCCTGAAGCAGGTTCGCCATGTCCATGCTGGCGAAGAGCTTCTTCGCGGCGGCGGCGCGGTCGGGGGCGGCCTCCTGCGCCTCGAGAGTGGCGGAGAGGGCGAAAAGGGCGGCCGTGCCTGCGAGAAAAAGTCGGCGAATTTTAGTCATGGACCGTGATTATGTCATTTCGCGTTCGCTGGCAAGATCTAACTGACGACGCATTGACTTTCGCGCCCCGCCAAACCGCGTTCTTTGCGCGACTTTTCTACACCGTCGTGGGGTGATTTGAGTCACCTGTCCCTGTGATTTCTGTCCCTGTGATTTAACTATTCAAAAAACATCTTATTAGATCTCTCCGCCCACGCCTTTGAATTTCTCAACAAAAGCGGCGATTTTCTGAAAAACGCTTTGCTTGATGGTGAGATACTTGGGGTTCAGGGGACTCATCTTGGGCAGGATGCTGTTGAGTTCGGTACCGTTCTCGCTGGCGTATTCGCGCTTGAGTGAGGTCAGGAGGTAACGCTTGGCGGCGTCCGCGTTCAGGTTTTCAGACTCAATGAGCGCTTCCGCCTCACGCTTCTGTTCTGCTTGGGCGTAGGCGAAGAAGGCTTCGATGATACCCGCCTTATCGCGGAACTGATCGAGATCGGCCTGGTTGATGAAATCGACCACCAGAGTCTCCTTGGCGCGGTTCCCGATGCTGGCGCGGATCACGCGGCGGACGTCTTCGATCAAGGAACCCTTGTCTTTGAGCTTCTGGTTCTTCTCAAAAATCAGTTCGAGGATGTAATCCAGGTTGATCTCCTGCGACTTGAGCAAGTCGATCTCAAAGACCACGTCATCCCAATCCACCGTGCTGTTCTGCTTTTCTTTGCCGTCTTTCTCACGGCGCAGCCAGTCGCGGATGTCGTTGTAGGTGGAGCGGTAGTCCTGAACCTTGCGCTCCGGCAGCACCTCCGTCGTCGTGAGCTTATCCAGATCCTCGTCGCTCAAATAATGCTGTTCTTTGAAAGCTTCGACGGCCGTTTCGTCCTGCGGATCGACCTGCTGCCAGGCTTTCAGATTCGTGAACTCATCGAAGTTCTGCAGCGCGTTTTCGATCTTCAGATATTCCCCGAAGAGTTGGGTGAAGGCTTTTTTGTCGGCTTCTTTTTCGATGGCCGCAGGATCAGGGAAACGCTCTTTCAACTCCGCGACCACCTCGACGAAGCCACGCCGAGCCTCGCCAGTGGCCACTTCGGTGAAGCCTTCCATGTATTCCTTGTAGCTCTTCTCCAGGACGACGTTCTTGGTATT
>DIVG01000058.1 GCA_002422425.1 Akkermansiaceae bacterium UBA6138 | reverse complement strand
TGATACATGACGATGACCACGGCGATGGGGCCGACCACGGCGAGAGCGAGGTTCACGTAGCGACCCGCGAGAAGGAGGGCGCCGCCGACGACTTCGAAGACTTTCACCACGGCGAGGAATCCGGACATATACAGGGCTCCGATGAATCCGGCGGCAAGAGAACCTTCCGGCGGGGAGGGCACGGGCAGGAAGTGGAGCCAGAAGTTCAGACCGAAGACGACAAAGATGAGTCCGAGGAGGTAGCGGGCGATGGTGGGGATGTATTTCATGACGTTTTATTAGGGTGGGTTATTAAGAATGGCTCAGGCCAGATCAAAGAGAAGGGCTTCGACGGGTTGTTCTCCTGCAACGATCTCGTAGGGGAATGGATTTTCGGCACTGGCACCGTCACCGGGCGTCAGGGTTGTTTCGTTGAGACGCACCTCCCCATGAATAGCTTGCAACCAGAGTCCGCGATTTTCGGCGAGTGTGTGGGTAAGGCGCTCCCCCGGGGCGAGGCGGAGACGGTAGACGAAGGCATCCTGGTGGATCAGGGCCGAATTCTCCCGGCCGTCGGGCGAGATCACGAGAACCTTGGATAGAACCTCGCTCCCGGGTGCGGGGTGCCATTCGGTATAGGATGGAGTGAGCCCTCGGCGGTTCGGCTCGATCCAGATCTGGAGGAGATGGAGAGGTTGGGTTTTTGAGGGGTTGAACTCGCTGTGGGTCACACCGGATCCCGCACTCATCAATTGAATGTGGCCGGGTCTTAATTCACGGGAGTTTCCCATGCTGTCCTGATGGCTGATCGTTCCTTCGAGGACGTAGCTGAAAATTTCCATGTCGCGGTGCGGATGGGTGGGGAATCCGACTCCCGCTGCGATTCGATCCTGATTGATCACGCGGAGGCTGCGAAAGCCCATGTGCGCCGGGTCGTAGTAATTCGAGAAGCTGAAACTGTGGTAGGTATCGAGCCAGCCGTGGTTCGCGTGCCCCCGCTCGGCGGAGGCGCGGAGAGTGATGGCGGGAGTGATCGTGGTCATTTTCAGGCGAGGTTGGAATGGGGGGTGCGTCGAATGAAGAACTTAAGGTGCTCCCCGGTCGACCCTGCAGCCAATGCCGGTTGCGTCACAAGGTCATGCACGTAGGGTATGAACTCCGAGTAGTTTTGTCCATGGAGTTCCATCAATTGCGTTATTTTATCGCGACAGCGGAAGAGCTCAGCATCACAGCGGCAGCGAAGCGCCTTCACCTCTCCCAACCGGCCCTGAGTCGGCAGATCCTCGCTCTGGAGGAGGAGCTGGAGGTGGTTCTGTTCCAACGAATCAGAAAACGCATCCATCTGACCGAGGCGGGGCGCTTTTTCCTTGATCGGGCACGCCAGATTCTCTGCGACACCGAAATGAGCGTGCAACAGGTAAGGGAGCGGTTCGGCGTCGCGAAACGGACGATACGCCTCGGCTTTCTCACGATCTTTCTCGACGACATCGTCGCGCCGGCGGTGCGGGCCTTGCGGAAGGATTCCGCGATGACGGGGGTGGCGCTCTTTGAACTCTCCCCGAAGGCGCAGCTCGACCGGCTCCGGGACGGCGAACTCGATCTCGCTCTCGTCGGCAACATCGCCGACGAAGACCGTTCGCGCTATACAGTACGTTCCCTGATGCGCAACCCCATGGCCATCGTGCTGCCCGACGATCACGGTCTCGCCGGGCGCAAACAATTGGCGTTAAAGGAACTCGCGGGCGAGCCTTTTGTCTCCCTCTCGGACTCGATCTTTCCCGGTCGTCGGCAGTTTCTTCGCCGCATCTGCCAGTCCCAGGGCTTCGAGCCTGCGATCGTGGAAGAGTGCGATTCGCTGCCGCTTCTTCTCGCGGCGGTTTCCTCGGGCGCGGGGGTGGCCCTGCTGCCGGCCCACAGCGGCAAGCTGCCGCACTGTGGCTGTGTATTTGTTAGGATGATAACCCCGGTTGTCCATGCCGAAGTGATGGCGGTGTATCGTAAAGAGGCGGCACAGGGTAGGGTCGCTTCGCTTTTGGCACACCTTGAGACGGCTGCACGCGCCATAGGCTGATTTGATGAGTTGGAACCCCGGCAAAAAACTCGCGACGCTCCGGCACGAGGAGATCGAATCTCTCTTCGATTACCTGGAGGAAACGCAGTTCTGGATCAAAGATGAAAATGCCCGTTACCTGCGGGTGAATCGTGCGTTTCACCTCAATTACTCTCTGCCTGGTTCGGAGGACGTCGTCGGGCTCACCGACTTCGACCTTTCCCCGCCCTACCTCGCCCGCCAGTTTTTTGAAGACGATATGCGTGTCCTCTCGGGGCAGCGCATCATCGGCCGAATCGAGCTGGTGGGGCGTTTTGATCAGGTTACGCGGTGGTTCCGTACGAGCAAGGTCCCGGTTCGCGATCTCAAAGGGTGCATCGCCGGGACGGCCGGAGTGACGAGGGAGCTCCCCGGCCTGCGGGCACCTGGCTTTCCTGTCCCCGAGCTCGCGCCTGCGCTCGCGGCGCTGCAGCACGATCCGTCGGGTGCGTGGACAAACTCCGTTCTTGCCCGACTGGCGGGCTTGTCGGTGAGTGCTTTTGAACGGAAGTTCCGCCGCCACCTTCACACTTCGCCGATGCAGTTTTTGAAACGGCTGCGCCTCTCCCGTGCTGCCGCCTCCCTTGTGCAAACTGACTGTCTCGTCTCCGAGGTGGCGGTGGCCGAGGGGTTCTGCGATCAGGCGCATTTTACACGGGAGTTTAAACTGGCCTTCGGTGCGACGCCGAAGGTCTGGCGGGAGAGGCACTCCGGAGGGTGACGGAAGACTAGTAGAGGGACTCGTCGTCTGTTCTGTGCCGGTAGAAGCCCGGGTGATCCGGTCGGTCGGGTCCGTGGCGTCGGGGTACTTGAATTACCCGGCGGTAGGGATGGCGGCCCAGGCGGTCATCGTGCCGTCGGCACAGCGGAGACCAAGGCGTATGCCCATGTCACCGGCAAGGACGGCGGCGGTGGTGAGTCCGATCCCGAAGTGTCCGCTGCCCTTCGTGCTTTCGAAGGGGATAAAGAGGCGCTGAAGAGAGTCAGGTGCGATCGAGGCGCTCGTGTTGCGGATGAAAAGATCGACGGTCGAACCGGGACTTGCTTCGCCAGGGGGGAAAAGATCGATCGCCACGGAGCCGTGGGGAAAATCCCCGGCGGATTCGGCGGCGTTACGCACGAGGTGAAAGAGCAACTCTCCAAGCTTCGCGGCGTCACCGGGCACTGGGGGAATATTTTCGTGCTGTGTCAGGGTTAAGGGCACTCCGGAGGCGGCACAGATCTCTTCGCATTTTGCTTTCCAGTAGGGGAGGGCATCCTCAAGCGTTATTGTCGCGATCTCGATCCTCCCGCAACCTGAGGCTCCCATGATCTCGCGGTTCAATTCGGTCGCCACTTTTGCCGACGATTGGATCTGCTCGGCACTTTCGCGAATCTCTTCGGTAATGGTTTCATCGTAGAGGATCAGGCTTGAAAATCCCTGAATGACACCCATGAGATTGTTGTGCTTGTGAATGTATCCCTTCAGGAACTGCTCGTAGAAGCGTCGTGTGCTGTTTTGACCGAGGTGATAGTCATCTGCAAATACGAAGTCGGCCATAGCGGGGAAGCGAGTGGGATTACGAAGCTAAGATAAGGCGGGGGATTAGTTAAGACAAACTAATAAATCAGGGGGAACGGTTGCCTTCGTTGCGCCGTTCAGCGGCGTCGGCGCGGTTCCCGGATCCGATGGGCCCGGCCGGACCTACGGACTGGGTGGGGCGCGTCTCGCATCCGGTCACCGTGCAGGCGGGAAACCCTACTCTAGTGGAGTCACGAGCAAAGTCTTACTTCCAAAGGATCTCTTCGGCGCTCACGATTTCACGGGTGGAGCCGTCTTCTAATTTTAAAAGCAACTCTCCCCCTGGTCCGATCCCCGCAGCAGTCCCGGTGAGGCGGTCGTGCCCGCTGCGAACGCGGAGAGTCCGCCCGTTGAGGAGGTCCCGATCGGTGACCCATGCGAGGCTATCGGAAAAGTCCAGTATTCCCGCCGGATAACGGGTTAGAAATCCGATAAGGATGAGTCCGAGGAGAAACCAGCGATTCGATTCACATTCGCCGATCTCGTAGAGCGAAGTGGCGCAGTCGCGGAGTTCGTCGGGAAGTTCGTCGCGTCTCAGATTTACATTGATGCCGACACCGACGATGGCGACGGGTCTGGGTAGCAGGGAGATTTCGACGAGGATGCCGGCGAGTTTTTTCTCCTTATACAGGAGATCGTTTGGCCACTTCGCCCCGAGGCGGTGCCCGGGTCCGAGGATGTCCTCGATGGCGCGGCCGACGAGGGCGGCGGTCAACTGGGGAAGACAGGCCCAGGTCTCGCGGGGACTTTCGAGGGGTAGGGCGAGTGAAAAGAGGAGGTTGCGCCCGCGCGCTGCTTCCCAGCGATCGCCGCGTCGGCCGCGCCCCTTGCTTTGGTAGTCCGTCGAGATCAGTTCGAAGGGGAGAGCCTCCCCCGCACGGGCGCGAGCGAGGAGGTCGTCGTTCGTTGATCCGGTTTCGGTGAGATGGGTAAAATGCCCCGGGCTAAACCGGGCGCGATCGGCTTCCGTCCAGCCGCGGGTAACCTCGCTGTAAATCATCCCGCTCATCCCGCGACGAGATCAAGTCCGAGGTCGATCGAGCGGACCGAGTGAGTCAGTGCACCCACGGAGATGAAATCGACGCCGGTCTCGGCAATTCCGCGGATCGTTTCGAGGTTCACCCCCCCGCTGGCTTCGAGGAGGATTCCCGGGGCGATTTTGTGGCGCATTGAGACGGCGCGGGCGAGTTCTTCCTTGCTCATGTTGTCTAGTAGGATGGTGTCAATCCCCGGGATCGCGAGGAAGTCCGCGACCTGGTTGAGAGTATCGGCTTCGACCTCGATTTTGAGGTGCGGCATTTTCGCCTTGATCTCAGAGATGCGGGCGCCGAGCTCGATGGGATTCGAATTGGCAACGAGGTGATTGTCTTTCACCATGATGGCATCGTAGAGACCCATTCGATGGTTGACGCCGCCTCCGTGAATCACGGCGGCCTTTTCGAGTTCGCGCCATCCGGGGGTCGTCTTGCGTGTATCGAGTAACCGTGCTCCGGTCCCGGCGATGGCTTCGTTGTATCGGCGGCTAATCGTGGCGACCCCCGAGAGTCGCTGCATGAAGTTCAGAACGGTCCGCTCGACGGTGAGGATGAGATGGGTCGGCCCTGATATCTCGGCGACGGTATCTCCGGGACGGGCGCCCGCTCCGTCCTGAATAAGCCCGCGAAAGGTGAGAGAGGGGCTCACTGCCTCGCAGGTTGTGGCGGCGACCTCATTCCCCGAGATGATTGCATTTTCGCGGCTGACGATGCGTCCGATCGACTGGTGGTTCGCGTCGACAAAGTAGCGGCTGGTGAGGTCACCGATGTCGGAAAGATCTTCTTGGAGGGCCATTTCGATGAGTTGTCGGGAAAGTCGATTCATGCAGGGAGAGACGGAGTCGTCGTTGTGGTTCAGCCGCGAAGGTAGGTCGGGGGATGGTTTGACGGGACGAGGGGAATGGCAGGTGATGCCGCTCAGCTTGAGGCGGGCTTTTTCAGCGTGAGCTTTTCTCAAGCCAGACGGCCAGGAGCGAGATGTCGGCGGGGGTGATGCCGCTGATCCGTCCCGCCTGCCCCAGGGTGAGGGGTTGTACTGCCTGGAGTTTCGATTGCGCTTCCCGTTTGAGTCCGGATATCTCAAGGTAGTTCATGTTGGCCGGGATCTTCTTTTCATCGGCGCGTTTTGTCTTTTCGACGAGGTCGCCCTGGCGGCGGATGTAGCCTTCGTATTTCACGTCGATCTCGACGAGGTCCCAGATCGCCGGCTCATAAGAGGCCTTGAGTTCGGGATCGAAACTTCCCCAGCTCGATTCGGGGCGACGCAGCCACTTCGCGAGTGATCCGTCTGCGGTGTGGGTGGTTTCGAGCCGATGACGGAGAGCGGCGATCTTTTCCAGTTTCGCCCGGGTCCGGGCGAAGAAATCCGTGGTAATGAGTCCCGCCGCTTCAGCGGTATTACTGAGGCGGATGTCGGCATTGTCGTGGCGCAAGAGGAGGCGATGCTCTGCCCGGCTCGTGAACATGCGATAGGGCTCGTCGGTCCCCTTGGTGACGAGGTCGTCGATCATGACGCCGATATAGGATTCGTCCCGGGAAAGAATAAGGGGCGCTTTACCAGCCAACTTGAGCGCCGCATTGGCTCCGGCGACGAGTCCCTGTCCGGCGGCCTCTTCGTAGCCTGAGGTACCGTTGATCTGGCCTGCGAAGTAGAGACCCGGGACCGTCTTGGTTTCGAGAGTCGGGTAGAGCTGCGTGGGCACGCAATAGTCGTATTCCACGGCGTAACCCGGGCGAATGATAGCCACATTCTCCAATCCGGGTATGGAACGGATGAATCGGTATTGCACCTCAAAGGGGAGCGAGGTCGAAACGCCGTTCACATAATACTCGTGAGTGTGGCGCCCCTCCGGCTCGAGAAAGACCTGGTGGCGTTCCTTGTCCGCGAATCGAACGACCTTGTCTTCGATTGAGGGGCAGTAGCGCGGACCGACTCCCTCGATGATGCCGGAATACATCGGTGACTTATCCAGGTTCGCGAGGATCTCCTCGTGGGTGGATGGGGTGGTGTAAGTGATCCAGCAGGGCATTTGTTCCACGTGGAACATCGGGTCGGACCATCGGTTCAGGGTGAAGACGTCGTCTTTTTCCGCCGGTTCTACCTCGGAGCGGAAGGAGAAGCGCGGGACGGGGACATCGCCGTCCTGCCTTTCGCATTTCGAGAAGTCGATCGTGCGGCCGTTTAGGCGGCAGGGGGTGCCGGTTTTGAAGCGACGGACTTCGAATCCGAGACGAATGAGATCATCGCTCAGGGTCGAGGCGGAATCCCCCATTCGGCCTCCGCTTTGATTTTGTAATCCGACATGCATGAGGCCCCGCATAAAGGTGCCGGTGGTCACGACTACGGATGAGGAAAGAAACCGAAGACCGAGGTTTGTCTCCGCGCCGGCGATGACCCCTCCCTCGACGAGGAGTTTGGAAATATTCCCCTGATGCAGGTCGATCTTCGGCTCACTTTCGAGGAGCCATTTTACGCGGAATTGATACGCCTTTTTATCACACTGGGCGCGGGGCGCGCGAACGCTCGGGCCTTTCTTTGCATTGAGGATGCGGAACTGAATTCCGGTGGCGTCCGTGTTCAACGCCATCACCCCCCCGAGGGCGTCGATCTCGCGGACCATGTGTCCCTTCCCGAGGCCTCCGATGGCAGGGTTGCACGACATCTGACCGACCGTGTCCAGATTCTGGCTGAGTAGGGCAACGGACGCCCCGACTCGTGCGGCCGCCATCGCCGCTTCGGCCCCGGCGTGACCTCCGCCGATGATTAGCACATCGTATTTTTTTGGGTACTCAAACATCTCGATAAGCTGAAATGTTCCACGTGGAACAGGAGGGGGTGGAGAAAGGAAAAAATCGGACACTTACCGGTTTCCTTGAGGGGCACTTTAAGCTAACGTGCGCGGCCTTCCAACCACGGAGGGATTTTTTCTTTTGTGATGGCATCGAAAACCGCAAATCAATCTACCGTACCCTTCGCTGACGCGCCGATTAACCAGTCGCTCACCGCTGCGGATAAAATAGAACTGCTCCGCCAAATGATCCGGATCCGGAGGTTCGAGCAGACCTCTTTGAAGCATTACCACAACGGCTCCATCGGTGGCTTCCTCCACCTCTACATCGGGCAGGAGTCGGTCGCGGTTGGATCGATCTCTCTGCTGGGGGAACACGACCATGTCATCACCGCGTATCGCGATCACGGGCACGCGCTCGCCGTCGGCATGGGCATGAATGAGTGCATGGCCGAGCTCTTCGGGAAAGCGACCGGGTGCTCGAAGGGCAAGGGCGGCTCGATGCACTACTTTGCTCCTGATAAAAACTACTGGGGTGGTCACGGAATCGTCGGTGGCCAGACCCCTCTCGGGGCCGGTCTTGCCTTCGGGGTGAAGTATAAAGGACTCAAAGGTTGCTGTCTCTGTTACCTCGGTGACGGGGCAATCAACCAAGGGGCTTTTCACGAAGCGCTCAACCTCGCCTCTCTCTGGAGTCTCCCGGTGATTTATATTATTGAGAACAACGGTTACTCCATGGGCACTTCGCAGGCCCGTTCCTCCGCCTTCCCGAAAGAGGGCCTAGCCGCCCGTGCCGAGGGTTACAACATGGACTGGGACAAGATCGACGGCGTCAGCCTCTACGAGATTCGTGCCGGGGTGCAAAAGGCGGTCGAGCGCGCTCACGAGCATTGCCGACCGACCATCATCGAAATCCTCACCTACCGTCACAAAGGTCACTCGGTTGCCGATGCCAACGCCGAGAAATACCGCACCAAAGAGGAGATCCAGGAATACATGAACAAGCATGATCCGATCGAGTTCTGGAAGAACACTCTCATCGCTGAAGGCGTCATCTCCGAAGACGATTACAAGACGATCAACAAAGAGGCCGGTGCTGAAGCGGACGCCGCCGCCGAGTTCGCGATCAAGAGTCCCTACCCGGACGAGTCCGAAATTTTCGACGACATTTACTGGGAGGTCGATAACAACACGGAAGCCGGTCGTAGCGGACGCCACTTCTTCCATGGCTGATACTAAGCTCGACCAGACCTCTTTAAGTCACCGACTCAACCTTCTTTCATTACCCAGCTAAAGTAGCAAAACTGCTATCCGCTAAAAAGCTCTCTTCCCATGCCACGAGAAATCACTTACCGCGAAGCACTCCGTGAAGGCCTCGACGAGGAACTCGCCTACGACGACAATGTCATCATCATCGGCGAAGAAGTCGCCGAGTACAACGGGGCTTATAAAGTCACCGAAGGTCTCTGGAAAAAATGGGGCGATAAGCGCATCATCGACGCCCCTATCTCCGAGGCCGGATTCATCGGCATGGGCATCGGAGCTTCCATGCTCGGGATTCGCCCTGTCATGGAGTTGATGTTCTTCAGCTTCGCCTACGTCGCTTTTGACCAGATGATGAACAACGCCGCGACCTGTCGCTACATGTCGGGCGGCCTTATCAATGTGCCTATTGTGGTGCGCGGCCCGGCCAACGGAGGTACGAACGTCGGCGCCACTCACTCGCACACTCCCGAGAACATCTTTGCCAACATGCCGGGTCTCAAGGTCGTGACTCCGTCCGACGCTCACGATGCGAAGGGACTCATCAAGTCCGCGATTCGTGACAATGATCCGGTCTACTTCATGGAAAGCACCGTGCTCTACGGCATGACCGGAACCGTTCCGTCGAACGATGAAATCGAAGGTGGTGAACTGCTCGTCCCCATCGGGAAAGCCAAAGTGAAACGCGAGGGAAGCGACCTCACTCTTATCGCCCATGGTCGCGCCGTCGTGACCTGTCTCGCCGCTGCCGAGATTCTCGCGGAGAAACACCACATCAATGCCGAAGTCCTTGACCTGCGCTCGATTCGTCCGCTTGATGAAGAGGCGATCATGGCTTCGGTCCGCAAGACCCATCGCGCCATCTGCGTGGAGGAGAACAAACCCTTCTGCGGAGTCGGTGCCCAGATCTCTTCGATGATCATGGAGCAGGCCTTCGACGATCTCGACGCGCCGGTTCTTCGGATTACCAGTGCCGATGCTCCCGCCTTCTACAGCCCGCCGATCGAGAAGCTTCAGCTTCCCAATCCGGATGAAATCGTGGCACGGGCATTGTCTATCTGTTAGGGTAATCGCCCGCCCGACTCGAGACGTAATCATTTTTCACCTTCCGACCAGTAAGAGAATTTATGGCAGCCTATTTGAAAATGCCCAAACTGAGTGACACGATGAGCGAGGGCACCCTCGTGAAATGGCTCAAGAAAGAGGGCGACACCGTGTCCATGGACGAGGACATCGCCGAAGTCGAAACCGACAAAGCGACCATGACGATGCCCTCTTTCGATGAAGGCATCCTGCACAAGATTTATGTGAAAGAGGGTGAGACCGTTGTCCTCGGCGCGTCCCTCGCCCTTATCCTCGAACCCGGTGAGGAACCGCCCGCCGACGCTGATCAAGCACCGGTATCCGCCGCTGCGGAGAAGCCTGCGGAAACGAAAGAAGAGACACCCGCGGCAGAGAAGTCCGATGCCTCGGCCGGGACCAAAACGGCATCTCCCGCTCCCGCCGCGAAATCCCCCGCCCCCGCGGCCCCGGCGGCGGGCGGACGTCTCAAAGCCTCTCCTCTCGCCCGCAAGCTCGCCGAAGAGCAGGGCGTCGATCTCCGTCGTGTCACCGGTAGCGGTCCCGGCGGACGCATTATTAAGAAGGATGTCCTCAACGCTCCCGCCGGCGGCGGGAGTGGTTCGAACCTCGGACTTCTCCCGGCACCGGCGAGCCGCGGCGATCAGTCCATCCCCCTCACCGGAATGCGTCGCGTCATTGCCCAGCGCCTCCTTGAGAGCAAGACGACGATCCCGCACTTCTATCTCAACATCGAGATCGACACCGAGCCGCTCATGGCCATGCGCGAGCAGGTCAACGCGGCGAGCACGGCTAACGGCGGACCCAAGTACACGGTGAACGATTTCATCATGCGGGCGACCGTCCTCGCGACCGATTCGGTCCCGGCCGTGAATGCCTCGTTTCAGGGCGACTCCATTCTTCAACACGGTGAAATCAATCTTTCCGTCGCCGTGGCGATCGAGGAAGGGCTCGTCACTCCGGTGATTCGCTCGGCCCAGATGAAGTCGATCAAAGAACTCGCCGCCGAACTCAAAGACCTCGCCGGACGCGCCAAGGACAAGAAGCTCGCCCCCGCCGAGATGCAGGGCGGCACGATCACGATCTCGAACCTCGGCGCCTTCGGCATCGGGAACTTTGACGCGATCATCAACCCGCCTCAGGCCGCCATCCTCGCGATCGGCACAATCACAAAACAGCCGGTCGTCAATGCCGCCAACCAGATCGTCCCCGGTCAGCGCATGTGGATCGGGATGAGCTGCGACCACCGCGTCATCGACGGCGCCGTCGGTGCCCGCTTCCTTTCCGAGCTGAAACGCTTCCTCGAAACTCCCGTCCTTCTTATATCCTAACATTCACAGAATTTTACTCATGGCATCGTACGATCTTATTGTCATTGGTGGCGGCCCCGGCGGGTATGTCGGAGCAATCCGCGCCGCCCAGCTCGGGAAAAAAGTCGCCTGTATCGAGAACGATCGGGCCGGGGGCACCTGCCTCAATTGGGGCTGCATCCCGACGAAAGCGCTTCTCAAGAACGCTGAGCTCTACCACACCCTCTCCCACCGCGCCGCCGAGTTCGGCCTGAACTTCGAGGGTCTTTCCTATGACTGGGAAAAAGTGATCGGACGCTCGCGTCAGGTCTCCGACAAGCTCGCCGGCGGGATCGAGTTCCTCTTCAAGAAGAACAAAGTTGATTACATCCGCGGCACCGGTGGTCTCGCCGCCAATGGCAAAGTCGAGGTCATCGACGCCGAAGGAAAAAGCGAAATCCACACCGCCGCGAACGTCCTCATCGCGACCGGTTGTGTCTCGCGCGGTCTCCCCTTCCTTCCCTTCGACGGGGAAAAGGTGATCGGGTCGAAGGACGCGATGACCTTGAAGAAGCAGCCCAAGTCCATGGTCATCATCGGCGCCGGCGCTATCGGGATCGAGTTCGCCTATTTCTACAGCTCCTACGGCACCGAGGTCACGGTAATTGAGATGATGGATCGCATCCTCCCGGTCGAGGATTCGGAAGTAAGTGCCGCCCTTCAGAAGTCACTCGCCAAGCACGGGATCAAATTCCACACCTCGACAAAAACGGCCGCCGCCGAGACGACCGACAACGGAGTCCGTCTCACGATCGAGCCCGCCGCTGGCGGTGATCAGCAGACGCTCGAAGCCGAAGTCTGTCTCGTCGCGGTCGGGGTTGCTCCTGTCCTGCCGAAGAACGCCGAGCAGCTCAAGCTGACCGATCGCGGTTACATCGAGACCGACGCCCGCTACCAGACCAACATCCCGAACGTCTACGCCGCCGGCGACATCATCGGGCCTCCCTGGCTCGCCCACGTTGCCAGCTACGAGGCCACTCAGGCGGTCGAGGGAATGTTCGATGCGAAGGCAAAACCGAAGAAGGTGACCCTTTTCCCCGGTTGTACTTATTGCCACCCCGAAGTCGCTTCGGTCGGGCTCACCGAAGACGCCTGCAAGGAGAAGAAGCTCGACTACCGCGTCGGCAAGTTCCCCTTCGCCGCGAGCGGACGCGCTCTCGCGGTGGCCGATGCCGAAGGTTTCGTGAAGATCATTTTCGACAAGAAGCACGGCGAGATCCTCGGGGCCCATATCATCGGTGCCGGTGCGACCGAGCTCATCGCCGAGATGGGTCTGGCAATGAATCTCGAGGCGACCAATGAAGAGATCGCCGCGACGATCCATGCCCACCCGACTCTCGCTGAAGCGATCCACGAGGCGACCGAGGACGCCTACGGGCATGCGGTTCATATCTGAGCGGACGGGTTTGTATTCGCGCATTCCGCAGATCGTGAGAGCGATCTGCGGAGCGGTCGGGCTCGGGAGACGCCGTCAGGCGAGAATATCACGAATGACCCGCCCGGAGACGTCGGTAAGCCTGAAGTCCCGCCCTGCGTAGCGGTAGGTGAGCCGTTTGTGGTCCAGTCCCAATAAATGCAGCATGGTGGCGTGGAGGTCGTGCACGCTGACGGGATCCTTTTCCGCCTTGAACCCGAATTCGTCAGTCGCACCGTGGACGGTGCCGCCTTTGACGCCGCCGCCGGCCATCCAGACGCTGAACCCGTAGTGATTGTGGTCTCGTCCCATTTGCGGTTTCCCGGCACCGCTCAGCTCGACGGTGGGGGTGCGACCGAATTCGCCGCCCCAAAGGACGAGAGTGTCTTCGAAAAGTCCGCGCTGTTTCAGGTCGGTGAGGAGGGCGGCGATGGGACCATCGATTTCTTCGGCGAGGTTGCGGTGGTTTTTCTCGATGTCGCTGTGGTTGTCCCAGGGTTGTCCGGCCCCGTGCCAGAGCTGCACGTAGCGCACCCCCCGTTCGAGGAGGCGACGGGCGATGAGGGTCTGGCGGCCGTGGACACCGTGGCCATACATCTCGCGAATAGAAGCCGGCTCTTTGGAAAGGTCGAAGGCGTCACTCGCCTCACTCTGCATGCGGAAGGCGAGCTCGTAGGAGTGAATCCGCGCGTCGAGCCGTTCGTCGGGACGATTTCCGCGGTGGCGGGTGTTCCAGCGGGCGAGGAGGTCGAGCTGGCGGCGCTGATCGGTGGTGGTGATGTGAGGATGATCGATGTTCTCAATGAGGCGGCTGAGCTCCTCGTGTTTTGAATCGACGTAGGTGCCCTGATAGGCACCGGGGAGAAAGGCGGACTGCCAGTTCTCGTTGTCCTTGATCGGCATGCCGCCGGGACACATCGCGACGAAGCCGGGCAGGTTGCGGTTTTCCGATCCCAGCCCGTAGAGGGTCCAGGCTCCGAAGCTGGGCCGCGCCTGGACGGAGTCGCCGCAGTTCATGAGCATGAGCGAGGGTTCATGGTTCGGGACCTGGGCGTGCATCGAGCGGATCACGGCGATGTCGTCGATGTGCTGCGCGGTTTTCGCGAAGAGCTCGCTCACCTCGATGCCCGATTGTCCGTAGCGTTGAAACGCGAAGGGTGAGGGAAAGGCCGCACCGGTTTTGCGCTCGGTCGTGAGGGTGGTCGCGAGCAGTTTGCCGGCGTAGCGGGCGAGGGCCGGTTTCGGGTCGAAGGTATCGACGTGCGAGGGGCCCCCGTTGAGGAAAAAATGAATGACCCGTTTCGCCTTGCCCGGAAAATGGCCGCCCCGGGAGAGGAGCGGATTTTCCGCCGCCCCGAGGCAGTCGTCGCCGAGGATGCCGCCCAGGGCGAGGGAGCCGAGCCCGAGGGCGGAGCGGTGGAGGAGGTCGCGGCGACTGGGAAAGGATGAGTTCAAGGTTTCAGGTTTGAAGTTTCAAGTTTTGGTTTCAGTCAACGAAGAGGAACTCATTCGAGCAGAGCAGCATCTGGGCGAGTTGTTCCCAGGCGGTGAGAGGCAGGGAGGGGTCGGCGGGGAAATCGGATTTGGCATTCCATTCTTTGGCCGGGTTTTCGGAACCCTGCTGGATGTTTGTCAGGCTGATCTCCCAGAGGAACTGGTCGCTGTTGAGGCCGGCACCGATATCGACGAGGAAGTCTATCGTTTCTCCCGCTTCGACCGCGAGGGTTGCGACATTGAGGTCGATCGATTTTGCCTGGATCGTGGCCGAGCCAAGCAGGCCGACACGAGAGCTGACGATGAATCCGCGGATGCCGTCGCCCGCCTGCGGCTCGTGGGTGAGCTTCGAGCGGATCGCGAGGGTCATGGCGCGGGGGGCGGTCCAGCGACGGATCGCGGCGTGATTTTTGTCGTTGCCGGGGTGGCCTCCGGTGGGGTTGAGATAGACCCAGCCGAGTTTGGGGTCGGGCACAGCGGGGCCTCCCTGCCAGGCACCCCTCGCGAAATGCGGCAGTGGGGTGAAGGCGGAGACGCGCCGGGCCGTTTCGTCGATGGCGCCGTAGCCGTAGCTCCAGTCGGCGGCGGTGGGCGGGGCAGGAGGCAGTTCCGGATCGGCGGCCGCCTCGACGAGGGCGACGGACTCGGTCAGCTCGGCATCGGAGGGATCGCGCTGCAGGACCGTGCGGAAAAGGGCGCGGACCCGGTCGGTCGCGGAGGGCACTGCCGCGACAGAAGCGGCGACGGCGCGGCTGCGGTCGAGGACAAAGGGATCGTTGAGAAAAAAGAGGGCCTGCTGGGGCACGGTCGTTTCGTTGCGCTGCGGGATGTGGAGATCGGGATTGGCAAAGTCGAAGACACGCAGGACGCCGGGCACGAACTGCCGATCCACTTTGCCATAGAGGGCGCGGCGTTTCAGGTAGGGCGGCTTGAAGGCCTCGGCCGGTTTCCCGCCGAGACGACGGTCGAGATCCCCCGAGGCGACCATCATGGAGTCGCGGAACGCTTCGTAGCCGAGCCGGTGCGGCCTGGTGCGCCAGAGGAGGCGATTGCCGGGATCGATCTCGAGGGCTTTTTCCATTGCCGTCGCGTCGGCGGGGCCGAAGGAGGACTGGCGATAGGTCGTCGAGAGGAGAAGGCGGCGGTGCAGCGACTTCAGGCTCCAGCCGTCTTTGATGAACTGGACCGCGAGCCAGTCGAGCAGCTCCGGATGCGAGGGCGGGGCGGCCCGGGTCCCGAAGTCGCTCGGGGTGTCGACGAGTCCGGTCCCGAAATGGTGCGCCCAGACGCGGTTGACAATGACCCGTGCGGTGAGCGGATTTTCCGGATCAGCGATGGCCTTTGCCAGTTCGAGCCGACCGCTCCCGATGGAAAAAGGCGCGCGTTTTTCTCCGGCGAGGATCGCGAGGAACTGCCGCGGCACGGCCTCACCCTGCGTCAGCGGATTCCCCCGGAGGAAAACACGCGGGGTCACGGGAAGGGCGCGATCCGCGAGCGAGAGCGCTGCGGGAATGGCTTCGGGCGCATTGAGAAGGCCCTGCACGACGGCGTTCTCGAGCTTCCAGAGGGCATTGAGGGTTTCACTATCGAAGTAGGTCTCCACATTCACGACCGGTCCCTCGGGGACCTCGCAGGGAGAGGCGGGACCGCGGAGGACGGCACGGAGGGTGGGATCGTCGGCACCGTTTTTCAGGACGATGGCATAGCGGGCGATGACCTCGTCGAAGTCCTGCGGGGGCGTGGCAAAGGCGGCAGCGAGGCGCGGGTGGGCTCCGGTGATGGTGAGCGTCGCATACTGATCGGGTCCCCTCTCACGGTAGGCGTGCCAGTGGCGGAAAACGGGGTCCTGGCGTTCGCCGGCGGCGCGCAGGTAGTCGCGCCAGGCATGGACAAAGGCGGGGAGGAGATCGGTCTTTTGAAAGATCTGGTCAAAGCCGTCGGCGGGATACTTGTCGAGTTCGGTCTGGGCGGTGAGATAGTCCGCGAGGCGTTCGCGAACCCGGTCGGCCGCCTCGAGACGGGACTTTGCCATGGCCTCGTCGAGCGCTTTGACCCGATCCTGCTGGGCTTTGGCGAATTCCGCATTGCCCCCGGCGAGCGGGACGAGCTTTTCGATGCTGCTGTCGAAGACGCCGTGGAGCGCGTAGTAGTCGGCGGCGGGGACGGGGTCGTACTTGTGATCGTGACAGCGGGCGCACGAGACGGACAGTCCGAGCATGCCGCGCGTGACGACGTCGATGCGGTCGTCGATGATGTCGTGTTTCACCCCGAGGAAACGGCGGCCGAGGGTGAGGAATCCCATCGCCGCCAGATCGGCGGGTTGTTTGTCCGTGACCTGATCGGCGGCGAGTTGGAGCAGGAGAAAGCGGTCATACGGCACATCCCCGTTCAGCGCCGTCACGACCCAGTCCCGATAGGCCCAGGCGTGGGGCCAGTTTTTCTCCTCGCGGGCGTAGACGTAGCCTTTTGTGTCGGAGTAGCGGGCCACGTCGAGCCAGTGCCGCGCCCAGTGCTCGCCGTAGTGGGGAGAGTCGATGAGACGGTCGACGAGCCGCGCGTAGGCATCGGGGTCCGGGTCGTTCACGAATCGGGTGACCTCCTCGTGCGAGGGAGGCAGGCCCGTGAGGGTGTAGGAAAGACGGCGGATGAGAGTGCGGCGATCGGCCTCGGGTGAAGGCGTGAGTCCGGCCCGTTCCAGACCGGCACGGATGAAAAAATCGATCGGATCACCCGCCGCGTCGGGGGAGACCGGCTCGCGGACGGGTTGAAAGGCCCAGTGGCTCCGCGCGAGTGCTTCCCTGTCTCCCGCCGAGTCGACTGTGGCCGTGGCCGGCCAGGGCAAGCCCAGGGAGATCCATTGCTCGAAGTCCGCCCGCAGGCGCGGCTCGA
>DIVG01000042.1:24170-30287 GCA_002422425.1 Akkermansiaceae bacterium UBA6138 | reverse complement strand
GAGCGCGACGGATCGGGCCATGTCGCCAAACACCGGCCTGATTTTCTGCTCTCGAATCACCATGATCACATCGGAGTGGGCATCCTGTTAGGGCCCGACGGAGCGCTTTATTTTTCGGATTGGACCGACACGCAGACCTGTCACCATCGCGATGTCGAGATCTGGGACCGCAGCAACGGGAGGCTTTACCGCGTCCGCCATGGAGAGGTAAAAAGCGCCGTGACAAACTTGCCGGAGCGAACCGACGCCGAACTTGTCGCCACGCTGAGTCATGCCAATGTCTTTCACTCGCGCCAGGCTCAGCGCCTCCTACAGGAGCGAGCCGCCGCCGGGACGCTTAACGCGGCCGCCGTCGGTGTGGCTCTCGATCAAGTTCTTCACCAAGAAACCGAAGATCGGCTCCGCGTCCTCTGGACGAGACATGCCTGCGGTCTTGCTACCGAAGAGCTCCTGCACTCTTTCCTCGATGATCCGGCGGAGGAACTGCGCGCCTGGGCCGTGACGCTGCTCGGCGAAAAGAAGACCGCCCTTTCCGCCCCCGTCCTCGCGAAACTCGAATCGATGGCCGTCGAGGAGTATTCACTCTTCGTGCGCCGCCACCTCGCCTCGCTCCTGCAGCGCCTCCCGCTCGAACAACGCTGGAAGATCGCGGAAGGTCTCATCGGTCATGCCCGCAGCACAAACGATCGCAATATTCCCCTGCTCTCCTGGTACGGCATCGCCCCTCTCGTCGAAGCGGATCCCGAGCGAGCTCTCGGTCTCGTCGGACGGACTCCCTGGACAAGCCTGAAAGATTTCATCACTCGCCGCGCCGCCGTCTTTCCCGAAGGTCGCTCGGCGATCATGACCTCGCTCACGACGGCGAAGAATCCGGCGGATTTCGCGGAGCGATCCGGGCAATTTCTCACCGCCCTCGCCAGCCTCCCCGCAGTGGAGGCCCCCGCAGGATGGGAAGCCACCAAGGCCCACGGCAAATCGATCGAGGCCGACCAACCGGCGGTTAGCAAGGCCCTCGCCCAAATGGGAGCACGCTTCGGCGATCCCGAGTATTTCCCCGGATGGCGAGCGCTCGTGCGCGACAAATCGAAACCCGCTCCCGAGCGGGTCAAGGCGGTGGAGCTTCTCATCGCCGGGCGCGATCCCGCACTCGGTGCCCTCGCGCGCGAAGTCCTCGATGAAGGCAGCCTGCAAGCGGTCGCGATCATCGCCCTGCGGCAAGCCCCCGGAGTCGAGACAGCGAACGCTCTCGTGGGGCGACTCGCCGCTTTTCCCCTGACCCTGCGCAACGAGGCGATCAACCTGCTCGCGACCCGGCCGGAGATGGCCCTGGCGATGCTGAAGGCGGTCGATGAGAAAAAACTTCCCGCGTCACTCATTTCCCCCGTCATGCTCGACCAGTTCGAGAGGTTCAAAGACGAGTCCATTACCGCGATCATTGATCGCCACTGGACCCGCGGCGGCGGCGGAGTCGATCTCGCGCAACTCTCCGCCAGCATCGAAGAGTGGAAGAAAAAACTGAACCCGAATCTCATGGCCAAAGCCGACGCCTCGCGAGGCCGCCAGACTTTCGCGATGACCTGCGGGACCTGCCACCAACTCTTCGGCGAAGGCATCGCCCTGGGCCCTGACCTCACCGGATCCAATCGCGCCGACCTCGCCTACATCCTCGAGAACACCCTCGCTCCCAGCGCGGTCGTCGGGAAGGATTACCTGCTCAACATCTTCCAACTCAAAGACGGCTCGACCGTGAGCGGGATGGTGCGCGGGGAAACCCCCGACGTGATCAAAGTCGCCATGCCGGGCGGGTCCATCAACGAAGTGAAAACGGCCGACATCAAAGGGCGTCAGGAGATCCCCCAATCGCTCATGCCGGCCGGATTATTTGAAGCACTGCCTCTCGAGCAGGTCGCGGATCTCGTCAAGTATCTCGCGAGCCCCGCGCAGGTCCCGCTACCCGGTTCCGCCCCGACCGCAACGGGTGGCAGCGTCCCGCCCCCCGCCGCCGGGGTGGTGCGCATCGAGGGCGAGACTCTCGTCGCAAGAGCGGTGGCAAAGAGTGGTACAGTCAGGAATCAGAATATGTCGGGATTCGGCGACGGCTGGTCGGGCAACGATCATCTCTGGTGGACCGGCGGGAAACCCGGCGACATCCTTACCCTGAAAGTGGAGGGCCTCACGCCCGGCACGAAGAACGTGACCCTTTTCCCTACCACGGCGCAAGACTACGCAACGATCAAGGTCGCGATCAACGGACAGCTTCGGGAGGCAGATCTCTACAGTGAAAAAGTCCTCCCGGGCGCTCCGCTGGTCTTCGAAAAGGTAAACGTGAGCCCGAGCGAACCGCTCCGGATCGACATCCACCTCACCGGGAAAAACGAAATCGCCCTGCCGCGATTTATGGTCGGACTGGATCGGATGGAAGTGGAGGCGATGAAGTGAGTCACTCCTTCCTCTCCTTAAACCCGAAGGTCTTCATGACTACGGCAAAGAAGAAGGCCCCGGAGAGGCCGCACATGAGAATCCCGGTCATGCCTTCAAGCGGACCAAGCATCCTCCAGTGTGGCGGCAGAACGAGGTCGCCGTAACCGACCGTGGTGTAGGTGACGCCTGAAAAGTAGAAGGCGGACTCGGTATCGGGGAAGACACCCAGCAGCAGATAGGCGGCTGCCCAGAGCGCAATCCCGATTCCGTGAATAACAATGAGCGCCCAGGCCGTCCTGACGAGCAGCCAGGTGACCGGCCACAGCGTCTGCGGTGACGCTGTGGTCGTCCGCTGGAGCAATCGGATGAGCGCCGCAAGCCCCAGGGCATTAACGGAGACGGTGGCGGCGACAAGGGTGAAGCCGATCAGAATCACGGAGATCATAGTAGGTGGAAAGATCGGGGCTGCTCCCTCACGAACAGCCGCACCTGATCGACCAAATTTCCGGCGGATTCAACTTCCGGTTTCGGCACCGGCCCAGATCCAGCGCATGATCGCAAGAACCTCTTCGGGGGTGAGACGCGCTTTGCCATCAGGCGGCATCGCTATGTCGTCATCGTCCGGCACGGCAATCGTCTCGACTAGATAACTCTCCACGGCATTTCCCTTCACGATAGGTTTGAGCCCGCTCTCGCCCGCGGTGAAGAGCCCTTCGATCGTGTCCATGCGGTAGTCGCCCTTTTGTTTTTCCGCTCCGTGGCATTGATAACACTTTGCCTCAAAGATGGGCTTGATGACCCGGGCATACTCGCTTGCGGGATCGGTGACGGCACCTTCCGGCGGGCCATTCCCACGCTCGACCCACTGGCGAACCCAGACGGGCGCGTTCTCTGTAAGATACTTTGATCCATGGGTTAGGTTCCCTCCGCCATGCCCCGCAATGGAAAGCAGGACCATGTCGGTGAGGAGGAGGGCGCGGTAAACGCCAACCGCAACAGGTCGGGGACGCTTTCGAAAGACCACCGCATGCATCATCGCAGCGACCACGGTGACAACACCCACGGCGATGCCGAACCGGCGGTGCGCCTCGAGCGTCTCAGGTTCGTATCCGCCCGCTTCCGCGCGAAAGATTCCCAACAGAACCACCATGACCGCACTGAGCGCGCTGCAGGTGAGGACAAGTCCGATGGCACTGCGGAGCGGGGCACTCGGTTTAAACAAATGATAGGTCTCAAGAATCAAGCTCATCAGGACAAAGCCGATCGGGAGATGAAGCGTGACGGTGTGAAAGGGGGCAAGAAAGGCCCGCCATTCAAAATCGGGAGAAACTCCAGCGGGAGCGGTTCCGACGATCGGAACTGCCCCGCTGCCGAACAAGCCTGACAGAAAAACAACGGCGAGAATCGCCCGGGTCATTGTATTCATGATGCTTTATCCCGGGAAAAGGGGGACTTCACAAGTCCACGCCAAAATACGCGCAGGAAATAGGAGAATCCGCCCCTCCGAATAAACTCTTTCCCCGAAAGTCGGGCTCGAGAGCGGTTTATTATTTGGACAGCTTAATGGCATATTAAATGCTGAAATAGAGAGAGTTAAGTTTGAAAAAATCAACCCTCCGGGCCTTTTGCGATGGCCCGGGAACGGTTCACAAAGGAACTGAAATGCGATCATGAACGCCACCACCACCCCCGAAAAGCCCGCCACCCAGGAGGCTCAGCCCGCGCCGGATTCAAATCCGTGTCTTCGCATCCTCGTGGTCGATGATGAAGAGATCGTCCGCAGGGCCCTTCGCCGGTTTCTGAAGTCTCACGGACACGCGGTGACCACCGCACCCGACGGTAATGAGGCGCTCACCCTCGCGCACCGGGAGAGCTTTGATCTCGTCATCTCGGATATCCGTATGCCGCACATGAACGGCCTGGAGTTCTACCTCGGGATGCTGGAGCTCGATCGGGACTACCGGCATCGCTTCATTTTCATGACCGGGGATCTCCGATCCAATGATCTAGTTTCCCGGGTGCGCGAGAATCCCTGCCCCTGTCTGGAGAAGCCCTTTCTCTTTTCCCAGATCCTGCAACTGATCCCCGGTCAAAGGCCGACTTCGGGCGGCTGGGACGTGCCCGGAGTCGCCCGGGCAAGAACTCCGTTCATCGATGAGTGGACGATGGGCGATTAGCGATCACGCCACGATTCCCCTGATCACTTTCCCCGCCACGCCCGTGAGCCGGACATCGAGGCCCTGGAATTTCGTGGTGAGGCGGTGATGATCGATCCCCAGCAGGGAGAGCATCGTCGCGTGGAGGTCATGGACACTAACAATGTCCTCAACGGCGCGGTAACCCAGCTCGTCGGTCGCGCCCCAGGTGGTCCCTGGCTTGATCCCGCCTCCGGCCATGAAAACGCTGAAGGAAAGGATGTGGTGATCGCGCCCTGTCCCCTGCCCCATCGGCGTGCGTCCGAACTCCCCGCCCCAGAGGACGAGGGTGTCTTCGAGGAGCCCGCGCTCTTCGAGATCCTGTAAAAGGGCGGCGGTGGGTCGGTCGACCGTCGCGGCGCCGTCTTGCATGCCCTCTTCGATCTGGCCGTGGTGGTCCCAGGCGCGATGATAAAGCTGGATCATGCGGACGCCGCGCTCGGCGAGGCGGCGGGCGAGGAGGCAGTTCGAGGCAAAGGAACCGTCGCCCGGTTCTTTCACGCCGTAGCGATCGAGCGTCGCCTGATTTTCCTCGGTGAAGTCGGTCAGCTCGGGAACGCTGCTCTGCATCTTGAAGGCCATCTCATACTGGGAGATACGCGTCGCGATCTCGGGATCGTTCTGTTCCTCGGCGAGGAAGCCGTTGAGCCGCTGGATCTCTTCGATGACCTGGCGCTGGGTGCTCTGACAGACACCGTCGGGATTGCCGATGTAGTGAACCGCGTCACCCTTTGACTGAAACTGGATCCCTTGAAAGCGACTCGGCAGCACGCCGCTGCTCCACTGTCGCGCCGAGATGGGTTGCTGACCGTATTTGCCTGCCGAGGTCAGCACGATGAAGCCTGGGAGATCCTCGGTCTCGGATCCGAGTCCGTAGGTCAGCCACGACCCCATGCTGGGCCGCCCCTTGATGATGGAGCCGGTGTTCATGAACGCGTGGGCGGTGTCGTGATTGATCTGCTCGGTCTGCATCGAGCGGATCACGCAGAGCTTGTCCGCCTGCTTCGCGATCTCGGGGAAGAGGTCGCTCACCTCAATGCCGGACTGGCCGTGTTTCTGAAAATTCGTGAACGAACCCCGCGCTTTGAGCACAGCCCCCTGGAGCTGGGCGAGCTGTTGCCCTTTCGTGAAGGACTCGGGAAAGGGCTGATCGTGGAGCGCTTTCAGCTCGGGTTTCCAATCGAAGGTCTCGAACTGCGAAGGGCCGCCCGCCATGCAGAGAAAGATGACGCGCTTCGCCTTTACCGGGAAATGCGGGACCTTGAGAGCACCTTTCCAGTCGTCGGGTTTGGCGAGATCGCTCGTGGCGGCATGCGACTGGCCATGTAGCACCGCCATCGCCATGCCACCGAGGCCGTAGCTGCTTTGCTGCAGGAACGAGCGGCGGTTGACGCGGAGGGCTTCGAATGAGGGATGAAAAGGGCTCATGTCAGTATCGAGTAATCGTTTCGTGGGCATTAAGGAGGACGCGCGCGAGTTGCGTCCACGAGGCATGAAGAAC
>DIVG01000042.1:0-24107 GCA_002422425.1 Akkermansiaceae bacterium UBA6138 | reverse complement strand
CGTCGTCGCTTTCTTATCCGCGAGGAGACGTGCCGCGAATCCACGGGCCGCTTCGACAAAGGCGGGATCGTTCAGCAGCGTGAGCGCCTGCTGGGGGGTATTGCTGTTGACCCTCGCGGCGGCGCATTCGTCGCGGGCGGGGGCATCGAAGTTGGCCATCATGGGATGGAGGAAGGTGCGCTGCCAGTGCGTGTAGACCCCGCGCCGCCACTGCCGCGCATCGGTGTCGGCGACATAGTCCCGGTTCGGGAACTGGAGCGCTTCGTAGTAGCCGGCGGGCTGGTAGGGTTTCACACTGGGGCCGCCGATGTCCTCAAGGTTCAGCAAACCGGCGATGGAGAGGGCATTGTCCCGCACAAACTCGGCCTCGAGACGGCGCGGATTTTGCGAAGCGAGAAGCCTATTGGCCGGGTCGGCATCCTTGAGCTCGGGTCGCAGATGGCTGCTCTGACGATAGGTCTCGCTCGTGACGATGAGCCGCACCATGCGTTGCAAGTCCCAGCCCGACTCGCGGAACTCGACCGCGAGCCAGTCGAGCAGTTCCGGATGCGAGGGCAGTTCACCCTGCGAACCGAGGTCGTCGATCACGGCGCTGAGCCCGTTCCCGAAGAACATCGCCCAGAGCCGGTTCATGACCGCGCGGGCGGTGATGGGATTGGCGTCCGAGACAATCCAGTTGGCGAGATCGAGACGGGTGAGTCGCTTTTCCGGCGTGCTCTCGAGGCGACCGGGGAGGAAAGAGGGCGTTGAGGGCAGGACGACCGGTCCGGTCTCGTCGAGCCAGTTTCCCCGCGGCAGGACACGGACCTCGAGCGGCTTGTCGGTGGGCAGCGTGACCATTGTCCAGGTCTTGCCCCCGCGGAATTCGCGCTGTTTCGCCGCCAACTGATGGGCGGTGTCGTAGGCGGCCCGATCCGTCGCGGTGCTGAAAAGGAAGGCGGCATCGGCGAGAGGCGCGGCCTCCGTGTCGCGCCCTGCGGCGGCGGTGGCGAGCGCCTTGAGCGTTTTCGAGTCAGCCGTCTCGAGCGGATGGAGCGCGGCGAGCGGGCTGAGGGAGAGCTTCACCGGGAGAAGGTTGTCTCCGGCGAGAGTGGCGACGACCCGGTCTCCTTCGTCCAATTTCACCGGGACACTCAAGACCCAGACCGAGCGGAGCGGTTCTTTCTCCGGAAGCGCGGCGGGGAGTCGCCACTCGCCCTGGACACCGATGACTTCCTCGCCGCCGCGGAAGGCGCTACGCTTTGCGCTTGCCTCGGCATGGCGGACGGGGAGCTTTTTCACCGATCCCTTCGCGTCACGAATCGCGAGGGAAAAAGTCAGCGCCTTGCCCGAGCGATCCGCGAGGGTTTTGGCATCGAGTTCACCAGGCTCTATTTGCAGTTGGACTGATGCGAGAATGGATAAACCAGTCGGATCGAGGGTGACCTCGAGACTTTCCCCGCGACCCAGCGCCTTGTCGGCCGCGATGGTGCCGGTCGTTGCCACGGCGGGCACCCGCTCCGCGACGGGCTTCCCGTCCTTCAGGATTTTTTCCTCGGTCGGGGCCGGGGCGAGCCACCCGTCTGCATGGACTTGAAGAAAAGCGGCGAGACCTTTTTCCCAGTCCTCGCGCGCGGCGACGAGCCCGGGATCGGATTTCACTCTGGAAAAAGCCTCGTCAAGATGGCGATCGAGCGCTTCCCGGGCGAGCTCATGCTGCCGTTTCATCCAGGGACTCTCGACTTCGATCTCGGGCGGGAAGGGAGAATCATTGTTGACCCCCCTGAGTTCGGGCTCGGGGGTGTAGCCATAGTCGGCATAGACGCCCCACTGCTTCACGTCGGCGAAGAAGGATTGCATCTCATAGAAATCACTCGCCTTGATCGGGTCGAACTTGTGATCGTGACACTCGGCACAACCGAAGGTGCTCCCGAACCAGGCTGCCGAGACGGAGCGGACGCGCTCGGCTCCGTATTTGGCGAGGTATTCCTTGGGCTGGGCCCCGCCCTCGCGGGTCATCATGTTGAGGCGGTTGTAGCCGGTCGCGGTAAGCTGCTCACTGGTGGGATCGGGGAGGAGATCACCCGCGAGCTGTTCGCGGGTGAAGTCGTCAAAACGCTTGTTCGTATTAAAGGCGTTGATGACGTAGTCGCGATAGGGGAAAATGCGCTGGTTCTGGTCACCGTGAAATCCGACCGTGTCGGCAAAGCGCGCGATGTCGAGCCACCACACCGCCATGCGCTCACCGAAATGCGGCGAAGCGAGAAGGCTGTCGAGGTGGGCGTCGTAATCCGACGGCGTTTCACCGGCGGGCGGGAGCCCTGTCAGATCGAGAGAAAGCCTTCGGGCGAGGACATGCGGCGCAGCCGGAGCGGAAAGGCTGAGCTTTTTCGCCGCGAGTTTCGCCTTAATGAAGGCATCGATGGGATTGCCCGTGTCCGCGACCGCCTTCGGCACCCCGGGCTTTTTCAGCTCGGCATAGGACCAGTGCGGTTCATACTCGGCACCTTCGGCGACCCAGCGGCGGAAGAGTTCCTTTTGCGCGGGGGTGAAGGGCTTGTGAGCTTTGTCAGGGGGCATGGGATCGCCCTCGTCGAAAATGCGGATGATAATCTCGCTCTTGTCAGGATCACCGGGAACGATGGGGATGACGCCTTCCCCGGTCTTTTTGATCGCCTCTTCGCGAATGTCGAGCCGCAGCCCCGCTTCTCGCGTATTCGCATCAAACCCGTGGCAATGGAAACACGTGTCCGACATGATGGGCCGGATATCCCGGTTGAACGAGACCTTTGCCGGTGCCTCTATTTCCTTCCCATGGACAAGCGACAGGGCGACGAAGGATAAACCGAGAGCGGGAAAAACTTTTCTCATCAGGAAAAAGCGGGAGAACGTTTCGGACATGGTAACCGGGGAAAACCTCATCGAGGAGCGTTAAGGCCGACGGTAGCCGCCGATCCTACTGGGTTACGTCCCCGGAGAGGGAAAATCTTACGTCTGCAGAGGGGCGCGATCCTGCCCTGCGAATATCAGCCTAGGAATATTTCGGGTCTTTCCCGGGTTCTGTCTCGTAAAGGTACTCCTCCCGACCGAGAGTGTGAACGCTCACGATCTCGGTTTCAAAACGCTGATAATTCGGATCATCGCGGAACATGGCGAGCTTTTCACGGCTCTCAAAGTCGGCCGAGATAAAAAAACCGAAAGGAGTCGCCCCGTCGATACTGCGTCCCGAACGGAAATTATGCGCCTCGTTGACCCGGTGAAAGCAGGAACGGCTCACCCGGATCATTTCTTCCAGCTCCTCCGCCGACTTGTCCCGGGCAGTCCGATACAGGGCAATGTAGTGAACCATGATGAGAAAAGGTCGGAATTAAGGCCACAAGCCGCTCAGTTAGGCCTCAAGGCGCTCAGTTGCGCCACTCCAGCGCGCCCTTCCGGAGGGCGTAAAGATAAGCCACAAAAAGGATCCCCACAAAGCCGAGCATGGCCCAGAGGAAGACCATGGCTCCCTCGCCGATCTGCTCGCGGTAGACCGCTGCCCAGGGGAAGAGGAAGACGACCTCGATGTCGAAGAGGACAAAGAGCATCGCGACCAGGTAGAACTTCACGCTGAAGCGGGCCTGCGCTCCGCCGATCGGAGTCATCCCGCATTCATAGGCCGAGTCCTTCGTGGGATTGCGAAGGGCGCGCTTCCCGAGAAGGGCGCTGGCGACCAGGGTGGCCCCGGCAAAACCGGCGGCAATCACGATCTGGAGGAGGACGGGGATGTAGTCAGATACCATGATTCAAAAAAAAATTCCGCCGAGCTGAATCTCAGCCCGGCGGAATGTATTGAATTTGGTCGTTCCGTCCAGACGATTTACTGTCTCTCAGGAGAAAGGTTCACCAGTCACGAGGACCGGCGCCATGAGAGCCACGAATCAAGTCGTTGCGGGAGCGCTGGCCGCGTCCTGAATATTTTCAAGGCCGCGATAGACTTTGCCATTCTTTTCGACAAGCCCACGGGTGACGAGATTCTGAAGCTTCTCGTAAGCGCGGAGGCGGAGCATTTCTTCCCCACCGCTCACGGCATTTCGAGCTTTCAAATTCTCATAAACGACCACAAAGAGGTCATTAAACCCGAAGGTTTGTTTGTCAGAAAGTACGGTGACCAGTTCATCTGTTACATGATCTGGAACCCGTCGTGAGAATCGTGTTCTACGTGTGGTTGACATGAATTCCAGTTTACCACACTACTGCCCGACTGCCTATCGAATTCTCCGCCAATTTCGCATAATCTGAATATTCTCAATTTTGAAGCTCAGGGACGGCATCAAAACCGAATTCGGTAAGTGCTTTAATTACAATGACTTTTAAGAAAGGTAAACTAAGCTGAGGGGTATTTGTGAAGGTGCAACAGTGGATGTAGCCGCACATTTCCCTCAGGGGCCGCCTCTTTTCCCCCTTTTTTTCAAGCCACTCATCAAAGGCCGCGAGAGCGTCAATCCAGTCGGCGAGGGAATAGTCCGAGTCATCGACCGCAGCAAGCAGTCCGTCAAATCCGCCCACCTCTCCGCGATCAAGGAGACGGGCAAAGGCCGCGAGGGCGGAAGGGTCAGCTCCGACCGCATTTTCGACAAGAGCAAGAAGATGCCGTCGCTCCTCGATCATGAGAAATTGACTTTGCGCCTCATTTCAGCTTTTTGAGCTCTTCCGCCGTGTAAGGCGCACGGGCACCGACCGATTCACGATAGCTCGTCACGGTATCGGCTGAAACGGGGACGGCCCCGTTGCCCCAGGCATTGCGGATATAAGTCATGATGGCGGCGAGATCCTCGTCACTGATATCGGGGTTGTGTCGCAGGCCGGGCATCATGGGCTGGATCTCGGGGACGGTGTAGGTTTTCCCCATGACCTCGATCGGACCCGCAACCCCGTCCATGACGATGGCAATGAGTTGCTGCTCGGACTCAAGGACCCACTCCGAACCCGCGAGAGGCGGAGCGAGGTAGTGCTGGCCGTTGCCGTGGATCTGGTGACAGGCCATGCAAATCTGCTGGTAGAGGGCCTCCCCTTCCTTGAACTGTCGTTTGTGTTCGGCGGTGGCGAGGAAGACGGCTTCTTCTCCGGTCCCCACGACAAAGAGAGCAGCGAGGGACTTCACCTTACCGGCATCGACCCCTGGTTGCTTTGCGGCCGCATCCAGCGCGGCGAGTTCCTTCACCGGCATGGGCTTGAACTTCTTGTCCTTTCCACCTGCGAGCAGTCCATCGACGATACCGGCACGAATCTTCGCATCGGTCGCGGGATCGGCAAGCACGGTGAGCAGCACCTTCACCTCTTCCGTGCGGCGCATCGCCACGGCCGCTTTGGCGAGAGACCCATACCCTTTTGGTGTCTCGAGGAGACCGGCCAGTTCTTTGAGCTCGGTGCGATCATTCCGGCGCACGAGCGTCTCGATGAGCGGCGCACGCAAATTGTGAGTCGGCGGCAGCGCTTTGAAAAAGGCGAGTTCGTGTCCTGACAAGCCGCTCACGGCGAGGTCTCCGGTGAGGAGATCTTTCTCATCGTTTTTCACCATCTCCGCGAGAAGCGGGACCGCTTTTTCCCCGAAAAGCCCGAGCGTCGCCGCGACCTGGCGTCGGATGTGGAGATCCGCCGCTTCGCGGTAAAGACTCAGCAGTTCAAGAACCTTCTCACTTTCCGCTCCATCCACGAGCGATTCGGCGGCGCGGATCGCCTCGGCCACAACGCGTGGATAGGAACTGCGCAGCGCTGCCTCAAGCATCGTCGCGTCGAGGCGCCCCAGCCCCTCGAGAGTCCATACCGCATGGATCTTTGCTAGTTCGCCTGCATCCCCGCTGACGATCCTCTTGAGAGCCGGAACGACCGCGTCAGCCTCACCCCGCTCGATGATGAGCCGCTGGGCGGTGTCGCGCCACCAGCCGTTGGCGTGGGAAAGGTGGGCGACGAGATCGGGGGACGATTCGTCCTGCATCCGCGGCTGTCCGCTTCCGGGGCCGCCCTCGCGGTGACGCGCCCGCCAGATCCGGCCGAGCCCGATGGGCGTTTCGAGCCCGCGCTCCTCGACCTGGGCGCGCAGATAAGAGGTCATGTAGACCGAGTGCTGCAGGATACCGCGATAAAAATCAACGAGGTAGAGCGAACCGTCGGGCGCGGTGTAGGCATGCACCATGCGGGAGCGCTCGTCGGTCGAAGTGAGGAACTCGCTGCCCTCGAGGGCGCTCTCGATCGTGCGGAGACCGTTTTCCCCCTCGGTCATGACGGCGCGCTTGACGAGGTTGCCGGCCGGTTCGGTGATAAACAGATTTTGGGCGAACTCCGCCGGGAACTGGTCCCCGCGATAGACCGCCATGCCCGAGGCCGCCGTGGGGGTGAGGAGATACCCTCTTTCATCGAGGGTCCCCTTCATGTAACCGCGGTTCACCCCGGGGTTGAGGCGCGAGGGCCAGAGCTTCTGATTCTTGATCGTGGAGGTCACGGCGGTGCGGAAGGGGAAATTCGGATTCCGCACCCGCAGACCGGGGGCCACTTCCTCACCCGAGACGAGGTTCGAATTCGTGTTCGTGAAAAGACGTCCATAATTGTCCTGGACGATGCCCCATTGGCCGCGCTCTTCGGTTTTCTCTTTGACCCAGACGCCGTTCACCTTCTTGTAGCGCTGGTCGCACTTGGCGTTGTAGACCCAGTTGTCGAGAGCGGTGATGAGGCCGTTCGGTTTGTGCTCGGGATTGCCGCCCTCGGCGTAGTTTTCGTCGACGACGGTGACCTTGCCCGCCTTGATGCCGCCTCTATCATCGATGAGGATCTCCGCCTCGTAGAGCTGCTCGTTATCAGCGAAGAGCAGGGTCTTGTCCGCATCGACGAGGGCGACGGCACGGGGGAGGAGGTATTTCTCGAGGAAGACGGTGTGTTTGTCCGCCTTCCCATCGCCGTCGGTATCTTCCAGCACGGAAAGGCGACCGAAGGTCGATTCCTCAAGCTTACCGTCGATATCGGGCATGTAGCCCTGCATCTCGGCGACCCAGATGCGACCGTTCCCGTCAAAGGCGAGGGCGACGGGGTCGTGGATCATCGGTTCGGCGGCGACGAGTTCGAGCTCGAAGCCCTCTTCCAGAGCAAAAGTCGCGGGAGCGTGGGCGGGCGCAACGACCGGAGCGGCCGGAATCTTCCAATGAGCCGGAGGGGGCGCCATGTCGTGCCCTTTCTTGTCACCCTGCTGGGCGAGGACGAGCAGGGAGGTCAGCTGGAGCGCCATCCCGACGGAAAGAGAACTTTTAAAAATCATGGTAAAGAGTATCCCATCCGTGGTAACGAATTCAACCTCCCTGAAGAGGCGTCCAATCGACGTTTTTTCGACGAATAATTGAAACAAGACTGAACAATGAGCGTTTTAACCCCCGAATCCGGCATCGGCAAGGCCATCGCCGACGCCAGGATCATCGCCGTCCTCGTCATCGACGAGCTCGAGGCCGCCGTCCCCGTGGCCGAATCGCTCCTCGCCGGAGGCGTCACCACCATGGAACTGACCCTCCGCACCCCCGTCACCCTCGAGGTCGCGCGCCGCATCCGCGAGGCCTGTCCGGAAATGATGGTCGGCATCGGCACGATCCTCTTCCCTGATCAGGTCGAGGGAGCCGTTGCTTCGGGCGCCTCTTTCGGCGTCTCTCCAGGCGTGAACCCTGCGATTATCCGCCAGGCGGGTGCGCTGGGTTTACCCTTCGGTCCCGGCATCATGACTCCGACCGACGTCGATGTGGCGATACGGGAAGGCTGCCGCCTCTTGAAATTTTTTCCCGCCGAATCATCAGGAGGTCTCGCCCATCTTAAAAACATCGCGGCACCTTACGCCCATCTCGGACCTAAGTTCATTCCTCTCGGCGGAGTGAGTCTCGCGAACATGATGACCTATCTCGCCAGCGATCTCATCGCCGCCGTCGGAGGCAGCTGGCTCGCCCCGAGGGAGGTGATTCGGGAGCAGGATTGGAAGAAAATCGCGCAAAACGCCCGTGAGGCGATCGCGGCGCTGGCGGCTGAATAATGCCGCAGAGTCGCTCGAAACGGCGCCGGAAGACCGAATAATTTCAATCAGATCCAAGCGGGCATAGCTCTATCGTGCACCCCGCCGTCCTGAATCACGTCTCCCGAAAAAGCGTGTATTAGTGATATATTTCACCAGTGACGCAGCCCGACTATGATTTTTCGTCTCCCAGCCTCTTTCCTCCTCTTCAGCGCCATTCCGGTCGTAGCGCTACAATTTTGCGCCCTGGCTCAGGCCGCTGAGACGCCAAAGGTTTTTCCCGCCGATCAGATCGAGTTTTTTGAAAAACACGTCAGGCCCGTTCTCGCGAATAACTGCTATGATTGCCACGGAGGCCACCGCCACGAAAACGGCCTGCGCCTCGACACCTACGCCGGCATCCTGCGCGGCTCCGATTACAGCGTCGTCGCGATCCCGGGCAACGCCGCGGAGAGCAAACTTCTCAAGGCGATCAAGCATCAGGACGGTGCCCAGGCCATGCCGAAAAAGGGAGCCAAACTGAGTGATGGTGACATCGCCACTATCGAGAAGTGGATCACGATGGGCATGCCCTGGCCCGCCGAAAAAGATCCCGCCGATCATGCCGAAAAACCGGCCTGGGAATCCCACTGGTCCTTTAAAGAAATCAAACATCCGGAGAGACCCGCCGTGTCTGTCTCGAACAACCCGCTCGATGACTTCGTCGCCGCGAAACAGGTCGAAGCCGGTCTCTCCTTCGCCCCCTCCGCCGATCGGGCTGCGATCGGACGCCGCCTTTACCTGACCCTGACAGGGCTCCAGCCCTCCTACGCGGAACTCCGTCAGTTCATCGACGATCCCTCGCCCGACGCAACCGCCAGACTCGTCGACGAACTTCTCAACTCCCCGCAATACGGTGTCCGCTGGGCGCGGCACTGGCTCGATGTGGCCCGCTACGCCGACACGGAAGGCTACCGCGCCGGCGGCGTCGACATTCGTTATCCCCACGCCTACACCTATCGCGACTGGGTCATCGGCGCTCTCAACGAGGATCTCCCCTACGATCAGTTCGTCACCAAACAGCTCGCCGCCGACCACCTCGTCGAACCCGGCAAAGGGGATCCCTCCCTCGCCGCGCTCGGCTTTCTCACCGTCAACGATTCATTTCAGGGCGACAATCTCCTCCAGACCGATGACCGCATCGATGTCGTGACGCGCGGCGTGCTCGGGCTGACCGTCTCCTGCGCCCGCTGCCACGATCACAAGTACGATCCCATCCCGACGAAGGACTACTACGCGCTCTTCAGTGTCTTCAGCTCAAGCGAAATCCCCGCCCGGCTCCCCATCATCGGCTACCCGGACGACAAAGCGGCAGTGGAAGCTTACAATGCCGGCGTCGCCGACGTCGAAAAGGAAAAGGTGCGGATGCACGAGCAGGTCCACGGGGAATTGCGCAACGCGGAGCGCCTCCGCGACTATCTTTCCTTTGTCCAACGGGCGGGAGGCATGCCGGACGAACAATTCCGCGGCGAGGCCGGCAAGGCCGAGCTCCGCGACCGCATTGCGCACAGCTTCGTCGAACTCTTCAAGGCACAGACTGCCGACGGGAAACCCCATCCCGTCCTCCTCGCCTGGAAGAAATTCGCCGAGCTCCCCGCCGATCAGTTCACGGCGAAAGCGGCGGCCATCAGCGCCGAACTCGCCAAAGCCGACAGCCCGGTCAATCCGGTGATCCGGAATGAACTCGCGAAACGCCACACACCAAAGTCCTTCGACGACGTCGCGCAGATTTACTCCGACATCTTCGTCACCTGCATGACCGGTAACGAGCACGACAATGAGGACTGGCAGGCGATCCGGGCTTTCCTCATGGACAGTAAATCGCCGATGAGTGTCAATGTTAGTGACGTCCACCGTTTCTTCACGCAGAAAGACCGGCTCGAGATGGTCAAGCTTGAGAACAAAATCAACAAGCTCGATCTCGAATCCCCCGGTGCCCCCCGGCGCGCCATGGTCATGACCGATCGCGAGAACCCGCGCGACGAGCGAATCATGATCCGCGGCAATGTCGGTCGTCGCGGAGATCCGGCTCCCCGGGGATACCTCACCATGTTTGGCGGTCAGAAATTCACCCGGGGCAGTGGTCGACTTGAGCTCGCCCAGGCCCTCACGAGCCGCGACAATCCCCTCACCGCCCGCGTCATCGTCAACCGCGTCTGGGCCCACCACTTCGGAAAACCGCTCGTCAACCAGACGAGCGACTTCGGCGTTGAGACGGCGGCGCCCGTGCAGCTCGCCCTCCTCGATCACCTCGCCGCCACCTTCATGGACGAGGGCTGGTCCTTGAAAAAACTGCACCGGCACATCCTCAACTCCCGCACCTGGCTGCAGAGTTCCGTCAGCACGCCTGACAAAGACCTTAAAGATCCCGAGAACGAACTGCTCACGCGCCAGAACCGGCGCCGCCTCGACTACGAGACGATGCGGGACACCATGCTACAGACCAGCGAGGCGCTCGACCCCGCCAACATGGGCGGCCGCCCCACGCCCCACAATGACAAGACCGCCGCGAGCCGCCGCAGCGCTTTCCTCTTCGTCGACCGCTTCCAGCAGGAGTCCGTGCCGGCCGTCTTCGACTTTGCCAATCCCGATACCCACAGTCCCGTTCGCTCCGATACGACCGTGCCGCAGCAGGCCCTCTTCCTGATGAACAGCCCCTTCGCCCGCGACCAGGCTGACCGCATCGCGCAGAAGGTCCCGGCGCAGGGTGGTAAGATCGATCTCGAAGCCCTCAAGCAGGTCTACCGCCGCGTCCTCCTGCGCGACCCTTCAACGCAGGAAACCGAAATCGCCTCCCGCTTCCTCGGTGAGGCCGCCGGCCTCCAGAACGGAACCCCCTACACCTGGCAATACGGCTACGCCGATGTGACTCCCGCCGCTCCCGGGGCTGCACCCGTCGTCGGCGAGTTCACCCACTTCAAACACTTCCGCCACACCAAAGAGGATGGCACCCGCTGGCGCGTCGGCGAATCCTATCCCGACAAAGAGCGCGGCTACCTCGTCATCCAGCGCGTGAGCGACAATCAGAAACTCGCCGGCCACACTGGGCGCGGCCATACCGCCAACGTCGTCCGCTGGGTCGCCCCTGCCGACGCCACCATCCGCATTGTCGCTCCATTTGCCCACACCACTAAAGAAGGCGACGGCATCCAGGCCTGGGTCCTCCACAGTCGCATCGGACTACTCCAGGAAAGACATCTCAATCCCGGCCAGGGGCACGATTTCCGCATCGAAAATGTCGAGGTCAGGGCCGGCGACATCCTCGCCTTCGCGGCCGGTCGCGGAGGCAACGAAAACAGCGACTCCTACCACTGGACCCCGCGCATCGAGATCCAGGAAAGCCCCGGCGCGCCCTACACCGTCTGGACCGACTCCGCCCGCGACTTCATGAGCAATGGTAAATGGCCCGTCGATCTCCCGCGTCCGCAGAGCCCGCTCTCCCAGCTCGCCCACGTCCTCATCATCAGCAACGAATTCCAGTTCGTCGACTAACCTTCCCACCCCTCCCTTCACGATGTCCCTCCACGATCACCGCCCTCAACTCGAGCACCACTTCCTCACCCGCCGTCAGCTCCTCAACCGCGTCGGCATGGGCTTCGGCTCCCTCGCCCTCAGCCAGCTCCTCGGCACGGGTTCCGGAGACGCCGCGCCCCTCAATCCCCTCGCCGTGCGCAGCCCGCGCTTTATACCGAAGGCGAAACGGGTCGTCCACCTCTTCATGAACGGCGGCCCCTCGCACGTCGACACCTTCGATCCCAAACCCATGCTCACGAAGCATGACGGAAAGGCGCTCCCCAACGTTCTCAAGACGGAACGCCCCACCGGAGCCGGCCTCGCCTCACCCTTCAAATTCGAAAAATACGGAAAGAGCGGGCTTGAGATCAGCGAGCTCTTCAGCCATGTCGGACAGCACGCCGACGACATCTGCGTGATCCGCTCCATGCATGCCGACGTGCCCAATCACGAGCCCTCTCTCGGTCTCATGAACTGCGGCGAGTCGCGTCTTCACCGACCCAGTCTCGGGTCGTGGGTCAATTACGGCCTCGGCAGCGAAAACCAGAACCTCCCCGGTTACATCGCGATGTGCCCCGGCGGCATGCCCATACGCCGCACCAAAAACTGGCAGTCCGCCTTCCTCCCGAGCGCCTACCAGGGCACCTACATCAACACCCATCACGAGAGCGTCGACAAGCTCGTCGAGTTCATCAAGAACCCCACCCTCGATCGCAAGCAACAGCGCCGTCAGCTCGACCTCCTCACCGAACTCAACCAGGCCCACCTCGCCGCCCGTCAGGACGACGAGCAGCTCGAGGCCCGCGTGCAAAGTTACGAGCTCGCCTACCGCATGCAGGTCGAGGCGAGCGACGCCTTTGATATCAAAAAAGAGCCCGAGTGGGTCCATCAGATGTATGGCATCAAACCCGGTAACGAAGGCGCTTTCGCCCGTCAGTGTCTCATCACCCGCCGCCTCCTAGAGCGCGGAGTGCGCTTCATCCAGCTCTGGACCGGAGACGGCCAGCCCTGGGACAACCACGACGAGATCCTCGAACACAAGCCCCTCGCCGCCCGCACCGACCAGCCCATCGCCGCTCTCATGACAGATCTTAAGATGCGCGGCCTCTTCGACGAGACCCTGCTGATCTGGGGCGGTGAATTCGGACGCACCCCCGCCGTGGAACTGCCCACCCCCGGCAGCAACGCCGGCAAACAGCGCGGCCGCGACCACAACCACTACGGCTTCACGACCTGGCTAGCCGGAGGCGGAGTCAAAGGCGGCATCGCCCACGGTGCGACCGACGAATTCGGCTTCGCCGCCGTCGAAAATCCCGTCCATGTCCGCGACCTCCACGCCACGATTCTGGCCCTGCTCGGATTCGACCACGCGACCTTCACCTACCGCTACGCCGGCCTCGACTATCGCCTCACCGGCGTCACCGAAGAGGCCAAAGTCATCCGCGACATCTTGGCGTGATGGAGAAGGATGGGGAGTTCAAGGTATAAAAGGTGATCGATGATCTCGGTCGACGAGTCTCTACACCAGTCAACCGGGTCGATTCGAATCCATCGGCGAACGGCGCGGTTGGGATCTGGTCGAAACGCTCGTCAAAGAAACGATCAGACTCATCGAGGGAATTGAAGATCACCACAAACTCCTGAAACCCGGTTGTTGACTTCATTCAACTCCGTTTGCCCGCTGCGCATGTTCCTGACTCCTGACCCATCACACAATCTCCCGGATGACCTCGCCGAAATCCCGTTCGAGGCGTTTGTGGCCGGGGACTTCGAGGTGGTGGGGGTTCATGCCCATCTGATGCAGGAGCGTGGCGTGGATGTCGGTCACGTAGTGCGGACTCTCCACCGCGTGGAAGCCAAGTTCGTCGGTTGCACCGTGGGCGATGCCGCCTTTGATCCCGCCACCGGCCATCCATACGCTGAATCCGTAGGGGTGATGGTCACGTCCGTCCGCCCCCTGTGACCCGGGAGTACGGCCGAACTCGGTCCCGAAAACGACGAGTGTTTCGTCGAGAAGCCCGCGCTGTTTCAAATCCCTCAAAAGACCGGCGACAGGGCGGTCAACCTGCATGGAGAGACGCGAGTGCTCGGCCTTCAGCTTCGAATGCTGGTCCCAGGCTCCCGCCGCGCCGTCGCCGTGCATGATCTGGATGAATCGCACCCCTTTTTCGACGAAACGCCTCGCTGCGAGAAGTTGCTCGCCGAAGGGGCGGGTTTCCTTTTGATTGAGCCCGTAGAGCGCCTGCGTCGCCTCACTCTCTTTCGTAAAATCGATGATGTCCGGCACCGCCGTCTGCATGCGATAGGCGAGCTCGTAGGACTTGATGCGCGCCTCCAGCGCCGCGTCGCCGGGATGACGCGAGAGACTGAGCCGGTTCAGCCGTCCGACGAAATCAAAGCCGAGACGCTGCTCCTCCCGCGGGAAATCCCCTTCGGGACCCGCGTAATCGAGCGGGTTGTTCACATCCACCTTCAGCTTCACCGCGTCGTAGGCTGGACCGAGGTAATGGCCGTCGCGCGGATCAAAAAAGCGCGGCCCCATGTTGATGAACTGCGGCAGATTTTCATTCAGCGTGCCGAGCCCGTAATTAACCCACGCCCCGATCGTGGGCACGCGCGGGTCGAGCATGTGGCGGCCGGAATGAAACTGGACCTGGGCCCCGTGATTGTCATCGGTCGTCCACATCGAGCGGATCACGGCGATGTCGTCGATGCACGACCCGATCTGGGGGAACCAGTCGCTCACCTCGATGCCGCTTTTCCCGTACTTTTTAAATCCCGTCTGGAGCGGATAGATCGTGTTGCGCTGCTGGCCGTTCGCATCGTTCACGACGACGACGCGAACATGCTTGCGCCGCTCGGGATCGAGGACCGAGGCGTAGGGCGTTTCGCTGATCGACTTGCCGGCATACTGGTTCAGGAGCGGTTTGGGATCAAAGCTCTCCATGTGACTGACCCCGCCCCGCATGAAGAGCCAGATGACGCTCTTCGCCTTCGGCGCGAACTGCGGACGCCCGCCCGGCGGCTGGTAGACATCGCCCGCCGCTGCTCCGAATCCATCGCGGGCGAGGAGAGAGTTCAGCGCGACCCCGCCGAAGCCGAGACCGGCACGATGAAGAAAATCGCGGCGGCGCAGCGAGCGCAACCACTCGGGATCGATGCTGGAGTCAGGCGATTTCAAGACCTTTTCATTGTGCCAGATAAAGTACCACCGCGTCGCCTGCGTGATCGCGGAAGTGAATCCCACCAACCCTCAACGCACCGTCACAAAATCGTTCTGATTGAGCAGGGCGTGAACGAGGCGGGCGCGAACGACGCCCCTGGGATCGAGAGCTTTTTTCACTGTTTCAAGTTTGATCAACTCTGCCCGGAACTCGAGACAGACTTTACGCTCCTCCGGTCCGGCCGAGCGCCCTAACACCAACGCAAAAGTCGCATTGATAAACTCCTCGTCATTCCCTTCCGGAAGATCAGCGGAGAGGCGATCGGCGATTTTCCCTGCCATCTCAATCGCAAGCCCGCTGTTCGCAAGAGCGAGGGCCTGCTGCGGGACGATGCTCTCGGTGCGACGGTAACACTGGAGGATATCGGCATTGTCGAACATGCTGAGGAGTTTGTCCTCATCGTCCCGCGAGTGCGTGAGATAGAGACTGCGGCGTCTCGAATCGCCATTCGGCGGCACCGCCGGACCACCCATCGCGGGATCGAGCTCACCCGCGAGGTGCAGGAGACTGTCCCTCACAACCTGCGACTCCATCCGCCGGGGGTGGGCACGCCAGTAAAAACGATTCGTCGGATCAGCTGCGAGAGTTGCCGGATCGGCACCCGCATTTGAAGAATCGCGCCGGTAGGCGTCCGAGGTCACGAGGAGCCGATGGAGATGTTTGAAACTCCAGCCCGATTCGATGAACTCGGCCGAGAGCCAGTCGAGCAGCTCGTAGTGCCCGGGACGCGGGGCCTGACGCCCGAAATCAAAGACCGTCTCCACAAGCGGGTCGCCAAAGTGACGCATCCAGACATGATTCACTGCAACCCGCGCCGCGAGCGGGTTCTCGCGTGAGGTGATCCACTTCGCCAGCATGAGACGCCGCCCCGTGCTCACAGGGGAAAAGGTCGAGCCGTAAGTGTCGTCCTTGTGCTCGGGAGTCTCGAGCGCTTTTTTCGCGGCCCGCAGCGGGGTGTAGACGGCGTCCTTTGCTGCGAGTTTTTTCTCTGCGGCAGCGAGGGCATCGTTTGCCGCCTTCACCTTTTTGGCGTCTCCGTCAGGGCCAAGAGTGAGGAGCTCGAGCTGCGCGCGTGCCGCCATCATTTCCCCTTCGCGGAGGGAGGCGACTTTGGCGAGAGCCTCGTCGGGAGCACCCAGAGCGGCAGTGTCGGCGGCGAGGACCGCCTCGAGATGCCCGAGTTCGGACTCCGCCGCGGCGAGGGATGCTTTTGCGAGAGCGGCAGACATATCCGTCTCGGCGCGGGCGAGAGCCTTCGCTGCGGTCGCGATTTTTTCCTGCGCGGCGGCAAGTCGATCCCGCCGCACATGCTCCCGCGTCGCCGGGGCCCACTCTTCACGCGGCAGGGCGACGGGTTCGATGGGCGGGGCAAAAGAAGCGAAGATCGCGGGCACGGCGGGCGTGATTTTGGTGTTCTTGTCAGTCTGATCCGGATCGCCGCGCAGGTGGAGGAAAGTCGCGGCATCAGGCTGATCGTCGAAGGCTCTCGGGATGCCGCCTTTTTCAAAATCGATCACGCCGGGCACGGGGTCGAGCCTCACCTGATGCGGTTCGAAGAGGGCGCGGAAGTTGTAATAATCGACCGCCGTGACGGGATCGTATTTGTGGTCGTGGCATTTCGCGCAGTTAAAAGTGAGCCCGAGAAATGCCTTGCCGGTGCTCTCGATCGTGTCGTCGAGCCAGGTCGTGCGGTTGAAGAGGTAATAATTCCGCGCGAGAAAGCCGGTCGCGCGCACCACGTCGGCATCGCCCGGCGCGAGTTCGTCGGCGGCGAGCATTTCCACGATCATGCGATCATAGCCTTTATCCTCGTTGAGCGATTCGACGATCCAGTCGCGCCAGTGCCAGAGATGTTTCTGACTGTGGCGCAACTGATCCCCCAGGCCGTACCAGTCACTGTAGCGCCACACATCCATCCAGTGCCGGGCCCAGCGCTCACCGTGCTGAGGGCTTGCGAGAAGCTCATCGACAATTATTTCATAGGGCCGTGCATCTCTAAGTTGCTCGGCCGTGGGCGGCAGACCGATGAGATCGATGTAGAGACGTCGCAGCAGCAGCCCGTACTCCGCCTCGGGCCGGGTTTTCAGATGATGCTCGCGGTGTTTTATGGCGAGAAAGGCATCGGTCGGATTTCCCGACTCCGCCCCAACCGGCACGACGGGACGCTCGATGCGGCGGAAGGACCAATGGTCACGCGGATCTGCCTCGGCCCTTTCCCCCCCGGGCACCGGAGCCCCCGCCTCGATCCACGACCGGATCGCGGCAATCTCGGCCGCCTTCAGCGGAGCGGCCTCAAGCGGCATGCGTTCGTGCACGTCGTCGGTCGTAAGCCGGGCGAGGAGACGGCTCTCATCCGGCTGGCCCGGCACGATGACAGGACCGTCGTCGCCGGTGGTGCGAAGCAACTCCGCCGTGTCGAGACGCAGACCGGCGTTTGCCTTGAGGACTCCGTGACAGGCGTAACAGCGGGCCTGCAAGACAGGCTTGATCTCGCTGAGGTAATCCGCTGCGTAATTTCGGGACGCGCCAAACGCCGGGATGACGAGACCGAGCGCGACCCAAAAATAGCTTTTTGAACAATTCACTCTCATCGCTCGCCGTTCCTCATACCTCCACGGCGTATTTGACCCGGAAGACGGCGAAAGGCCAAGCCCATTCCGCTCGCGATCACGCCAGCATTCCCTGTGTGAAGTCGCCGATTCATCGCTATTTTCGCATCAGTTTTAGCGCTAAGAATAGCGTGGCGGAAAACGTAGTATTAAGAGCTTGCCAACATCATCGCGCCCTGCCCCTACCGAATATGAATCTGAAACCCCCTGTCTTTGCCCTCACGCTGACTCTGCTCGTCCTCACCGGCACGATGCCTGCGAAAGCGCAACGCACCAACATGTCGGCGCGGGAAGCGATTAGCCTCGTCTCGGCTCAATTCGGTCCGCAAACGGTTGAATGGCTTGCTGAAATGCGGGCTCAGGGTGGTATCCCGCAGCCATCCGACTGGCAGCTCCTCGCCTATGATGAGCGGGCCCCGCGCCTCCTTTACCGCTTCTGGGCCGGCGGCGGCCGTGCCGGAGACGGCGGCGTCGATGAGACCCGCTACCCCGATGACGTGCCGGTAGGCTATTTCAGCGCCAACCAGATCGGGGTCGATAGCGTCGCCGCTTTCACCATCGCCGAGGGCGAGGCCCGCAAGGCCCGCATGGCCTTTGACAGCTGCGATTACCTCCTCCGCGTCCGCGAGTATTCGGCCGAACCGGTCTGGCGCCTCGAACTGCTCGACGCCTCGCGCCGCCTTGTCGGCAAGCTCTACATCTCGGCGAACAACGGCGAAGTGCTGCGCACCGTCTGGATCTACCGTGATCAGCGGGCGAGGCCGGACGGGCTTCCCCTCATTATTGATTCGTTCGCCCCGACCCGCCAGGCAGTCGATCAAAGTCTTTCCGGCACGGGCTACCCCGGAGTTGATCCCGCCACCGGAATCGCGGGCGTGACCCCAGCCCCTTCCCAGGTTCCCGGCGGCATGGGCGGAATACAACCAGTACCCCTGCCTCCGGCTCCGGGAATGTCGGTGACCGCTCCTTCCCCGGGAGTGCAGCCTTATGCACCGGTCGATTCGGCGGGTCGTATCTCACCCGACGGCATCCCCGCACCTCCCCCGCTCGCGCCGGCAGCGCCTGTCGCGCCTCCCGTTGCCATGGCCCCGGCCCCGGCCCCGGCTCCCATTCCGGCCCCGGCTCCCGTCGAGGCACCGGCCGCGACGAAGCCTGCTCCTCCCAAACCGCCTGTCTCATCAGGATCAGGTGGCGGCAACTCCGAGCGCATCCCGCCCCCACCGATTCCGCGTTAAGTCGTCTTCACCGTCCGAAATTCGACCTTTTGGACGGCTGCCACCCTGCTGCCGCTTTCCGGGGGCCAGCCCTGCTGGTGACCCTGATGGGCACCGACCGACGGCAGGGCCACGTTAGCCCATTCGCTTTGCCACCCGCGAAAGGGCCTCGACCGTCCAAACGACGGGGTAGGTTTTCTCAAAATACCAGAGGCGGGCAAAATAAAATCCAATGGGGGACGGCTCGAACGCGGTCCCCTTTTTCGTGGCCTCACAGAGCCATTCTGCACTGCGGACGAGCGCCTCGTTCGTCGCGGGGCAATCGACCGGAGCGCCGGCGAGAGCGCTCATGGCGAGGGCGGTCTCTTCAATCGTGGAAGGAGTCGCATCCCGCAGGGAACCCCAGCCGCCGTCGGCGTTCTGGTGCTCCCGCAGCCAGGCGATCCCGGGTTCGGCGAGGTCCTCCCGTCCGGTTTGAAGAAATGCGAGCACGACCTTGGCAGTGCCGTAGGTCGGATTTTCCTCGTCGTTCAAGCGGTGCTGATTGCCGAACCAGAGAGGACTCCACGACCCGTCGGGCCGCTGCTGACTTTTCAAAAATCGAAGCGCTTTTTCCACTCCAAGGTCGATGCGATCCTGCATATCCGCGCCGACAAAGGGGCGCCAGACGTGCCAGGCGCGGAGGGTGTGGGCGGTGAGATCGGGAGAGGACCGGTCAAAGGGCAGCGCTCCCCAGCCGCGGCAAAAAGTGGGGATTCCCCCATCGCGGTTCTGGAGATCAAGGAGCCATCGCACCCCGGCAATGGCGGCGGCGGGGACGTCGTTTCTCTCTCCAGCGGGATCGAGCGCGGCGAGGGCAAGGAGGGCGCCGGGAGTGTCGTCGGCATCGGGCACGCCGCCAGTGAGATCGGTCCAGGCCCAGCCGCCGGGAGGTGAATTGGTGAAAGGGTGAACCTCGCGATACTGCTGCCGCAGGAGCCAGTTAAGAACTCGCTCGCAGCCGTCAAAAGGAGGAGGGTCTTTGGCCGCCCCCCTTATCGATGAATCGATCGCGAGGGCTTTGACGGCAAGAGTGGTGGCCCAGGTCGCGAGGTTGGTGTCGATGGGCCAGCTCCCGTCGCTCCGCACGCTACGGAGGAGAAATTCGACGCTCTTTTTCACCACAGGATGCTCTGACTCGCCCGCTGCGACCAGAGCCATCGCGACAAAGCCGGTCAAGGGCGCGGCTTCGAGGAAGCCGCCCGAGGCGGGTTGGATCGAGGTGAGCAGGGCGGAGAGCTTTGGCCAAAACAGGGGCGGCTTTCGCAGACGAGCCCCCCGCCCCGAACCCTTTCGGTAGCGGGCGTAACCGATCGCGATGAGGGCGGGCAGAGCGTAACTCACGACGGGGAGCCGCAGGACCGCGAACCAGGTGCGGGGAAAGACGGCGAGCTGAAAGGGCAGCGGCAGCACGAGCCCCCACCCCGCCGGCCCGAGGGTGCCGCAAATCGCACAGAGCATGAGGATGGGCACGGAGAAGGTGCGGTCTTTTCCATAGCGGGCCTTGACCGTCTCGGCGATGAGTCGCGGATTGAGCGATCCGACGTAATCCCGGATCCAGGCTGCGGCCTTCTCCACCGCGGCCTGGCTCTCCCCGCCTCCAAAGCGAGTCAGAGCCGACCAGCAGAGCAGGGTTGTGGAGATGTTGGAAAAACTTTTTGTCGTGTCACCCCATCCGCCGTCGCCATTCTGATGAGCGACGAGCCAGGCGCAGGCACGGGCGACGGGAAGCCGATGAGCCGCCGCATCGACCGTCCCGAGGGCAACGATGGAGGTCGCGGTGGAAAGGGCCGAGGTCGAGAGCTCGCCTTCCCAGTAGCCGGCAGCGTTGCGGTCATCGAGGAGGACGCGACGGGCGTTGGCGAGGGTCTCAAGGAGCAGCGGAGAAGTCATGCCGGCCGGTTAGAGAGCGAGATGCCCGAGGGCGAGAAGTCCGTAGTAGGTGTATTCGACATCGAGATCGTCATCGTCCCAGGTACCGTGAAAGCCGCCCGCAGCGGTCCAGAGAGAATCGACGAAATCGAGGAGAAGATCTTTCTTTTCCTCAAAGCCGACCTGGAGCCCGTCGAGGGCGTGGAGAGCGACGGCGGTGGAGAGAAGATCAGGAACAGGAGCCTGGGGAAAGGGCAGGAATCCCCCGGCAGGATGGAGCGAGCTCAGGATCCAGCGGGGCGTTTCAGGCGGGATGGGGAGACGAAGATTGCGGCACAGCGTCACCGCAGCGGCGGTGGCGGGGACGTTGGGAATGGGCAGTTCGACGTCGTTCGCCCAGGCCCCTCCTTCCGTCTTCAGCGAATCGAGGCAGCGCGCCACTCCGGCGGGGTCGGGCAGCGAAAGTCCGTGGTCGGCGTAGGCGCCGTAGGCGAGGAAGCAGGCGTAGGCCGAGCCGGTCTCGTCGTCGTCGGACTGATTGTAGCCGCCGTCGGGGGTCCGGTAAGCCTCAATGCGTTCGTAGACGGGAGCCAGGGTCGGGGCAGACGGCCGCGTCGGGAGAGCCGAGGAGCAACGGGCAAGGCAGCAGAGATGGACAAAGTCGAGTTCGTCGGGCGAGCTGAGGCGGCTCCCGAGAAACGCATTCAGAGATTCCTCGGGTAGCGGGACCTGCAGGGCGGTGAGGGCGTCGATCGCGAAGCTGGTGTAATAGAGGTCAGACTCCCCGTCACGGTCGCGAAAGCCGCCATCCGCATTCTGCTGAGAACGCACGTAGGCTTCGACGAGCTCCGAGGCTTCATTTCCGAGGACGGTGCGGGCGAGCCGCGCCACTTGTAGCATTTCGAGACGGAGCGACATCGATTACTCGGCGATCGTGATTTTGTTATCGATGTCCTGCGTCAATTCGCCGGAGAAGGTGGTCACCGCCATCTCGGTAAGGATCCGATGCCGCGATCCACTTTTCACTTCGCCGAGAAGGGTCACGACGCCCGCCTGATACGCGACCCCGGGGGATTTCACTTCGTTGAAATAGGGAACGAGAAACTCGACAGCAAGCCGGTTGCCCCAGCCCACGGGATAACGATGGGCCTCCACCTTCAATTCATTCACGATCGAATGCCCGGGAAAGGCCTCTTTCATCGCCGTGACGATGCGGTCGACCTGGAGGCGGCTCTTCAATCCGCCGGCGATGGTGATCTCCTTTTCGGCCATCCAGATTTTAAAGGTGGGCTCTTCCATCGGGAGAGGGTCGGATGAAACTGGCCCCGGCGCCGTTTCCACAACCGGAGCAGGCGCCTTGTCGGCCGGGGCGGGGGCGGTCTCGACAACAGGAGCGGCGGGCTCCTCTTTCACTTCCACGGTGCGCTGCCGGGGCTGCTCGCATCCCGTCAGAATCGTGCAAAGAAAAAGAAGGGCCGCAAAACGCCGTTTGAAATGTCGATTCATCGTTCCTTAGTGAGTGAGAGCGGAAAGAATGATCCTCGCGCCGCCTCTAGTCCAGCAGGACTTCGGCATTTTCACGCAATAGCGACCGGACACCGACGACACATGAACAAGACTTACGATTTTCTCGTGATCGGCGGAGGCAGCGCCGGCTATGCGGCGGCACGGACCGCCCACGATCTCGGACTTAGCACCGCCGTAATCGACGGCGCGGCGGAACTGGGCGGACTCTGCATCCTGCGGGGCTGCATGCCCTCGAAGTCGCTCATCGAGTCGGCCAACCGCTTTCGCGCGATGGGTCGGGCCTCCGAATTCGGCCTCCGGGCGGGTGAAATCGAGGTGCGACCCGACGAGATCATCGCCCGCAAACGCCGTCTCATCGCGGATTTCGCCGACTACCGCCAGGGCCAGCTCGCGGACGGACGATTCGACCTTATCCGCGGCACCGCCGCCTTTACCGGACCGCATTCGGTTGAGGTCGCCGCTCTCGAAGACGGTGCCACGTCGGTGATCGAATTCAGGACGGCCCTCATCGCGACCGGTTCCTCCGTGAGCCGTGTCCCGATCAGGGGTCTGGAGGAGGCGGGCTACTGGACGAGCGATGAGGTCCTTGCGGCGGAGGTCCTCCCCGACAGCATCATCGTCCTCGGCGGTGGGGCTATCGCGCTTGAGATGGCCTGTTATCTCGAAGGACTGGGAAAAGAGGTCACCGTGATCCAGCGCAGCAAGCAGGTTTTGTCAGGGGTCGATCCCGACATCGCCGGGGCCCTCGCCACCGCACTCTCGGAGAGGGAAAACCTGACCCTTTTCACCGGGACCTCGATCCGGGAGGGGCGTCACGACGCCGGGACCGGGCAAAAGACGGTTACTTTCACCCACAACGGCGCGGAGATATCGGTCAGCGCGGCCGAGATCCTCTATGCCCTGGGCCGCTCGCCGAACACGGCGGGTCTCCAGCTTGAAGCCGCCGGAGTCGAAATCGAAAAATCCGGCGGTGTCGTGATTTGTCATCCCGACCAACGCACCAGCGTCTCCCACATTTTCGCCGCAGGCGACGTCTGCGGTCCCCACGAGGTCGTTCATATCGCGATCGAACAGGGCGAAATCGCCGCCCACAATGCCGCCCTACTCCTCGGGAAAAAGAGCGAACCGGTCCGGGAGATCAGTTACCGGCTGAAACTGCTCGGCATTTTCACCGACCCCGAAGTGGCGATGGTCGGACTCACCGAGGCCGAAGCAAGGGAGGCAGGAATCCCCTTTGCGACCGCCTCCTACCCCTTCAATGATCACGGCAAGTCCATGATCAGGGGCGAGATGCACGGGTTTGTAAAAATGATCGCCGACCTCAAAACCGGGGAAATACTGGGAGCCTCGGTGGTCGGCCCCGATGCCGTCGAGCTCATCCATGAAATCGTTGTGGCGATGCACTTCAGAGCTACCGCCGGTGAATTTCTGAAAATCCCGCACTATCACCCGACCTTGAGTGAAATTTGGACATATCCTGCAGAAGATCTTTCCATTTCCGGGTGATTCGTTTATATTCCGTAACGGTTTCGGATACCTTCCGCTTCCTCGATTCAAACCTCTAAAACCGCTTTACCGTGCTCAAACAAATCATTAATCAAGACGGCAACTCTCCCACCGACTCAGGCAAAGAGACTGATGACGCCGCCACCGCCCCCAGGGCAAGAGTCGCGTCCCCGGTTTCCAGTTCGCTGCTCGGAAGCAAAAACATTCTCTCAAGTGATGTGGAGATCAAGGGCAAGCTGCGCTTTTCCAATGACCTCATCATCGATGGCCGTATCGAGGGCGAAGTGAATTCCGAAGGCGACCTTACCGTCGGTGAGAACGCCCAGATCGTCGGGAACATCAAAACCCGCTCCGTTATCGTCTTCGGCAAGGTCGAGGGTAACATCACCGTTTCGGACCGCTGCGAACTGAAGCAGAACGCCATTCTCCACGGCGATGTCATCGCCGGCAAACTGGCAATCGAGGAAGGCGCGACCTTTATGGGCGCATCGACCGTCGGAGCGCCCAAGCCGGGCGCGGCCTCAGGCAAGCCGCAGGCTTCGGCTGCCCCGTCTGCCCCGTCTGCCCC
>DIVG01000027.1 GCA_002422425.1 Akkermansiaceae bacterium UBA6138 | reverse complement strand
GAAAGTTCGGCGTCTTTTACGAGACGGACCGGCCGACCAAGAACCAGCTCGAACAGCAGTGGATCGACTCGACCCGGGAAAAGCAGGGCGAAACCTCCGCCGTCGCTCTCCTCGCCTCGCGTTTCGCCTCGATGAAATGAGCCGGGGGAGGGGAACTCTCCCGGAAAGCCTCGCCTCCTCCCGGATCAGTGAGGCCCGGTCGTGGCGCGAAGCGGTCGGGGGAGGTGAGGACGATAGGGGGAATAGCAATGGTGTGGTGCCCGCCCGGCGAGTTTCTGATGGGGAGTCCTTCCGACGAAAAGGGGCGTGACGATGATGAAACGCAGCACCGGGTGACGCTGACGAGGGGGTTCTGGTTGGCGAAGACGGAATTGGGCTTCCTCCTTTCTCCCGGGAACCTCGCGACTTCAGGCCATACAAAACGCTGCGTCGGCCAGTTCCTGATTGCCACAGGAGGGGTATTCCTGTAAGACCCCTGCGATGGCGGGTCCTCTTATATTGTTGCTGGTCGGAGTGCTGATCGTGGTCATAGCCATCATCGGGTTGAAGTGGCACCCTTTTATCGCCCTGACGGTCGCTTCGCTCACCGTTGCCGCGCTGACCCCGGCTGACCTGCTCTACCGTTCGGCGCTCTCGGGAGAGGAGAGGGCCGCGCTGCTGACGGGGGACGGGATGCCGGTCGGGACGGTGCCGCCGGCCTATGCGGGGGCGCATTCGGAGGCGGTAAAAAAATCGGAGAGCTGGTTCGTCTCGCGCTTCACGGGCGCCTTCGGGGATGGCTGCGGACGCATCGCTCTCATCATCGCGATGGCGGCGGTGATCGGTCGTTGCCTTCTCGATTCGGGCGGAGCGAAGCGCATTGTTGACTCGCTGATGCGGCTCTTTGGCGTCAAGGGCACCCCTTTCGCCTTTGCCGCGAGCGCTTTTACTCTCGGGATTCCGGTCTTTTTTGACACGGTTTTTTATCTGCTCATGCCGCTGGGGAAAGCGATGCGGAGGGAGACGGGAAAGCATTATCTACTCTATGTGCTGACGATCGTCGCGGGAGCGACGATGGCCCATTCGCTCGTGCCGCCGACCCCGGGACCCCTTACGGTGGCCGGTTTCTTCGGCGATGAGGTCTCGGTCGGCGCCATGATGATGGGCGGGTTGATCATTGGTTCCTTTACTGTCTGTGTCGGGATCGCTTATGCCTACTGGGCGGATAAACGGTGGGAGATTCCGCTGCGCGAGGACCTTGCGCTGCCGCTCGCGGCGGGTGACAAGACGGCGTCGTGCCCGGCACCGCCGCTCTGGTTGTCGCTGATCCCGATCGCGCTTCCCGTCTTTCTCATCGGTGGGGAAACGATCCTGTCGATGGCGGGGGTGAGCCATCCGCTAATCGAGTTCCTCGGGGACCAGAACATCGCGCTGCTCTTATCGGCGGGGACGGCGGTGGTCCTCCTAATCCGGTATACCCCGGCCGGTGAGTCGACGCGGCAGGCGGTGCAGGAGGCGCTCGCGAGCGGCGGCACAATCATCCTCATCACGGCGGCGGGAAGCGCCTTCGGCGCGGTTCTGAAAGATACCGGCATCGCCCAGCTCATCAGTTCTTCTGTTTCGGGGAGTGAGACGCTCATGCTGATCCCGGTAGCCTACCTCGTCACGGCTCTTATCCGGACGGCGCAGGGGTCCGCCACTGTGGCGATGATCACGGCGGGCGGGATGGTTGCTCCGCTGGCTCTCGGGACCGACCTTTCCTACTCGGCCCTATACCTCGCTCTCGCGATCGGTTGCGGTTCGAAGCCTATCTCATGGGCGAACGACAGCGGTTTCTGGGTAATCGGCCGCATGACCGGAATGACCCCGATGGAGACATTTAAAACGGTCAGCGTCATGATGCTGCTGATGTCCCTCGCGGGGCTGGCTGCGATTCTCCTGGGTGCCGTCTTTTTACCCCTCGTTTGATGGCAGGGCCCCTTTTGAAAGGGTGTCGCCGGGTTTTAGTTTTTTAAAATACTCAGGGCTCCGAAGGTGATTCGTCCTTCGGAGAACTGAGCGGCACACCGGGGTATAAACGGTTCGAGACCCGGTTTTGCGGGAGATTTCAGGGGCGCCGGATGGAGCAAGGGAGTCGTCCGCTCGCCACCACCGCGTCGGGCCCCAGGCGGTAGATTAAAGATTTATAAAATTCAGTTGAATCTCCTGCTTTATTTGATAAAATTAAAAATCAACTGATCAAGATTTTTCACCCTCGATGATTTTTCCTTTTCCTGTCTCCCGGCACCGAATAGTTCCCGGGGATGCCTGAGCAGAGCGGTCGGGGTGGTCGGTTTTTCGTTTTTTTTGACACAAACAGAGGCGGTGGCGTCACGGGGGATTCGATACCTGAACCGGTTCGTTCCCTCGCCGCGCCGCGACCACCTTCGGGGCGGGAGAGTCGGCGGATGAGCCCCGGGCGTTGCCGGTGATCCCCGTTCCCGGGTTGGGGAATAGTCGCAGTCCGGCATATTGGCAGGTATCCGGGCTGCGGCTTCGTTCCTTCCGGGAAAGGCTTCCGTCCGTCGGCGGGGAAGGGGTGCTTCGGTGACAAACCTGTTACACTTTGCGAGCGGCAAGGTGCCCGCTCCGGTCCATCTTGTGCGGGGCGGGATCTTCAGGAGAGAGCGCCCTTTTACTCAACCGGCGTTGTTATGAAGATTACTTTTGTCACCGATACCTATTCGCCCCAGGCCAACGGGGTCGCCACCACTCTGGAAAGACTCGTGAACGGATTGCGGGAGCGGGGCCATGACGTCGATGTGGTGCGCCCCGCCGTTCTTGCCTGCGATGAAGAGGGGCTCGAGGTTCCGTCGTTCGGTCTCCCGGGCTATCGTGAAGTGCGGTTCGGGTTTCCGATGAAGCAGGCGCTGCAGGCGCGCTGGGATCGCAGCTGTCCCGACGTGATCTACGTCGCGACCGAGACGCCGCTGGGGGCGTCCGCGATCTCTGCGGCGAGGTCGCTCGGGATTCCGGTCGCGTCCGGGTTTCACACCAATTTCCAGCAGTATGTCGCCCATTACCGCATGCCCCTGCTGGAGAGGGCAACGATGTCCTACCTGCGGCATCTCCACAATCGCTCGGTCTGCACCTTTGTCCCGTCTCACGATGTCATCGACGAGCTGGGGGCCCGGGGTTTCGAAAACCTGCAACTGCTCCCGAAGGGGGTCGATACCCGTCTCTTTCATCCGAAGAAGCGTTCGCTCACGCTTCGCCAAAGCTGGGGGGCCGGGGAGGGGGCGGTCGTGGGGCTCTATGTGGGGCGGATGGCGGCGGAGAAAAACCTTCCGCTGATCATCGAGACGTTCACGGAGATCAGGAAGCGAATCCCCGATTTCAAGGGGGTTCTGGTGGGGGACGGGCCGAAGCTGGAGGAGCTCCGGCGCGAGCATCCTGATTTCATTTATCCCGGCGTGTTAAGGGGGGAGGAGCTGGCGATGTTTTACGCGTCGGCTGATCTTTTTATTTTCCCGAGCGTGACCGAGACGTTTGGAAATGTCACGCTCGAGGCCATGGCGAGCGGCCTCGCCGTGGTGGCATACGACTACGCGGCCGCGAGGCAGCATATCCGTAGCGGCATGAACGGGTTCATTGCCCCCTTTGACGACAGGCAGGCCTATCTCGATCTGGCGCTGGAGGCCGCCCGCCGCGACCTTGGCGAGCTCCGCGAAGAGGCGAGGGTTTCGGCCCGGAAGGTGCGCTGGAAGAAGGTGGTGAAGAGGTTCGAGGATCAGCTTCGCGGGCTGGCGGCGCGCGAGCCCTTTGAGTGTGATCCGGCGATCCCGATCACGAACTGATTGATCGGAGCCCCCTTTCTGCCATGAAAAGCTATCAGTTTCACAGCGTGATTCTTTCCGATATCCACCTCGGGACGAGGGATTCCAAGACAGATGAGGTCATTGCTTTCCTGAAGGCGACGACGTGCCGCAAGCTCATTCTCAACGGAGATATCGTCGACGGGTGGGCCCTGCGGAGCGGGGGGCGGTGGCTCCCGGTGCACACCAGGTTTATTAGAACGGTCCTGAAAAAAGTGGAGAAGCAGGGGACCGAAGTCATTTATCTGAGGGGAAACCACGATGACATTCTTGATCGTTTTCTCCCGGTGGCCTTCGGGGGGCTGAGTATCGTCGACGAGTATATTCATGAAACGCCCGCCGGGAAGTATCTTGTCGTTCACGGAGACGGGTTCGACTCGGTCACGACGAGCCACCGATGGGTCGCGATGGCGGGGGCGAAAGCCTACGAGCTCCTCCTCGGAGTCAATCGTCTGTATAACCGCTGGCGCGCCTTCCGCGGTCAGGAGTATTTTTCCCTGAGCAAGACGATCAAGTCGAGAGTGAAATCCGCCGTCAGTTTTGTGGATCGATATGAGGATCAGCTCAAAGAGCTGGCAGTCGTGCGTGGTTGTCACGGAATCATCTGCGGGCACATTCATACGCCCGCCGATAAAGTCCTCGAGAACGGGGTCCATTACCTGAATTCCGGCGACTGGGTCGAGTCGCTCACCGCGATCGTGGAGAAGGTGCCGGGAGAGTTCGAGCTGGTCCATTTCCGGGAGTTTATGTCCCGTGAGGAGTCGGAGTTTGCTCCTTCGGGGGATGCTTTCGCGCTCAACGAGACGAGTGAGCGGAACTCCGAAGCGGCGGTGGCCGGTGTGAGTTGATTGTTAAGTTCCGTTAAGCGGCAAACTTTGTAATTTTTTGAAAATAGCTTAGATTCCATCATGACAGATTCGGTCCACATTCTCGGTAGTTTTGAGAGTTCGTTGCGCGAGGCGAGAAAAAATGTTCTGCGCATGGCGAGCATGGCTGAACAGAACCTGGAGCATGCGATACGGGGGCTCCTGACCCGAAACGCCGAGCTTTGCAATGAGGCTATCGTTGAGGAGGAGGAGGTGAACCAGCTCGAGCGGCTCATCGATGCCGATTCTTTCGAAATCCTGATGCGTTTTAATCCGGTGGCGGGGGACCTGCGCGAAATCATCGCGGGGATGAAGGTGGCCAACAATCTCGAGCGCATCTCGGACGAAGCGCAGAATATCGCCCGGCGCTCGCGGAAATTACTCAAGCATGCCGAGATTAGCGAAGTCGTTCTGATTGAGCCGGTGTATGAGAAGGCTCTGAGCCTCTTCCGCGATGCGATGAGATCTTACGCGGAGGGGAACACGGAACTGGCGATGTCTCTCTATGCGCGGGATCGGGAACTCGATGAGGCGCATCGCCATGTCATCCGTGAATTCTCCAAGCTCATGGATCGTGAGTCCGGGCAGGTGAAGCAGGTCCTTCATCTCATTTTTATGGTCCGCAGTCTCGAGCGGGTGGGGGATCACGCGGTCAATATTGCCGAAGACGCCGTTTTCCTGGCAAATGCGGAGGACATCCGCCACCTTGGCCATAAGCGTGCGGCGAAACGTCAGCGCCTGGAGGGTGAGACTGACGAGTTGGCAGAGCCCGAAGCGCCCTGAAAAAAGCGGTCGAAAGCCTCGCCGCCCGGCCTGTCCGGCTTCGTTCTTTCGTTGTTGGTTGTTCCGCGCAGCCGGGTTGAAGATCTCTGCCCGTTTCTCAGAGGAGTCCTGCATCCCACTCCCGAAGAATATCGAGGAAGGGGGCGGCTCTTCTGACGAAAAAGGGCCGTGGTGAAAACCACGGCCCTTTTCGGTTGAAAACTGTCGCGAACGGAAGATTAGCGCTTCGAGAACTGGAAGCGTTTCCGTGCCTTGGGCTGACCGGGCTTTTTGCGCTCTTTCTTGCGGGGATCGCGTGTAAGAAGATCGTCTTCGCGGAGGGCATCGCGGAGATCGGGGTTGGTCTTGAGAAGGGCACGGGCGATCCCGAGCTGGATGGCACCGATCTGGCCGCTCACCCCGCCACCGGCAGCACTGATGGTGACATCAAACTGATTGGTCGCATTGGCCGCCTGAAAGGGATGGAGAACCTTGTTCTGGAGAGAAAGAGTACCGAAGTAGTCGTCGAAGGCACGCTTGTTGATCGTGATCTGACCTGACCCCGGAACGAGGGTGACGCGGGCGGAGGCGGTCTTGCGACGGCCGGTGGCTGAGAAGGATTCGCTCATGATAGCAGACAGGGGTGATGGAGATTAGATTTCGTAGGCCTTGACCTGCTGGGCATCGTGCGGATGCTCCGCACCCGTGTAGATTTTGAGCTTTTTGAAGATCTGCCGACCGAGGCGGTTGTGCGGGATCATCCCGCGCACGGCACGCTCGACGAGAAGCTCGGGGCGGCGTGAGCGAACCTTGGAAACAGTCTCCCGCTTCTGCCCGCCGACATAGCCGGAATAGCTCGTGTAAATTTTGGTATCCTCTTTGTTCCCGGTGAGGCGTACCTTGTCGGCATTGACGATCACAACGTAATCACCGCAGTCAACATGTGAGGTAAAAATCGGCTTCCCTTTCCCACGGAGGAGGTTGGCGGCGGCAACGGCGACAGCACCAAGGACTTTGCCATCGGCATCGATGACGTGCCACTGGCGTTCAATTTCTTCAGCTTTGGCAGAAAAGGTTTTCATTTCCCAGATCAATTATCCCCCGTTACAGTTGAAACGGAGGCAGTTTGTCCGTTTAATCAAAACCCCTTTGGCGGGAGGGACGGGAATCTATGTGGTTTGGGGACGATGTCAAGCGCCGGAGGGCATGAAATATCAAGTCTTCCGGCGTGATCGGGCGTTTCTACGGCGGAGATTGAACGTGGTCGTAACGGGGTTGGTCGAAAAGGGTGGGGATTGCCTTTGTTTTCCCCGGCCAAACCGATATGAAAAGGATTTCAGTTTCCGCCCGGGTCGCCCTCGTTTCCCTGCTCCCTGCCGTCTCGTTGTTGAGGGCCTCGCCTGCGTCTGACGAGGGTCCTGCCGCAGGCGGGCAGATCGTCTCGGGTCTGGCGCTCCCTCACTGGGAGGAAGGTGAGTGTCGCGAAAATTTCGAAATACGCATTTGGCCGCGTCAGGTGAGCATCTGGCTGGAGGAGGAAAACCTGCGCTCCCGTATCGTTGACCCGGCGATCCCGGAGAAGGAGCGGGAGTCTCTCAAGCGCATCCTTGCTCTGCAAAGGGCCTGGCGCGTTCGCGGGTAAGGGGGGTGGTTCGCGTGAACGTTCCAAAAAGTCGGCCTAGCAGTGATTAACCGTTGTAAATAATCCGGAATCCGTTATGATTATGGAATGTCCACTGGTCATAACTCCTTAAATTTTTCTTTCGAGAAGTCTCAATCCTCTTTCCGGTCGGTCAGGGGTTCGGGCCATCACCATCCTGGTCTGGGGTGGGTAGCGCCGCTTTCCGAGGTGAATGAGATGACTTCAGTGGCGCACGAGGCGCTCCTGGTCGGTGCGGCCGATCGCTACCGGCTTGGTGATCTTCTCATGCCGCACGTGTTGACGCGGCTCGTTAATTTCTCCCGCCTGCGTTGCGCGGGTCTCGTGACGGCGGACCTGACGCGGGTGGGTGGCCATGTGGTGCGAAATTATGGTGAGAGCGTGCTGGAGATGCACGGGGCGAACCTGAAGTTGATTCACTACGGCGGTGCCGATCTTTCCGTTGGGCTTGGTGAGGGATATCAGGCGGCTGCCGATGAGGAAGAGTCGGAGCGTTTCGAGAGCCTCTCGATGATCAGTGATCGCGAGGCCCTCGACAATTATGTTCGTCGTCGCACCGGGCAGTTGGGGGATTTTGCTTACGTGCTTGCTCCGGAGGGTGAATTTTACGGTGCCGGTCTCAGCTTCCATGCCGTCGGTCTCCCCGACCCCGACCGTCTCGACGATAGGGCAAAATCCAGTCTTCTCGCAACCCTTCGGCAGGCTCAGTTTGTCGGGGTGCGCGACGAAAACGGAGCGGACTTCCTCGAGGCTGAGGGGATCGCGGTCGAGCGAATGCCCTGCGCTCTGAGTGTTCTCCCTCAGGTCTGCGCGCGCCAGTTGCGCGAGGCACGGGACAGTGATTCCCTCACCGCGATTCGTCACCGGTTTCCGAACGGATGGATCGCGGTGGAAATCAGTGAGGTGCGCCCTGCTGATGAAGCCAGAATGATCGCGGCCCTCCGCGAGATCAGCGATCGCGACGGTCTCGGTCTCGTCTTTTTTGAGGCCGTCAAGTCGCCCGGGGACCGCCGCGAAGCGACTCTTCGCCGCTGGGTGGAGTCTTTCCCCGAATGGCAGGCGGCGCAGTTCGGCTCGGATAACATCTGGGAAGTCGCCTCTTTCCTGCTCCACTCCCGTCTTTACTGCGGTTCGTGCATCAGCTCGCGGGTGATCTGCATGTCGGGCGGAGTGGCGAGAATCAATATCCCGACCGGCTCCGTCGCGGCGGCCAGTTATTGCGAACTCTGGGAGCATGACAGCGTCCCGATCGAGTTTGCCGCTGAAGAAGATTGGGCTGTCGCTCTGGATGAAGCGCTTTCGGTCGACTTCTCGCTCCTGCAACAGCATGCCGCCTGGCTGCACCGTCGTTATCAGGAATCGTTTGAGCGCTTCTGCCTCGGGACGGGCCTGAGTCCGAGGCTTGTCGGGGGGGCTGCGGAGACACCGCACGCGAGGACGGCGGCTCTATCACACCATCTTCACGACGAGTGGCTGAACGACGCGGAATCGACCCGTTTGTTCAGGCGGCTCAATCGCCGTCTCCTGAAAGGGGCGTTAAGCGGGAGGAAGCGGGATCAGGGGGAGACCGGCCGCGATCGAGTCTTGAGGGCGGATCGCGAGGGGTGACCTCACGTGCCCTTGTCCCCGGGGCTTCGGCGCGAGGCGGACGGAAGGCTTGCCGATGAGGGGCTGGCAGTTTCCCGCAACGATGCGACAGTCTGATCTTGCCCGTGAGTGTGCGGGATCTATTCTGTCCGGGGGGAAAGTGCCCCCATGACCGGGTAAAACCCGCCGAACCTTTTCCCGAGTGAGCTTTCAGCCCATCATGCGACGATATCTATCAACAGCTCTGACAATTGGCAGTGCGGTCGCCGCGGTGGTCTTGATGCTGTATTTTGCAGGGGCCTTTGAAGCGATGGTGACCTGGCTGGGCGGTCTCTATGGCTTGTCCGGTATTTTTCCAGGCGAAGCGGTTCGGATCAGATGGCTTGAGATCCCCCTGATCGCTGTCACGGCAGTCGGCATGGCCTGGTGGGTCATCGATGTCCCGCGTCCGTTTCAGAAGATGCTCATCGCGCTATCGGGTGCGGTGGTTCTCGCCGGAATCTCTCCGACGATCGCTTTCCACGGGTATCTGGTCGATCCTTTTTCCTCTTTGGCGGCGGCGTTGCTTTCTTCCGTCGCGGCGTTCGCCTACGCGGGTACGGAAAGGGGGCTTCGAAAGCGTGTTCTCGAGGAAGTGCTCGGGCAGCGGGTCTCAAGTGCTGTCTTTCACGAGCTGCTCGAAGGGCCCCGCCCCCCTGATTTTAAAGGGGCAACGCGCGAAGTGACCGTGTTGACCTGTCGTCTCATCAACTATGAGCGTCTCCAGGCAGCTTTGGACCCTTCCGAGCTGGTGAAGTTGAGCAATCTTTTTATCCGAAGCGCTTCGACTTTTTTGCTCTCCCGGGGCGGCTATCTCGACGAGTCCGGCCCGGAAGCGGTGAGGGTCTCGTTCGGCGCTCTGACCCCGTCCGGGAATCATGCGGCGGAGGCCTGCCGTGCTGCTCTGGAGTGGCGCGGGCGGCTCCGAAATCTCAGTCAGGAATGTGAAAACCGCTGGTTCCAGTCGCTCCAATGCGGGGTGGGGATCAGCTCGGGGCGCATGACGGTCGGCGTGTATGGCACGCCGGGGTCTTATGTTTTCGGCGGGATCGGCGAAGTGAATGACTTCTCCAGGCGTCTCGCTCTCGCAAACCTCCGCTACGGTTCGGACATTCTTATCGGGCCGGAGACCTATCGCCTTTCGAATGGAGAGATGGAGGTCCGGCCGATGGAGATGGTCTACGATCCCGCGACGAACCTGATGTTTGAGATCTATCAATTGCTTGCCCGGACCGGGCAGTTTCAAGAGGACGAAAGGGCCCGCCGCGACCTCTTCTGGCAGGGGATGGTGCATCTGCGTGAGAAGAATTTCGGGGCGGCTCTTGACTGTTTCAATCGTTCCCGGTCGCCTGTCTCCGAAGATGGGCCGGTGACGTATTTTATTGGGCGCGCCAAGGAGGCAGGGGCTGTCCCCGAGGCGCCCGCCAGTCGTCTCGTCCGTGAACTGACGGACGAGGGGCACGCGAGGCTGATTTCGATGATGTGACTGTTTTCCGATTTTTCTATGGCACAAGTGGACTACCCTGAACCGGTCAAAGCGATCATTTCCCATCTCAAACTGCTTCCCGGGATCGGTCCGAAAAGTGCGGAGCGCATCGCGGTGTGGCTGATGCAGCAGGGAGGCGGGACAACGGACCCGTTTGCCGAAGCGCTCATGCGGGCCGGGTCTCTCGTGATCGAGTGCGGGACTTGCGGTTTTTTCTCAACAAGGGAAGACGGGTGCGGCGTCTGTGAGGGAGAGCAACGCGATTCCCGGCTGATGTGCATCGTGGAGCAACCTACCGACATTCTGCCGCTGGAACGTTCCGGCGTGTTTCGCGGCCACTACCATTCGCTGCGAGGGCGGATCTCGCCGCTCGACAATGTGGGGCCAGAGGATCTCCGCATACGCGAGTTGATCGAGCGATTGAGGGCCGGTACGTTCTCTGAAGTGATTCTCGCACTGAGTTCCGATGTGGAGGGGGAAGCGACTTCCAACTACCTGGGAGAAGTGCTCTCGGATTTCGCCGGGCTTCGGGTGACCCGGCTCGCCCAGGGCCTGCCGGCGGGCGGCGGTCTCGGAAACGCTGACGAACTGACTCTGATGCGGGCGCTTCAGGGCCGCGTCGGGCTATGAGGGGAGTCCTCTAGCGGGCGGACGCCGACACTTCGACGAATTCCGGGGTGATCGTGAGGTTTTTTTCGGTGAGACGGCGCAGCACTTTCACCGGGGTCTCCGCGCCGGCGGGGAGAGAGTGGATCACTTCCACGAGATCTTCGAGTGAATCCGTCTCCACTCCGTCCATCGAGAGGATCACATCGCCGACCTCAAGACCGCTTTTTTCCGCAGGGGAGCCCGGTTTTACCTCGACGATCTCCGGGGTGGAGGACTGGTTGTGAAAAACGAGTCCCACGCGAACCGGTCCCGATCGCTGGTGCGCTTTCATATCCTCGACAAGCTTGCGAATACGTGAAACCGGGATCGCGTGGACTTCGCCGCTCTCCTTGTCTTCGTCATTTTTGCCCGTGAGAATGCCGACGAGTGTCCCTTCGTCGCAGACCAGCGGCGTCCCGGCTGCGCAAAACTCTTCGGGGTCGGCTACTCGAACGCGCAGCATAGGCATGAGGAACTGTTCTCCCCGATGGGACCAGTCTTTACCCGCCAACATCGTGAGGCAGGCGGAGCGATTGGAAAGGCAGTTAAGCTTTTGCCCCGCCTTGAATCCTCCGGAACTCGCGAGTGTGACGGGGGCAAGGCCGGGCAGGATGGTCGATGTTTCAAGAAGGCAGAGCCTCTGCGGTCCGTCGAGAAAGAGAACCTTTGCCCGGACGGAGTTCTCGCCGGAATGCAGAGTGGTTTCGGTGAGGCCGCTGAGCGGGACCGACGCGGGGATGACACTCACGAACCAGGTGCCGCGGTCGATACACACCCCGGGACCCCGGGCTTCACTGCTCCAGGCGACGGTAACGGTCGAGAACGTTTCTTCCCCGCCGGCCGCGAGCGTGGCGACGCCGCCCGGGACGGCGAGAAGGAGGAGTGAGGCGAGACGAGAGATCATGTCCGCACCGCTCAAAGTTCCCTGAACATATTCCCTGAGGAGGCAGGGAGGAGGCCCTGTGCCCCGCGGGGGCCGCTCTTATCCAGCCCGGGAACCCGGCGGTCGGGGCGGGGAAGCTGGAGAGTAATGACCGACTCGTCTTCGGTCCCGGTCGTGTCGGCAGCGGATACTTCCAGGGGAAGAGAGTGAAGAGAGGTAAAATGCCCCGGGGTAATTCCCGGCTTTCCATTTTCGGTGCGGGAAGGACTGAACGCGTAGACCCCGAGGGCGAGCGCCGCCGCCGAGGCGCCGGCCGGGACGAGCCAGCGCGGCGTGCTGATCTCGCCGAACCACATCGCGACCCTCTCAAAGAGGAGGCCTCTGGCTGATTGCCTGAGCAGTTCCCCGCGCTGCCGGTCCTTGAAGTCTTCGAGGAACTGCTGGAAATATTCGTCGCCCGGCGTCTCATATTTTTTGAGGCCGATCAAACGCTGGATATCTTCGAGGTCTTTCATCACTTTCCCGGGGAACAAAGCGAGTAATAAAGGTTTGCTTCAGGACTTTTTCAATCACCGATCACCCCGCAAGCGGCTGAAGACTACTTTCGGAAGTCTTCGAGAAAGGATTGCAGTAACCGGTGCGCGTAGAAGAGCCGTGATCGCACTGTCCCTTCGGAAACCCCGATAATTTTCGAAATCTCCGAATGTGGCATCCCCTGGATGTCGAACATGGTGACCACCGCCCGGTGATCTACTGACAGTTGCTGCATGGCCATGTTCAATCTTTCCTGCAATTCAGAGATGTTTGCTTCGCGCACCGGGTCGCTCTTGGAGGTGGCTTCGATGAAATCCCGATCGTTCTCGATCGCGAGATCGATGTCGTCGAGACTCATGGTGCGGCGGCGGTTGCGCTTTTTGAGAAAGTTCAGAGTCATGTTGGTCGCGATGGAATAAATCCAGGTGTAGAACGAGGATTTTCCGCGAAAGCGCTTAATCGACCGATAAGCCTTCGCAAAGACATCCTGGAGGATGTCGTTGGTGTCCTCCCGATTCGAGGTCATGTGATAGACGAGGCCGTAAAGTTTCGGGGTGTACTTACCCACCAGATCGTCAAACGCGCGAGTGTCCCCCTGGCGCGCGCGTTCGACCAGTTCCAGATCGGGATCCGGTTTGCGCATGAAGGGTTTTCCTGACATCGGCAGAGCGGCGTCGCCGTCGCTACCTGTTGGGCTGAGCGAATCCGGTTCTGTTCCGCCTGTATTGCCGCCGGGAGTTCCCGGGGGGACGACGGAAGGAGGAACCGGGTCGGGGAGGGTCAGGAGGGATTTTTCGCTTTCTCTTTCCATTTGGAGAGGGCTGTCCCGGGCGACATCATGACGTCTTCGCGACCCTGGGAAGTGACGACGGAGCCGTCGGGTGCAAGAATAACCAGGGCGGGAATGCCACTTATTTCAAACTGTTGGACGAGAGCGTCGGCCGTTTTTGTGGCGGCCCCGGGGAGGGAGAGCCATTTCATCTCCATCCGGCTGATATAGTCCTCTTTCCCGCTCTGGGATTTGTCGAGGCTGACAAAAACAATTTCAAAGCCCTCGGCGGCGTTATCATCGCGGAATTTTACAAGGCTGGGCGTAAAAGCCCGGCAGGGGGGGCACCAGTGGGCGGAAAAGTAGAGGCCGATGTGTTTGCCCTTCAGGGTCGATGCGTCCACTTCTTTTCCTTCCGCGTCGTGGAGCACGGCCGGGAGGAGCTTGGTCGCGGAAGGCTCGTCGGCGTGACAAAAGGTGCCGAGCGCCGGGAGAAGGAAGGCGAGAGCGACAAGAGCGGGGGAAAGAGACGATCGGGTCATGCGTGCGGTGGTTCGGTCGATAAGACGAAAGTTATCGCCCGATCTTGCATCTGTTACGGGGAATAAGCGCCGAAAATTAGCAAATTGCCGATTTTCCCGCCTCCTTTGCGGGAGGAGGCTCCGGGCGTGGGCGGCGAAGACGGAATGAAGTGATGGGAAGAGAGTTGATTCTCCTGCGGGAAGATGGCAGAAATCGTCCATGTCCGATACTGACCTTTCCCTCGTGCCTGATCGTCGTGCCTTCCTCACCCATGGCGGTATCGCCCTGGGCGCGGTGGCTTCGGGAATGCTCCCCGGCCCTTCGTTCGCGGCGGAGGAGAGTGCTCCGAAACGTTTTCGTTTCGGTTTTAACATGTCCACGATTCGTGGTCAGGAACTCGACGCGGCGGCGGAGATCGAGATTGCGGGCCAGGCCGGCTATGAGTGTATCGAGCCGTGGTTCCGCAAGCTCAACGAGTATGTGACGGCCGGGGGATCTCTCGGTGATCTGAAAAAACGCATCGACGATCACGGGCTCACGGTTGAGAGCGCGATCGGTTTTGCGAAATGGATCGTCAACGACCCGGCCGAGCGAGCCGCCGGACTTGAGGAAGCGAAGCGCGATATGGACATGATCGCCCGTCTCGGCGGCATTCGCATCGCCGCGCCTCCTGCCGGTGTTCCCAGCGGGGAGGTTGTCTCTCTTGATGATGCGGCGGACCGCTACCGGGCCCTCCTCGAGTTGGGCGACAGCATGGGTGTTGTGCCCCAGGTGGAAATGTGGGGGGGGAACCCGACCATCGGCACGGTCGAAAAGGCTCTCTACGTGGCCATTCGTTCGGGACATCCCAAAGCCTGTTTCCTTGGTGATGTCTACCACACCTACAAGGGAGGTTCTTCCTTCGAGTCCCTTCTCCTGATGGGGCCGCAGGCTCTGCAGACTTATCACATGAATGACTACCCGGCTGATCCGCCGCGGGACACGATCAAAGATGCCGACCGCGTCTTCCCGGGCGACGGCATCGCCCCGCTTACGCGTATCCTGAAGAACTTCCAGACGGTGGGGGCCTACCCGGTGCTCTCCCTCGAGCTGTTCAACCCGACCTACTGGGCCATGCCGGCGCTGGAGTGCGCCAAGGTCGGGCTGGAGAAAATGAAGGCGGCAGTGGCATCGGTTTCGTGACCGGACGTCTCTCCTCAACGCTCGCACTGATAGACAAAAGCGGGCGGCAGGTTTCGCCAGGCCGTGTTGCTTCTGGTGACAGAAGAGAAGTTCGACTTGAGGAAACTCCGGAAGCGTTGTCCGGCCGGGAGGGCGAGCCCCTGCCAGTAGGCGAAAGTGGCGAATTTTCCTCCGGGAGGAAGCACCTCGAACATCGCCTCGAGAAGCTGGTCCTGCAACCCGGGTGAAAAGGCGGCCCAGGGCAGGCCGCAGATGATGGCATCGACTTGCGTGATGTCGCGTTCGCGACAGAGTTCGGGGACACGGCTGACACAGTCTTCCACCACCTCGATCCCGGGACAGCGACTGCGGCAGATCGCGGCCAGTTCGGGATCGCGTTCTACCGCAAGAAAGCGGGTTTCTCCACGCAGGCGCCTCGCGACGGCCTCGGTGAAGACGCCGGTTCCGGGGCCGTATTCGACGACACAACCGAGCGAGTCCCAGTCGAGCCAGTCGGTCATGAGCCCGGCGAGCAGGTCAGAGCTCGGGGCGATCGCACCGATCCGGCCGGAGTTACGGAAAAAGGCTTTGAGAAACTGGGCGTGGTGGGACATCAGGTATTGGTTTTGGCGAGGGAGACGTCGAGATTCATGCGCACGAGTTGCCCCATCGTCTCGCAGCCCGAAAAGGCGGAAGTTTCGTGGTAGCCGTTGAGCCCTTCGCGGAGCTTCAGGACGTGGTCTTCGGGCGCGATTTCATCAGGGCACATGGCCTTCCAGAGTTCGTCGAGACGAATGTGCGCGATCTGGGAGCGACGTTCGATGAGGGTTCGTTCCTCGTCCTGATACTGGCGCATCGTCTGGTAGTTGAGGCGGGTGGTGCACAGCTCCACGACGAGGGCATTTTCGAGAAAGGTCTGCGGTAGATACATCTCTTTGCTGCCTTCGTAGCTTTGCTGGTCGAAGTCGATCGCTCTTACCCGATATTGCGCGTCCTCGAAGTCGGGCGTGATATCGACGACGTAGTTGTAGCTGCGCATGTCCCCGAGGAGCCGCACGAAGCTGCGCTCGTTGAATTTAACGAACTCCTTGGCAACCCGCACCGGATTTGTTTCGGGGCGCTCGAAATACTCCCGGATAAAGGTATCGCCCGGGACCCCGGCGATGTGCTCTTCGATCAGAGTGTTCCCGTTGACGAGATAGTTAATCCGGTTGGGGGAAAGGACATGCTCAAGTTCCAGACCGTAGATGCGCGATGAGTCGGCGATCTTTACATAAAAGTGGTCGTAGTTGTCGTTGAATTGATTGACGATTCGAATCCGGAAAGGACGCGAATTGCCGAATTCGCAGAAGTCCACCCGGTCAAGGATGAGGTGCTCGCGGGAGCGAAAGTCATTTGTCTTCAGCAATGAGTAAATCTGGATCAGTTTAGGGCCGAGTGCCGCGCGGATTGCCGGGTCGTAAAAGGCGGTCTTCCAGAGCGTGTCGTTGCCGTCCCGGTCGAAGAGCGGATAAAGCTTCGAGAAACGATGCAGCTCTTCATAGAGCGGGGGAATCTCAAGGGCCCGACGGTATTGGGTCAGGTAGTGGCTCAAGCCCCGGCTCACCGGGTAGAACTTCTTGCGCTTGAGATTGATGTTCACGGTTCTATCGGGATCGAAGTTAGGGATTATTGCCCTGAAAAGGAATTTGGAAAACCGGAATGGGAAGAAAGAAACCGACCAGGCTTTGCCAAACCGGGTTCCGGCTGACCGGAAAGGGGCGTGGGGCTCTGATCGGGTTAGTTGTCGTAACTTTCGTCGCTGAGGAGATCGACGACGGTCTCGGACGCGAGGACCTCAAAGTATTGAAAAAACTCGTTTATCGTCCGGATCGGCGGCCAGTCGTTCGGCTCCGTCCACCAGGCTTCGAACTCATTCGCCGCGATGCTCGGGAAATGGGCATCGAGGAGTGCGGCAGTTCCGAGCGCGTCCATGCGGTCCACTTCTTCAACGAGGTAGACGGTGCTGATGTAGACCGATGCCTCGTCCTCGATTGGATCAGTGTCGAGCTGATTCAGCCACTCGACAAATTTCCATGTCGGTCGCACCACGAGGGCGCAACGGTCGATAAAGCTAAATTCTTCAGGCATGGCAGTTTACACAATAACGGTGATCGTCGCTCCGGGGGGATCAGTGCCGCCCGGAAGACCTCCGGTTTCCGGGTCTGACGGGGGGGCGGCTGTTTACCGCCCGGCTCGCCTGCAGCACCCTCGAAGAGAGTGCCGGCCCGGGTGACCCTTCATGGTGGCGGCGGCTCCCCGCCGCGTGGCCGCGACGGGCGGCGATGGAGCGGGCAGGTCCGTCCGGAGCAATCGGAGCAGCCGGAGCAACCGGTCGCGAGACCAAGGCTTTTGCTTCAGGCGCGGGAGCCGAAGTGGAACAGGATACGGTGGTGGCGGCCGCCGGATGAATCGCAAGGACCGGGAAAGTCCTGGAGGGACGCACCCTTGTCTTCTCAAAGGAAAGGGCGGCTCGAGCTCTTACGGCTTCGTTCGAGTTTCGGGCGGTTCTCACTTTCGAGGGATGGGAGGCCTCCTCAAGACGTGTTTTGGTGAGAACGATTTCCGCCGAAGAAAGCACCTTCGCCGTCGCGGGTCCCGGGAAGGGGTGCCGCAGGAGTCTTTCAGCGGCCACCGTCGGCTTTTGATCCGACACTGACCTGACCGCGTAGCGCGTCATGGTCCGGACACGCGTCCTCGTAAGAGCGGCTTCCACCGCCGAGAAGGCCCCGCGACCGGACGCTTTTTCGATCTTGAGGTATCTGAGGGGGCGGTCGTAAAAAGTTGTCGTGAGAGGTATTACCGCGCCGGGGCCCCCCGGGTGCGGGACGGTCGCCTTCACCGTGAGAAAGGATCCGGTCGGACGGGTCGATCCGGCCTCTGCCGCGGTCGATTTACCGGCCGGGGTGAGTGTTACCCCGGCGGACGGGTCATCAGCCACGGTAAGGGTAACCGGCTTTTCCCTCTCCGCAGCGGCGGGCGAGAGGCTGGTGTGGCGTCGTTTCCGGTCGCTGAGGGCCCCGAGCATCGCCAGTCCGGGGGCACCGGCAGGGAGTTTGGCCGCTCCGGCGGGCCGGCTGAGGACTCGGGTTTTGTTGACGCCGTCGATCTGGTAGCGCACTCCCGCCCAGGTCAGTTTATTTTGCCTCCAGGTGGTGGCGAGGAGGAGCCAGTGCAGCCCGATCCAGAGGGGCGTCAGCATGTGCTCAAGCCATCCGGCCGCGAAGAGCTTCTGCCTGATGGCGTTTTCGGAAAAAAGCGAGAGATAGACCTGCTGCCGGGCGAGCGCGCGGAACTGGTCGATGACGTAGGCGGCCGCCACCGGAACCCAGGCATAAAAGTAGCCGTAGACCAGTGCCGCCACGATACTGAGGGCGCCAAGGACGTAGAAGCCTAGAACGATGTTGATCCCTGTGTAGAGAATCGGGCTGAAATACTTCACCTGCGTATACTGGCGTTTGACAAATTCGAAGAGCCCTCTCCAGGTGAAATCCACCATTGTCGGAAGGACGAGCGAGCGGACAAAGGCTATGCGGTTTCCCGCCGCGCGGGCCGCTTTGGAGAGTCTAAGGTCGTCATTGAGTGACCCCGCGAAAAGGACGGGGACATTCAGCGAGTCGAAGACCGGGCGGGAAATCGCCATTGAGCCGCCCCAGAGGACATTCGTGATTTCACTGCCACCCTGAGTGGTGATCGAAGCATTGATGACACTCGCGAGCTGATTCGGGAGCGTCGGTCGCTTCGGAACGAGCCATCGATAGGTGGTGGAGAGCGGGTGGGTGCCCTCATTGACGGGCGCGACGAGCCTCGAAAGCCAGTCGGGACCGCAGGCGATGTCGGCATCGGCGAAGGCGATAACGGCATCGTTACCGGTGAGGTCGCGGAAAGCGGCGATCTGATTGTGGACTTTTTGTCCTTCGTTTTCGGCGAGACCGGCACAGACGAGAGTCACGCTCCGGAGGCCGTCGTCGCCTTCAGGATGGGTCCAGACCGGATCGCGCGGTCCGGCCTCAAGGTGCTCGCCGAGCCAGCGGGCGACGGGGTCATCCCACGATTCGAAAGCGACGATGACCCGGTAGTCCGGGTAGTCCTGGGCAAAAATCGAGTCAAAAAAGCGCGGCGTGGAGTGAAGGTCGAAGCCTTTCACTGCCACGATCAAGGCGACGGGCCGATGGGGGCGGGTGCTATTTCTCCAGCGTTTTTCCTGGAGACGACGGGCGATGTTGAATCCGAAAACACGAGCGGCTGCGGTCAGAATCAGCAGCAGCCAGACGCCCCAGAAGATCAACAAAATGCGTTCCATCATTTAACCCGTGCAAATTGAGCTCAGGTGATTAGACTGCAAGTAATATCGGCAGTCTGCGCGTATGAAAGTTGCCCAAACTCAGCTCCTCAGAAAAACGTATCACTTCGGAGACACCGAAGTCCACGCCCTTCGCGAGGTGAGCCTTGAGATCGAAGAGCACGAGTTCATCGCGGTGTGGGGGCCTTCGGGGTCGGGAAAGTCTACCCTCTGCAATCTGATCGGCCTGCTCGACGTGCCGACATCGGGCGAGGTCATCGTAGGCGGGCAGGTGGCTTCGGGTCTGAGTGATGCCCGTCGTAGTGAATTGCGGAACTCTTCGATTGGTTTTGTCTTTCAGAACTTCAATCTTATCCCGGTGCTCACCGCTCTCGAGAACGTGATGTTGCCGCTCCAGCTTTGCGGCGTTTCGAAAAAAGAAGCGTCGCTTCGCGCCGAGGCTCTTCTCGTCGAGGTTGAGTTGAGCGACCGGATGGATCACCGCCCCCAGAAAATGAGCGGGGGACAGCAGCAGCGCGTCGCCGTTGCCCGCGCTCTCGTGACCGATCCGGCACTCGTCATCGCCGACGAACCAACCGCCAATCTTGATACGCGGAACGCAAATCTGATTATCGATCTGATGAGAAAGATCAATCAGGATCGCGGTGCCGCCTTTGTTTTTTCGACCCACGATGACCGGCTGCTTGATCGGGTTGATCGCCGTATTCATCTCCAGGATGGTGAAGTCATCGAGGATGTGCGGGTTTGAGATACCTCCCCGGAGCGGGGCAGGTGAAGACCGGGGCCCCATTACTAAGAGTTGATCATTCGCTTCCCTGTTGTTAGATAATCCGGCATGATGAATGGCCCCCTCTCTGAAGTGAAACCCCTGCGCTACGCGGAGGACCTCGATCTCGCGGACCGGGCCTTAAGTGGCGAAGTCGCCGCCGTGAAGGAATTCAACGGGACTTACAAGCCGATGCTTGAGCGTGTCCTCATGTCCCGCGGGGTGGACCGCCTCCAGGCGGAAGACCTCGTTGCGGATATTATCGCGGAGTGTTTCGGGGCCGGGAAAAATGGTCAGACGAGGCCTCTTATCGAGAAGTTCGAGGGGCGCTCTTCACTGTCGACCTGGATGATACGCATCACCTGGAATCGCTGGCTTGATCTCAAACGCCGCGATAAGTTTCGCGGCGATCTTCCCTCCTATGACGACGACGATGACCGCTCGGTAGACCAGTTCGACCGGGTTGCCGGGGGGGATCCGGGCGACGAGCTCCTCGACAGCGATCTCTCCGAACTGATGGGGCGAGCGATTCGCGAGGCCTTTGATTCCCTCGGTCCCGATGTGCTGCTGATGATGAAACTCTCTTATCTGCACGGGGTCAGTCAGGCGAACATCGCCCGGATGTGGCAGTGCGATCAGACCCGCGTGAGTCGCTCTCTTACCGCCGCCCGGGAGCAGGTCGCGGCGGTGACGATGCAGCGAATCCGGGAGGCTGACAGCACCCTCAAGCTGGAGTGGGAGGATTTCCAGAAGCTCTGTGCGGCCGGCCTCGACCTCTGAGGGCATGGCCGGTCCCGCCCCGTCGCGGTGAATTCTTTCATGTCGAGACAGCCCGAACCCGGAAATTTTTCACCTGGAATCCTCGCCGGGGACGTCGGGTTGCGACTTGATCAGTTTCTTTTCCAGGCGCTCCAGCGGGCCGGTTTCGCGGTCTCGCGTTCCGCCTTGCAGGATCTTGTCAAAAGCGGTCTTGTCACCGTGAACGATCGCGCCGTGAAACCCCGGCACGCCGTCTCGCTAAATGATCGCATTGAGGTCGTCTTCCCGGCTGTCGCCCCGACCGAACTGCTTCCCGAGGACATCGCCCTCTCCGTGCTCTACGAGGATGAAGATGTCATTGTTGTCGATAAACCGCACGGGCTCGTCGTCCATCCCGCCTCGGGGAATTTCGACGGCACCCTCGTCAATGCCCTGCTCCATCACTGCGGAGGAAAGCTCAGCCCTCTCGCCGGTGACGATCGCCCCGGTATTGTGCACCGTCTCGATAAGGACACTTCCGGCTGTCTTGTCGCCGCGAAAAGCGATCTCGCCTACCGGTCTCTGGTCGCCCAGTTTTCCGGTCGGGAGACGGGGAAAGAATACCTCGCCGTGACCGACAGCATTCCTTCTCCGGAAGAGGGCACCATTTCCAACCGCATCGGGCGTCACCCCGGCAATCGTCAAAAGATGGCCGTCGTCCCCGCGCCTGCAGGCAAAGAAGCCGTGACCGACTACCGTGTCCTCAATCGTGACGGCACCGGGGCATGGGCTCTCCTGCGTTGTATCATCCACACGGGGCGGACCCACCAGATTCGCGTCCATCTCAAGGAATCGCTGCGATGCGCCATCCTCGGTGACCCCGTTTACAGCCAGATTTCAAAACAAAAAGTAAAAGTCGACCGTCTCATGCTTCACGCCCGGCTCCTCACGTTCAAGCATCCGCGCAGCGGGCGGGCGATCACGTTTGAAGCGCCGTTGCCCGATCCATTTGATCGTTTTGTCTGACGGCCACGTGGTTCGGAACCGGCTTCGCGGGCCCGACGCTTACGCTCACCCGGGGGGCGAATCGGTCTTCTTTACTCCGGTATTTCGTTAAGGGTGTAGTAGGCACGGGGATGGAGGAGCCCGTGGCCACCCTCTGTGGTCTTCAAGCCGACGGATTCGAGCTCGTGGACGTGCCCCCTCGTGAGGGGATCGATTTTTAATTTGAGGCTGAGTCCGTCGTCCGAAACGGAGACGACCGACACTTTCGGCGTGACCTGATCCACTTCAGGACTGCCGTAGGCCTTTTGATAAATGTAGGTGTAGGCTTCCATCCTGAAGGAAGCATCCACGGCGGTGGCTTTTTCGACCGGCTGCGTGAAAGTGAGTTCGAAGCCGTCGGAGAGGGCTCGCATCTCGTGGATTTCGAAAGGTACTTTGCCGGTCCAGTTGACCCGTTCAAAGTTGTAAGGCATGCCGCCGCGCGCGCCCCAGCCGCGGTTCGACCCGCTCGTGAAGAGCGCTCCGTCGTCGGAGAGACGCAAGGCGATATTTCCCGACTTGAAGCCCTCGAGGAAGGGGAACATGGCGCCCTGATAAGACCCGTTTACTTTTTCGAGGAAGACCCGGTGAATTTTCGAATGGGTCTGTTCCCCTACGAAGACTTGTCCGGCAAAAGGGCCGAACTTCCCGTTGCTCATGTCCGGGACGATACCGGTAGGGGAGTTGCCGACCCTGGCATGGGGAAGGATGACGGCCGGAGGCACCAGTTTCGGGATGTTGGCCTGTTCGGTGACGAGGCGGCTGCCCTCTTCGGTGTAGGGCGGATCGACGGGGCGTTCGCCTGCCTCCCTGCCGGTAAAAGCGTAAAAAATATTACCGTTGGGATTGCCCTGAAAAGACCCCGGCTTGATCCACTTGAGCGAACTTGAGCCGTTCCAAGGACCCTGGTTGTCGGTGTAGAAGACATCGCCGACGGCGTTGAAGCCGACCCCGCCGGGCGAGCGCACCCCGCTTGCGGTGGGAAGGACGTTGCCGTCGTGCGAGACCCGCAGGACCCATCCCCGATAGAGCGACTGGGCCGTGAAAGAACCGGTGAGACAGAGAGCACACCAGAGGTTCCCCTCCCTGTCGAACTGGGAGCCGAAGGTATACTCATGGTAGTCGCCGTTGATGCCCCAGCCGTCGCTGACGGTTTCAAAAAGGTCGGCCCGTCCGTCGCCGTCTTCGTCGCGCAGGCGGGTCACTTCGGGTCGCTGGACGACGTAGAGCCAGCCGTCCCGCCAGGCAAGCCCGAGAGGCTCGTGAAGGGATTCGGCAAAAAGGGTCCACTTGGCTGTTTCGTTAGGATACCCGGAGGCATTCTCAATCATCCAGACCTGCCCCCGCCTTGTGCAGACGGCGACGCGCCCGTCGGGGAGTAACTCGATTCCGCCCCCCTCGATTACTTCGCCTGCCGGAGCAGGGATGGAGGTGATGGTGTAATAATCCGGCTCGGCGGGCGCTTCGGCATGAAGGGCGACGGTGAGGAGGGCCGGCAGAAGGAGCAAGGCGATCGATTTCATGAACCTGAAAGGTGGGGGGCGGGTGATGGGGGGCGGATAGGAACGTCTCTCAGGGCTTGAGCGCGGTGTTCCAGCGGTAGGTGAGGGTGAGGGTGCTGCCGGGGGCAACCGGAACGAGAGTCTCGCTCTTGTCGCCCGCCTTGCGGGTGACTGTTTCGGCCCCGGTAACTCGAATTTTAAGATCGCTGCCGACGTCGATCCAGCCGTCGGTGACCGACTGTGAACCGGAATCAGCAACCCGGAAGTAGGTGTTTTCGCCGGGATCCCCCTCGACTTTGATGGTGCGCACGAGCGAGGTTACCCCCTCGATCTCTTCGGGGGTGAAGGTGTCAGTCACGGTGAGAGTGCGGTAGTCATACCGGAAAGTGGGGAAGCGCTTCGCGTCGAGGCGGTAGCCGCGGAACCGGTAGTCGGGATGGCGAACGTTTATCGTGATCTCTTTTTGCGGATCAACGGTGTCCCGTTCATATTTGATCTGCGTTTCAGAGTAGGGAACCCATGGTTCGTCAAGGCTCTCGAGGACCTGGAAGGGCATCCCGTGGGCTATCCTGACGCGGTCCTGCCCGAGTGGTTTGCTGCCGGACCCGCGGGCGTTCCAGTGGGGGGACGCATCCATGAACTCACCACGGTAGACATAGGCGAGGTTGAGAACGTCGGCGTCCCAGACCAGATTGACCCGGCCCGGGTAACCGACTCCGATGGCACGGGGTTTCGCATCGGGGATGAAGGCGCGGTGGACGACTGCCTCGCCGGGGAGGCGGGAGCTCAGGGGGATGGGGTCATAGCTCTGGGCGGCTTTTTTCGCTTCGTCCTTTTCGACGGAGAGCCACTGGGTCCCCGTTTTTCCGGGACCTTTTACGGAAAGGGCGAGGGAACGCTGGCCGCCGCCGTCGAAGTATTGCACCTGCATCGTGTGACTCCCCGCCTGGAGGGTCTCTTTCATCGCGACCGTCGTGGCCGGATGGATGCCGTCATTGCCGACGATGGTCTCCCCGTCGATGATCAGGGCCGAACCGTCATCAGAGGTGAGGGAAAAAATGTAATCACCGGTCTCGGGAATAAAGAGATCGGCATCAAAGACCATGCCGAAGCCGTGTTTGTGTTCTTTAGCCGGGGCGAGTGAGATGAGCCCTTCCGTCAGTTCACCACTCGAAGCCGGAGTAAGGGAGGAAAAATCGGGGAGTTTTTTCCATTCACCGGTGTGGAAGGTGTAGCGCACGTTCGAGAGAAGTTTCGGAGCGGTCGCCGAGCGGATCATTTCCTCGAGTTCGGCGCGTTTCCACGGACTCGTGCGGGAGGCCTGTGCCTCGCGCCATTTCGCCACATCAGCCGGTTTAACGCGCCGCTCCGTTCCGCCGAATTCTTTTGTCACGAAGGCGATGAGCGCGGCGATCTGCTCGTCGTTGAGGGCGAGTTCCAGCGCCAGCATAGCCTGGAGGTATTTGTTGTCGGATTTGAGGATGCCCTTGAGAATGATCGCGGTGAGTTCTCCGGGATAGTCCTCCTTTACGAAAGCCGAGTCGTGGAGCGAGGGAGCCATAAGCAGGTCCCCTGCTTTGACCCCTCTTCCGTCAGGGCCGTGGCAGGCGACGCAGGACTGGTAGGTGAGACGCCCCAGTTCGAGAATCTTGTTTTCCTGCGCGGTGGCGGGGACGATAAGGGCGGAGGCAAGAGCGAGGGAGAAAAGAAAGGTTCGCATCGTTTGAATTCGGGAGGCGGAACGCTAGTTTACGATCCGTTTAAGGTCAAAGCGACATCGTGCGCCGCCGCGTTCGATCAACCTTCTGATGTCGATGTCGTCGCGCCACTGCTTCCGCAAGCACAAACAAAAGAGGGGACCGGCCCGGCAAGGTGAAATTTTTATTAAGTTCTCTTTATTTTTATAAAATATTGAGTATTTTTCATCGTTTTCCCTACCGGTCACGGCCGGTGGATCGTTAATGTTTCAACGAATCCCTTCCACGCCATGGTCTCGTCCGCTTTTCTCCGCACGATTTGTTTTCTCTCGATCGGTCTGTTCGCTCCGGTCTTTCTGACCCAGTGCAAAACGCCGGCCAAGTCCTACAAAGACGTCAGTTATGATCCGGTGAAGTTAAAAACGCCGGCCGGGCACGGGCTTGAGCGAAAAGACTACCCCTTTGACGAGAACGGGGCCTATCGGAAGGATTGGGTGAAGAGCAATACGGGCGGGCGTGATCGATCGGCCAGCCCCGAGGTTCCCCCCCCGGCCGCGCTGGCGTCTGCCGGGAAGTTGCCCTCAAAGAAGTCGGGGTCAGTGAAGGCGGGAGGGACGGAGCCGGGATTGATCGATCCGGGACCGACAGCCTATCCGACCTACGCGGAGGCCGCCGCTGCCCGTGCCTCGGGGGATTCGGGCGCCCCCGCCGAATCGGCGTCACTTGCCGCGATCGGCGCGGTGCCCGCGTCGTCCGGCGATCCGGAGGCGCCTTCAAACACCGGGAGAGTGGAGCTGGCTTCCGCCGGAACGGGAATGTCGACGTCTCTTTCCGCCGTGCTTCCTATTCCCACATCCGTCCCGGAACCTACTGCGCCGGTCGCCCCTGCGGCAACCCGCTACCATAAGGTGCGCTCGGGAGAAACGCTTTTTGCGCTCGCGAGCCGATACAACACGTCAGTGCCCGCCTTGAAGCGGGTCAACGGGCTCAGCAGCGACAATATCCGCGCCGGCCAGAGTCTGCGGCTTCCCTGAGAGAATCCGCTCACGGCATTGCGGGACGGTCTTTGCGTCGGGATTTTTTTCGGGCGACCTTCCGCTTCAGGGAAGGCCAATACTCCTTGCCCGCAATGTGGCCGACGCACTGTTTGCTGCCGCAGCGGCAGGGGTGATCTTCATAGGATTCAAGATCAAAACCGTAATTATAAAACAGTTCCTCATCGGCGGCGATGTCCTGCATCGCGACGATCCAGATGGACTCTTCGTCGATCCAGGCCTCGCAGTTGGTCTCACAGCTGTGATTGATGAGGCGGGCCGAGTTTTCCGGGAAATTCCCGTCGATGTCGTGATCGTCGTCCAGTGTGAAAATGTAAACCGCCGCTTCTCCCGTCACCTTCGCGTGATCGATCTGGGTCCAGCCGCGCAGGTGTGATTCCTCTTTGGTAATTTTCTCCCCGAGGTATTCGATGATGTAGGTTCCTTCGGGGATGTCTTTTTTGGCGAAAAGACCGCGCCCGTGGATCCCTGAATTTCTCACTTCACACCAATCGGAGTGACAACTTTCCCCCTTCTTTAGAGCGTTAAGCTTACTCATTTGAAAAAGTGCCGGGGGGCCAGGGGATCGAGATCTCGACGAAGGAGGAATTCAGCCCGGGCCATCCCCCGGGGTAGCAGAGGACCCCGGCGAAGACTGCGGGCGAGCGGGGAGCGACGTCGGGACGGGTCAGGCCGAGTCGCCATTTGGTGCCACCCTTATCCGCGAGAACCGTGACTTGCTGCGGTTCGTCCGAATCCACCTGCATGTCATAGCAGAAGAAGGAAAGAGCCTGCGCCGGGGCCGGGAAGGAATCGGGGATGATGAGATCGAGCTCGATCTGATCAGGAGCCACGGAGCGCAGCTCCATTTTCCAGCTCGCCGGAGCGGCCGGGGGAATCGAACGCCGCACCCTGTCGAAGGCCTCAGAGAGAGCGGTCCCGCCCTTCCCTTTTTCGCCCGTGCGATTCACCGGCACGGTCAGGGTGAGATCACCGAATCCGGGATGGCAGGAGTTCGAACAGGCCATCCAGGCGACGCGGGCTTTCAGAGTGATCGTATCCCCCTCAAGATCCTGCGGCGGAGTGATTTCGGTGAGTAGCAGCTGGCGGTCGCGATACCCGTAGGCGGTGATTCCCGCCATGAGAACTTTCTGCGGGGGAGGCCACGCGATCTCACCAGCGGAAAAACCGTCGGGAAGGGACCACTCGATGTTCGTGGCCACGCCGACGATTCCGGGCCCCCTCCAGTAAGTGTGATATCCGGGCATGGGCTCGATCTCAAGCGCAACGGTAAACGGCTCGCCCGGGCTGACCGCGCTGCGGTCGGTAACAAGCTGGAGCTTGCGGAGACCCGACTTTTTATCCGGCTCGTCTTCGGCAGGGCGCGCCTCGGTGACGCAGCAAAGGAGCCCGGCAATGAGCAACGAAAAAACGGGAGTGAGGTCAGTCTTCGGCACAACGCGAAGGTGGGCAGAAACCGCCCGCCTCTCAAATGATTTCTGCGGGTGAACCGTAAAAGACATTTCCTCAGCCTCCCACGGCGGCCTGCTTCATGCCTTTGCCTTCGCCTGCTTTTGAGAAGGTCACCCCGACAGTCTTTGAGACGCCGAATTCCTCCATCGAAACGCCATACATCACGTCCGCCCTGGACATGGTGCGCTTGCTGTGAGTCACGATGACGAACTGACTGCCTCCGATAAATCGATCGAGCACCTTGATAAAGCGGGAGATATTCGCCTCGTCGAGGGGAGCATCGAGCTCGTCGAGGACACAGAAGGGAGAGGGCTTCACCATGTAAATCCCGAAGAGCAGCGCGACGGCAGTCATGGATCGCTCGCCGCCCGAGAGCAGGCTGATGGTCTGCAGCTTCTTGCCGGGGGGCTTGGCGATGATATCGATACCGCATTCGAGGGGATCTTCATCATCCATCAGAACGAGGTCGGCCTTGGCTTTTTCACCGAAAAGTTCGCGGAACATGTCGCGGAAGTTCTTGCGGATTTTCTCGAAGGTCTCCGAGAACATTTTGCGGGTGTCGCGGTTGATCCTTGCGATCATGCGGAGAAGCTCCTCCTTTGAATTCTCAAGGTCGTTGAGTTGCTGCACGTTGAATTTGTAGTGCTCTTCAAGCTCATCGAATTCCTCAATCGCATCAATATTAACCGGGCCCATCGAATCGAGCTTGGTGCGCAACTGGGAGACGACGTCCTCAACGAAGGGCCAGTCAGGCTCGGCCGGGTCACTGAGCGCGGTCTCGTGCTCCTCGTCGGGAACGGTGTCTCCGGCGACGGGGAAGGGCTCACGGTTTGTTTGGTCGCCGCCGCCGGGTTCTTCGGACTCACCCTCCTCAAGTTCGGCATAACTCTTCAAACGGGCGGCGCCGTTCCGTTTGCGTTCCTCGATCGCGAGGAGAAGGGCGTGGCTGTCAGGTTCAAAAAATTCGAGTTCGGTCCGGTAGCGGTCGCGACAGGTGCGCTCGATGTTTTCCAGATTTAGATCGAACTGGGCGACGCGGACCTCCTCTTTCCCTCTCTGGGCGGCGACAGTCTGGACTTCGCGCCGTTTATGGGTCAGGTCGGACTCGCCTTCCTCAATGCGGGAGGAGTAACCGTTTTTCTCGCTCCGGATGCTGTCCCTTTCAGCACGCGCCGCTGCCGCCGCGGTCTCCCATTCACGGATTTTCTCCTGCAGAGCCCCGGTCTCGGTCTCGGAGTTTTCGATCCGGGCCTTGTAGCTTGCGATTTCGGCTTCGCGGAGCTCTACCTGTTCGAGCAGTTCCTGCAGGCGCGCCAGCATGGGTTCCCGTTGTTCCTCCAGGTTCTGCCTCGTGCCCTGTTCCACGGCAAGACAGGTGCGGGCCTCGGTGACTTTTTCGGTGAGTGCCTCCTCCTGGGAGCGCGCGGTCTCGAGCCCGGTGCCGGTGGTTTCGGTCGTCAGGTCGAGTTCTTCCACTTTTTCGAGCGCGGCGGCCCGCTCGGCGCGCCCGGCTTCAAGTTCGGCAGTGATCTTGGCGGTGCGCTCGACGACATCGCGCTGCTCCCACTCAAGGCTCTCGATGCGGTTTCCGAGCTGACTGAGATCGCGTTCGATGAGAGCCAGCTTGCCCTCCAACGTCGATGACGCGACTCGCTTTTGCTGTAGCTTTTCGCGCGCCTCCTGGAGGCTCCCTTCGAACTGATCGACCCGCTGGTTTAGTTCGTCGCGCCGTTCCTGGCGGGCGAGGACCTCCGTATCGAGGGTGTCGGTCATCGTCCTGAGATCGCGAATCTCCGTCTGCATGCGCAGGACGGAAACGGACTCGTCACCGGTGCGTCCGCCGTGGATGATACCTTCACAGGTGATAAACTCACCGGTGAGAGTGGCGACGGCGAAGGAGGGGTCTTTTTCGCGAAGACGCAAAGCGGTGTTGAGGTCTTCGGCGAGAAGGACCCGGGAGAGCAACCCGGCCAGCAGCGGCTCCACTTCAGGGCGGCAGCGAACTTGTCCGAGCGCCCATCCGATCGCGCCGAGGGGAGCGCGCCCCGGATCGGTGAAAGCGTTTTCGGAGAGGTGGCTCTCGGCGATGACAGAGGCCTGACCAATCCTGCCCTCCCGCAGAGAGTTCACGATTTTCTCGGCGATCTCGACATCCGAGACGATCACGGCCTGAAGACGGCGCCCCAGGGCGGCCTCGATCGCCTCGGCGTAACGGGCATCGACTTCGAGGTAGCTCGCGAGGGGCTGCCTGATGTGAGGAGTGTAAAACCCGGGTTCGTCGAGCCCTTTCAATACTGCCTGGGTGCCCTTTTCGAAACCTTCCCCGTCGGCGACGAGTTGCTCGAGAACCTCAAGGCGGGAACGTTTCTCGGCGCGAAGCTTGTGGAGGGAGGAGAGGTCCTCCTGCATGTCGGCGGCGGAGCGCCTCGCGCGGTGATATTTTTGTTCGAGCCCCGCGAGATTTTCCTCAAACGTTTCGATCGAGATCTGGTGGTCGGCAATGCGGTCCCTCAGTGCTGCGCCGTCGTTTTTGCGCGCGTCTTCGTCAGCCCGGAGTCGTGCGATCTCGTCGGTGAGCTGCGTGGCGCGAAGCTGGTCGGAATCGGCCTGGCGTTCATTCGTGCCGATGGTGGCCTCGAGGCTGGCGATGCGGCTTTTCAAGCGGCTGCGCTCCTCTTCGATCTGACGCAGTGTGGCATTAAGCTCTTCACGAAGGACCCGCGCGCGGCGGGTTTCCGTCTCAAGTTCTTCAACCCGGGATTGCTCGGCCGCGATGCGACCGGCGACGGTTTCGAGCTGACGATTGGCGCTCTCGATGTCGGCTTCCTGACGCTGGCGCTTTTCGGTGGACTGGGCGATGTCGGCCTCGTTTTTCCGAATGAGGAGGGCGTGCTCGTGCGCTCGCTCGCCGTTGAACTCGATGCGATTATTGGCTCCGCTGATCTCATTTTCCAGCCGGGAAAGCTCGGCCTGGAGATGAGAGAGGCGGTTCTCGATTTCCTGATACTCGACCCGCGCGGCCGCCATCTCGGCCTGGCGCTTCTCGATGGCGTCCTCCAGTTCGTCCTGCCGCAGGCGCAGGTTGCGAATCGAGGTCGTCAGCTCCGACTTCTCGGCGCGAAGCTCGCGCCACTTTTTGTGTGAAAGGTGGAGTTCGAGAGTCCTTACGTCGTCAAAGAGCGATTGGTAGCGCTTTGCTTTCGACGCCTGGCGGGAGAGCGAGCGGATCTGGCGCTCGTTCTCGGCAATGACATCGCGGATACGAACGAGGTTCGCCTCGGTGTAGTCCAGCTTCCGAAGCGCTTCCTTCTTCTGGGTCTTGTATTTCGTGATCCCGGCGGCCTCTTCGAAAACAGCGCGGCGGTCCTCGGGTTTCGAGCTCAGGAGCATGTCGATTTTGCCCTGCTCCATGATCGAGTAGCTCGATCTCCCGATGCCCGTGTCCATGAGGAGATTGTGGATGTCCTTGAGACGGCAGGGTTGCTTGTTGATGAGGTAGTCACTCTTACCGTCGCGAAAGACGCGGCGTCCGAGAGAGACTTCATCGTACTCCGTGTCGAGAATGCCCGCGCAGCCCGACAGGGTCAGGGTCACCTCGGCCATACCAAGCGGGGAACGGCGGTCGGTGCCGTTGAAAATGACGTCCGACATCTCGCCACCCCGGAGCGCTTTCGCAGAAGTCTCCCCGAGAACCCAGCGCATCGAATCGACGATGTTGGATTTACCGCATCCGTTCGGTCCGACGATTCCCGTGACGCCTTCATGGAACTCCAGCTTCGTTTTATCGGCGAAGGACTTGAATCCGTGAATCTCGAGAGATTTCAGGCGCATGGCAGGCAGGTGCAGAAGTGAGTGGACAACCGGGTCTTAAAAATAAGAAATTAATTCTCAGAAATGATAAACAAGGCCTTACAATGAAGCCTTGTGGCCTGCTGTCGAGAGAAATTTTAGCGAATCGCGGGCGGAATGGCTCGATTCGGCGGGGCGTCGGGTTCCTGAAGGGGTTTTGTTTTAAAAGTAAGGCTGAAAGTGACTTTTTTTCGCAAAAAAAACTCCTTGATGGGAGCTCAAGGCGTGTTACAGTCTACGGTCGCCAAGAGGCGGGGTTTAGATGGGGTGAGCATGGGGTAAGTGGATTGCTGGGTCCCTCTGAGTGTTGCCTCGGGGCTTTCATAGAGAATTTGTGCGGAACGGGGCGGCCCGGTGCGGTAGGCGAAAGTCACAGTGCCGGGCCGTTTTGTTTTCACTTTGTGCTTTTTCGAGCTCTTATTCCCGTGTTTTTTGATGATAACTCGGGAAAGTGGCGTGAATGTTGAATCGTTGAGAACGGGCGGGCGTCTATCGGATAGTATTGTATCCATTTCTCAATTCCTTTCCCATGAACAACGAAATAGCTCTCCTCAATCAGTTTCTTGAAAATCTCGGCCCCGAGGTTTCCGGCCATTCCTCTTCGTCTCTCTCACCCGATCAGATTGAGAAGATTCGGTTGTTCGCCGCCGGTAAGCTTAGTGCGGTGGAGCGCGATAAACTTCTTCCGGGCATCCTTGAGAACGAGCGCGCCCTTCACGAGCTCGTGCAAACGCTCCGCACTCAGGCATGAAGATGGCGGGGGTTCAAACGAAACTCCTAAGACATCCCGGCTTGGGCAAGTTCGCCCGGGAGTTGGAGCGGCATCTCGATCACCGGATCGAGTCGATGTCCCCCTCCCAGCTCGTCGAACTGGTCGATCAAGTCTCGCTCGGCCTTTTACGCGAGGCCTTCCGCGAGGTCGGCGGTTGCGAGGGAACGATCTGGCTGTTCGACGGGGGGCCTGCGGATTTGGTCGCTGTCTTTAATTCCGGGGAGGATCCCGATTCCCTTGTCGGCTTTCGGCAGCCGCTCGGGCAGGGGATCATCTCGCTCGTTTTTACGCAGCAGCAGCCGTATTGCGAGAACGACATTCAGGCGAGCGAGGGCCACGACGACACGCTCGACCGGAAGATTTCCAGGCATACCACCGCGATGATCGCCGTCCCGTTTTATTTCGGTTTCGGACTTCGCGGAGTGATCTCGTGCGTGCAGCTCAGGGAGACAAAGCACGAAAGTGAGGGGTTTTCTTTCGCCGATGTGGAGACCCTTACGCGGGTTGCCAACCTCGTCGAGCGGCTCATCAACGAGTCACTTTTCTCTTCAGCTCTGGGATTGAATGACGGTTTCTAGCTCATCCGCGGCGTGGCCCGATCTCGCGGCGGCGCGCGAGGTGCTCCGGTCGGGAAGGGGAGACGGAATAAAGGTCGCGATCGTCGACTCCGGCATCGACCTGTCGCATCCGGCTCTGGCCGGCCTTGAGCTCGCGGATGATATCGTTGTTTCCTGCGACGGGATCAATCTACACATCGCCGAGGGTGACGGCACTGATGTCTACGGACACGGAACCGCGGTGGCGAGTCTCGTCCTGCGTGAGGCACCCGGGGTGCGGCTGGGCAGCTTCCGGGCGCTCGACAGCAGCAATCACTCCCGAAGTCTCGTCATTTCGGAATGTGTCAATCAGGCGATCGATCGCGGCTATCAGGTCATCAATTGCAGCTTCGGTTGCCGCGGTTTACCCCGTTACGTGATGGACTACAAGGACTGGGTGGACCGGGCCTACCTTGAAGGGGTTCAGGTCGTGGCGGCGTGCAGTAACATCGACGCCGGTATCCGCGAATGGCCCGCCTATTTTCCGAGTGTCGTCGGCGTTCGCGGAATCGATTGTGATCCGCAGGTGTTTTATTTCACTGCCGGTCGCATGGTCTCCTTTCTCGCCTGCGGCGAGCGGGTTGAAGTGCCCTGGCTTTATGGGACAACGAAAGTCGAGACCGGCAGCAGCTACGCGGCCCCCCTTATCGCGGGAAAGATTGCGAGGCTCCTTTCCGGTCTTCCCGGGATCGACCCGGCAACGATCAAGCCGCTTCTCGCCGCTCTCGCGGAGCGTTCCCCCTGACTGTCCCGGCAGGGGACCGCCGAAAACGGGTAATTGCCTCAATCCGGATTATCGCTCTCGAACGGAAGACTCGCCCGCACCTCGGCAATCGGAAGATCAACGCGCTCGCGATGGCGAAAGACGCTGACCATTTCGTAGCCCGCAGCGGAGAGAAAGTCGAGGGCGAGGCCAAAGCCATCCGCGACGCGCTTCGGGGTGTGGGAATCCGATCCCACCACGACGGGTATTTTTCTCTCCGCCATTAGTCCGAGGAGGCGCGGGCCGGGATTCATTTCGGGGTAGGACTTGTTCAGACCCGAGGTGTTGATCTCCATCGCCACGCCCGTTTTGGCGATACGATCGAGCGTTTTCTCAAGGTGCGGCCGGATGCGGTCGAAATCCCAGTCGGGCGGGCTCGCATTTTTGACGAGATCGGGATGGGCGAGGCTGTCGAAGAGTCCCGTCTCGGCCGATTCGGCGAGGTGATCAAAGTACTGCTTTTGAAAGGCAAAGGGATCACCGTGCCAGAAGGCGTCCATGTATTCCGCGATGTGCCAGTGGACCGAGCCGAGGATGTAATGGAAGTCCGCCCTCGCGTGGAGTTCGGCGAGCCAGCCCTCCATTCCGGGAAAGAAGTCACTCTCAAGGCCGAGCCGGACCTCGAACCCGTCGGGCGCGGCGTCGGCGGCCGCCTGCACCATCGCGCAGTATTCGGCAAACTGTTCGGGGAACATTCGCACCCGGCTGGAGAAACCGTCGGGCATGGGGCTGTGGCAGGTCATGATGATGCCCGCGAGTCCCTGCGCGACCCCGTGCTCCATGTAGGCGATCGGGTGCCCCTCCGCGTGTTTGCAGAGCGGGGTGTGCATGTGGCTGTCGAAAAAAAGAGGGGAGGGAGAAGGCATGTCGGGCGGCGGGATCGATCTTGCCATACTCCTATGACAAGCCGGGTGCTTTTTCATTCATTTTTCCTCGATCCGGCGCAGGGCTTCGCCGTTTTCGCGAAGGTGCTGCGGATTGATCGTCCCGACGATGGCCGATGTGGTCGCGGGGTGGCGAAAGACAAAGTCGAGCGCCGTCGCGACTGGATTCCCTGGAGGAGCCTCGCCGCCGAACCAACCGCTCCCGAGCGCTTTTTTCAAAAAGACACTCGTGCCCGCCTGAGCCGCCGCGTCGAGGACGGGTTCCTCATCGCGGAACCAGGGATTGTAGGTCACCATCACGACATCGAGTCCCAGTTCGACCGCCCGCAATCCGCCGGCCACGGTCTTGGTCGAGATCCCGGCGGAGCGGATTTTTCCCTGCTCCTTGAGCGCGAGCAGTGCCCCGACCGCGCCCGATTGGTCGAGCACCTCGAGGTCATTTCCGTCGGAGTGGAGGAGGAGACACTCCACCCTGTCAGTTCGCAGACGTGACAGGGTGCGCTCGACGCTAGCGGAGATCGCGGCGGGGGAAAAGTCGAAGCGGGATTTGCCGTCGATGAAGTCTTCGCCGGCTTTTGAGATGATGACCCAGTCGTCCCGGCGGGATCCGAGGAGACCGCCGAGTCGTTCCTCGCTCGTGCCGTAGGCGGGTGCCGTGTCGAGCAGGTTGATGCCCTCGGCGAGGGCGAGATCGAGCAGTTCGAGGATGGCCTCGTCGGAGGGAAGGTCAAAGGCGGTCGGGTATTTCACCTGCTGATTGCGCCCGAACTTCACCGTGCCGAGTCCGAGGGAGGAAACGAGGAGGTCGGTGGAATGAAGGGGGCGGCGGTGCATGGAGAGGACGTTCAGGGAAATGGGGACGGAGTCAAGGGGGAGGGAAGTTCGGACCGAGCGAACGGGTCTGGCCCGGCATGCCCGGACCGATCGTGACTGGACGAGAAAAAAGCACAACAGGAATGTCTCCCCTCCTTGGGGTCAAACGAGCACGTGCGTTTCACGGTAGTTCCCAGGGCGCTCTTCCGAGCGGCGGATGTGGCAGGGCGAGGGGCGGATTCGTTTGCCCGGTCGACTTCTCCGAGTTCCGCAGCACCTCATCCGCCAGATTCGGAGCAAGAGCGAGTTTGGTGGGCCAGGCGACGAGGAGATTGCCGATTCGCTCGCAATACGCACCGGGGGGGCGGTCGCCCGTTCCGGTGAGAGGTTCGGCCCGGTTTCCGCGACAGGTGAACCACTCGGCCTCGGCGAGATCGATCCAGGGCATCAGCTTCGCAAAGAGAGTCTTGCCTGCCATGATCTGTTCGGCCTCGGTCCGGGCGACGCCTTCCTGCTCGGCGATGTCGCCGCCGATGTACCAAATGGTGCGGCCCTCACTGTCAATATGGGTCGTCGAGACAAGGGGCGGTTTCGGGCTGGTCCCGACGCAGACGGAGAAAAAATCGGGCAGCCCGCGCTTTCGAATGATGAGCTGGTGAAGCGGGCGTAGCTGCATCGCGGGGCTCGAAATGCCGATTTCGGAAAGGAGCGCGCCGTTGCCAGCTCCGGCGGCGAGGAGGTAACGGGACGCCGTGACCCGGACCGCGTCGCCGGAGTCATCGCGCAAAATGATCGCGGAAATTTGAGATTCGACCGACTCAAGCGAAGCATTTTTTCCCCACCCGACGAGATAGGTTTCGGCCTCCACGCCCCGTGCGAGTTCTTGTATGATGGAGACCGGGTCCACGACGGGCTCGTCAATGCGGAAGAGCTTTCCCTTGTAATCGTCCGTGTCGAAGACGGCCGGATAATCCTCGCGTGCGATCGCGGCGGATCGACCCCGCAGCGCCTTGCTCCCGAAAAAACTCAAGACCTGGCTGACCATGTTCGGTAGGCTCCACATCAGCTGATGATCGCAGAGGAGGCGGGCCCCGCTGAGATCGACGGGACCTTCTCCCCGCATCGCCGCAAGCCAGCGACCCGGCATCGCCGCGAGGGCCTCGGACGAGTCGGTCAGCTTTCCCCCGACCGCGTATTTCAGTCCGCCATGGATGACGCCCTGCGCGGCGAGAGACTGGCCTTCGCCGAGCGGAGTGTTTGTCAGGACGAGGACAGACTGCCCCGCGTTTTTCAACACGTTAGCCGTCCACAGCGCCGCGACACCGCCACCGATGATGACGGTATCATACTCGGCCTGACGGGTCCCGGTCACGACAGCTCCAGTCCGAAAAACTCAGCGGCGTTCCGGAAGCAGATACGGCGCACCATGTCCCCGACCAACTCCATGTCGCGGGGGATTTCCCCGTTTTCCATGTCGGTCCCGATCATGTTGCAGAGAATGCGGCGGAAATACTCGTGACGGGTGAAGGAGAGGAAGCTGCGCGAGTCCGTCAGCATGCCGTTGAAGCGGGAGAGCAGGCTCGTGTTCGAGAAGGTGTTGATCTGCCACTCCATCCCTTCTTTGGTGTCCATGAACCACCAGGCGGTGCCGAGCTGGAGACGGCAGGGCGGGTCGCCGGGCTTGGCTTCGAGGAAGTTCCCCAGCATCGTGGCGAGGGCGTAGTTGTCCTTCGGGTTGAGGTTGTAGAGCATCACCTTGGGGAGATGGCCGCGCTGGTCGAGGGTATTGAGGTAGCGCCGCACGGCGAAGGCATGATTGACATCGGCCATGGAGTCGCAGCCGACATCGCGGCCGAGTTTTTCAAAAAGCCGCTGGTTGTTGTTGCGCTCGGCGCCGATGTGGAGTTGCATCGTCCAGTTGCGGGCGGCATTGAGCTCGCCGATGAAAAGCATGAGGTAGGCCCCGAAGGCCTCGGTCTCGGCGGCGTTGGCGGACCGGCCGGTGCGGACCTTGTCAAAGATCGCGGTGGCCTGCTCTTTCGTGCCGTCGGCGTCGAAGACGTGATGGAGCCCGTGGTCGGAGAGGCGTCCGCCGAGGGAGTGGAAAAAGTCGTGGCGCGAGCGGATCGCGTCGCAAAATCCGGCGAGGGTGGAGCAGTCGACGCCGCTCACTTCGCTGAGCTTGTCGGCATAGGCATTGAACGAGACCGCCTCGTGGACCCAGAGCGCTGGATCGGGGCGAAAGGTCGGGTAGACGCGGCAGCTGATCGTCGGATCGGCCGCGATGGCCTGGTGATGCTCGAGCGAGTGGGTCGGGTCATCGGTCGTGCAGAGCGCGCGGACCTTGCTCATTTCGAGGAGGCCTTGACAGGAATGGGTCGGACGGGCGAGCCTCTCATTGCCCCGCTCCCAGACTTCGTCCGCCGTTTCGGTGGAAAACAGGCCGTCGAACTCGAAGTAGCGGGAGAGCTCCAGATGTGTCCAGTGGTAGAGCGCGTTGCGGAGGCAGTGGGGGACTGTCTCGGCCCAGGCGTCAAATTTGTCGCGGGGCGAGGCGTTGCCGGTGATGCGGTCTTCGGGAATGCCGTTGGCCCGCATCCCGCGCCATTTGTAGTGGTCACCCGCGAGCCAGATGTCGTAGAGCGTTTCGAATTTCCGATCCGCCGCGATCTCGTTCGGTGGCAGGTGGTTGTGGAAATCGAGGATGGGTTCGTCTTTCGCGAACTGGTGGTAGAGTTCCCTCGCTGCGGTCGATTGCAGCATGAAGTCGTCGTGAATAAAGGGCGTGGACATATCGCCCGAATTGTCGCGAAGAATGCGGCGAGAGCAACGGGAAATGGGAGCTATGGAAAAACGAGAAACAGTCCTCGAAGACTGGATCTACCACCACACCGCCGCACCAATCAGCACCACCAGCCCATAAACCGCCCCGGCGATCGCGCCGATGTTGTAGCGGTTTTCTTTCGCGAGGACCCAGTTTATCTGGTCGCGCATCAGGTAGGGCATACCCACCCAGAACATCCCTTTGACGGCGATGGCATAGGCGAGCGCGACGATGAGCAGCCTTGTTTGAGGCTCTTTGAGGAAGGCTGAATCAAGGATGGGTGCCGCCGCGAGGATCATGAGAAATCCCAGGGAACGCACCGCGATAAACTCTTTCACGTAGACGATCACTCCGACGCAGCCCGCCACAAGAATCATCTGCACGGGCTTTTCGATTTTGAAAAACTCGCCCAGATCCATGCAGGACCAGATAATGAAGGACCAGGCAAAGGCGATGATCACGAGCACGGTCCCGAGCTTGTCATTCCGGGGAAAACGTTTCAGCCAGGGTTTTACCAGATCCGGCTTGGCGAGGGCGAAAGCATGGCTGGCGATGAGCCAGAGACCGATGAGGATCCCCATGATCTTCAGGGGGATTCCGGGCTCGTAGAGTAAATTGTAAATGGCCTGCATGGAAAAACGTCGCTCAGATTCGGATTGAATCGGTTTAAAGCAAGGCCGAAGGCTCAAGCCCGAGGACCGGATCACCGTAGAGGGTAAAACCCGAGCATTCCTCGATGCGGACATCGAAGATCTGTCCCGACATGCGGTCGGCGTCTCCGTCGAAGATGACAATACGGTTCGTCCTCGTGCGTCCGGTTAGGCGATCCTTGTTGTAACGGCTCGGCCCTTCACAAAGGACTTCCTGAACGGTTCCGACGAGGGCGTGATTCTTCCGCTCGACGATGGAGTCGACGAGAGCGAGGAGATCCTGGTTGCGCTCCTCCTTGATCCGTTCGGGAAGTTGGTCCTCCATTTCCGCGGCGGGCGTGTCCTTGCGCTGCGAGTAGCGAAAGACGTAGGCCTGGTCAAACTGGAGATACTCGACGGCTTTTTTCGTTTCCAGGTAATCCTCTTCGGTCTCGCCGGGAAAGCCCACGATAATGTCTGTCGAAATGGCGATGCCGGGACGGGCCTCCTTCATCTTCTCACAGATCTCGATGAAACGCGCCGCCTTGTAGGGACGGTGCATGCGCTTGAGAATGCGATCCGAGCCCGACTGCATCGGGAAATGGACGTGATCGACCAGCTTCGGTAGGTAGGTAAAGGCGTCGATGACGTCCTCTTTGTAACCGATCGGATGCGGTGAGGTGAAGCGGATCCGCTTGATGTCATCGATCTCGTGGACGGCCTCGAGGAGCTGCACGAAAGGGCTTTTTCCATCCACTTTCGGGAACTCGTGCCGCCCGTAGAGATTCACGATCTGGCCGAGCAACGTGACCTCGCGGACGCCCCTGCCGGCGAGACGTTTGCACTCGTCGACGATATCCGCGATGGGGCGGGCGCGCTCGGGGCCGCGGGTGAAGGGCACGATGCAGAAGGTGCACTTCATGTTGCAGCCCTGCATGATGCTGACAAACTCGGTCACCCCGTGATCCTTCGCGATGTGATCGCGGATCGTGTTCTGGGACGATTCCTCCTCGCCGATATCGACGATGGGGAGACGGAGGTCGTCCATCTGGGCCTCTTCCTTTTTCCGCATCAGTTCGATGCAGTGATCGACGACGCGATGATACTTCTGAGTCCCCGCCACGAGATCGAGATGGGGGACTTCCTGGAGGAGCTGCTCGCCGCGGCTCTGCGCCATGCACCCCATCATCCCGAAAACCATGTTCGGATTGTTCCGCCGGTGTTTGCCGAGGTGGCGCATGTTTCCGAGCGCCTTCTGCTCGGCTTGATCACGGACCGAACAGCTGTTCATGAGGACGACATCGGCATCGCCCGGCTCCGGCGTGACCGTGAAACCGCGTTCGATGAACATCTGCGCGACCTGTTCGGAATCGCGTTCGTTCATCTGGCATCCAAAGGTTCTGAGAAAGACTTTCGGCATCGCGTGAGGCGTCGAGGGTAAAGGAAAAGGGGCGAATTTAGCCGCCTTTTGCGGGGGAAACAAGCGGCCTTCCGGTGAAAATGACCTGAAGGGATGGTTCGGTATTCTGTGGAAGGGGGCGAGTCAACAGGATCGGATCGGGGAGTGAAGAGAGGGTTTTCTTCGCCTCACACCCAAATATTTACGCCATCAGGGTCTTGCCAAAAGGCGGGGGAATGTGGGAATCTCCGCTTTTCCCAACCCCTATCCATGCAACCGCGTTTCCG
>DIVG01000023.1 GCA_002422425.1 Akkermansiaceae bacterium UBA6138 | reverse complement strand
CGGAACGGCGGGACTGGCCCTGCTCGTTCTCCTCGCCGGAGCAATCGCCACGATCGCTCTCCACCGCGCCCTCCGCCTCGCCGAGCAGCGTGTCTCCTTCGTCAATCGCGTCTCCCACGAGCTCAAGACGCCGCTCACGAACATCCTCCTCAATGCCGATCTCGCCGCCGACGGGGCCGATGCCCGGGGACGCCAGCGCCTCGCCCGCGTGCAGGAGGAAACCCGCCGCCTCGCCCGGCTCATCGACAACGTCCTCGCCTTTTCCCGCCGCGATTCCACTCCGCTTCCCGCACCCGCGCCGCTCGCTTTGCGACCGCTCGTGGAGGAAGTCGCCGAAACCTTCGCCCCCTCACTAAAACGCCGCGGCGTCGAGATCGTCGTGAACGGCGGCGACTCCACCCGAGCCCTCGCCGATCCTGACTCGCTCCGTCAGATCCTCGGTAACCTGCTCTCAAACATCGAGAAATACGCTGCCGCCGGAGGTCTCGCCGACATCACCCTTGCAGAGGACGATGAGGCCGTCATCCTGCTCGTCAAAGACCGCGGTCCCGGCATTCCCGCCCGCGAACACGAGCGCATCTTCCTACCCTTCCAGCGTCTCAATGACCGCCCCTCCGAGGGCGTCACCGGCACCGGACTCGGCCTCGCCATCGCTCGAGATCTTGCCGTTGCCATGAGTGGCGGTCTGCGTCTCACTGCGCAAAACGGCCCGGGGGCGCACTTCGAACTCCGTCTGCCCGCCGCCACGACGGTCAGAGTCATCACCTTCCCCGACTCGCGCGCTTCATGAAGATCCTCGTGGCCGAAGACGATCCCCTCACGCGCGAAGCCCTCATCGCCTGCCTCGAAGGCGAAGGCTATACCGTGAGCGCCGCAGCCGACGGTCACGAGGCCCTTGCCCTCTGGCAGAGCGAGTCGGCCGATCTCGTTTGTCTCGACATCATGATGCCCGGCCTCGACGGTTACGAAGTCTGCCGCCGTATCCGTGCGACACGATCCCGCGTCCCCGTCGTTTTTCTCTCCGCCAAAAATGAAGAGATCGACGTCGTCGTCGGACTCGAACTCGGTGCCGACGACTTCGTGCGAAAGCCCTTCGGCCGGCACGAACTCCTCGCCCGGATCCGCTGCGCCCTCCGCCGCAGTGCGGGAACGGAGACGGTAACCGGTCCGCGTCCGCGGGAGTCCTTCGCCATGGGACCGCTCACGATCTATCCCAAGGAACTCCGCGCCGAATGTAAAGGTGAAATGATCGATCTGACTCCCCGCGAAGTCGCCATCCTGACTCTCCTTCACGAACGGCGCGGCGAAGCCGTCGATCGCGACACCCTCCTCGACCGCTGCTGGGGAATGGACTACTTCCCCGAGTCACGAACGCTCGATCAGCACATCGCGAAACTCCGCAGGAAACTCGGCGACCATCCCGCCGCACCAACGGTACTCGAGACGGTGCGGGGTGTAGGTTATCGCTTTCCGTGAAGGAACTCCCGTGAGGCGATAGGCCTTCCCTCTGCAGCTCCGGTAGCCGACCCAGGCGCATTTGGAGTCAAGTCAGGGCGTCGGGATATTCTCCGGAAAAAGCTGGAGATTCGCGACCTTGCGGAGCTTTTGCATCAGCTCCTTTACCGTCGCTTCGGTACGCTCGCTCTCGAGATGCTGTTTGATCTCGACGACGATCTCTTCGTAGCTCACAGGGCGCTCCGCCTGCCGTTCAAGGACTTCGACGAGGTGCCAGCCGAGACGAGTTTTAAAAGGTTCGCCGAGCTCTCCGGGGTCAAGGGCGAAAACCGGTCCGGTAAAATCCACGGGAAGTCGCTTCCGCGAAAACCAGTTCAGATCACCTCCTTTTTCCCGGGTTCGCCCATCTTCGGAATGGGCTTTGGCAAGATCTTCGAAGCTCGCTTCTCCAGCGGTGAGGCGGCGATGGATTTCGCGAATGAGATCCTCGCGGGACTCGTCATCAACCTCAACGGTGCTCAGGAAAATATGCCGGGCGCGCACTTTTTCTGGCTCAATGAACCCCTCGCGGTAACCGCTCTCCGCCGAACCGCGGTTCGCCTCGAACCAGGCACGGGCCTCTTCCTCCGTCACGGTCACGGCTGCGGAGATGCGTTTCTCGAGCCAGCGTTTGCGCGACCAGATGCGGGCAAGTTCGGTGCGGATGGCGGCCTCGTCGAGCCCCTGATCTTCGGCCCTGGCGGCGCGCTCTTCCGGCGAGGGGAACTGCGATTCCCATGAGTCGATAAAGGCGGCGATCTCTGCGGGCGGAGCGACAAACTTCTCCCCGTCGGCCCACTGGCGCACGAGAGTGTCGTCGATGATGGTCTGGAGCACGGCCCGCTTGATCATGACGAGATTTTTTGCGGGGATCTCGTCGGGTGTCTTGCCGCGCTGGTGGAGGTGACGATAAACGGCGAGGTCGAGCTGCTCGCGGGTGACGGGCTCGAGATTGATGATCGCGACCCACTTGTTCCGTGCTGCCGTCTCGACCGAGGCATCACGACGGCTCGTCATCGCCTGACGCAGCGGGCCGCGGCAGAGTTTCAGATCAACGAGAAGATAGAGCAGCATGGCCCCGTACAACATCGCTCTCCAGGGGAATTTTTTCATTCCGCCGGTGCCGGTTAGACCGCAAGAGAACCGGTCGTGCGCAGACCGAGATTCGCGTAGATCTCGCGGGTCGCGTGCGACTTGTTGAGGGTGTAGAAATGGATGCCGCTGACGTCGTTCTCGAGCAGATCCGAGCACTGCTGGGTCGCGTAGTGAATCCCGACTTTTTCGACTCCTTCGGCGTCGTCGCCGGCGCGGTTGAGGGCGCGGAGCAGTTTTGCGGGGAAGCGGGCGCCCGCCGCGAGATCGGCCATGCGCTCCATCCCCTTCGTTGAAGTCACCGGCATGATGCCCGCAATGATGGGAATAGTGATGCCGGCGAGAACGCAGCGATCGCGGAAGTCGTGGAAGTCGTCGTTGCAGAAAAAGAGCTGGGTCACGATGTAGTCGGCGCCCTCATCGACCTTCGCCTTGAGGTAATCCATCTCCTTGAGCCGGTTCGGGGTCCCGGGATGCCCTTCGGGAAAGCCGGCCACGCCTATTCCGAAACCGCGCGAGTCGGGATGCCCGCCGCCTTCGGAAAAACGCTTGATGAAGCGAACGAGATCCGCCGCCTGCTGGAAGGCGTCGTCGGCCTTTTTGTAATTCGTGAGATCACGCGGCGGATCCCCCCCAAGGGCGAGGATGTTGCTGACGCCCTCTTCGGCATAACGCTTGAGGATGGAGCGGATGTCTTCCTCCTGATGGCAGACGCAGGTGAGGTGCGGGATGGGATCGAGGGAAGTTGAATTTTTCAGCCTTACAACAAGGTCATTGGTCAACTCGCGGGTCGACCCCCCCGCCCCGTAGGTGACGCTGACAAAGGAAGGCTCGTAGGCCTCCAGTTCGGCGATGGTCTCGTAGAGCGCCTGTGACGCGTCAGCCGACTTCGGCGGAAAAAACTCGAAAGATAAAGTGGGCGCTCCCTGCGCAAAGATGTCCTGAATATGCATGCGGTGCTATTGTGGCACGTTTCAGGCGGAGTGGGTAACGGGAAAATTGACGGGGTAGCTCAGCGATTTTGCCCGGTCAACGAATCCTCACTTCCCCGGCCGCCCCGCGGGCCAGTGCACCTTCTCCAGGTCCGCCAGCTCCTCCACCGTGAGACGACCCGGTTCGCGGTTGCCGCTGCCTTTGCGTTTCGTCAGCGCATCCCCCAGCTCGGCGCGGGCGGCTTCGGCGTAATCAAGGAGCTCGGCGACTTTTTCGGGATGTTTTGAGGCGAGATCACCGGACTCGGAGATGTCCTCGTAAAGGTGATAGAGTTCGAGGCCCGCCTTCAGGTTTTGATACGGGACCGGTAAGCCTCCGTGCCCTCCTTCCCCGCCGGCGAGGGATCGATAGCCGTGCGGCAGGACGAGCTTCCACTGATCCTTGACGATGGCGTGCAGCTCGTTTGATTTGTAGTAGAACCAGTAGCTCTCGTGCGGATTTTTCGCACCCTCGACACCGCTGATGAGGGGGAAAAGGTCGAGTCCGTCGATCTTTTTCGCCGGCAGCTCCGCCCCGATGAGTCCGGCGAAGGTCGGGAGCAGATCGATGTGCATGCCGGGTTCTTCGCAGACAGTGCCGGCGGGGATTTTCCCCGGCCATCGCATCACGCAGGGAACCCGCACGCCGCCCTCCCACGCGGTCCCTTTGCCCTCCCGCAGCGGATCGGCCGAGCCCGAATGGGTGCCGTAGGAGAGCCACGGGCCATTGTCACTTGTGAAAATGACGAGGGTGTCTTCATCGAGACCGTTCGTGGTGATGGCATTGAGAATTTCCCCGACGGACCAGTCGATTTCGGCGATGACGTCACCGTAGAGCCCTCGCTCCGTCGTCCCGGCAAACCGATCACTCACATAAAGAGGCACGTGCGGTTGCGGATGCGGCACGTAAAGGAAAAAGGGCTCCTCGCGGTGGCGATTGATGAAGTCAACAGACTTCGTCGTGAGCCAGGTCGTCAGCATTTTCTGATCGGTCTCGTCGACGAGGCGGACGCGTTCGTTGCCGTCAAACAGAGGGAGCGGCGGGAAATCGTCTGACGTGGGGTGCTGCGGCCACATATCGTTCGAGTAGGGGATGCCGAAATACTCGTCAAAGCCGTGCGCGAGCGGGAGGAACCTCTCGTGGTCGCCGAGGTGCCATTTGCCGAAGGCGGCAGTCGCGTAGCCTTTCGACTTAAAAAGCTCGGCCATGGTCGTCTCGTCGGCATGGAGACCGCGCTCACCGCCCGGACTGAGCGCGCCATGGATACCGAGGCGATTGGGGTAGCAACCGGTCAAGAGGCCGGCCCGCGAGGCAGAGCAGACCGCCTGTGGCGCATACCACCGCGTGAAACGACGTCCCTCCGCCGCGAGTCGGTCGAGATGCGGGGTCTCGTATCCCCTCGCCCCGAAGCTGCCGATGTCGGCGTAGCCAAGATCGTCGGTGAAAATGACCACGACATTGGGGAGGCGTTCGGCACCGATGACGGGAAAACCGAACCAAAAGAGGCAAAGGAGGGTCGGAATGAGAAACCGGGTCATAAGAAAGGAGAAAAGCCCGAAGATCGGTTTTTTACCATAGACCCGATTAATAGACCAGGACACAATCATTTTCAGCCGCACCTTCCCGTTTCCGGCAAGCCTTTTCCTTTTCCCTCTTCTGCTCGCCGGACCCGGGATTTTCCCCGCACGTGCTCCGGCTCGCCATCGGGGAATCCTCAGCTTTGTCGCCCGGACCGGCTGGATTGTTGGTCTACCGCTGTCTCGAAAGCATTTTCACGGCGCACAGGAGCGTCCACAAAAAATAAAAAACCGCCCTCCCTTGCAGGAGAGCGGTTTTCGTAAAACTAACTTCAGCTAGAAGCTGACTCGATTAGAAAGTGATTTCAACCGAGGCACCAGCGTGGAAGATGTCGCTCTGATCGTTGGTGGAACCGTTGTTCCAGGCACCATCGGTCGACCAACCGGTCGGCGAACCGTTAAAACCGACGTAGGGAGAGAAAGTCACGTTGGACTTGAGCTCGATCGGAAGAGTCGCCTTGAAGAAGTAGTGGTTGAAGTCCGAACCACCCGAATCATAGGCCCAGTTGTAGCCGGAGTCGTAGGCAAGACCACCCTCAACGATGACCGCGAGAGCATCGGTGATACCGAAGGAGCGCGACAGAGCAAGCTCGGTGTAAAGACCTTCGGGACGCTCATCCTGATAGCTTCCGGCAAGACCGTAGACCGTGAGGAGGCGAAGATCAGCAAAACCGAGGCTGCGGGTAAGCTCAAGGCTCACATCCATGAAGGGCTGGGCATAATTGCCGTAATCTTCATGAGAATAGTGAGACAGACCAAGCACAGTGTCGAAACCAGCGAAAGTGCCCAGTGCCGCTTCGGCGCTGAGAACCATGCGAGTGCCACCATCATAAGCCCCGAACATGTCGGACCACTTGCCATCACCACCGGTGTAACGAGCAGCTCCGATCGTGATCGGCACAACCGTGAGGTTTTCGAAGGTGTAGTTGACATCAGCGTAGTAGGTGTTCACCGCACCAACCATGCCCCGGAAAATGTAGTGGGACATGAAGCCGAGCTCGACGGAACCCTGGTCTTCAGCGGGGGCGCTGATCGGGCTCTTTCCAACAGGGGCTTTACCCCAATCTCCTGCGTTAACGCCGAGCGTCATCGCACCGATAAGTCCAAACAAGATGGATTTTTTCATAGGTTTTCTCTAATTCTGAGTGGTTTCGTTGGGTTTTGAGCCGCAAACGAGGTTGATTTAGGATAAAGTCGCTCTGACACCAAAAGGATTGGATACGTAACAACTAATAACTGAGCGATTTAATACTCGTAACGAAATTGAATGCAACTTTTTTTTCACTTTTTTCTAAGAAATTCCGGAAACCTTTCACAAGAAAAGGTTTCTGCGCTTCATTGAGAGCCGTCCGCATCCTAAGAGCCACAGGCTTAACCTTATAGCGCCTCAATCCCTTCATTCCCCATCTCGTATGCACGACTTCATTCAGGATTACGAACAACTCGGCAAGTTCTACCTCGGCAGGACCTACGATCCCGGAAAAAAAACACTGCAGGAGGACCTCGTCCTCTATGATTCCAAAGACCTCGTCACTCACGGCGTCGTCCTCGGCATGACCGGCTCGGGCAAGACCGGTCTCTGTATCGCCCTGCTTGAGGAGGCCGCGATGGATGACATCCCCGCGATCGTGATCGATCCCAAGGGCGATATCGCGAATCTGCTCCTCACGTTCCCCGATCTCACACCGGAAGATTTCCGCCCCTGGATCAATGAGGACGACGCCGCGAAAAAAGGCATCTCTCCGGACGAACACGCCGCCAGGACCGCCGCCATGTGGAAAAACGGTCTCGAGAGCTGGGGGCAGAGCGCCGAACGGATTCGCACTTTTCGTGACAAGATCGACATGGCCGTCTACACCCCGGGCTCGAATGCCGGACTGCCTGTCTCCATCCTCAGCTCCCTCGACGTGCCTGCTTTTGAAATCCTCGACGACGGCGAGGCCCTCGCCGAACGCATCGAATCGACCGTCTCGAGCCTGCTCTCGCTCGTGGGTAGCAACGCTGACCCCATCCGCGATCCCGGGCACATCCTGCTATCGAACATTTTCACCCACTCGTGGAAGGCAGGACACGGTGTCACCCTCGAGGCCCTCGTCCGCCACATCCAAGTGCCTCCTTTCGACAAGATCGGCGTGATGGATCTAGAGACCGTCTGCCCGCAGAAAACCCGTCTCGACCTTGCCCTGAAGATGAACAACCTTCTCGCCTCGCCCGGGTTTTCCACCTGGCTTGAGGGAGAGCCCCTCGACATCAAGCGCATGCTTCATACGCCCGGGGGCAAACCGCGCCTCTCCATTTTCTCGATCGCCCATCTCAGCGACTCCGAGCGAATGTTCTTCGTCTCGCTCCTCCTCAACCAGATGCTCGGCTGGATGCGCTCGCAGAACGGCACGACGAGCCTTCGTGCGCTCCTCTATATGGACGAAATCTACGGCTACCTGCCCCCCTCGGCGATGCCGCCCTCAAAAAAACCGATGATGACGATGCTGAAGCAGGGCCGCGCCTTCGGCCTCGGCGTCCTCCTCGCAACACAGAACCCCGTCGATCTCGACTACAAAGCGCTCTCCAACATCGGCACCTGGTGGCTCGGGCGCCTCCAGACCGAGCGCGACAAGGCACGCGTCCTTGACGGGCTTGAAGGGGCCGCCGCGAGCCAAAGCGGTGGCTTTGACCGGAAAAAAATGGAGCAACTTCTCGCCGGTCTCGGCGCGCGCGTCTTCCTGATGAACAACGTCAACGACGAGGCCCCCACCGTTTTCCACGTGCGCTGGGTCATGAGTTACCTCACCGGTCCGCTCGCGCGGGGACAAATCAAAAAACTGATGGATCCCCTGCGCGCCGCGCTCGGCGGGAACAAGGCCGCCGCTCCGCCCCCCTCCGCCGAATCGCCCAACCCGGCCGCGCCACAGCCGATGCGCCCCCGTCTCCCGCGCGGGGCGGTCAATTTTTTCATCCCCGCCGAACCCGGCGTTCCCGCGAAGGAGATCAGCTACGTCCCGGCCATCGTCCGTGTCGGCGAGGTGCGCTACGTTGATGCCGCAAAAGGAATAAACGGAACCGAAACGACCGCGATGATCAACAGGATCGATCCCGCGAGCGGAACCGTTGACTGGTCGCAGGCCCTGGCACTGCCGAACGGCCTCACGGTGAGCCAGCTCGGCAGTGAGCCCGTCGCGGGAGCCGCCTTCTCCGAGTTGCCCCAGTCCCTCCTCGACCCGAAGGGGTGGACCACCCTCGGCAAGGAGCTCGTTGACTGGCTCTACGTCAATCACACCGCCACCGTCTTCAAGAGTCCCCTCACCGGTCTGCTCTCGAATCTCGGTGAAGCCGAGGGTGACTTCCGCGCCCGCCTCGTCCACGCCGCTCACGAGGCGCGCGACAAAAAGGTGCAAGAACTCCGTAACGCCTACGAAAAGAAAATTAAAACGATTGAGGACAGGCTCGCCAGAGCCATGGATGCCGTCGCCGACCAGAAAGCCCAGGCCAATAGCGCAAAGATGGACACGGCGGTGCGCATCGGCAGCACCATCCTCAGCGCCGTCCTCGGAAAACGAATTTCGAGCACCGCCGGTCGCGGGGCCATGTCCGGTGCCTCGCGCGCCTGGAAGGAAAGCCGCGACGTGGCCCGCGCCGAGGAAAAGGTCGGCGGCTACCAGGCCGAACTCGACGCAATCGAGGAGGATTGCGAAAGAGAGATCAAAAAACTCAAGGCCGCGATGGACCCGATGTCCGAAAGACTTGAGACCATCAGCCTCACGCCCTTGAAGAAAAACTGCACGGCCAAGTCCGTCGGCATCGTCTGGATGCCCTATCGCGTGAATCCCCAGCCGCAACTCGGCGCGGCTTGGTGACGGGGGGGGATTGTCTTCGCCGAATTGATCCCTTTCCAGACAATCTCAACTCCGATCCATTGACCCAGAAGTTCGAAAAACCTTAATCCAACCAGTTCTCAAGCTTCAATCCAGGAACTCGCTGGAAATCGCCAAGATTCCGAGTGAGAAGAACTGCATCGTGAACGAGACAGATGGCGGCGATTTTGAGATCCATCGTCCCGATCTTGAGTTTGAGTGATTGGAGAACCTGAAACACCCGAGCCGCCTCACCATCAAAGGGAAGAATAGTGAGACTGGCAAGAGCTTCGATGGTTGATTGAAGCCTGGCCTACCCTTCGACTTGCAGCACTCCCGATTGCTTACCCCGGATGAATGAGATTCGCCCCTGGAGCGACTCTTCTGCAGCGATGATGCAGCTGAACAGGCCCGGGGCGAATACCTTGATCTTTTCCTGCAGGCGTTGACCTGCCGGGGAATTCTCGGTCAGTTCTCGAAAATGGTTCGTGTCGAGGACCGCAAACATCAACCAAACTCACTGTGGTTCATCCGATCGCGCCACTCGCTTCCCATCTTTGCGGCCTCGTCATCGATCTCATCGCCCGGCAATGTGCCCACGATCAAATTCCAGGGCTTCGCTTTGGGCGTTTCTTTTGACCGTAGAGAAGGCAACAGTTCAAGGAACTCGGAGACTGGATCCTGAGACTTTAAGCTCACGTTTGTCCGATTGTCTTCCGCGTCCATGATGCAAAATTTAATCCGCACTCGGCTTTCTGGCAACCATTCGCTCGAGGCTTCCCCGCGCGTCTTCCGATATCTCAGCCTGAATCCCCGAATAATGATGAGCTTAGATACTCGCACAATTCGAATGCAAGCCCCGCCCACCACTGTCATCCTTCCTGCCCGATGACACCCCCGGATTCAGACCAGACAGGGTCAGGCCCTGCACCCAGTCCTGTTGAGTCGCTCCGCCAACTCGACAAGGCGCACCTCTGGCATCCCTTCACGCAGATGCAGGACTGGTGCGCGTCCGCAGTGGATCCGCTCATCATCGCGTCGGGCTGCGGAGCCATGCTGACGGATCTCGAAGGCAATGAGTATCTCGACGGTAACAGCTCGATCTGGACCAACATCCACGGCCACCGGCATCCGCTGATCGACGCGGCGATCCGGGATCAGCTCGACCGCATCTCCCATTGCTCGGCGCTCGGGTTTTCCAATGAACCCGCAATCCGGCTCGCGGAAAGGCTGGTCGGTCTCTTCCCGCGCGACACCCTGACACGTGTCTTTTTCACCGACGACGGCTCGACCGCGATCGAGTGTGCCTGCCGCATGGCCCTGCAATACCGCGAGTTGCGCGGCGAGGAACAACGGCGTCGTTACATCGCCTTTGACGGCGCCTACCACGGGGACACCATCGGCGCGGCTTCACTCGGTGGCATCGCGACCTTTCACGGGGCGACCGCCTCGATGGGCTACGAGGTCTCGCGTGTCGCGTCGATGGAGGCTCTCGAATCCCTGAAAGAAAAGGAAGCGGGTGAAATCAACGCGGTCATCATCGAGCCGCTCATCCAGGGTGCCGCCGGCATGAGACTCTGGCCTGCCGGGATGCTGCGCCGACTCCGTGAATGGTGCGATCGTCACGACGTTTTTCTCATTCTCGACGAAGTCATGACCGGATTCGGCCGCACCGGGCGGCTTTTCGCCTGCGAGCACGAGGAGGTCATCCCCGACTTTCTCTGTCTCGCCAAAGGCCTCACCGGCGGTTACCTCCCACTCGCCGCGACGCTGACGACGGAGAAAGTCTACGCCGCCTTCCTCGGTCGCTATGAAGAGCGGAAGACCTTTTTCTATGGCCACAGTTATTGCGCCAATCCCCTCGGCTGCGCCGCCGCGCTCGGGAACCTGCGCGTCTTTGAAGAGGAAAACGTCATCGCCGGACTTCCCGCAAAAATCTCGTCTCTGACAGACGCACTATCCGACGCAAAAAACACCTCCCCACACTTCGGCGAGGTGCGTCAGATCGGACTGATCGCGGCAATCGATCTGGTCGATGCCGATACCGGATCTCCGCTCGACTGGCGCCATGAAACCGGGGCCAAAATTTGCCGCCGCGCCCGCGCCTACGGGCTGCTGACGCGTCCGATTCGCGACACGCTCGTCCTGATGCCGCCGCTCTGCGTGACGGAGAGACAGATCCGGGACGCCGTCGGAGCGCTCGTGCGGGCGAGCGAAGACGTCCTCGGAAAGTGATCTCACAGCGTGATCGTATTCCCCCCGAGGATCGCGGCATGGCCGGGATGACAGGTGAGCAGGATGACCTGTTTGTCTTTGGCGAAGTGTTTCAAAATGGCCGCAGCGGACTCCTGACGATCAGGGTCGAGATCAACGAGCGGGTCGTCGAGGATGAGAAATCCGTCGCTGCTCTCGAGGAACCAGCGCGCCATCGAAAGCCGCACGGCGAGTCCGAGACAGGCGCGGGTCCCGGCGGAGAGGGAAGAAAAAGGAACGGCCGTAGAGTCGTCGCGCGAGGCCGTGCCGGTTTCGGGACAGATCGCCCGGTAGCGCTCGCGGGTCAGCGGTGAAACGACTTCGGAAAGGTGGGTGAGCCACGGAGCGAGGGTGCCNNCCTTCGCGCCGCGCCCGATCGAGGGCGAGGTCGCTCCGGGCGAGTTGCTCGGCCGCGTCGGCCGGTTCGAGGGCGGGCGCTTTTCCCTCGAGGGTGGCCTTTTCGATGAGGATCTGATTCATCGCCCCCTTGCGCTGATCAAGCTGATCCTTTTTCCGGCGGTATTCCTCGAGGAAGGTCCGCGCGTCGGTCACACCGGCGGGCAGAGGGAGGAGCGCGTCGATCTGGCCTTTGACCTTCTGGTGTTCGGCGCGGAGATCGACGAGCAGGTCAAGGAGGGCGTCGGAGGACTGGTATTCCTTCGTCCAGGTGTCGATGCGGGTGCGCAGCGACTGGGCTTCGCGCGAGGCGGCGTTCGCTTCGGCCTCAGTGCGAGCGTGGTCGGCGGCGAGGTCTCCGATATGGCGCGCGGGGGGCGACGAGGCGGTGCCGCCGGGCGCGCCGTTGACCTCGGTGCGGAGATCTTCGAGAGTGCGCGCAGGACCGAGGAAATCTCCGAGCTGTTTCTCCGCCGAGGCAAAGTCACGCGATTTTTCCTGAAAGACGGTTCGACGGGCGCGAGCCGCGGCGAGGTCGGGGGCGCCGATTTTGGCGAGCAGGGCGGCGGCTTCGGCCTCGATCTCTTGAAAGCGTTTTTCCTCGGCGGCGACGTCGATGTCACCCGAGGCGACCTCGAGTTCCCAGTCTCCCCCGCCATGCCGCACGAGGACGCGACCACCGGCATCGAGGACGAGCGACCCACCGGGGACGAGGGTGTGACTCACGGTGTCGGCGACTCCGGCACGGGTCTCAAGATCGATCGCCTGAACGGCACGGAAGACGACCTTGAGCGAGGCCGCCTCGAGCCGGGCGCGGAGCCTGTCCCTTTCCTTTTCGAGCGATTCGAGCGCCTCGATCTGGGCGGCCTCGACGACGGGGGCGGTGTCTTTTTCTTTACGTGTCGCCTCGACTCGGAGATTGAGTTTTTCCGCCTCTTCGAAGAGGGCGCGCGTCTTCCCGGCGGCTTCCCAGGCGCGGGCGCGGGCGAGCTCGGCGGCGAGAGAGGTAGCTTTTTCTTTCAACTGCGCGGCGAGGGTCTCCTGCTCGGCCCGCTTGCTCTCGACGACGGGCCACTCCAGCGAGATCTGTCTGAGACCGCTCCCCCTGGCCTCGACCTGGGCGAGACGGCCCTCGAGTCCGGCCCGCAACTCAGCGTCGCGGGCGATCGCGGTGTGCGTCTCGACCCACTGCCTGAGCGACTCGCTCTCGGCCGAGGCGGCGGTGAGTCGGGCGTTGAGTTCATCGAGACGACGGTAATAAGCCTCGGCTTCGTCGAGGGCGAGGCGGGCTCTCTCTCGCTCATACCAGGCCGCGAGGATGCTGCCGACTTCCTTCACCCACGGTCGCTCGAGCCCGCGATTGCCTTCGGGACGATTGAGTTCGCGATCCCAGTGGCTGAAAATTTTGTTCCAGCGGGCGTTGATGGAAAGGCCGAGTTTTTCCAGCGAAACTCCGTCGGTTTCAAAGACGGCGCGCCGCATCACTTCGTTGAGATCATCGGTGCTGCCTTCCTCGTCGAGCCGGTCGAGGGCATATCCCACATCGCCCTGGGTCGCAAAAAGGACGTGCTCCCAGGTGCCCTGACTGAGTCCGCAAAGGCGGGCGAGATTCTCCTCGACGACGCTGCCCTCGGAGATGATGCCGCCGTCGGGCAGGTGGAGTTCGGAGTTCGAGTTGCCGCTGGCCCAGCGTTTCGTCACTTTCCAAAGACGACTCTCCACCTCTAGATCGGCCGAGACCCGCACGGTATCGCCGCCGCTGAGGGGAAGAAAGGGAAAGACCTCGTCATCGGCCTGGCGCTTGGTGAGCTTCGTCGGGACAAAAAGGACCTGGCGCAGGGCGCGACGCAGGGTCGATTTCCCCGCTTCGTTGGGACCGAGCACGACATTGAGGCCGGGGGCAAAGGCGATTTCGCGATCGGCGGCTGCCGCAAAAGGATGAAGATGGAGTCGACGAATGATCATGCTTTTGCCTCCTTCACGAGGTCCCAGGCGATCTGGAGCGATTCAGGGTCACCGTCCTCTCCGGCGAGTCCGGACAGGAGGCGAAAGGGAAATGACCCCTGCGTGAACTCGCGCTCAATGTCGGCGGCTCGGATCTCTTTGATGAGTCCGGTGAGATCGTCTTCGAGATAGAGCGCATTTTTGCGGAGCGCTTCCAGCCACTCGCCGCGGGTGTCGTAGAGATCACCGGGAAGCCGGCCCGAGAGAGCGACCTTCACGAGATCGGTTTCGGAAGAATAGGTTGTAAATTCGGATTGCAGCGCCGCGAGATCGGGCTCGCCCGTGACCATTTTCGCCACGGTGCGGAAGCGGAAGCGACCCGTCCGGACCGACTCGCCGGAGACCTCGCCTTTTTCCGAAATCTCGACGATCCAGGCATGTCCGGCATGACGACAGTCAAATCCGTCGGGCTCGGGAGTGGCCGGGAAAAGGACGCGTTCGCCCGTGAAGGCATCGCGGTCGGGATGTCTCACGTGCGTGTGTCCGAGCAGCCAGACATCCATGCCCGGGGACTCGAGCTCTTTTCTTGTCATGGGGAAGTAGTCGCCGCTGAAGTCGGGCGAGAGTCCTTCGAGACTGCCGTGCGCGACCCCGACCCGACGAACCTCATCGGGCAGGTCGAGCGAGGCGAGCGCCGCCGTGACCCAGCCGACGGCATTTTCCTTGGAATGTCGGGAGCCGCAGACGCCGGGAAAAAGCACCAGCGGCACGCCCTGCTCGCGGAGATCGCAAGGCGTCTCGCGAGAGAGAAGATGGTGCCCTTCGCCAAGGGCGTCGATGAAGGGAGGCCAGAGCGGATCGTCCTCCTGCACGTAGTCGTGATTGCCCGGCAGGACGACGACGATCCCTTCGAAGCGGGTCAAAATCTCCGCCGTCTCGCGGACGAGGCCCTTCGCGACGCGCGGAGTATCGAAGAGATCACCGGCGATGACAAAAACGCCGCACTCGCGGGCATTAGCCAGATCGACCATGGATCGCAGCGTCTCGAGCCTTTGATCGACGAGTTGCTTTTGCAGGGCGGGCGAATAGCCGCCACGGGTGAATTTAAGCCCGAGATGGAGGTCGGCAGTGTGAAAAAGACGGATCATGGGCTGTTTAGAAAGTAGCGGGAGAGGGCGGCTAAGCAAAAGATTTGTCAGTGAGAGCTTCCACCTTAACACCGGGGGTAGGACAATCGCGGGCCCGGAAAGGAATTTTTTTGAAAATGAGGGGTGCCGCCGGATGACTGAGCCCGCCTCAAGCCGGCCTCCTCTGAACCAGCACCTGAAACGCGTCTCCTGCAGGGCCGCCTGCCGGAGGGCTGGTCCCCTGACCGAAGCGCTGCAAAAACTCCCGTTGCGTCGATAATCCCCCCATCTCCCAGCCGAGGGAACCTCCCCACTGAACCAGATCGGCAAAAGTCACGTCGGCGGTAAGATCCTGTCGGCCGATGCGGGAGTAAATGCCGCCTCCCTCAAGGCGCTGATGCCGATAATAGGCCCGCATCGTGCCGGCGGGGCGGCGGTGATAGACGGTGCCCGCGTCGGGGCTGCCGTAGTCGATCGTCAGCATTGCCCCGGTCTTCCAGTGGAGGGACAGGTTATGTATCCAGTCTCGATAGGCAGGCAGAATCTCGATGCGCTGACCGTCGGGGCGGTTCGGCAGGGCGAGGGCGGAATAGGTCTCCGGATCGAGGCCGGGCGGGCAGGGGCGAAAGATCTCTTTTAATCCGGTGGCGGCGTCGTAGCTCACGAAAATCTCCTCCCATGCGTCCGCTGCGGCATTCCAGCGCAGCCATTTGGCGGGAAAGGCATCGACGAGTTCGTTGGAAAAAATCAGGGCGCGTCCCTCCGTCGCGTGAAGGGCAGAGTTAATCTCAACGTGCCAGGTGAGGTCGTAGCGGGCGAGCGCTTCGCGTTGTTTTTCCTGCAGCCGGGGCGAGATCTCGACGAGGTGGTAGCGCACCCGTCGCCGCTGCCACCAACCGAGCGATTTCAGGACGGTCGCGGCGAGAGCGCCATTGCCGCCGCCGACTTCGATGAGATGAACCGGACCGCCTTCGGCGAGGAACGGGCGCATTTCCGATCCGACCCATCCCGCGATCGCTTTTCCCAGAGCGCCGGATAAACTCGCCGAGGTCGCAAAGTCGCCGGCGCGTCCGCCCACGTCGCTTATCCCGGTGGTATAATAGCCGATTTCCGGATCGTAGAGCGCCATCGCCATGAAGCCCTCGAACGACATTTCGCCGCCGCATCGGGCGAAGGTCCGGTCAAGTAAAGTGCGGAGATCGGGCATGGCTCCCGCGAGTAAACAGGGTTTGCCCGCGCATTCAAGAAGGTTGCGTCGGGACTGTGGAATTGACCGTAGAATCAGGTGATGTAACTTTCACATCGTGACGCGCACGCAGATCGCGCTCCTGATCCGGGTAGTGGTTTCCCCTGCATGAAAACGATTCCGGACGGGCCCGCGCCTTCAAAGGGGGGTTCAATTGTCGCAAGCCGATTTAGACCTTGCTCGCCACCCACATTGCAATACCCTTACCTTGCTATGAAGACGACGCTGGACCTGCCCGACGACCTGCTGATTGCGGCAAAGCAAGTGGCGGCCCGACGGCGGGCAACCTTTAAGGAAACGGTGACCCGTTCCCGCCGTCGCGAGATCGGTCTTGAGAAACCGCTGGTTTTCCCGCCGGACAGTCGCTACGAGATCAGCGAATTCGGTCTTCCGAGGTTGAAAAAGAGACCTGTTCAGGAGCTGATCATCAGTGATATGTTTCACCGGTTGTTGGAGGACACCGAGGAGGACGGCCTGCACTAGTCAGCCAACGAGATGGCGCGACTCCTCGAGACCAATGTCCTGATCGCTCTGGCTGATGAGCAGCACGTTCATCATCATGAGGCCAATGTCTTTTTCCAAAAGGCACGCAAAGAAGGTTGGGCGACCTGCGCCATGGTGAAGAACGGGGTCCTGCGCCTCTTCGGGCACCCCAATTATCCCGGCGGTCCGGGTAATCCCGGAGAGGCGAGGGTCCTGTTGCGGGAATATCGTGCCGCCGCGGGTCACCAGTTCTGGTCCGCCTCACTGCCCCCCTGCGAGCCGTCTCATTTCCCAATGCTCCCCGCATCGAAGCACCTCACGGATTTTTATCTCCTCGCTCTTGCGATTGATCATGGGGGACGCTTGGCCTTGTTTGATCGGCGCATCGATCCCGCCATACTCCCCGGAGGAGCTGCCGCCTATCATGTGATCGGGGAAAACGAGGAATGACATTTGACTATAATCACCATTTGCGAAGAGCCGTCATTTTCGTCCCGGCCCTGTGGATTCTCCTCCTCCCCTCCTGCGGACCGAAGGAAAAGGACGACTCCGCCGCGACGACCTCGTATTCGCCCTATCATCCGAACCCGCAGGCGACCTTCGCGGGGCTCGAGAGCTGCAAGTCGTGCCATCAGGATCAGTATGGCGAGTGGCTCCAGAGCGATCACCACAAGGCGATGAATCCGGCGACGGAGGAGTTTGTCCTGGGTGACTTCGACAACGCGGAGTTCGATCACTTCGGCCAGGTCTTCCGCTTTTTCCGCAAGGGGGAGGAATACTGGGTCAACGCGCCCGACGAGACGGGCGAGCGCAGGGACATGAAGGTGGAATACACCTTCGGGCACGACCCGCTCCAGCAGTATCTCATTCCCTTTCCCGATGGTCGCTATCAGGCGCTGCAAGTCTGCTGGGACACGCGTCCGGCGGCGGAGGGCGGGCAGCGCTGGTATCATCTCTACCCCGACGAACCGGTCCCGCCCGATGACATCCTCCACTGGACGAGGCGCTATTTTAACTGGAACTACATGTGCGCTGACTGCCACTCGACGAATCTCGACAAGGGCTTCGATGCGGGGACGCTCTCGTATCACACGACCTGGTCCGAGATGAACGTGAGCTGCGAGGCCTGCCACGGCCCGGGGTCCGAGCACGTGAAGTGGGCCCATGCGAAGGCGAAGACCGAAGCGAATCCCGGCGACGCGGTGGCGGCGGCGGATTTTGCCGCGCTGAAGGAGTATGTGAAGTCGAAGGGGCTCATCGTCACCCTGAAAGAGCCCGGCGAATCGGACACGGAGTTCCCCTGGGCGATCGATCCGGACACGAATCAGCCGAAGCGCACCGTGCCGCTGCAATCCAATGTCCAGCTCGAGACCTGCGCCCCCTGCCATTCGCACCGCACTCTCCTCGACAAGAAACTGGAGCAGGGGCAACCCTATCACGACACTCACGTGCCCTCGATTCTGAGCGAGCGCCTCTATCATCACGACGGGCAGATCAAGGAGGAAGTCTACGTTTACGGGTCCTTCGTGCAGAGCAAGATGCATCACGCCGGGGTGCGATGCAGCGACTGCCACAACCCGCATTCAATGAAACTCGTCGCTCCGGGCAACGCTCTCTGTGTGCGCTGTCACCAGGCCGATCCCTACGACACGCCGGCGCATCATTTTCATCCTGTCGGCAGCACCGGGGCGAGCTGTGTCGAGTGTCACATGCCGACCGAGACCTACATGGGCGTGGATGCGCGACGAGATCACAGCATCCGGAGCCCGCGCCCGGACCTTGCCCTCGCGATCGGCGGACCCGACGCCTGCACGAAATGCCACACTGATCAGACGCAGGAATGGGCGGCCGACTTTTTCAAGCAGTGGTGGGGCGGCGGGCCGCGCAATGCCCATTACGGCGAGATCCTCGCGGCGGCCCGTCGCAATCAGCCGGGGTCGCTCGACAAGCTGATCGCCCTCGCCGGTGATCTCGAGCGCCCCGGGCTCGTGCGGGCGGCCGCAGTCGAGACGCTGGGGGAAAAGGCTCCCACTCCTGTGATGACACGCGCCATCGCCGGACGTCTTACCGACCCGGATCCGTCCGTGCGGGTCGAGGCGGTCCTTGCTCTGCTGCCCTACCCGGCCGATCAGCGGCTCGCCCTCGCGGGGGGAATGCTGGATGATGAATCCCGCGCCGTCCGCGCCGAGGCGGCCCGTGTTCTCGCAGCAGCGCACGGTGGCTTCAGCGAGGCGCAGAAGACATCCTTTACGAAAGCGGCGGAGGAGTTCGTGAAAAAGCAAAACGCCATCGCCGAGCGCGCCGCCGGCCACATGATGCTGGCCGCCTTTTACACGGATCTCGGGGATATTGCGAAAGCCGAGGCTGCTTACCGGCTCGGGCAAAAGGTCGAGCCCGAGTTCGTGCCGGTGCGCTTGAATTTCGCGGAGATGCTCGATGATCTCAATCGGCCGGCCGAGGCCGAGAGCGAGTTCCGCCAGGCCGTCACCAGTGCCATGACCGATGCCGATCGCGGGATTTCACACGACTCGCTCGCCCGGTTCCTCATCCGGCAAAAACGCTACGATGAAGGGGTTGCCGAGCTCAGGATCGCGACGGAGTTACTTCCCAATAACCCGCAGACGCAGTATTTTTATGGCGTCGCCCTGAACTCGCTGGGTCGATTCCCCGAGGCGCTACCGTATCTGGAAAAAGCGCATCAGCTCGCGCCCTATCATCTCGAATATCTGACCGGACTCGCCACCGTCTGCCGCGACGCCGGCAAAACGGATCTGGCGTTAAAATACGCGAGGGAAGCTCTGAAGATCGAACCGGGGAATCCGCACTTGCAGCAGCTCGTGCAGAGTTTGGGCGGGTGAGTTCATCGTGAGGGGAAAACAAGCTCACGCGTCCCTCTCGTTTCGCCTCCCGCCGCCCTTACCGTCTCACATAACGCCGCAGCTCGAAGTCGTCGTCCCGATAGATCACTTCCACCATCTCGAATTCATTCTCGAACTCGGGCAGGACCGTGTCGCCTTCGTAGGGATGGTGGACATAGCTGAGCAACACCTCATCGCAGAGGGGGATCATCTCTCCGTAGATCTGGGCCCCGCCGATGATGGAGGCTTGTTCCTCCCCGGCGAGAAGGGCGACGGCATCTACGCAACTGCGTGCGAGTTCGAAGCCTTCCGAGACGTTCTCAAGATTCCTTGAAATGACAATATTCCGCCGTTTCGGGAGGGGGCGGCCGAGGGACTCCATCGTTTTCCTTCCCATCACAATGGGAAAACCGAGGGTCACTTTTTTAAACCACCTCAGGTCCTCGGGCAAGCGCCAGGGGAGGTCGCCGTCTTTCCCGATGACGCGATTCGAGGCCATCGCGACGACTGCTTTGAGACGCGGACGGCTCATACGGCGATGGGGGCCTTGATCGCGGGGTGAGGGTCGTAGCCGACCAGTTCAAAATCGTCGAAAGAAAATCCGTCTATCGCCTTGATCGCCGGATTCAGCTTCATCACCGGAAGGGGACGCGGCTCTCGGGTAAGCTGGAGGCGGGCCTGCTCAAGGTGGTTTTGATAGAGATGAAGATCGCCGAAGGTATGGACAAATTCCCCGGGCTTCAGACCGCAGACCTGTGCCATCATCAGAGTGAGGAGGGCGTAGGAGGCGATGTTAAAAGGGACTCCCAGAAAAAGGTCGGCGCTTCGCTGATAGAGCTGGCAACTCAACTCGTTCGTCGAGGTGTTAACGTAAAACTGGAAGAGGGCATGACAGGGAGGCAGAGCCATTTCCTCCACGGCCGAGGGGTTCCAGGCGGTCACGATATGGCGGCGACTCGTCGGATTGTTTTTAATCGACTCCACCACCTGAGCGATCTGATCGATCGTGTCCCCCGACTTTGCGGAGCACCACGAGCGCCACTGCTTTCCGTAAACAGGACCGAGGTTGCCCTCTTCGTCGGCCCATTCGTCCCAGATGCTGACGCCGTTTTCTTTCAGATACCGGATATTCGTTTCGCCCTTGAGGAACCAGAGCAGCTCGTGAATGATGGAGCGCAGGTGAAGTTTTTTCGTGGTGAGACAGGGAAATGACTCACGCAGATCAAAGCGTGCCTGCGCCCCGAAGACGCCGATGGTCCCGACGCCGGTGCGGTCACCGCGTTCGGTGCCGTGGGCGAGGACGTGTTCGAGGAGATCGTGATACGCTTTCATGAACGGTAGACGGAGCTTGGACCGCGACGGGCCGCTTCTTCAAGCTTTTCCAGTAGGATGGCGATGGATTCGTCGGCGACGAGGTTGGCGGCATCGCGGGCACTGATGAAGCCGCCCTCGACCTGGGTTTTGCCGCAAAAGGAAATAAGCTCGTCGTAAAAACCTTCCACGTTGAGAAGACCGCACGGTTTCGTGTGCACGGCGAGACGGATCCAGGTGAGCATTTCAAACAGCTCGTCGAGCGTGCCGATGCCTCCGGGCAGGGTGATGAAGGCGTCGGAGAGCTCGGCCATACGGGTTTTGCGTTCCAGCATGGTATCGACAACCTCCAGTTTCGTGACGCCGCGGTGACCGAGCTCGAGGTCCATCAGAAAGGCGGGGATGACTCCGATGACTTCGCCGCCCGCCTCGAGACAGGCGTCGGCAACCGCCCCCATCATCCCGGCGCTGCCGCCCCCGTAGACGAGCCTGACACTCCGTTCGGCGAGGAGGCGGCCCGTCGCACGTGCCGATGCAAGGTAGGCGGGGTGCCCCCCAGACTGGGAACCACAGAATACGCAGAGAGATTGGAAGCCGGTCGTCATCGCGGGGCGCTGGGGAGAGGAGAACCGTGAAGCAGGCGCGACCATCCGCAACCTGAATCCGCAGGTCGCTCAGGTGGCGGGAATGATTCGTTGCGCCCCGAGAGTCAGGACAAAAAAGAGAAGACAGACCACCGCCGCGCGCCAATCGGCAAAGGCCACCGTGGCGGCATCAAAAAAGGCGATCCCGGCAATGGCATAAGCGATTCCCCGCGGAAGCTTCTCCCTGAGCGCCCCTCTTGTAAGAAGCATCCACGACCAGACCCCGGCCACCCCGGCCCCGACGAGGGCGTAACTCGCAGGCCCCGGGGCGACATACTGGAAACTGAAGAGCGGAAAGAGCACAGGAAACTCCAGCATAAGCCGGGGCAGCAACCCGAGTCCGCCCGGCGATTTGAGATGCTCTTTGCGAGCCGCCAGAGTGAGTCCGGCGATGTAGATGACTACCCCGAGAGCGATGAGATAAACGAGCTGCGGCACCACAATGGAGTCGGTATGAACCACCACCGCACTGGCTGACCCGACATAAACGAGGGCACGACATGCCCCCATCAGCAGAACCGAGCCGGCGTGGCTTTTGTGAAGCCAGTTGTAAAGAAGAACCGCCATCAGAAGAAGAGCGGTAAAGAGGAGGTGCACGGAGGTCAGGCCGAGGAGAACCCCCGCCCCCGCGAACATCTCGAGGGCACCGAGTGCCCAGACCGCTGCAGGCGAAATACGGCCCGAAGGGACCGGCCGGGCCGGTGCGTGCTGGCGATCCCAGGCAGCGTCGAAGGCGTCATTCAACGTCATCCCGGCGACATAGATCAGACTCATCCCGGCGATAATCCAGCCGAGTTCCGCTCCCCAGTCGCCGCCGGCAAGGAACCAGCCAACGAGCACATTTGTCCAAATGGTCGGCAGGTTTGAGACACGCCCCAGGACGAAAACCGTTCGGAGAGAGTTGAGAAACTTCATAGAAAACGGGGCCCGGGTAACGGGTTGCCGGAAGATTCGTAACCCGCAGAAGGAGTCGGTTGAAATAAACCCGGTAAGTGGCAACCCCGCAAGGATTCGAACCTTGACAAACAGAACCAAAAGCTGTTTACAGGCTAGTAAAATCAAGGGTTCCAGCGGGGCGACACAGTTTTATCATTGATTTAAGACTCTCCATGGATCACTATAGGGCCATGAGCGAACCAAAGTCAACGCCCGCGAATGCCGTTCGAAACCGCCGGGAAAGTCTCAAAGTCACGCTCAAACCGTTCGCCTCGGTGCATCACGTTGGTTTCTCTTACGTGGTCTATTGGCCTTCACTCGATCCTGGTCGCCCTCGCAACTCCCGCCGGTTCCGCACGAAAAAGGCCGCTGAGAAGTTTGTCATCGACAAGGAAGTCGAGATAGCGAACCGGGGGCGGGAGGCCGCTGCGCTCCATGACAGTGTCGCGAAGGATGCGGCCTGGGCTGTGAAAGCCCTGAAACCCTACAACGCCAGCTTGCGGGACGTGGTCGCCGATTACATCCGCCGCCGTCAGGCTGCCGAGAAAAGTTCCCTCATCGACGAGGCCATCGACGAATTCATCGACATGAAAAAGGCCGCTGGAAAATCGGCCCGTTATATCGGTGACCTCCGCTACAAGCTGCGCCAGTTCGCGGATGATCACGGGGGGCTGTTACTCTCTGAGATTACCCCGATGACTCTTGACCAGTGGCTTGAGGGGCTGGGAGTGTCGCCAGTGACGCGCAACGGGTTTCGTCGGGTGCTGACAGTGTTTTTCGAATGGGGCGGAAAGCGGGGCTACTGTGACCGGGAGCAGAACCCCGCCCGCGCAACGGAGATTGCGACGGAGACGGCAAAGCGGGTTCCGATCTTCACGGCGGGGGAATTGCGGGTGACTCTCGACACCGCGCCTGCCGAGCTGGTGCCGGTAATTGCCCTGGGTGCCTTCGCGGGATTGCGGCCTGAGGAAATCCGCCGCCTCGATTGGAAGGCGGTTGATCTCCTGAGAAAGCGAATCGACATCGACGCCGGTGTCTCAAAAACGGCCGCTCATCGTTACGTCCCGATTTCGGAAACGCTCTTTCAGTGGCTCCAACCCTATGCAAAATCGGCCGGGAAAGTCGCCCCTCTGAATCTGTATCGCCGCCTCTGGAACTTCCACCTGATTCTCGCCGAACCCGACGAGAAAAAAGGACGGCCTGCGGTGATCTGGAAGCACAACGCCCTCCGTCACAGTTTCGCCAGCTATGCGCTGGCGAAGGAAGAAGACGCCGCCCGTGTCGCCCTGTGGCTGGGCCATGCGTCGCCCTCGATGACGTTCAAGCACTACCGGGAGCGGGTGACACCGGAGGCCGCTACGGAGTGGTTTGCGGTGCTGCCGATGAAGAAAAAGGTTAAGGGGAAAAAGATCGTGAAAACGGAGGTGGCGGCATGAGTGAGGACGATAGAATGAAGGCGGCGAAGCTCATTTCACAGGGAAGAAAGCAAATCGAAAGCGACCGAATCAAAAAGCTCCGTAATGAAGATTCCTTCAATCTCGAAAATGTGAATCGTTACTGGAGTGTCTCGGGAAACAAGCGGCCCCTTCTTCCATCTGTGTCACCGGTAGAAGTCGCCTCTATTGCAGCGACGCTCCTATCAACGGAGCGAAACGCGAAAGCGGCCTGCCAGACGGCCCTAATGTTGATTCGGGAATCCGCCGCCCTAATCGAAGAGGAGCGAATGAATGATGAGCGGACACAGGGCTACCTGGACGACAACGAAGCAAATCGAAGGATGTGGCAAAACATTGGGGGACGAATAGAGAAGATTTATGAAGAAAGGGGGAACGGAGAACCTTTCCGAGTAGGCCGCCGGAAGGGTGATGCCCTATATCCCTTTCCGATCTCGCGGGTTGAGTTGTATTCGCTCGCCGGATTGAAAGAAGATGCTGGACGTAAACGCCTCGATGGATACCTCAGAAAGCTTTGCGACTCGGAAGACCTCACGCCGGAACAAGCTGCTGTTGGATTTAAGGCGCGTAAAAAGTTTCACGAAGAGAAGGGAATCTACGAATTCGAATTTCTTCAAATCGCGAAAGCTTGGCCAGAGCTTCGGAAGGTCATGAAAGAGTGTGCGGAAAAAAAATAAGCTCGCCTCGATTTTCTTCCTTGACTGGTCTGCGGCGGGTTCTTTTCCGGTTAGTGAATCGCTCCTTTCCAGCTCGCCGGGGTGATTCCTCAAATCTTTCCGGTTCTAACGCTTGTCCGTTCCGGTAACTTTCCTACTGTTCGCGATGCCTTTCCGCCGTCACTCGGGGGGTGGTCCGGTGATTTAGGAAGGGCCCAAAGAGTAAGGTATAGGTCATGAGTAAATCAAAGCTACCTAAGACCGAATCCGCCCCGCTCCTTGTTGACGCGGACACCCTCGCCGCCCGATATGGAATTGCGAGTAAGACCGTAAGGAAATGGGGTGCCGACGGAACCCTGCCCTTCGTTAAAATCTCTCGCCGGTGCTGCCGCTATCCGCTGGAAGCCTGTGACGACATTATTCTGCGCCGCCGCGTCAACGCCATTTCAGAATCATGATTGCCGCCACCCATGACCCGCCATCATCACGGTTCAAAGTCTGAGGTGATGAGATCGCGCCGGGGAAAACTCGACCGCTACCCTGACAAGTTCTGGTCTGATCTATTCGACTCATGACACGCCCCTCCTACGACCTGAACGCGATCAAGGCCGCGCTGCCTGCCTACCTCGAAAAGACGGAGTGCAAACCCCGCCCGATCAAGAACGGAAATGAAATCACGGCCCTCTGTCCGCTCCATGCCGACACCCATGCAAGTATGGCCTGCGTCCAGAAAAAGCCGGGACTGTGGACGTGGTACTGCCATGTATGCAGCGAAGGGGGGACGGTGATCGACCTTCACGCCAAGCGGCACGGGATCGACACGGCGGGTGCAATCGGAGAGCTGGGGGAGATCCTGAACGCTCCTTTCTCGGAATCCGCCGCTCCTTCCCGTCCGTCCGTCCGCCCCTTGGCTGGGGGTTCACGGACGGCGGACGCGGACGACCGCATTCCTGGGCTGGGGCGAAGTGTTCCGCCCGCGAACATGACGCCACCAAAACCGGAACCCCTCGCCGGGGCGGATGCCGAGCTATGCAGCGGGGCGGTAAAGGCTCTGCTGTCCGATGAATCCGCACGGCGGGAGTTTTCCGATCTGCTGGGAGTGTCGCCGGATACCCTCGCGAGGCTCGCCGGAACTCTCGACCTGGGATTGATCGACGGACGCCTCGTCTACCTTGCTCACGACGGCGAGAACTGGCACGGGTGCCAAGTGCGGGGCCGCCCCGGTGAAAAGTCGCGTTTCTTCTGGAAGGTCGGAAAACCCTTTCTCCCTTGGCGGGGCTGGCGACTCACTGACAAGAGAGTCCGAACCGTCTACATCTGCGAAGGTCAATCCGATGCAATCGCCCTGATCGACGCGGGAATCGAGGACGCCAGCAACCCCGCCTCAAAGGTGGCGGTGATCGCCTCACCGGGGACGGCCTTTCCTGAAAGCTGGGGTGATCTCTTTCGCTTTCGCCGGGTGATCCTCTGCGGTGATCGTGACGAACCGGGACAACGTGCCGTTCGCAAGGTAGGCGAACTGCTCCTGCCTCTCGCCGAATCCGTCCGCGTTTTCTCCTGGGCCGCGCTGCCGTCTCGATGCGCCGAGGCTGGCGACATCCGCGAACTCTGCCAAACACTCAAACCATCCAAATCATGACTGAACCCTCTCTACCCTCCGATTCTACCCTGTCCGATCTGATCGACGCGAACATCGTTCCCTTTGTCGTGGACGATCCCGCCAAGCAACCCCGCCGCTTTTTCGAGTTGATGACTCCGAGCGAGTGCCGGGATTTTGAAATCCCTCGGGACCATATCCTTGTCGGCGATTTTCATTACACGCGGGGCGACATCACGGTTCTTGCCGGGGTGCCTGGGTGCGGAAAAAGTCGCCTCGCTGTCGCTCTGGCTGTCGCCGGGGCGACGGGGGCGGATTGGATGGGGCAACCCGTTCACTCAAACTTTCGAACTCTTATCCTTCAAGCCGAGAACGGGATCGCACGCCTCAAGTCTGAATTCACGGACATCGACACGGGGGAGACTGATCTCGACGAGTGGTTACGCATCACGCCGCCGCCGAACTACGGGCTGGCGTTTGATTCGGTCGAGTTTCAGCATTTCCTGAGAACGGCAATTGAGACTTTCGACGCGGGTGTCCTCGTCATTGATCCCTGGAACCGGGTTGTCGCGGACGACAAGCAGAAGGACTACAAGGCTGCAATCGACAACATCATCGCCGCGCTGCCGACTGATCCCGCGAAACGCCCCGCCGTGGTGATCGTGACTCACCTGCGGAAACAAGTCGCCGGTGAAAAGCGCAAGCGGGGCCGCGATCTCCTTTCCGAGCTGAGCGGTTCAAACTTCTTGGCATCCGCCCCGCGCTGCGTTTTCATCCTTGAACCGGCGACAAGTGACACGGAGGACGACCGTGTCGTCCTGACCTGTGGCAAAAATAACAACGGGCAACTCGGGGCCGCTACGGCATGGCATCGTCGCAACGGGTTGTTCACGGCCTGCGATTCTTTCGACTGGGATGAGTATTGGAACCCCGCCGGAAGTGGCGACACTCGCCGCAAGGTGAGGCTGGAAGACCTCGCCGCCATTTTTGACGAGGGGGAAAAGACCTTGAAAAAGATCGAGGCGGTTGCGCTGCTGAAAGTTCAAACCGGCCTGGGTCGGACGGCCTGCTATGAGGCTCTTAAGCTGGAAGGCGGGGAATTCTCCCAGTATCTCGATGAGGGAGCCGGGGTGCTCAAGTTCACTCCATGAACAGGCTCACAGAATCGCCTGAGGGGGACGACTGCACGTGCGGGAAGGTGATCATAGCGGGACGGCCTGCGGGCGATCCTGGGGCCATCTGATCGCGTGCCGACTGCCACCTCGATGAGCGGGTCGGTGTCCTCGCTGAATCCGTCCGCTTCCATCGCGGGGCCGGGACGACCGCCGCCTCGATGAGCAGGTCGGTGTCCTCGCCGGATGCCGGGACGACCGCCCCCTCGATGAGCGGGTCGGTGTCCTCGCCGGGTGCCGGGACGACCGCCACCTCGATGAGCAGGCCGGTGTCGTCCGCGTCCGTCGTCCGTGAACCCCTAGCCAAATTGGCGGACGGACGGACGAACCGAAAAAGCACGCTCACAGGATCGCCTGAGCGGGACGACTGCCAGTGCGGGAAGGTGATCACAGCGGGACGGCCTGCGGGCGACGCTGAGGCGAACTGATCGCAAGACGACCGCCACCTCGATGAGCATACCGGTGTCCTCGCCGGTGCCGTGGCGAGATCCAACTCGATGAGCGTGCCGGTGTCCGTG
>DIVG01000086.1:23196-56442 GCA_002422425.1 Akkermansiaceae bacterium UBA6138 | reverse complement strand
TTCTTCGCCGGCGCTTTCTTCGCGGGCGCATCACCCTCGGCCGCGACCTTTTTCCTGGCCGGTTCCCGGGGCGGGAATTCCCAGCCGAGCATGCGCTTGCCTTTGACGTTGCAGGTCAGGGCGGCCTGGAAGGGGCGTCCTTTTTTGCTGATCCACTTGTCGATGAGGTCGGTCTTGCCCTGGGTGAAGTACTTGATGGCCTGCTCGCGCGGAATCTCATACTTGCACATCTCGCGGGCGAGACGCGCTTTGCACCCGGCTCCGGAAACGCGGTTGTTGCAGATGTAGCTGCCGGGCGTCTCGTAAATGGTGCCTCCCTCGCAGGCGGGGCAGGGGCAGAGTTCGTTACCGGGTTGGATCGCCTCGGCCTCAAGTTCTTCTTCGGGAGTCTTCTCAAACACAAACGCGGCTTTAAAGCCGGTCTTTTTGTCCTCCTGCAGCTCGATCGCAGCATCGAAGGGCATTTTAAATCGGTTCACGAAGCCGGTGAGCGGGCCGACGTGTTTGGTCGTGAGGAGGGTCTTGGCTTCTTCGACGGAGAAGGGCCGGCTCGCGACGACCTTGGAAAGGGAGAACTTGCAATCGGGCTGGCGGCATTTGTAGCGGCCGTCGTCCTGTCCGAGCGTGGGGGCCCCGCAGACAGGACAGGGGACAGGGAACTCGGGCCATTCGCGCTCGACCGCGCTGCGGGCGTAGTTCCGCGCCGTCTCGACGACGTTGCCGGTCATCGCTTTAACCTCCCGCATGAAAGTGGTGCGGTCGAGTCGGCCCTGCTCCATTTGCTTGAGCTTATACTCCCACTCGCCCGTCATCTCGGGCGAGGTGAGGATACCAATCTCCATGTTGTGGAGCTGCTCGATCAGTCGCATCCCGCGGGTCGTCACGAAAAGGTCGCGTCCGTCGCGGGTGATGTATTTGTCGAGGATGAGCCCTTCGATCGTCGCCGCCCGGGTCGCGGGGGTGCCAAGGCCACGCTCGGACATGGCGTCACGCAGGTCTTCGTCATCGACCCGTTTCCCGGCCGTCTCCATCGCGGAGAGGAGGGTGCTTTCGTTGTATCGGGCCGGGGGGCGGGTCACTTTTTCGAGAGCGGTGACCTTTTCAGCGAGGGCTGATTCGCCGGGCTTCACGGGCACGATCTGGCGGTCGCCGTTGGAGCGTTTGCCGTCGTCCTCCTCCTCGTCGGAGATCGCGGCGGCGGCGGGAACGCCGACATTCTTGCCGTAGACGGCGAGCCATCCGGCTTCGACGAGGACCTTGCCTTCGGTCTTGAAGGTATCGTCTCCGATGCGGGAAAGACGGGTCGTGTTCTCGAACTCGGCCTGTGGATAAAAGGCGGCGATGAAACGGCGGGTCACCATGTCGTAGAGCTTTTGCTCGGCCTCGTCGAGGCTCTGCGGGATCTCGCCGGTGGGGATGATGGCAAAGTGATCACTCACTTTGGCGCCGTTGAAGACTCGTTTGTTGGCTCCCGTGACCCAGCAGTTCTGCAGCGCTTTGGCGGCGTGGCCGGGCATGTCGCTGAGGGCGCGGCCAGAGGATTTGGAAATTTTCTCGAGTGTCGCGGTCGAGGTGGGGACGTAATCGTCGGGGAGGTAGCGCGAGTCCGTCCTCGGGTAAGTGAGGGCCTTGTGGCGCTCGTAGAGGGCCTGGGCGAGCTGCAGGGTGCGGCGGGCCGAGAAACCGAAGCGCCCGTTCGCCTCGCGCTGGAGACTGGTGAGATCGTAGAGCTGCGGTGCGATCTGGCTGGTGGGCTTTTTCTTTTCCTCAACGACGGCGGTTTTGCCTTCGCATCGGGCGACGATGGCATCGGCCAGTTCCCTGTTCCAAAGTCGCTCGGCGCGGGCGTGGGGTTTGTCTTCGGATTTTTTGTAGGATGGATCGAACCATCGTCCCAGGTAGGTCCCGGCGGAGACGCCGAAGGTGCCGTGGATTTCGAAGTAATCTTCGCTGACGAAGTCCTCGATCTCCTGCTCGCGTTCGGCGAGGAGGGCGAGGGTGGGGGTCTGGACGCGGCCGACGGGCGTTTTGTTAAAGCCGCCGAACTTGCTGTTGAAGGCGGTCATCGCCCGGGTCGAGTTGATTCCGACGAGCCAGTCGGACTCGGATCGGCAGTAGGCAGCGTCTGCCAGCGGGCGCATCTCTTCGTCGCTGCGAAGATGGGCAAAGGCCTCTTTGATCGCGCCGTCGGTCATGGACTGCATCCAGAGGCGGCGGACCGGCTTGTTGATCTCGGCATACTGTACAATATAGCGGAAGATCAGCTCACCTTCGCGCCCGGCATCACAGGCATTGATGAGCTCGGTGACATCCTTGCGCTTCATCAGCTTTTTCAGGACATTGAGGCGCGACTTGCCGCCCTTCTGCTCGCTCGGTTCGAGGGCGAAGACGGTCGGGAGGACGGGGAGACAGTCAAAATTCCATGGCAGGCTCTTGCCTTCGGCTGTTGTCGGGAGGGCCTGCTGGACGAGGTGACCGACCGCCGAAGAGATGATGTAGTGGTCGTTTTCGTAGAAATCGTCGCTCTTTTCGAAGCGGCCAATGGCCGGGTCTTTGCCGAGGACGCGGGCAAGGTCGTTGGCGACACTTGGCTTTTCTGCGATGATGAGGGACTTCGACATGAGGTGACAAAAGAGGATACCGAGACACGGAGTGCCCCGTTTTAAGGAAAAGGTCAACCTGCTTTCGTGAAGTATTTCCCCGGCAACTGCTTCACGAGGCTCTTTAATTCGAGCTGCAGGAGGGTTGCGCCGACCTTTCCGGCCGGGCTTCCGGTGACTTCGGAGAGGCTGTCGATTGTGGCGTTTCCCCGCTCCAGTTCGGCGAGGATGAGACGTTCGATTTTGCTGAGTTCGATCTGGCGTTTCGGTTTTTCGGGAGTCGATCGAGGGGAGGCCGCGGCATTTTCAGGATCGTCGGAGGAAAGGGAACGGGGGGCAAACAGGGAATCAGATTCAAACTCGAGCCCAAGCGAGTTGATTTCCATGCCGAGCTCGTCGATGACATCCTGCGCGCCGCAGACAAGGGTCGCGCCCTGCTGGATGAGCCGGTGACAGCCTTCCGAAGTGGGCCGGTCGATCGGTCCGGGTACGGCGAAGACGGTGCGTCCCTGCTCGAGCGCCTGGTTTGCAGTGATGAGAGATCCGCTCCGCACCGGCGCCTCGACGACGAGGAGCCCCTGCGACATGCCCGCGACGATACGGTTGCGCAGGGGGAAGGACTGCTTGTCGGGCACGTAGAGGACGGGAAACTCCGAGAGGACCGCCCCGTTTTCGGCGATGCGGTCGGCGAGGGACTGGTTTTCGGGCGGGTAGACGTTGCCGATGCCAGATCCAAGCACGGCGATGGTGCGGCCCTTCGCAGCGAGGGCGGCTTCGTGGGCGGCGGTGTCGATGCCGCGGGCGAGACCGCTGATGATGCAGAACCCGGCACGTGCGAGTTGGAAGCTGAGCTTTTTGGCCTGTTCTTTCCCGTAATGGGTCGTGCGGCGCGACCCGACGACTCCGATCGCGGCGGCGTCGCCGGGGAGAAGCGTCCCCTTCATGTAGAGTAGGAAGGGAGGATCGTGGATCGTGCGGAGCGCCCCGGGGTAGTGGTCGTCATCGAGGGTGACGAGAGAGATGCCGTGATCGGCGATGCGGCGCTGTTCCTCGGCAAGGTCGATGCGGTTTTCCCAGTCCCCGATTTGTTCGGCCATGTCTTCCCCGATGCCGGGCACCGCGACGAGCTGGCGCCGCTTCGCGGCGAGAATGGCCTGCGGCGAATCAAAATGCTCCAGGAGTCGCCGCACCCGGATCGGACCGATGCGGGGCAGGAGATTGAGAGCGAGATACGCTTCCTTTGGCGTCATGGAGTTGTTCTTTATAATGGAACATTTGAACAGTCAAGAGGAAGTTTACAGCCTCACGGTTTTCCGCAGGTGCCTGAGATCGGTGCCGTCGATTTTACCGTCGAGGGCTTTGATCATGAGAAAAAGTTGATCGTTCGTGAGACGCGTGACGTTTTCGGGAATGTCTGTCTCCGGCAGCAAGTCGCTATCCAGGCCGAACTCTCCGGCTAGTCCCGGCTGCTCGCGGTTCCAGATTGCCCGTGCCTCACGCCGAAGCTCGTTGCCGAGCAACCCGGCCCGGAAGTCGCCAAGGGGGTGGTTTCCGCCCGCCTCGTTGCGTTTAGTCAGCGCAGAGGCAATACGGCGTTTCAGCTCCGCCGTTCCTTCCTGACGCCTGAACCGCTTGGTGAGAAAAGAGAAAAACGGGAGGTTCCGGTCTGACTCCGCTTCGAGTTTACGGGAAATTTCCGAGAGGAAAAGGGCGTCTCGTTTGTCGAGTCCCGCGTTGGCGACACGGTAACCGCGCGCCTCAGGGATCAGACCTGGTATCCCCCGCAGGCCCGCCGTATCCGCGAAATCTTCTAACAAACCTCTCCCGGCGCGATCATACGACCTTACCGAGAAACGGGCCCGGGGAAATGCTTCGCGCCAGTGCCTCAGGGAACTGAGAAAGGTGTGCCGATTCATGTGCGCGATCGGACCGAAGGTTTCCGGGGTGGTGACAGCGGTATGGCGTGATCTCAACGCCCAGTCGTAGTAGGACTCGAGCCAATCATCAAGACGACGGATCCAGGCGGCGACGGTGACGTCGAACGGTCGCAGAAATTCTTTTAGGAGATCAAAGTTGAGATGAGGATTCATCGAAAGGGATTCATGGGAGAGAATAAGACAGCGGTCATCAGACCTTTCGAATTCGGCGAGCATCTTTGTGAGCTCTTCACGGTTTGCGGCGGGATCCATTGCCGAAAGATGAGCCGGAATCTCTCTCAGAAGAGCCGTAAGGAGGGCGGTGTGAAGTCCCGTTCCGGGAACGTGGGTGGTGAATTCAGGGTAGATAATCCCTCCCCGTTTCAGCATTTCGGAGTGATCGCGCAGGAAAAGCTGAATGCTGGTCGTGCCGGTTTTTGGAAAACCGATGTGAAGAAAGACCTGTTTTTGCCGGTTCATTGTCTGAAATGGGACGCCGCCGCCTCTTTCATCGGCGAGTTTTGCGTTTAGTATGATGAGTTTCGGATCTTTCTTCCGAAAGCCAAGCGCTTCCGGTCCAAATTTGCAGGGTGATAAAATAGAGGGCCTGCCTCCTGCCGTCGCTTTTCCATTTTCAGGTCGCACACCGATGAAAGTCCGGCTAAGATCGACCCGGGACGCTTCACGCCACTGCACTTATGGGGGAAAAATGGACTTTGGAATCGGCCGCCCGGGAGAAGGCTCCGGGCTTGCATCCATTTGCGGGGGCTCGTCTGCGCGTTTTCCTCCGTCATGCTCTGCTGACCCCGGACCTGGATCCGCGGACTCGTTACCAGCGTTTCATCGCGTGGGTGGGGCAGATCCTGCGCATTCCGCTCGTCGCGATCGAGAAGGTGAAATACGGGGCGGCGATTCGGCGTGAGGTGCTGGTGAAACCGCCGATTTTTCTGATCGGTCACTGGCGCAGCGGCACGACACACCTGCATAATCTGATGAGCCGCGACCCGCAGTTCGGTTATCTGAAGTTCTCGGAGACGGCGATGCCGATGGACATGCTGGGGCCGAAGGTCCGGATCGCCCGCCGTATCATCGACCGGGCCCTGCCGAAGACGCGCGGTTACGACAACGTGAAGCTCGCTCTCGACGAGCCGCAGGAGGAAGAGATGGCGCTGGGGAACCTGAATCCGATCGGTTATTACAGCATCTACTACCTGCCGCAGGACATGGACGGGCACCGCGACCGCGCGCTCTTCTTTGACGGGGTGAGCGAAGGAGCGCTGCGGCGGTTTAAGAAGAACTACGAATTCCTCATCCGCAAAGTCAGCTACGTGAAAGGGGGGCGGCAGCTGTTGTTTAAGAATCCGCCCTCGACGACGCGGATGGAGATGATTCTGGAAATGTATCCGGACGCGAAGTTCATCCACATCGTGCGCAATCCGTGGCCGGTCTTCAGCTCGACTTGCGGGAAGTTTCCCCGGCTTTTTAATGCCTTCGCCTGGCAGCCCTTTCAGGATGTCGATATCCCGGGCTTCACTCTCGAGACCTACGAGCGGGTCATGCGCCGCTACCTTGCGGACCGGGAGAAGCTGAAGCTGCCGGCGCATCAGCTCGTTGAGACGACCTACGAAAAGATCACGGCGGATCCTCTCGGTGAGATCGGCCGGATTTACGATCAGCTCGGGCTCGAGGGCAAAGAAGCCGGACTGCGCGAGATCGCGGAGTATGTCGGCACGCTGAAGGACTACAGCCGCAACGTCCACCGCATCGCCCCCGAATACGCCGAAGCGATCCGCGAGCGATGGGGATTTTCCTTCGAAGCGTGGGGGTATCCGATGGAGCCGCCGGAGGATATTGCGGTTAGCAGTTAGCAGTTAGCAGTTAGCGTTTAGCGTTTAGCTCGGGGGAGGCGACCAGGAGAAGAAGGGCCTGCCGTTCGAAGCTTTAGCGAAGAAGGCTTGAGAAGCGGGAGTCAGTCCGTATGTTCCATTTATGAATGTTGATGTTGAGCTTGGAGCGAGTGGTCGTCGGATCGCGGAGATTCGCGGTGCCGGGAATGGCGTCGCTGCGCCCGGGCTTGATTTGATTTTTAATCCGAGGGCGTGACCGCATTTTGAAATCGCTCTTTCTCATCTCAGGCGAGATCAGTGGTGATACCCATGGGGCGGCGCTGATGGCGGCGCTCCCGGAAGTGGGGGAGTGGCGGTTCGCGGGCTTGGGCGGTCCGGAGATGCACCAGCTCGCGCCGGAGGTGGAGAACTGGCTCGGCGAGGCGGCGGTATTGGGGCTGTGGGAGGTGTTGAAAAAATACGGTTACTTCCGCCGCAAGATGGAGGAGACGGTCGCGCGGATCACGGAGCTCGCGCCCGACGGCGTTGTCCTGATCGATTACCCGGGCTTCAACCTGCGGCTCGCGAAGCGCCTGCGCGACGGTGGCTACACGGGGAAGTTGATCTACTACATCAGCCCCCAGGTTTGGGCCTGGAAAAAGGGACGCATCAAGACCATGGCGGAGCTGCTCGATCTGATGATCTGCATTTTCCCCTTTGAAAAGGCGCTCTACGAGGCCTCGGGTCTGCGGACAATCTTTGGCGGGCATCCGCTCGTGGATTCGCTCGAGGCGGTGAAAGGGCGAGCGTTTATTCGCGAGGACAATCTCGTCGCCCTGCTGCCCGGTTCGCGGGAGCGCGAAATCGCGGCCCTTTTTCCCCCCATGCTCGAGGCGGCGGCGATTCTGAGAGCGCGACATCCGGAACTGCGCTTTGCCACAACGGGGGCGACGCCGGTGCTGACGGAACGACTCGGCGAAATGGTGCGCGAGGCGGGACTGGCGGACGTCGTCTCGGTCGGCGCGATGTCGAGCCACGAGATCATGTGCCGGGCCGGGGTGGGTGTGGTGGCCTCGGGCACGGCGACGCTGGAGGCGGCCTGTCTCGGGTTGCCCTATTGCCTCACCTACAAGGTCGCCTGGCTCACGGCGCAGGTGGCGCGGCGGGTCATGTCGGTGAGGTATCTCGGCATCGTCAATGTCATCGCCGACCGCGAGGTCGTACGCGAGCTTTTGCAGGAAAAAGCGAACGGCGCCGCCCTCGCGGAGGAACTGGAAAGGCTCGTGAGTTCGCCGGGAGAGCGGGAGCAATTACAGGAGGAACTCGCCGAAGTCGTCGCCCGACTCGGTGAAGGCGGAGCTCATTTGCGCGCGGCGCGTGCGGTTCTCTCGGCCTGGGACGTAAGCACTACGGTATGAAAGAGGGAGCTTTGATTCGTTTTTTGATTGTCGCGTTGCCGGCGGGTCTTTTAATCATGGGAGTCTTCTCGATGGTGAATACTCAATTTTATGACAAAGAGTCGCAGCTCGATCCGAATGAAGAGATCCGACTCGACGCGGCGGCGCTGCACCGGCGTCCGGTCAGTCGGGACGATCTCGGCAAGTCTCTCGAGACGCTCGCGACGCGGATCGGCGAGCGGCACCTCGGCAAGCCCGAACAGCTTGAGAGCGCCGCGGTCTGGATCGAGTCGACCTTGAGCGGCGCGAATCTCGGTTATCTCGTGGAGCGTCATCCCTACGAGGTAGGCGGGAAAGAGGTGCGCAATCTCATCGCGGAACTGCCCGGCCGCGAGCGGCGTGATGAGATCATCGTCGTCGGGGCTCACTACGACACGGTGCCTGGCAGCCCTGGGGCAAACGACAATGGCGGCGGGATCGCCGCGCTGATCTCGCTGGCGCGCGCCTTTGCAGGGGATGCACAGGGACGGACGATACGGTTTGCCGCGTTTGTGAACGAGGAGCCACCCTACTTTCAGACCGAAGCGATGGGCCGTCACGTCTACGCGGAAGCCTGTCGCGCCAGGCAGGAGAAGATCGTCGCGATGCTGTGTCTTGAGACGATTGGGTATTACTCGGACGCGGAAGGCAGCCAGAAGATACCGCCAGGGCTTGAGGGCAAGTTTCCGACGGTGGGGAACTTCCTCGCTTTTGTCGGGAATGAATCGTCGCGCTACCTCGTCGATGCGGCGAAGTCGGCCTTCCCTACCGCGTCGGACATCCCCGCGTTTGGCGGCATTTTTCCGGATGACGGGCCCGGCGCGGGATCGTCGGATCATTGGTCGTTCTGGCAGGCGGGATTCCCCGCCGTGATGATTACGGGCACGGCGCCTTATCGTTATCCGCATTATCATCTCGCGACAGACACCCCTGACAAGGTCGATCTCGCCAAACTCGAAGACGCGACCTGCGGGATCAAAGCGATCATCGACGCCCTCGCGAATCCTTGAGTTGGGTTATAAGCAGGGGCCCTCGGGAGCGCGAACATCCCTGTTCGCCGTTGGATTTACAGGTGCCTTAGACCTTAACGCGAATGACCGCGAAAGGAGGAAGACGCTCCCCCTCACTCCACCGTCAGAATCATCCCGGCGCGTTCGCTAAGGACTTCGGCGATGCCGTTTTCGCGATTGCAGAGGATGACTTTGGGCTTAACCGGTTTGTCGGTGATCTCGAAGCCCATGATGATCACTTTTTCCCCCGCGTTGATGAGATGGGCAGCAGCCCCGTTGATCCCGATGACGCCCGAACCGGCGTCGCCTTCGATGACGTAGGTCTCAAGCCTAGCCCCGGTCGTGGCGCTGACGACGAGGACCTTTTCCCCGACCCAGAGACCGGTCGCCTCAATGAGGTCGCGATCAATCGTGATGCTACCGACGTAATCGACATTCGCCTCGGTAACGGTCGCGAGGTGGATTTTGGATCGTAGGAGGCTGCGCATGAAGAGAGTGTCAAGGTTTCGCAAAAACCGGTCAATTGCAAGAGGGGGTTACCGGTCTCCGTGGTGGTATGACGCAGAGTCGGGCGCGGCCGTTCAACTGAGAGTGCGCCGGACCGCGTCATGCCAGGCGGGGAGCTGATCCTGCATCTGCTGCTGCCCGGGGCCGGGGGTAAAGCGGGAGTCCTCGGCCCAGTTTGCGCCAATGGCGGCACGATCGGCCCACACACCGACGGCGAGTCCGGCGAGGTAGGCCGCCCCCAGAGCGGTGATCTCGGAGGTCTGCGCCCGGACCACCGGCACACCGAGGAGATCAGCCTGCATCTGCATGAGCAATCCGTTGGCGGTCGCGCCGCCGTCGACCCGTAGCTCTCTCAGTGGAATACCGGCGTCCTCGCACATCGCCCGGATGACATCGGCGGTCTGGTAGGCGATTCCCTCAAGTGCGGCGCGGGCGACGTGCGAACGGGTTGTGCCGCGCGTGAGGCCGCTGATGGTGCCGCGGGCATAGCTGTCCCAGTGCGGAGCCCCGAGCCCGGAAAAGGCGGGGACAAAATAGACGCCGCCATTGTCCTCGACTTGTCCGGCGAGGGTCTCGATCTCGTCGGACGAGCGGATCATGCCAAGCTGGTCGCGCAGCCATTGCACGACCGCCCCGGCGATGAAAACGCTGCCCTCAAGGGCATACTCGGTTTTGCCACCGATGCGCCAGGCGACCGTGCTGAGAAGGCGATGTCGCGAGACGACGGGGGATCCGCCTGTGTGCATGAGCGCGAAGCAGCCTGTGCCGTAGGTGTTTTTCGCCATCCCCGGGGCATGACAGGCCTGCCCGAAAAGCGCGGCGTGCTGGTCACCGGCGATGCCGGCAATCTTGACGGGCGCTCCGAAGAGTTCGGCCTCGGTCTCTCCATAGACTTCGCTGCTGTCGCGTATCTCCGGCAGGAGAGAGCGGGGGATGCCGAGTAAGGCCAGCATTTCATCGCTCCAGTCTGTCGTGGCGAGGTCGCAGAGCATCGTGCGTGAGGCGTTCGTTGCGTCGGTGAGGTGAAGGCGGCCGCCAGTGAGCTTCCAGACGAGCCAGGTGTCGATCGTGCCAAAAGCAAGTTCGCCGCGCTCTGCTTTTTCCCGAGCCCCTTCGATGTGATCGAGGACCCAGCGAATTTTCGAACCGGAAAAATAGGCATCGACGACAAGTCCGGTGATCTCCTGAATGCGCCGTGCGTGGCCGGCGGTTTCGAGTTCGCGACAGTAGTCGGCGGTGCGGCGGTCCTGCCAGACGATGGCGCGGTAGATCGGGGTGCCGCTGGCGCGATCCCAGATCAGACTCGTCTCCCGCTGGTTCGCGATACCGATCGCGGCGAGGTCGGAAGCATGCAGTCCGGCGAGGTTGAGCGCCTCGCGGGCGACGCGGAGTTGGGTCGTCCAGATCTCCTCCGGATCGTGCTCGACGAGGCCGGGGGCGGGGAAATGCTGGGTGAACTCCTTCCGGGCAATTGTGATCGTGTTTCCCTCATCATTAAAGACAATGGCACGAGAGCTCGTCGTTCCCTGGTCGAGGGCAAGAAGGTGGGCTGACATGCCGCGAGGATAAGGCAAACCGGGAAGGGAGAAAAGAGCGCTTTTGGGGAGGGCTTCAGGCGTTCGGTTGGACAAAGAGCGCCGCTCTCGCCGGTGGCGCCTTCCATCGCGAAAAGGGGAGGCCGAAAGGGGTGAAAAATGCCGGAATACTACGGAAATCTTTAATTTTAGGCTTGCCTTATAGGAGTTAGAGACAATATAGTAACCTTGTCATAATTTCATTTTTTATGAAAATTATGAGTAAATTTGCCTGGCGAATCTCAGTTTTAAAAGAATCCGTCCCTTCAGTTTCGCGCCATCACCATGATCATACCTATCAAGCCCTGGCTGGACCTTGCGAACGGAAAAGGGAGCGATGGGTTCAATCGGTTTCACCGTCAGGCTCGCAGTGGCCTTGCGCTCTGTGCGGATGCGGATATCGAGGAATCGGACCTGCTTTATCCGGCGGCCCGCAGTGTTCTGCTGAGTGACCATTTTAATCACCGCATGGAATTTTATCACGACCCCATCCTTGCCCCTGAGATCCTCGATGCGATGCAGCCGATTGCCGGAAAGCAGATTTTTGATGGTACGGTCGGCGGCGGCGGGCACGCTGAATTGCTTCTTCGCCACGGGGCGCACGTCATCGGATGTGATCAGGATGACGAGGCGCTCGACTACGCCCAGCGCCGGCTGAGTTCTTACGAGGATTCCTTTCTCCCTGTTCGGGGAAATTTTCGCGATATGGACGGGATCCTTGCGGGCCTTGGGATTGGCCAGGTGGACGGCATCCTCCTTGATTTGGGCGTTTCCTCGCGTCAGCTTGACAATCCCGGGCGAGGCTTTTCCTTCCGCGAAAACGGGCCGCTTGATATGCGGATGGATGTCCGTGCGGTGCTCTCGGCAAAAGAGCTTGTCAACGAGTGGGCTGAGGAAGAGCTCATTCGCATCTTCCGGGAGTATGGGGAAGAGCGCCGGGCGGCTCGCGTTGCCCGCGAGATCGTCAAGGCGCGGGGGATCAAACCGATCGGAACTACTTTCGAGCTTTCCGAGGTTGTCGGTCGGGCAATTCCGAAGACGTCGGCGAAAAATCCGGCGACGAAGGTTTTTCAGGCAATTCGCATTGCGGTAAATGGTGAGCTCGAAGCACTGGAGACTGCACTTGAGAAAGCGGTGAATCTTCTCGCGCCGAAAGGGGTCCTTGCGATCATTACCTTCCACTCGCTTGAGGACCGCATCGTAAAGCGCTTCATGCACCGCCGCAGCAATCCTTTTATCGATCGTCCCGAGTGGTCCGAACCACGGCCGAATCCTGAGTTTTGTTTTTACCTCCCGAGCCGTCGTGCGATTGAGCCCGAGGAAGAAGAGACAAGAAGAAACTCACGTTCCCGCAGTGCGAAACTGCGAGTCGCGATCAAGGCCTAAGCTTAATGATGGAAAAGAGAAATCGATATAAAAATCGCGTAGGATGGATCGTGATGATTCGCCTGACTCTCGCCGGCGGCCTCCTCTTCGCGACCGGTGCGGGATTTGTTCTGGTGCGAAATCAGCATGTCATCATCGGGAATGAGATCGGGGCGACTGAGAAGGAGATCGTCGCTCTCGAACAGGAGATCGAGCTCTGGGAACTCCGCATCGCCGCGGTGCGTGACCGGCACGAGCTCTCACGCCGCCTCCGCTGGGCGCAGAGTGATCTCAAGGATATCGACCTCTCGAAAGTCATCGAGATCGAAACACAGCCGCGTCTCGAAGGCCCGGTGGCGAGTGCCTACTGAGGAGAAATTTTGGACCGGGGATTAAAGAATAGACTGGTGATTGCCTGCCTTGTGCTGGTAGCGGCACTTTCGGCACTCAGTGCGAGGCTTTTTCATATTGAGGTCGTCAGCGGAGAGAAGCTCAGTGCCGAGGCCCGATCGCACTATGAGTATAAGGAAGTGCTGCCTGCGCGCCGCGGGCGAATTTTTGACCAGTCGGGTGAGCTGCTGGCTCGCAGTCAGACGGTCTTCACCCTCGTGGCTGACTGTCATCACCTCCGTGACCAGATGCTTGCCTGCATCGGCCTTGGTGCGAGGGAAGACGTCTCGCCTCAGACGATCAAGCGACGTTACCTCCCTGATGAGGTTCTCGGAAACTATCGCGAGTATGTTGCCGAGTGTCTGGCTGAAACGCTCCGCCAACCCCGCCACGAGATTGCGAGGTTGCTGAAGGAAAAGAAAGTGGGGGAGATCATCCTTGCCCGTGAGATTGAGGACGATTTTGCCCGGGAGATCACAGCGATGCTCAACGAGAAGGAGATCGGCGGCATCTATCTCCGGCGCGGTGAACGGCGTTATTATCCGAGCCCGCTGTCCCTCACTCAGGTGATCGGTTATCTTGGCGAATCCGGGGAAGGCGTTTCCGGCATTGAGAAAGTCTTTGATAGCGAGATGCAAGGGCGCCCGGGTTACCGCTACTGTGAACGGGATCGCAGTCGCCGGGAGATTCACGCCTATCGGGGTCTTCAGGTCGATCCCGTGCCGGGTAAAGATGTTTATCTCTCCATCAACATGGGGATCCAGGCCATCGTCGAACGGGAGCTTGATGCGGTTATCGACAAGTTTCGCCCGGAGAAAGTGACGATCATTTTCATGGACCCCTCAAGTTCGGAGGTTATCGCCATGGCGAGCCGCCCGCATTTCGATCTTAGCAATCGCAAGGGGATTCGCGGGATGGAACCGGTCCGCCGCAATCCCGCCGTGACCGACCTCTATCAGCCCGGATCGACTTTTAAAATCGTGGGATACGGCGGTGCTTTTGATAAAGGTCTCGCCACTCCCTCGACAGAGGTGGATTGCCACATGGGAAATTACACCCTCGATGGATTTCCCCTGAAAGACCACCATCCTTACGGCAGGCTCACGGCACGGATGGCTTTTGCCAAGTCCTCGAACATCGGTGCCTACCTTCTTGCACGCCCCCTTAACAAACCGACATTCCATCACTACGTCGAACGGTTCGGTTTCGGTGAAAAAACAGGGATCGAGCTGACGGCGGAGAATCCCGGCCGTCTTATTCCGGTGAGTCAATGGTCACGGACGTCTTTCTCGAGTCAGGTCATGGGTTACGAAGTGGCGGTGACTCCGATGCAGATGGCCGCCGCCTACAATGTCATCGCCAACGGCGGAATCTATCGGGCTCCGACGATCCTGCGCGGAGTAAAAAGCGAGGAGAAAGATGCCGTCCTTGAGAAAGGACTAAGTCGCCCGGAGCGGAGGGTGCTCGGAGAAAAGGCTGCGCAACAGGTGTTGCAGTGCATGCTTGAGACGATGCGGGAACACGGCACCGGAACCAAGGGCGACCTCGCCGGTTACAGTGTTGCGGGCAAAACTGGAACGACCCGCAAACATGTCGAGAATGTGGGTTATGTCGAGGGGCGGTATATCGCCTCCTTTGCCGGTTTCCTTCCCGCGCATGCTCCCCGTCTTCTCGGGCTCATCGTTATTGACGACCCGCGAGCGGACGGAGCCTCGGTCTACGGGGGGGCGGTGGCAGCTCCGGTATTCAAGGCGATCGCGGAGGATGCGGTCAAAATCATGGGCATTGAGCCCGATCTTCCGGAGGAACTGGAAACCGCTGCGGCGGCTTCGCTCGCGGCAGCAAAACAATCCGCGGAGGGCGGGCAATAAGGCATGAAACTGGCTGACGTAATTGATTCGATCTTTGTGAAGCATGTGGCGGGCACTCTCGAGGTGGACGTGACCGGCGTGTATTACGATTCCCGCCGCGTAAAACCGGGAGGAGTCTTCTGCGCGCTCAAGGGCGGGGGACGGGACGGTCATGACTACCTTGATGCCGCGATCGGCAATGGGGCGGTCGCGATTATCTCCGAGCAGCCGAACCCGGCGGCTTTCGCCGCGACATGGCTGCAGGTTGGCGATGCTCGCGCGGCTATGGCTCTTGCCGCCGCGAATCTTGAAGGACTGCCGAGCGTCGGCTTCCCCGTCATCGGTGTGACCGGAACGAACGGCAAAACGACGACGGCTTATCTTATTCACCACCTCCTGAAATCCGTGCTCCATCGGGCAGGGCTGATCGGGACGATTGAATATTCCACCGGCGACGCCGTTATCGAGGCTCCCCGAACGACTCCCGAATCGCCGGACTTGCAGCACCTTATCCGCGAGATGCGAGACGGGGATTGCCGTGCCATGGTAATGGAAGTCTCCTCGCACGGTCTTGCCCAGCACCGGGTCACGGGGGTGAGTTTTGATGTCGGGATCTTCACGAACCTGACGCAGGATCATCTCGACTACCATCGCTCGATGGATGCCTATTTTGAAGCGAAGAGGGCCCTGTTCGAGCAGATTGATCACGATATCCGCAAGAAGGGAGTGGCGATCATTAACGCTGACGACGTTTACGGCGACCGCCTTAACAAAACCCGCTTTGAGCGTCTCAGGAAATACACTTACGGCCGTTCCGCCAACGTCGATTTCCAGGCTAGCGAAATTCGCTCTGACTTCAACGGGACGCAGTTCAAGCTAACTTTCAGGGAGCGTCAGTTCCTTGTGCGTATCCCCCTGATCGGGTCGTTCAACGTTTACAACACCGTCGCCGCCATCGCTGCGGGCTATGCGATCGGGCTGAATCTCCGGGAGATCATCGCAAAAATGGCCGACGCCCCTCAGGTGCCCGGTCGTCTCGAGGCGGTAAATACCCGGCAGATCAATTATCGTGTCTTTGTCGATTACGCCCATACACCGGACGCCCTCGTCAATGTTCTCAACACCCTCCGTGCCCTCCAACCCGCCCGCATTATCACCGTTTTCGGGTGCGGCGGGGATCGTGACATGACGAAAAGGGCCCCAATGGCAGCTGCCGCTGAAGCAGGGAGCGACCTCTGCATTCTCACTTCGGACAATCCCCGCACCGAAGACCCACGCCAGATCCTCGGAGATGCGGTGAAAGGTTTTCTCGGTTCCGGTTACGAAATCGTGGAAGACCGTCGCGTCGCGATCAAGCGGGCCATCACTCTTGCCGGTGAGCGCGACATCATTCTTATCGCAGGGAAAGGGCACGAAACCTATCAGGAAATTAACGGGGTGCGTCACGACTTTGATGATCGCCTCATTGCCGCTGGATTTATTACTGAGAAGTCGGAAGGGGGAGGAAGGTGAAGACGTTGACGCTTTCGCAGATCGCCGGGTGGGTCGATGGAGCCCTTATTCAAGGGGTGCCGTCGCGGGAAGTGGCCTCGCTCACGACCGATTCGCGCGCGGTTTCGCCAGGCTCGCTCTTTGTGGCGCTGAAAGGCGAGCGTCATGACGCTCATGCGTTTCTTGCCGATGTGGTGGCTGCGGGTGCTGCAGCGATCCTGGTGCATCAGCTTCCGGTCGAGACGGAGACCTATGAGGGCGGCATTATTCGGGTGAAAGATACGCTAAAGGCTCTGCAGTCGCTGGCCTTCCATCACCGCAGGGCTTCTCCCGACCTTTTTGTTGTCGGGGTCACCGGCAGCAATGGCAAGACTTCGACGAAAGATTTCCTCAGCGCCGTCCTCGCCGCAGGGGGGCAAGTTAATTCCACGGTCGGCAATCTCAATAACCACATCGGTTTGCCTCTCACGATTCTCTCGGGAAGGGCGGGGGACAGGTTCGCGGTGTGGGAAATGGGAATGAACCATCCCGGGGAAATCGAAATCCTCGCTGAGATCGCCGGTCCCGATGCGGCAGTGATCACGAACATCGGGACCGCCCACATCGAGCACATGGGTACGCGCGGGGCGATCGCTTTGGAAAAATCCTCTCTTCCTGCCGCCGTGCCCGCTTCGGGTTACTGTGTGATGCCCGCTGCGGATGATTATTTCGAGTTTGTCAGGGACAACGTTTCCTGCGAGATGATCCCGGTCGGAATCGGCGCGGGGGTCGTTCGCGCCGAGTCCCTTGTCGCCGACAGGGACGGGCGAATGCGTTTCGATCTCTGCTCGGATTTCGGCGATGCCTCAGAAGTCGTCCTGCCGGTGCGCGGTGATCATATGGTGATGAACGCCCTCCTTGCCGCTGCGGTGGGTCTTCGTCAGGGAATTTCTCCCGCTGCCGTGGCAACGGCTCTCTCGGGAGTTCAACTTACCCGCGGTCGTCTTGAGGAGAGAACCGTCCGAGGGATTGTTTTTATCGACGACAGCTATAATGCCAACCCCGATTCGATGCTCGCGGCTCTGCGGACTCTTGCGTCGGCCGAAGCAAGAGGGCGCCGTGTCGCCGTGCTCGGCTTCATGGGGGAACTGGGGCCGCACGAAGAGGCCGAGCACCACCGGCTCGGTGAGCGTGTCGCCGCCCACGGTATCGATGCCCTCGTCACCGTCACCTCCCGCGCCGCCCGCATCAATGAAGGGGCGGCCGATCTCGCAGTGAACCTCAATTTCGAAAACCACGCTGCTGCCGCTGAATTTCTTCGCGATTACCTTGCCGAGGGTGACCTCGTTCTTGTCAAAGGAAGTCGTTCAGCCGGGATGGAGCAGGTCATCGCCGCCCTTATTTGACACCCTATGTTGTATTACCTTCATCTTCTGAAAGATTCGTCGGAGTTCTTTGATATTCTGAATGTTTTTCAGTATCAGACCTTTCGCGCGGCGGGGGCTTGTCTGACAGCCTTCCTCATCTCGGTTTTGTTCGGCAACCGCGTCATCCTCAAGCTGACCTCGCTGAAAATCGGTCAGCCGATCCGAACGAAGGAGGAAGTCCATCGCCTCGCCGAACTCCACGGGATCAAGACAGGGACTCCCACGATGGGAGGGCTCCTGATCGTGGGTTCAGTTCTCGCGGCAACAGTGCTCTGGGCCCGCATCGCGAATCCTTTTATTCAGACGCTGATATTTGTCACGATCACGACCGGATTGCTCGGCTTTCTCGATGACTGGCGCAAGGTGAAAAAGAAAAACTCCGCCGGAGTAAGCGGCCGCTTTAAACTCCTTATTCAGTTCGCTGTGGCCGGCCTTGCCGTGGGTTATCTCTACCTCCTTCCCGAGACTTCGGAATACATCCGCCAGCTCTATCTTCCCTCGTTGAAGTATCCTATTATCGGCGATATGGGTATCTACACCCTTGTTCTTCTCCCTCTCGTCATCGTGGGGGCGTCGAATGCGGTCAACCTTACCGATGGACTTGATGGGCTCGCCTCGGGATGCACCGTTACGACGGGCCTCGCCTACGGGATTCTCACCTATGTAGCAGGGCATCAGGTTCTCGCGCAGAATTACCTGTTTGTTCCGTTTCATCCCTCGGCCGGTGAGGTCTCGATTTTTTGTGCCGGACTTGTCGGTGCGGCCCTCGGGTTCCTCTGGTTCAACTGTCATCCCGCCCGGGTTTTCATGGGGGACACCGGATCACTTTCAATTGGCGGCATGCTGGGAATGATCGCGATTTGCTGCAAGCAGGAACTTCTTCTTGTCGTGATCGGTTTCGTCTTTGTGATGGAGGCCATGTCGGTCATCCTTCAGGTCGCGAGCTTCAAACTCACCGGGAAGCGCATTTTCAAGATGTCGCCAATTCACCATCACTTTGAACTCCTCGGGTGGGAGGAAAGCAAAGTGATCAACCGCTTTTGGATCATTTCCATCGTCGCCGCGATGGTGGGACTGATGACATTAAAACTCCGTTAGGAACTTTGCCGCAATGGATCTTCAGGGAAAACGTATCGCCGTTCTCGGCGCGGGCAGCAGCGGATATGCCGCCGCCGCCCTCGCCGTTTCGCGGGGTGCGTTTGTCGAGGCCTACGACAACGGCAGCGAAGAAAAACTCGCTCCTGCGGTCGCGAAGTTCTCCGGACTTGGTGTGCCCCTGATCTGCGGGGACGAGGCGATCTCTCCGGCCGGCTCCTTCGACCTCGCGGTTATCAGTCCCGGGATCGACACTGCCTGGCCTATCGCCCGCGTTTTTGCCGCCGCTTCAAGCGAACTCATCGGAGAAATCGAGTTCGCGGATCGTTTGAGCGACGTCCCCGTCATCGCCATCACCGGCACCAACGGCAAGACGACGACAACCGCTCTCATTGCCGCGATGCTTAATGCCTGCGGGATCAGGGCCATCGCGGCAGGAAACATCGGACTCGCCTACAGCGAAGTCATCAGCTCGGGTGTTTCTTACGACTGGGTCGTTCTTGAGGTCAGTTCTTTCCAGCTGGAGACCATTGCCGACTTCGCCCCCGAAATCGCGATATGGACAAACTTTGCGCCCGATCACATGGACCGCTACGCGACCCTCGCCGATTACTACGCGGCGAAATACCGCCTCTTTGAAAATCTCACCGCGTCCTCCCTCGTCATTCACAAGCTCGAGTGCGACCTCGGCGCGCTCCCCGGTGAGATCGTAACCTTCTCCGCCTTCGCCGACGGCGGACGTTTCCGCTACGGGCAGGGGAGTATCCACGATCAGGAGAGCGGCGCCGTTTTTCCCTTTTCCGAAGGCACTCTCCAGGGCAAGCACAATGCCGAGAACGTCATGGCCGCCCTCGCTGTCGCCAGCCACCTCGGTCTTCCCCGCGAAGCGGTCCAGTCGGCCGTCAATAGTTTCGAGGCCCCGCCGCACCGTTGTGAAAAAGTCGCCGCGATCGACGGTGTCCTTTACCTCAACGATTCCAAGTCAACCAACCTGCACTCCCTTGAGAGCGCCCTCATGGGGCAGGAGACTCCCGTTGTCCTCATCGTCGGAGGCAAAAATAAAGGTCTCGACTTCAGCGAACTGCGCGAGGTCGCCGGACGCACCACCCGTGTCGCCGTCTGCATCGGCGAGATCGCTCAGCATATCGCCACCGCCTGGGACGGTGCGGTCTCGTGCCGCCTCGCCACAGACGTGCCCGCTGCGGTCCAGCTCGCCTCGGAACTTGCCCGCAGCGGCGACGTCGTCCTCTTTTCGCCCGGCACCTCAAGCTTCGATATGTTCAGCGGCTACGAAGCCCGCGGCCTTGCTTTTCGGGAGGCTGTCACCGCCCTCGTCGCCGGGTAAATTTTTCCACCAACAACCCAAGATCATCATGAGCAACAAAAGAAGAAACCGGAGAACAGCAAAGGGCACCCGAAACGGGTTCTTCGGGAAAGTCCGCGCGGAGATGAAACTCGCCGCCAACGTCACCGAAGAGCAGGACTGGTATCTCGATACCCCTGACGTGCGTCTTACCCGCATTTTTACCGTCGTGCTGCTTCTGCACGTCGTCGCCATTGGCGGCATTCTTGGCTTTAAGATGGTCGATAAGGCGTCCGAGACAAGCGGCATCAAGATCAGCACCGCTCGTCAGAATTTTGAATCCGCCGTGCAGGAGGCAAAGGAACTGGCTGTTGCCGTCCCCGCAGCCGTTCCCGCAGCCGTTCCCGCAGCCGTTCCCGCAGCCGTCCCGGCGGCGGCGGCTCCAGTTGAAATACCGGCTCGCCATGCGCCTGCTGAGCCTCTTCGTTTTGATCCGGCGAAGGCCCAGTATAAAGTCCTCGCGGGCGATACTCTGCCGGAAGTTGCCGCCCAGCTGGGCGTTACCGCAGCCGCCCTCAAGGAAAAAAACGCGATCATCTCGGATAACGAGCTTTACCCGGGACGTGTTCTCGATATTCCCGGTCTGGATCAGCCCGCTCCAGTCGCCGTTGCGGTCGTCGAGGCGGCACCAGCGGCTCCTGTCGCCACGCCTGCCGCTGCGGCGAAGCCCTCCACCTATCAGGTGAAACCCGGCGATACCGCATGGGCGATTTCGCGTAAGTTCAACGTCCCGTTTAATCGCCTCATGAGTGAAAACGGAATCAAAAACGCCGAGGCCCTTCAGATCGGTCAGCAGCTTCGCATCCCTGCGGGGAACTAATCGGTGCTTCACGCGCGCCCCTGTTTTCTCCATCGCACTCTTTCCGATGCATCGCAAAAGCCTGGTTCTGCTCCTCTCGTCCGTGTCGTTTCTCATCATCGTGGGTTTCGTCATGCTCATCAGCACGTGCATTTTCAGCGCTCATGCTGATGCGGACGACGGTTATCGTGAGGCGAAGCGTCAGGCTCTCTGGTTCCTGATCGGGGTGGGTGCATGCTGGTTTGCCGCTGCGACCGACTTTCGTCTCTGGAAGCGTCGCGTCTGGTGGATCTACGCTGCGGTCTGTTTTTTTCTGGCGCTCTGCTATCTCCCGGGTGTCGGAATGGAGATTAACGGCGAGCGTCGCTGGGTCGGCCTCGGCCCGCTCCAGGTCCAGCCCTCGGAAGTCGGTAAAATCGGAGTGATTGTGTTTCTCGCCTACTGGTTTTCGAGGCATCCCGATTGCGGGAAAGACTTTCTCCGCGGATTCGCCTACCCTCTAGGCATCATTGCGTTGCCGTTGGTTCTTATCCTTTTCGAGGTGGACATCGGCACCACCAGCGTTCTCGCCGCTACTGCGTTTCTGATGCTTTTTGTGGCCGGGAGCAATTGGAAGTATTTGACCGGTCTCGCCATGGTGGGCTTTATCACCTTCCTCGGGATGTTGAGTTATGCCCCGGATCGGATGACTCGCGTCATGGCCTTCCTCGACCCTGAAAAGTATCGCCTCGGTGCCGGTTTCCAGCAGTGGATCTCGCTGATGGCGATCGGTTCCGGCGGTATGACAGGACGCGGCATCGGGGAGGGGCGTCTCAAGATGCTCTACATGCCATTTGCTCACACCGACTTTATTTTCCCCATGATTGGCGAAGAGATGGGCTTGCTCTTCACGGTTCTCGTCATCGTTGCATTTATAACGATCGCCGTGTCCGGTTTCATTATCGCTTTCCATTCGCCTGATCGCTTCGGCACCCTTCTTGCAATCGGTCTCGTCGGGTTTATGTCGTTCCAGGCTTTCGTCAACATCGGAGTGAGCATCTCGATCCTTCCTAACAAAGGACTGACGCTTCCTTTCGTCAGCTACGGAGGCTCTTCTCTCGTTATGGCCCTGTTCGCGGTGGGGATTCTGATTAACATTTACCGTCAGGGTCGGAGTGAGAATGAGGAAGCCCGGGGCTGGGTTCTGAGACCAAGGATCACGCCGCGGGTATGAGCCGGGGTTGGGTGTGAGGGATACTGCCGGCGGACTGGTTGCCTTCAAAGGGCTGGAGGTCTCCGGCTCAGTCAATCGTTCGGGTAAGCCCAGCACTGATCGGGAGATCAAGCGCTTCTGAGCCATAACGAAGGGAAACGGTCTTGCGGGCACGGCTGACCTGGCGCGACCGGGCGTCGACGTTTCGCCATAGCTCAATAATATGCAGGGCAATTCCTTCGTCCGACTCCGCGACGAGGACATCTTCGCCGTCAACCAGATCGAGTCCTTCGATAGCAAGCGGCGTGGCCACGACAGGCAGGCCCGAAGCCATGGCCTCAAGGACCTTGATTCGCGTTCCCCCGCCTTCAGAGAGGGGAATGACGGCAATGTCCGCTCTCTCGTAAAAAACCGACAAATCCGCCGGATTTCCGTGAAGCTCAATACCCGGGTTTGAAGCGAGGTCCCGCATGCTCGGGGCGGGAGAGCGCCCCGCCAAGAGGAGTGAGGCGGTGGGAAAAGTCTCTCGAACCATGGGCATGATGCCTCCGGCGAGCCTCTCCGCAGCTCTCACATTAGGCCAGTAACCAAGGTGACCGACAAAAAAGATTACCGGGCCTGCGGCGCGTCCGATTTCGTGTCGGGGAAGGTCGCTACGGAGGGACTCCGCCCTCGGAATCACGTTAGGTACGACCTGAACCGACACTGGCGGCCGGTGCAACTCAAGGAGTCGTTCCTTTTCGCGTTCCGAGCAGACCCAGATGCGATCGACCCGTCTAATCGCTTTTCTTTCCAGCCTTCTAATCCTTGCCGCGTCCCCGTAGAGCAGAGTGGAGAGCCTTTTACGCCGGGATCGACTTTTCGGCCGTTGTCCCGCGAGGTCGGACTCGATGTTGTGCATGTCCAGAACGAGAAGATCGGCATGGGGTCTCAGGGGTTTCAGCAGGGAGGCAAGCGGAATCCCCTCGACTACGATTGTGTCGGGTTGGAACTCCGCGATGATTTTCAAAAGACGCGGAAGGACGGGACGGGCAATTCGGGCTTCCATCCGGCAACGCAGGGGATTCAAAGCTCCCGATTTTTCTCCTGACAAGCCGACCGAATGAGATTGGCAGCCGGTCTCCGGGACGCCTCTTCCGTTCTCGTCAGGACGAATTGAGACGAGTCGGCAACTGCCCAGTTTCGCGGCGGACTGTGCGTTACGAAAATTTCTGAGGTCCGCGCCGGAAACTGGCGGAGCCGCCGGATCAACGGTAATAACAAGAACACGGCGTTCTCCGGGTGACGGCTTTCGTTCACGGGCACGGAATGACGCCGGCTCGTTTTTGAAGAGAAATTGAAAGAATTCACCGAAACGGGAGCGCAGAGAGTATTGAAAAACCTTCCAGCTGCGGCAAAAGCGGGGATGACTGCCGGCGAACCGAAGAAGGCGACTCGCCTCGCTATACCGGCCCTCCATGATCAGATGCCGGGCGATCCGCAGTGCCACCCACGCGGTGCGCTGCTTCAGTGCGCTCTCGGGGACCCCGTATCGGGCGAGTTTTCTCAATTCGCGTGCGATGCCGAGAAGCGTGGTGCGCGGTGAGGAGGTGTAGCGTTTGGCCATCCGGGCCTCGTCCAATTGATACAAAAGGACGGGTTCGGGCGTGGTCACCACACTCGCCTTGCTCAGAAGTGCCGCCCAAAAACAAGTGTCCTCGTCCAGACTGATCGTTTCGGGGAAACGACATGCCAATGCGCCGGAAGTCACCACCATGGCACTCCCCATGGCGATCGGCCAGAGCTCGTTGGCGAGGTAACGAATCACATTCCGCGTTCGACCCCCGGTGTAGCCGTGAGGAACTTTGATTTTGTCAGGCCGGTTGGCAGTCCGTCTGATACACGACCCGATGGCAAGACCGGCACCGGGAGTTTCCAGTAGCTTCGAAGAGAGGAGCGAGAGGGCGCCGGGAAAGAGTTCATCGTCCGCATCAACAAAAAAGAGATACTTTCCTCCCGCCTGTTCCATTCCGAAATTTCGCGACGTCCCTGCCGCACCGAAGGCAACCGGCACTACCCTGAGGGGCAGGTCGCAGCGTTCCGAGGCGTCTATCGCCACGGCGGCGGTGGCGTCGACTGATCCGTCGTCAATCACGAGAATCTCGAGGATTACCGCGCGGTCTGGAACAAGGCTGCGGAGGAGGCGCGCGATGGTGGATGCTGCATTGCGTGCCGGGATGACGACGGAAACGAGGGCCTCTTGTCCATTGCTCATAAATCAAAAACGCGGTGGTCTGCGACCCCGGCCTGCTTTCCCGCCGTCCGGGGAGCCAGGCTTCGCCCCCCCGGAGACGTGTCGTTGAAGGTTTCCATCACTTCGGTTCGAACCAGCCCCGCTTGAAAACCCGATCGTGGACATCTCTCAGTCGGCCGACCGGAAGAAGCGAGAGCGAGCGGAGGCTCTCCACCCTCCTTGGTCTCACCTCAAAGGGTGAGAGGCCCGGAAGCCACTGGTAGGCCCCTTCGCCTTCCGTCTCCGGTGGCGGAGTCAGCACATACCCGCCGAGAGCCTTGATGTGCCCCGCCCGCTTGAAACCGAAGTGCAGGCTCGATGAAATTTCAGGTTTCGCGGTCTGCAAATAAACATGGAAACCGTTCGGGCTCTTTGCTGTCGGCGTTGACGAGGAAATGCCGGGCTGTTTCCGCCTCCATTTTTCGTAAAGATCCGTTCTGTCAAAGTCAAGAATTGCGAGGTTCAGATAGCCGCCGATAATCCCGAGGTTCCCGGAGGATTTCCCGATCCAATCGGCAAGGGTGTCGGAATCCGGAGGGTGCTGGGAGAAATGAAAAGCAACGCTGGCGAAAGCCAGTTCCTTCAGTTTCTTTCTCAAGGTCTGAAGATGGAGGGGGTGATACCCCATTGCCTCGAGGTCGAGATGCCGGCCTTCCCGACTGAGCGGCACGCAGATAAGACCCTGCTCGAGAAGCCTGACGGCATAATCAACCGTCCGCGATGGTCCCGGATTCATAACAGTCGGCCGGGTGAGGAAGAGAAACCAAGGGCAAGGTCAGACGCGTCGGGAATCCGCTGCTGTGGTGGACGATGGACCGATCGGTCGAAAGTCGAGGATTTCCGGTAAAGCTCCGGAAAGTGGCGATAACAACTAAGACGACACTCAATCACTGACGGCAGCCTACCTCATCAGGGGCCGTTCGCAAGCGGATTGGACGGGCGGGGCCGCATTCATCATCGGCTGCGGCAGTGGCCCTTCGGTTAACCGGGAAGAAAGGGGGCAGTCACTCGATTCGTATTTTCTTCGGATCGAAATCGACTCCGGGATACTGCATGTCGAGGCCCTTGAGGGTGCGAATGAGGATGTCGGCGACGACGAGGTCACGATACCACTTGCGATCGGCGGGGACGATATACCAGGGCGCGGCTTCGGTGCTGGTGCGGGAAAAGACGTCGCTGTAGGCCTCCATGAACTTCGGCCAGAGGGCGCGGTCGTCGAGATCGCCGGGATTGAATTTCCAGAGCTTGTCAGTCTCGTCGAGCCGTGCCTGGAGACGTCGTTTTTGCTCGTCCCGGGAGATGTTCAGGAAAAATTTGATGATCGTGGTGCCCTCGTCGGCGAGCATCTGCTCGAAGTTCACAATGTGATCGTAGCGCTTCGCCCAGCGCGACTCGGGAAAGATTCCGCGCACGCGTACAGCGAGGATGTCTTCGTAGTGGCTGCGGTTGAAGATGACGACCTGGCCATCCTGCGGCACTAGCGAATGGACGCGCCAGAGGTAGTCGTGAGCCAGTTCGAGTGAACTGGGGCGCTTGAAAGAGGCAACACGGATGCCCTGGGGATCCATTTTCTCAAAGACGCTCCGGATCGTGCCGTCTTTGCCGCCGGTATCCATCGCCTGAAAAATGATGAGGATGCGTCTTTTTCCCTCGGCGTAGATGAGGGTCTGGAGTTCGTCGATCTCCTTCGCGAACTGCCTCATGAGTTCCTCTCCCTCTTTTTTATCGAGGGGGAAAAGGCTCCCGTCACTTGAGGGGATCGCGTTGAGATCGACTTTTGAGGAGGGGCGGATGCGGAAAGGGTGGTCCTGAAGTGAGTCGCCGGGCATTCCCTGAGGGTAGACCGGGAGTCTCGACGAAGGCAAGTCTTTTGAATCACACCAACTCACCGGCGATGGGATCAGCGAGAGCTTTACCGGCGCGGGTTAGTGTAACGAACCCTCCTTGCTCTTGAACGAAACCCTGTTCGATGAGCGAGGCAAGAGGCTCCAGTGAGGGAAGTAATCCCGTCGGGACGCCCTCGCGGGTGCGGAGACGCAGGGCGATGGCTTCGGTGCGGCGGTCTTCGTCGGTGAGGATCTCGATGTCGGTGCGGGTGTCGAGTCCGGCCTGTGCGGCTCGGACATAGGCGGCGGTGTCGGGGAGGGTTTTCCAGCGCTGCCCTTGCATCGTGGAGACCGCTCCGGGGCCGAGTCCGAGGTAGTCGGATCCCGCCCAGTAGGACCGGTTGTGTTGTGATTCGCGCCCGGGACGGGCGTAGTTGGAGATTTCGTAATGGGAGTAACCGCTTGTTTCGAGGAAATCAATAGCCTGGTAAAAGAGATCGGCGTCGCGGTCCTCGCTCGCATCAAGCTCGCCGGCCTGGTGTCGTGTCAGGAATTCGGTGTCCTCTTCGTAGGTGAGATTGTAAGCGGAGAAATGGTCGGGCGCGAGGGTCACGGCCTGTTCGAGATCGGCCTGCCAGAGAGCGGCATCCTGCCCCGGGATGGAGAACATGAGGTCGATGCTGACGTTTTCGAAAGCGGCCTCACGAAGGGACTCGTAGGCGCGAATGGCGTCGGCGGGGGAGTGGTCGCGTCCGAGGGTGGCGAGAACGGCGGGTTGGAAGGACTGGATCCCGAGACTGATGCGGTCCGCTCCGAGAGAGCGCATGAGTTTTGCCTTTTCGAGGTCGAAGGTGGCAGGGTTGGCCTCGAGGGTCCATTCGGTCACGTTGCCGAGGTCAAAGTGTTCCGCGAGGCCGAGCATGAGCCGCTCGAGTAAGGTCGGGCTAAGGAGGGAAGGGGTGCCGCCTCCGAAGTAGACGGTCTGCGGCGCGAGACGTTCGCCCTCACTCCGTTTCACGGCTTCGGCAAGGATGGCGTCGACGAATTCACGGTTCGCGAGCCGGCCCGGCTTGTGCTTGTAGAAGCCGCAGTAGGGGCAGAGGTGCCGGCAAAAGGGGATGTGCAGGTAGAGATGCACGGGCTCACCCTTCTTCGCTGATCTCGCGCACGATGATGCTGGGGCCGCGGGTTTCAACGATCTCGACGCGGGCACCGCGACGGATCGCGGGTCCCTCGGTGACGATGTCGATTTTCTCACCATCGAATTCACCCCGACCCGATGGCATCAAATCGGTGAGAACAGTGCCGGTGCGTCCGGTCATGCCCTGCTTTTCCTGCATCCCGGCATCGACGCCGACGGCGTCGTTGAGGATGAGTTGCTTCATGAAAGGGAGGCGGTGGAAAAGCCGCATCCAGAGGTTGAGGGAGACGAGCCCGATCACGACGAGGAGGGCGAGGGCGATGGTCCCGGCGGTGGCACCGTGGGCGGCGTAGGTGGCGATGACCGCACCGACAAGGCAGAGAGCGCCCACGACCCCGAGAACTCCTCCGGGGAGGACCAGCTCGGCGAGCACGGCGACGATTCCAACGACACTAAGGATGAGGATGAGAGTCATTGGTTCGGAGGATGAAGACGTATCAAGTGAGACTCGGCCCTAGGCTTTGCCACAGCAGGCTTTGAACTTTTTGCCACTGCCGCAGGGGCAGGGATCGTTGCGACCGACTTTGGGCAGCTCGCGACGCTGGGGCGTCTTCGGGATTTGGATCTCGGGCAGCTTCTGCGCCGCCGGGGGGGCGAGGCTGGATCCCCCGTCGGCGGCGAGCCCTGACAAGACGTCGGGGCGACTCATCTGGATGCCGCGGAGGACGCGGTTGAAGTCTTCGGGTCGGCTCGTGGTGGTGCGGAAGAGATTCCCGAGAACTTCGGTCTTGATGCGGTCCATGAGACCGACGAAGAGCTCGTAGGCGGAGTGCTTGTACTCGACTAGCGGATCTTTTTGCGCGTAGCGGTAGTTGCCGATGGATTCGCGGAGGCTGTCCATCTCGTAAAGGTGTTCTTGCCACAGTTGATCGATGCTGTGGAGGATTACCCAGCGCTCAAGGTCCTCGACGCGCTCGGGGTCCTCGTGATTGGTTTTGACTTCGTAGGCGGCTTTGACCTGATCGATGAGGAACTCAAGATTTTCGTCGTCACTGCGGCTCTCGAGGTCGGCGTCTTCGGCGGTAAGACCGAGAGGGAAGTGGGTGTTCACGACCTGAAGGACGGCTTCGGGAATGAGCTTGCCGGTCTCGGGATCGAGACAGTCGTCGAGCATGGTGGGGAGGGCGTCCTCGATGATCTCGACGATGAGGGCATGAGGATCCTCGGTTCGGAGCACTTCGTTGCGGTAGCCGTAAACCACGGTCCGCTGATTGTTCATGACGTCGTCGTATTCAAGGATGTGCTTGCGCGAAAGGTAGTCGCGGGACTCGACTTTTTTCTGAGCGTTCTCGACGGACTTATTGAGCCAGGGGTGTTCCAGTTCCTGACCCTCCTCCAGGCCGAAACGTTCCATCATCTTGGTCATGCGTTCGGCGGCGCCGAACTGCATCATGAGGTCGTCTTCGAAGCTGACGTAGAAAACCGATTTGCCGGGGTCGCCCTGACGCGAACAACGGCCGCGCAACTGGCGGTCGACGCGACGGCTGCGGTGACGCTCGGTGCCGATGACAAAGAGCCCGCCTTTTTCGGCGACGCCTTCGCCCAGCTTGATGTCAGTGCCCCGGCCGGCCATGTTCGTGGCGACGGTGACGGCTCCGGTCTGACCGGCGCGGGAAACGATCTCGGCCTCCTGCAGGTGAAATTTGGCGTTGAGGACGGCGTGCGGGAGTTTCTCCCGTTGAAGCATGCGGGCAAGGACTTCCGATGACTCGACGCTTGCCGTACCGAGAAGGATGGGCTGCCCGGCGAGGTGGCGCTCTTTAACCGTTTCGATAACGGCTTTGAACTTCTCGCGCTGGGTCTTGAAAATTTTGTCGTTGAGATCGATCCGGGCGATGGGCCGGTTCGTCGGGACGACAAGGACTTCGAGCTTGTAGATGTCGTGGAACTCGGCCGCCTCGGTCTCGGCGGTACCGGTCATGCCGCCGAGTTTCTGGTAAAGGCGGAAGTAATTCTGGATCGTAATGGTAGCGTAGGTCTGGGTCTCACCCTCGATCGTGACGCCTTCTTTCGCCTCGACGGCCTGGTGGAGGCCGTCGGACCAGCGACGACCGGCCATCTTACGGCCGGTGTTCTCGTCGACGATCATGACACGGTTGTCTTCGACGACATAGTGCACGTCCTTTTCATAAAGGGTGTAGGCCTTCATGAGCTGGGAAATGGTGTGCATCTTTTCCGCCTGGGCGGCCATCTGCAACTGGAGCTCGCGCTTCGCGGCGGCCTTTTCGCCGTCGGAGAACTCCTCGTTTCCGTCGATGACGGAGAAAGCATCGGAGAGATCGGGAAGGACAAAGGCCTGCGGGTCACCGGGGCTGAGAACCTGACGACCTTTTTCCGTTAGCTCGGCCTCGTGCGCCTTGGGATCGAGGGTGAAATAGAGCTCCTCTTTCAGGGCGAAGAGGGCGGTCTTCTGCGGGTCGCGGTAGAACTCGAGTTCGGTCTTCTCAATGGCTCGGCGCACTTCGGTGTTCTCCATGGCGCGGAGAAGGGCGCGGTTACGCGGCATGCCGAGCTTCACCTTGTAATACAGGGTCCCGGCCTCGGTCGTGTCCCCGGCGTCGAGAGCCTTTTTCGCCTCCTGCGCGAGATCGTTGCAGAGCTGGGTCTGCTTGCGGTGGAGGTTCTGAATGGCCGACTTGTAGAGATCGAACTGCTGATCCTGCCGAACAGTGACAGGCCCGGAAATGATGAGCGGGGTCCGCGCTTCGTCGACGAGGACGGAGTCGACCTCATCGATGAGGGCGAAGTAGTGATTGCGCTGGACCTGCTGACCGGCCTCCTGCGCCATCCCGTTGTCCCGGAGGTAGTCGAAGCCAAATTCACTGGCGGTGCCGTAGGTGATGTCTTTGCGATACTGGGCGCGGCGGAGTTCCCCGCGCTGGTCGTTCTGGATGACGCCTACGCTGAGGCCAAGGTATTCGAAAAGATATCCCATCCACTCGGCATCGCGTCGGGCGAGGTAGTCATTGACGGTGATGACATGGACGCCCAGACCGGTGAGGGCGTTGAGGAAAACGGGCAGGGTCGCGACGAGGGTTTTGCCCTCTCCGGTGGCCATTTCGGCGATCATGCCGCGGTGAAGGCCGACGCCGCCGATCAGCTGTACGTCGAAATGGACCATCTCCCATTTCACGGGATGGTCGCAGACGATCCACTCGCGTCCGCAGAGGCGGCGGGCGGCATTTTTCACCACAGCGAAAGCCTCGGGAAGGATGGACTCAAGGTAGGCGGCGCGGGCGGCAGGGAATTCATCTTTGAGATCCTGGAAAAGCCGCTGGGCCTCGAGGATTTTTTCGGCAACGGCTTCTTCGTCGAGGGTAGCCCTGTCCGCGACCGCCAAAAAGCCGCCGGCTTTCCGAAATTCGGTCGCGAGGGACTCAAACTTCTCCGCCCAGCGATCGAGGAGGGCGCGGTTTTCCTCAATTGTGCGGGAACGGAGGATGCGGTCGCTGTAGGTCTCGACGTCCAGCGTGTATCGTTCGAGGTGGGCCTTCCAGGCGGTGGTTTTTTCTTTTAACACCGACTCCGGGGCGCTCTGAAGTTCGTTCTCAATCTCGTTGATTTTGACGACGAGGGGAGCGATGCCGCGAATAACGCGGTTGTTTCTGTTGCCGACGATGAGTTTGAGGAGCCACTTAACCATGGGAAAGACGGGACAAAAAAGTTAGGAAGTTCGGACTCTAGCCCATCCTGCGGGTTTTTCAGCGACTTTTCGCGAAGCGACAGCCGGGAGGGAAAGGGAGAAACGGAAAGGGGGCGAAGGAGGGGGACCGTCAGGCGTGACGCCGCAGGAATTCATCGGCAAGCGCCCGGTAGGCGGCTGCTCCAGTACAGGTGGGGGCGTAGTCGATGATGGTCTTTCCGTAGCTCGGGGCTTCGCCGAGGCGGATGTTACGCGGGATGATGGTGTCGTAGGTTACCTCGGGAAAATACTCGCGCACATCGTTGATAACCATGGCGGAGAGATTCGTGCGGCTATCGGCCATCGTCATGACAATGCCTTCAAGAACGACCTCGTCATTGGCCCCTGAGTCGCGAATCTGCTGGTGGACCCCGACGATCTTCGAGAGCCCTTCAAGGCCGAAATACTCGCACTGCAGAGGCACGATGAGCTCGTCAGCGGCGGCGAGGGCCGAGGTCATGAGCACACCGAGCGAGGGAGGGCAGTCGATGAGCATGTAATCGACCGGGTAGGAGGCCTTGAAAGGAGCGAGGAGGTGTTTGAGGCGAACGAGGTGGTCATCCTCCCGGGCCATCTCGATCTCGCAACCGGCGAGATCCATATCGCAGGGAATGAGGGACAGACCGGGGTATTTTGTCGTGAGGACGAGTTCGGAAACATCACCCCCGTTAATGAGATGATGGTAGATGCTGGGATTATCCCCCGGCACGAAATCGAGAGCGCTCGTTGAATTTGCCTGCGGGTCGAGGTCGAGAACGACAACGCTGACGCCCTTCTCGGCCAGGCACGCGCCCAGGTTCACTGACGTGGTGGTTTTTCCAACGCCGCCTTTCTGGTTGGCTATGGCAATAATCTTCATGAATCTGGTGCTGGTCAAAACGGGTTTCCGGAAACTTGCCCGATCCTGACGATGGGGAAAGGGAAAATCCGACGGATACACGAAAAAGTCGGAGAGAGCGCGGTCGAAGGGAAGAGACGGCGGGCCTGATCTCCCGAAATCCTTTCTTGCAAAGAGCCCCTGCCTTTGTTGTATTGGCTCACGGGGAGCCCGGGCGGTCCGGGCTCGTCTGACCTCGACTACGATGCGGTATTCCAAGTTCGGTCCTCTGTGGCTTCTCTGCCTGACGACGTGCCTTTCGGCGCTGTCTCCGGCTCAGGATTCCTCCCCATCGAATGACGGAAGAGCGGCGGCCGGGGTCGACCGGATCGAACCGGCAGGCGCGCCGGAAGCGGCGGTATCGGGCGAGTCGCGTCACGGTGCCGGGGAGGCTTCGAAATCGCCTGAGCAAATCAGGATCGAGATGCTCGAGCGCCTCGCCGATCAACTTTCCCGCCGCATGCGGACGCTGAAGGAGCGCGAGGCGGCTCTCGCCGCCCGGGAGAATGCCCTGATCGAGCGCGAAAAAACGGCAAAAGAACGCGAGGAGAACGTCAGTTTAATGGAGGAAATGATGGAGCTGAGGGAAGACGTCGTGAAGCGGCGCGAGAAGCTCCCTCCTCCCCAGTCGTGGAACGGCCCCCCTGCCCCTTCGATTTTCGGTCAATATGCGGCTGTCCTCGACGGGGCAACGATGCAGTTTTATCATAAGAAGGACGCCGAAGCCAGGGTTCCCGTGGCAAGCACGCAAAAGCTGGTCACCGCGATCGTGATTTGTCAGGCCGGTGATCTCGACGGTCTCGTCGAGGTGCCGTCGGAGGTGCTCCGAATCGAGCCGACGCTCGTCGGGGTGAAGCCGGGTGAACGCTACTCGCGTCGTCAGATGCTCACGGCATTGCTCGTGAAAAGTGGCAACGACATCGCCGCAACTCTTGCGATCGACAATGCCGGGAGTGTCGAGGCCTTCGCCCGGAAGATGAACGCCTGTGCCCGTTCCATCGGGATGACGAATTCCCATTTCATCAATCCCCACGGACTCCCCGCCGAGGGGCAATATTCGACGGCCCGGGATATTGCGGTTGCCGCGTTCGAGGCTTACCAGATCCCTGACATTCGCGCTATGGTTGAGGCGAAGACTTACGATTTCGTTTTTAATGACGGGACGGTGAAGACCCTTCTCAACACCAACCGGCTCCTCGATGATTTCGAGGGCTGCAACGGTATGAAAACGGGCTTCACTTTCGCGGCGGGCAACTGTCTCGTCTCGAGCGTCAGTATTGACGGGAAGGACCGCATCTCGGTCGTGTTGAAAAGTGCCCGGGCCCACGTTTCTCAGGATAGCGCCGCTTTGTTGAACTGGTCACTAGGGCTCCGGATGCTGGGGCCGGCAGGCGATTCTTTTGCGGTGAATAAGTGATTATGTTAGTGTGTTTGCGAGGAAGATGGATTTCGCGTTCTGTTTGCCTTCCCTGGTTCGCCGCTTTGCGCGTATTGCGGGTCAAAAAACTGACGGCGGGAATGTTGATTCGGAGAGGGAGTTTTCAGAATCAGATGAGTAAAGGAAAGGG
>DIVG01000086.1:0-23076 GCA_002422425.1 Akkermansiaceae bacterium UBA6138 | reverse complement strand
GGGTCTCCACCAAAGTTTGGGGATTTTCTATTTTTGGGTCCCGTCGGCAAGGGGGAAAGACCTTCTGAAGCTACCTAACGCGAGGCAGTCGCGTCGGACTCCGCCGCGGATTGCGGGGCCGGATTCACCTACCATTTACCACACCCGCGCCTTTTACATTTTACCGTCCCGTCTTTTACTTTCCCATCTTCCACGTGATTGTCTGCGTTGAGTTCACGCTGGTGTTGCGACGATCACGGGCATCATAGGCAATGGGCACGCTCTAACGTATGAACATCTTCCCCGGCCCCCCAGAGGCCAGCCACAGAGAAACGGATCGACGGAGGTCTCACCACCTTCGTTACGCTAATCGGCGCCCCCTCACCAATGCACCGCCACGCCCGTCCGCACCGTGAACGGCTCCATGGGATGGTAGTGCGTATCGGCAATGCCTCCGGCGGGTTCACCGGGGAGGCGGGACTCATAGAAATACTCAATGTCGTTTGCGTCGCTGTCGAAGACGTTGAGCCACTCGACGTAGACATCCCATTTTTCCTGGCGGTAACCTGACCTGGCATTAAAGACGAGGGAGTCGCGGGACATCACGCTCTCGTCGGCGGTGAGAGGGCGCCGGCTGAAGTAACGGGCGCGGAGTGAGCCGTAGGGGCCGGTCGCCTTGCCGGCGGTGACCCCGGCGGAGAAGGCGACGGGCACGGCATTTTCGACATACCGATCGACCGGTTCGTTGCGGAAACGGGCTTCGGAAACGGCGAGTTCGCTGTCGAAACGGAGCCAGTCGTTCGGATTCCAGTAAACTGCCCATTCGACGCCGTAGCGCTTGGTGGCGGGTCCGGCCTCGTTGGTGCCCGCATCGCCGACATAGAGCAGCTCGGACTCGCTTTCGAGATGCCAAAGTGAGACGGACGAAGTCACGTTTTCCACGATCTCGGTCCGGGCTCCGACCTCGGTGCCCCACTGGCGCACGAGGGGGGGCACGCCGGGCGTGGGGAGACCCGTTGCCGGATCAACCGTCAGGGTGACACCGCGGGCGTCGTTGCTGTGGAAACCGCCGCCCCAGTTGACGAAAAATTCGGTGTCGTCCCAGGGGCCGAAGACGGCCCCGAACTTGGGATTGACCATGGCGGCGGAATCCGAGCCTGAGTTCGCGGGCACTCCGGAAAGGGAGGTGACGTCGAAATGGTAGAGATCGGCGCGGACGCCTCCGTTGACTTTGAGCCAGTCGGTCACGACGAGTTCCTGATTGGTGAAGGCGGAGACATTCATCTCGTAGATTTCGTCCGACCGCACCGTGCTGATACGGCGGCGGGCGGAGGAGTTGTGGAGACCGACTTCGTCGATGAAGTCATGGTGTGATTGCAGCCCCACGGTGAACTCGCCTTCGTGACCGAAGACCTCGTTGTCGCGCCGGTCGGTGATTTTGAGCCCGGCAAAAACGCGGTCATCGACCTGATTAAACTGATCGCCGTTAACCGGATCGTTGAGGAAGTAGGTGAAGTTCGAAAAGAGATCGAGCGCGTAATGGCCGACGTAGGTGTTGACCTCGGTGGTGGAGCGGTCGCCCTCGTGAACCCAGTCAAAGGAGAGGCTGTAGCGCTGCGAATCGCCGCCGACCGTGGGATCAACAAAGCCGAGTCGATCGATGATGCCGGCATCGACGAGGCGGGACGGGACCTGGTCGGTGGCGTCCCACTCGCCGCTGTAGGCCATGCCGGTGATGGAGTAGCGGTTCACGCCCGACTCCCGGTAGTATTTGACGAAGCCGTTGAACTTTTCGAAGTCATCTTCGAGCAACCAGGGACCGTCGTAGTAGTTATATTCGAAGGCGGTGCTGAGGGTGCCGTTATCGAGCTCGGCGCTGTCCATGAAGAGGAAGCGGAAAAAATCGTCCATGCCGCCGGTGACCGAGGCGGTGCCGTGGGGGATGATGTCGTAGAGGCCGAATTTAGCGGAACCGGCGGTGGAGAAGTCGCCGAGATCGGCAAAGTAGGGTCCCTTCGTGTAGTCGAGGGTCTCGATCAGTTCGGGAATGAGGACGTTAAGGTCGGCATATCCCTGGCCGTGGCCGTGGCTGCGGTTGTTCACGGGCATGGCATCGGCGAAGACGGCGAAGTCAGTGCCGTGGTCGAGATTGAAGCCACGCACGAAATACTGGTTCGCTTTGCCGCCGCCGCTGTGCTGGGTGATGATCATGCCCGGCACGACCTCGAGCAGTTCGCCGCGTCTCAGAAAGGGGCGGTCCATCAGCTCTTCGGCGCTGGCGCGTCCCATTGAGGCGGACCCGGCGATACCGAGGAGACTCTGGTCTTTGCCCGGCACGACGATGGTATCAAAAAGGGCGACAGAGCTTTCCACCCGCACCGGTGTGGGGACGCGGTCATTGATCACGACGGGGGTGGACTCGACGACGACGGTCTCCAGTTCGCCAACGGGATCCGGGGCGGGTGCGACCCCGGGAGCAGAGGGCGGCACGGGGCCGGCTTCGTCCTGCCCGAGCAGGTGGCCGGTTGTGAAAAGCAGGGCGGCAAGGGCGACGGAAAGGCCGCAGGCGGGGGTGATGAGGGTCATGAGCGGTGTTCAGCGTTTCCCTTCGGGGAAACGGAATCCGCCGCGGGAACCCACGGCTTTTTTTTAACCCGCCTGTTGCCCGAGTCTTTCGGCCAGTTGCTGCCTCGCCCGATAGAGACGGCCTTCGACGGCGCGGCGCGAGCAGGAAAGAATGGCGGCGCATTCGTCCTGGCTGAGTCCTTCGATGCCGCAGAGGATCACGGCCTCGCGCAGAGGAACAGGCAGAGCGGCGATCGCGCTCTCAAGTCGGCTCCATTGCTCGGAGCGGACGGCGGTTTCGTCCGGCGCGTGGGCGGGTGATACAAAATGGTCGCTATCGCCGGGCTGGAGCGGGCGGTTGCGGCTCGCGTTGCGGTGACGTCGGCTGCGGTAGTGATCGTGGCAGTGGTTGCGGGCGATGCGGTAGAGCCAGGCGGAAAACTGATCGGTGGAGCGATAGCGGGGCAGCGCGGAGAAGGCTTTGACGAAGGTGTCCTGACAAATCTCCTGAGCGTCCTCGACGTTCCCGACCCAGCCGAGGCAGAACCGGTAGATGCGGTCCTGATGCCGTTCGACGAGGCGACGGTAGGACTCGTGACAGCCGTGGCGCGAGCGTTCGACGAGAGCGGCGATGTCGGCATCGTGTTTTGCCGATGAACAAGTCGCGTTCGTCTCGCGCACCGATGACGGCATCCACGAGGGGAAGTCCGCGGTGGAATCAGTGGCCGTCATGGAGGGTGATGCTCTCGCGCGTCCACTGGAGGAGGCGCTGTGACTGTTCGGGCGAGAGATGCTCTCTCATTTTCAGAAAATGCTCGATGGTGACCCGCTGTAGCTCGCCCTGGGCGTCGTGGATCGTGGCGAGTGCCTCGTTGAGGGCTTCACCGCCGACGGGCGTCCGGGCCAGAGCGGCGGAGAGATCCTGCCCGGCCTGCTGGATGCGCTGGAGCAGCTCCTTTCTCTGATCGGCGTAGGCGACCTCGATCGCGGCGAGGCGGGCTTCCTGCTCGGGGGTGATCTCGAGTCGGGCGTGGAGCCAATCGTGGAATGTCTCGCCTGCGTCGGGGGAGGACGCGGGGGCGTGCGAGTGATGGTGATCCGGCATCGCGGACCGGGCCACGACCCAGGCGGTCGCGGCGGAAAGGGCGACGGCGATGGCGGTCCAGAAAAGAGGCCTGAGTCGGTGCGGCATCGACATGGGGAGGAGTCTCGGGCGAACCTCAGAGCGAGGCGAAGGGGCCTATCCCTTCGGAGAATAGGGTGAGCTGGGGCGGCGCGGCGGTCACCGAATCGCGCGCGACTTTCAGCGTGATCGTGGCCGCGAGAAAGACGCCGGCCAGACAACCGCAGAGACCCGCGAAAAAGATAGACCGCACCTGGACGGTGGAGGGGCCGAGGCGTGAAAGGACGTCACCCGTGAGAGTCGGGGGCGCGTCGGGAGCGTTGCAACGGAGCCGATGGAAGAGCTGGTTGAGATCGGGTGTATCCATGGGGAAGCGGCACGATAGCCGATTCCGATGATACTGCCGCGAGTCGCGTTGCCAAGGACAAACAAAATCGGAACGATCAGTTCTGCCCGTGCACGACGGGGCAGGGGGTATTGCCCATCCCGATGAGGATGTGGGCGAGACCGGGGTGGTATTTGAGGATGTCCTCGGCGAGGGCGCGCAGACTCTCATCAAAGGCTCGCTTAGTGTCGGGGTCTTCTTCACACATTGCCACGGGTGAGGCGGCGGCGGCGGTGAGCAGCGCGAGAGCATTGGCGCCTTCGGCGTTCGTAGAGGAATCGTTGTGATACATGGCGGTCCTGACGGTGCGGTTTAGGTGGTGATGGCGGGGGGGTATTCCAACGCAATGGGAGCATAGCGCGGCGCAGGTGCCTGACCATCCCGTTGCAAATCCCGAATCTTCTCCTTGAGAAGGACGTGAGCTGTCTCGGCGGCATTTTTTCCGTAGAACCCCGATTTCGACAATTCTTCAAGTAGCTCTTTCACCTGAAGCGTGGTGGAAAGAGTGATCTGGACGGTCTCGGTGGTGTTCTTCGGCCTGGCCATTCAATTCCCTTTAATTGGAATAACAATGGCATTTTTATAGAGAAATAATCGCATAAGTCAAAGAAATAGGTGTAATTGAAGAAAAAACTTGCCTTTTTCAAGGTTTTAAGTGTTCGGATGAACTAATTGACGATCTTTTCGGAGCGGAAGGAAGAAATGGCACGAGGTGAATCACGTGATGCGGGGAGTCAACGGGGTCGCAAAAGGCATTGCATCGCGGGTCAAGGGGGGGCAGATTTCACCATGAAGCCACCTTTCCCGATTCTTCTTACTCTTCTTTTTGCGACGGTATTTCTCGGAGCCTGCGGAGGGGATAAAACGGTCTCTGCTCCTCCCGGGTTGCCTGCGGATGAGGTGACCGCCCCGGCCACTGAAACCTCGGCACCTGCGGTCAGTGATCCTGCTCCCGCCGCTCCCGAGGTATCGGCTCCTGCTCCCGCGGTGCCGGTTGAAGAAGTGAAAGAGGTCGCAGAAGTTGCGAGCGAGACGGCCCCGGCTGCCGTAAACTCTGTGGAGAAACAACCTATGAAAGAAGGAAAGGCAGCTGAGCAGGGAAAAGAAGTGGCCACGATCGGGGGCGGATGCTTCTGGTGCACCGAGGCGGTGATGGAGCGTCTTGAAGGCGTCTCCGATGTCGTCTCGGGCTACATGGGTGGTCATGTCGAAAACCCCACCTACGAGCAGATCGGGACCAAGACCACGGGACACGCGGAGGTGATTCAGATTACCTATGATCCGTCCGTGATTTCTTTTGACGAGCTTCTCGATGTTTTCTGGCAGGCGCACGATCCGACTACGCTCAATCAGCAGGGAGCGGACAAGGGACCGCAGTATCGTTCGGTCATCTTTTATCATTCCCCGGAGCAGAAGAGTCTTGCGATGGCCTCAATGAAAAAGCTCAACGAGAGCGGGATCTACCCTGACCCTGCCGTCACCGAAATTACCGCAGCGTCGAAGTTCTGGGTCGCCGAGGAATACCACCAGGATTATTATCGCCTCAACAAGGATACCAATCCTTACTGCCGTGTCGTCATCTCCCCGAAACTGAAGAAGCTCGGGATGGAGTGATCCCCCGGTTACGCTTGATTCGTATCGATCAGGTCGAAATCGGTGCTAGCGAACCGGATTGACGGCCGGCGGACGTTTCCGGTAAGTGCTGATCGTGACGTCCCCGAGAACGTCGTGATACCCGACAACGTCCTGGATTTTCATCAGGATCCACGGCGAAAAAATGTCGGGGCCATTTTTGGTGTAGACGATGTCAGCAGCAATATAGATGCAGCCGTGAATGATGCGGCCGCTTGAGTTAAGGAGAAGCATGTCGCCAAACTCATTCGGAGGAAGAGCCGGTTCAAAATCTTTAAGGATGAACCGGTCCCTCTCGGGTGAGTCGGCATAGATCGCCAGCGGAGAACTGCGAAAGAAGTTGTAACAGGTCCAGAACCAGTCAGGAAGGCGTCCGTCCGCCCCGTCCTGAGTTTCCGGAAACTGATTCAAGTATTGCCGGGGGATCGCTGGAATGAGGTGGGCGAGGTCGAGGGTGCTTCCGTCGTTCTGTGTCACGACCGATTCGAGAAGAGGCATGACGGCTTTATTCTTGTAGCCGGCGGTCCAGTAGTCCCCGATCCCGGGGGTGAGAGATTCGCGATTGAGACGGAGGCGGACAATAAGTCCATTCGACCTTAGCAGGCCCTGGAGTAACTGCCGCTCTTCGATGGCGGTTGCCGCCCGTCGCATCGTGTAGGCGACATCCGAAAGGTAAAAACCCTGCCCGTTGGGCGTCGGGTAGGCGAGCTGCGATACGTCAGTAATCGCGTCCCGTTCCACCTTGCTCCCGCGAAACCAGGTGGAAAGGTTTTGAGTGTGGATGTAGACCGGGCGCCGGTGGAAACGATTCTGGTTGTATTGTGAGAGCAGGCGGTAGAGTTTCGTTCGAGTCTCGACGGGCATGGCGAGGACAGCCTCATCGGTCGGGTAGACCCGAAGAAGATCCTCGTCCTGAATGATGCTGCATCCGGCGAATGTCGCTGCAATTTCATCCGGGGTGAGTCCGGCAACAAGCAAGTTGCTGTCCATTTCCTCGTGGGTCGCCGCCTGGAAGATCCACTCAGTGTATTGTGAAGGAACCGTTAAATTACTGAGAAGTTCGATCGGGAATTCGAGCGGGACCTCATAATATTCAAGCTGCCCCCAGGGGCCCGGGGGGGCGGTACTGAATTCGCGTTGAGAAGGGTCTCCTTCCCCGGCTGCGAAAGACTCCACCTTAGCGGCGGAAAAGACGATTACTGCGGCCATCAGCGCAAGAACGGCCGGGAGAGAGGGAGTTGTTCTCATCTCAACTTCCCTGGATACGGCGGAATACACGGGTTTTGAGAGCCCCGTCCTGCGGATATCGGGACATCATGTCGGATTTCAGGGCCAGAATAAAGGGGTGAACGTAGCTGGCACCGTTTTTTGTGTAGACGATGTCATCGGCGATATGCACATAACTGTGAAGGAACGAGTTATCATCGCCGCGCATCAAACAAACGAGATCGCCAAACCGAAGTTCGGCTTCGCCTTCGCCCTCTCCCTCGACCTCGACCTCGATGAAATCGTGGGCCAGATAATGTTCGAGCGAGAGAGCGTCAAGAATACGCGGTGAAGGATTCCGTTGGAAGAAGTGCACCGAAGCCCAGAAGCAGTCAGGGGTGTTGATCGCCCCAGTGTCACTGACTCTGGAAAAGGCGTTCAGGTATCGCCGCGGCAAGGGGGGGAGGAGATGAACGATATCGATTTTGTCCACTCCCACGGTGGATTCGACTCCCCTCACCATCGAGTCGATGCGCGAGGTGCGTCCACCCTGTGACCAGTAAGCGACGACAGCTTCGCGATCCGTTGTCTCATCGACGACGAGGCGGACCATCAGGCTTTTCGTTGAAAGAATCACTTTGATAAAATCGACCTTCTCTTCTTCGTCGTCTCCGATCATCCTCATCACATAAGGCAGGTCCATGAAACTCAGCACTTTATTGCGTTTAAAAGAGAGTGATTTCAACAAAGCGAGGACCCGGGGGGCTACCTTGTCCTCAGTGAAGGCGGAGAATTCACCACCCTCGATGTTGATGATGATCCTGTTGTAGAAGTCGTAATTGTTGTCGTGAAGCCAGTCGGCGAGGGCGACACGGGTCTCAGGGGTGACCGCTTCGACGACCGAGTCCGGAACAATGACCTCGAGGCCCGACTTGGTTCTGCCCCAGACGCCCTGGGAACGCAAGGTGTCGAGGGCCTCGTCGCTGAATCCAAGTTTGCCAAGCTCCGCGAGAGCGCCCGTTTCTGTGAGGATCCCGAAATTCCAAATGGTGCGCGAATTGAACAGTGAACTCCACAACTGCGTCGTGGGCGGTTCCAGACGGATCGGGTAGAATTCCAAGGTGCCCCACGGGCCGCTTGTTATGGTTCGTTCAACCGGGGGAAGAAGCGTCCCCGGCTCGTTGCCGTTTACAATTGAGAGTGGCAATGGCAGGGTCAGGAGTATTCCAGCCACTGCCACGCGCAGAGGTTGGTGTAATCGACGAAAGACGGATAACATGGAGGAGGGCCGAGGCTTTTCGGAAGGGGAGGTAAGCTAAGCGAGTCCGCCGGGTTGGAAATCGGAAAGATGCGAAAGTAGAGTCCCTCTTTGCGCCGTGTCGAACCGCTAAACACGCACGAAAATAGTCGCCATGATGATCGGTCAAAATGAAAGGCGAAAGGCCGGGGTGGTGGGGTGTCCGAGGGAGATCAAGAGCCAGGAGAATCGCGTAGCGCTCACTCCCGGCGGGGCCAGACAGCTGGTCCGGCAGGGGGTGGACGTTCTGGTGGAAACGGGCGCCGGGGTCGGTGCCGCTTATGCGGATGCGGAATATCTTGCCGCCGGGGCCGAGCTCGTCGATTCGGCCTCGGAGATTTTTTCGAGAAGCGGGATCATCGTGAAGGTAAAAGAACCCCAGCCCGGAGAGGTGGCGATGTTGTGTGATGGGCAGATCCTTTTCACTTATCTGCACCTGGCCGCCGACAGACGTCTAACCGAGTCTCTCATCGCGACCGGCGCGACGGCAATCGCTTATGAAACGGTGCAAATCGGGCGTCGCCTCCCTCTTCTCGAGCCCATGAGCGAGGTCGCCGGTCGCATGAGCGTGATGGTCGGGGCCTACTACCTCGCAAAGCATGCGGGGGGGCGGGGAACGCTCCTTGGCGGGGTTCCCGGAGTTCTGCCCGGAAATGTTGTTATTCTGGGCGGAGGGACCTGCGGGACCAACGCGGCAAAAGTCGCCACCGGGATAGGGGCGGATACGACCATCCTCGAAGTCAGCAGTGAACGGATGACCTGGCTCGATACCGCCATGCCGACGGCACGCACGCTCTACAGCAGTGAGTCCGCCTTACTGGAGATTCTGCCGAGAACCGATCTGCTCATCGGGGCGGTCCTCGTCCCCGGCGCCAGGGCACCGAAGCTCGTCACCCGGGAGATGCTCGGACTCATGCGTGAGGGCACGGTGCTTGTCGATATCGCGGTTGACCAGGGCGGCTGTATTGAGACAACCCGTCCGACGACACATGAAAATCCCGTTTTCACGGAGGAGGGAGTGATCCATTATTGCGTGGCGAATATGCCGGGCGCTTTTGCGCGCACCGCGACCCAGGCGCTCACCAGTGTGACACTTCCCTACGTGCAACTCCTCGCTACCGCAGGGCTTGAGGCGGCCTGCTTCCGTGCTCCCGAGCTGGTTGGCGGCGTCAACTGCTTCCGCGGCGTCCTGACCCGCGAAGAGATCGGGGAAGCTCACGATCTCCCGTGGAAGAAGCCTTTCACCTGATGCCGGGTAATTTCCGGGATGATGCAGATTTACTCGATCAGATACTGCGTCATCGCCCTTTCCACATCCATGCCGCCGCGGAGGATAGTGCTCCCCTCAAAAAGGGCGGTCGGGTCGATTCCTGCGCTGTTTTCCCAGTCTTGCTCGCTTACCTGACCGCTCTGGCCGTAGGCGGCGAGTGGATTGAAATAAGTGACTCTTTCGATTTGTTCGAGGCTGATCCCACGATCTTTCATCAGCGCCGCCGTCTTAGGCACCGCAAGGGGATCGCTGATGCCCCAGTCGGCCGCGCTGTCGACGACGATACGTTCGGCACCGTATTCCATCATCACTTCAACCATGCGCTGGTTGCCGAGCTTGGTGTGCGGGTAAATCGTGAAGGCGGCCCAGTAGCCGCGGTCGAGGACGGCCTTCACGGTCTCTTCGTTGTTATGGTCGATAATGACCTTTCCAGGATCGACGCCGACGTCCTCGAGCACGTCCATGGTCCGGATCGTGCCGGCTTTTTTATCGCGATGCGGCGTGTGGATCTGGATGGGAAGGTCCGCCTCAAGAGCCAGTTGGGCCTGCCAGCGCAGGTATTTTTCCTCGGCTTTCGTTTGATCGTCAAATCCGATCTCCCCGATGCCGACGACGCCTTCCTTGCAGATGTAGAGCGGGAGCAACTCCATGACCGCCTCGGCGAGTTTTTCGTTATTCGCTTCTTTCGGGTTAAGGCCGATAGTGCAGTAGTGTTTGATTCCGAACTGGCTCGCCCGGAAGCGCTCGAAGCCGATGAGTGAGTTGAAATAATCTTTAAATGTTCCGGCTTCGGTTCGCGGCTGCCCCTGCCAGAAAGATGGCTCGACGATGGCGGTGACGCCGGCTGCGGCCATGCGCTGGTAGTCATCGGTGGTCCGGGAGACCATGTGGACGTGGGAGTCGAAAAATCTCATTTTTAGGGGAATATTAGGCTTTCGAGGGGGATCCGTTCAGGGTGGTTGGGAACTCCAATTTTTCGCCAAGTCGCTCCCAGGTCAGCGAGCCCCCGGAAATGGCGTCACGTTCCGCCTCGATCCTCTCCCGCAAGTGCTTCACCCGCCCGGATCCGTTGCTCACGATGACGAGGGCGGCGGCTTCGTGGTCGGTCGTATCCCCCTCGCTGAGGAGATGTTCAAGATCGGCGACGATCTCATCGGTGACGTGGTTGGTGCAGAGCCTCCATGCTTCGGGTGTGAGCTTGCGTCCGGCTGCCCAACGCTCGTGGGCGAGATAGGAGACTGCAGCGGAGAGGTCGGGATTGGCACGGGATTCAATCCCGACGATTTTGTAAATAGGGCGGCTCATGAAGATCGCCTTCAGCGCCATCTGGTTCCACGCCTCCGTCGTGAAATGGACGGCAGGGAAAGGATTCTGCAGAGCGATCGAATCAAAAATATCGGTGATATTCGAACGCAGGCCGTCGACCGCCGCCTCGACGAGATTTTCCTGATGGGGCAGCAGCGGGAAGGCCGAGTAAATAGCCGCCTGCTCGCGGAGGTCGGCCGTGTTGAGCAGGGCCGCGATCGTTTCGAGGAAGGTGGCCTTGTCCTGTTTCCCGAGCGTTAGGAGCAGGGCGACCCGGGCAAGACGAAACTGGTCCCAGCCTTTCACCGAGAATCCCGCTACCGTTTCGGACAGGGCTTGCGACTGCTCGTCCGTGACATCGATGAGACCGCGCTTGTCAAAATGGCGGGAGACCCCGCTAAAGGCGTAGTAGAAGGGGCGTTTTTGAAAAGCCGCCTCCTGTTCACGGATCGTCTCGCCGAGCCAGATCATAGCGGCTTCGGGAGCGGTGGCGGCGAGGATGGAGGGGAGCAGGTCGCGCATGAGGATCGGGGGAAACGGTCGAATTGATTCCCCCCCTAGTCAAACGTCTTGAGTTTCCCTTCCGGGGCGTGAAAGTGTCTTCATGACTCGATCAATCGCCGTCCCTGTCCTTTTCGGAGCCTGCTTTCTCAGTGCCTGCGGCGATCACAAACCGGAACCGGATGCGATAAAACCTCTTGTCGTGGGCATGGAGATGGCCTATCCGCCGTTCGAGATGCGCGGCCCCGACAATAAGCCGGACGGAATCAGTGTGAGGATGGCCGAAGACCTTGCCGCCGGTCTCGGACGTCCCCTTGAGCTGCGCGACGTCGAATGGAGCGGTATCATCCCCGCGCTCCAGTCGGGCAAGATCGACGTCATCATCTCGTCCATGACCCGCACGCCCGAGCGCGAGGCGGCGATTGCTTTCTCCGATGATTACGTCACGAACGGACTCTGCATGCTTGTGGCGAAAGATGCCGCTCTGCAGTCCGCCGCCGACATCAAGCCGGGTATCCACAGGGTCGCGGTGAAACTTGCAACGACCGGACACCAGTGGGCGAGAGCAGCGATGCCCGGGCTCGACCTTATCACCCTCGACGATGCGGCCGCCTGCGCCCTTGAGGTCGCCCAGGGCAAAGCTGACGCCTTTATCTACGATCAGATCTCGATCTATCAGTTCTGGAAGCGCTTCGAAGACAAAACCCGTCCGATCCTCAACCCTGTCCGCGAAGAGAACTGGGCGATCGGGCTTCGCAAAGAAGACTCCGAATTGCTCGGGCAGGTGAACGCCTTCCTGAAAAGCTACCGTGCCGCCGGGAAATTCGACGAACTCGCCGGCCGCTACATGGCCGAGCAGAAGGCTGCTTTCGAGGAGATGGGCGTGCCGTTTATTTTTCATTAGAGGTCCAGCCATTTTGGCACACCTGCGCCAAAATGGCGCATTATTGCAGCGATTTTGAGCCAAATTGACGCAGGGAAACAGGGACAGGCTATTTTTCCTGACGGCAAAGGTTGTTTAATTCGTTGTTAACAAGCGAGTTATGTTTTGGTGGGGTGTCTGGCATGCCGAATGCGTTGGGTGAGGATCAGGAAACAGGAGAACCCCCGTTCTCAAAACAATAACGAACTTCCAGAGAGTAAAACAGATTCAGTATGAGTAAGATTTTGGGAATTGACCTTGGAACCACGAACTCCTGCATGGCCGTCATGGAAGGTGGTCAGGCAGTCGTGCTGGAAAATGCAGAGGGTGCCCGCACGACCCCGTCCGTGGTGGCTTTCACCAAGGATGGTGAGCGTGTTGTCGGCCAGGCGGCGAAACGCCAGGCTATCACCAACCCGAAAAACACGATTTTCTCCGCCAAGCGTCTTATTGGCCGCAAGTTCGACGAGCTCTCCGACGATGAAAAGAAGACTCCCTACACGATCGTGAAGGCCTCCAACGGAGATGCCCACATCCAGGTCGAAGTCGGCGGAGCCACGAAGACCTACAGCCCGCAGGAGATTTCCGCGATGATCCTCTCGAAACTCAAGGCCGATGCCGAGGCGAAGCTTGGCGAGACCATCACCGAGGCCGTCATCACCGTGCCCGCTTATTTTAATGACTCGCAGCGCAACGCCACCAAGGCCGCCGGTGAGATCGCCGGTCTCGATGTGAAGCGCATCGTGAACGAGCCCACCGCAGCTGCTCTTGCTTACGGTCTTGACAAGAAGGGCGAGGAAAAAATCGCCGTCTATGACCTTGGCGGGGGAACCTTCGATATTTCCGTGCTTGAGATCGACGAAGGTTTCTTCGAAGTGCTCGCGACCGATGGCGACACGCAACTTGGCGGTGACGACTGGGATAGCACCGTCATCAAGTGGATGGTCGAAAGTTTCAAGACCGACACCGGCATTGAGCTGAGCGGTCAGCCTGACGCGCTCCAGCGCATCAAGGAGGAGGCCGAGAAAGCCAAGATCGCGCTTTCTTCGTCCCAGTCCTACGAGATTAACCTGCCTTTCATCACGGCCGATCAGACCGGTCCGAAGCACATCCAGAAGACCCTCACCCGGGCCGCCCTCGAGCAGATGACCGATCATCTTTTCGAGCGCACCAGAGGGCCGGTCATCGCCTGTCTCAAGGAAGCCGGTGTCACTGCCGGTGAAATCGATGAACTCGTGCTCGTCGGCGGCATGACCCGCATGCCCAAGGTCGTTGACACGGCCCGTTCGCTCGCCGGGAAAGATCCGCACCAGGGCGTGAACCCCGATGAGGTCGTCGCCGTCGGTGCCGCGATTCAGGGCGGGGTGCTTTCGAAAGACCCTTCGCTTGGTGACGTCGTCCTTCTCGACGTGACCCCGCTTTCCCTCTCCATCGAAACGATGGGCGGTATCGCCACTCCCATGATCGAGCGCAACACGACGATCCCGGCGAAAAAGTCGCAGGTTTTCTCGACCGCGGCCGACAATCAGCCTTCCGTCGACATCGTGGTCTGTCAGGGCGAGCGCAAGCTTGTCGCGGACAACAAAGTGCTCGGCAACTTCCGCCTCGACGGGATCAGCGCGGCGCCCCGCGGCCTTCCCCAGATCGAAGTGACCTTTGACATCGACCGCAACGGGATTCTCAAAGTTTCCGCGAAAGACAAGGGGACCGGCAAGGAACACCACATCTCCATCGAAGGTTCGAGCGGTCTCAGCGACGAGGAAATCGAAAAAGCCAAGCGCGAAGCCGAGGAGTATGCCGAGGCCGACAAGAAGCGCCTTGAGAGCATCGAAGTCCGCAACCTCGCCGACAACGCCGTTTACACGGTGAAGAAACAGCTCGGAGAACTTGGCGAGCAGCTCCCCGCCGCCGCGAAGTCCGACATCGAGGCCTCTGTGGCTGTCGTCGAAGAAGCTCTCAAAGGTGATGACACCGACGCGATCCGTTCCGCAACTGACGCCCTTCAGGCCAAGTTCGCCGAGATGGCCGCCGCCGCCCAGCAGGCCGGGCCCGGCGCCACTGCCGGAACCGAATCCGGCGACGCCGACGGAGACGCGAGTGAACCGAAGCGCGCCAAAGGCGACGTCGTCGACGCCGAATTCGAAGAGGTCACCGAAGACAAATCCTGATAACCCTTTTTCCCGATTCTCTCCCGCAGGGGATCGGGATTCTCTTTCCGCAGGTCGTCGGCCCGCTCCTGAGTCCGCTAATTTTTGAAACCAGCGGCGTGCCCAGCGAACTGCGGAATTTCAACCACAAAACAAAAGAAAACCAAGAATCCTAACCACATGGCTACCAAAATCACACCCCTGGGAACTCGCGTCCTGGTGAAGCGTATCGAGCTCAACGAGCAGAAAACCGACGGCGGTATCTTCCTTCCCGACACGGCGAAGGAAAAGCCCCAGGAAGCTGAAGTCATCGCACTTGGCACCGGCAAAAACGACGAGGGCGAGATCATCGAATTCTCCGTCAAAGTTGGCGACAAAGTGCTCATCTCCAAGTACGGCGGCACCGAAGTCAAGGTCGGCGGCGACGAATGCGTTCTCGTGAACGAGAGCGACATCCTCGGAATTCTTTCCTGATGTCCAGAGGGGCTTGAGTCTCTGACCCGACCCCGTTTCATTTAACTAACACAGATACCAAAACCACTATTATGGCTAAACAACTCTCATTCGACGAAGAAGCACGTCACGCTCTGCTCGCCGGTGTGCGCAAGCTCGCAAGAGCGGTCAAGGCGACCCTCGGGCCGGCCGGGCGCAACGTCATCCTCGACAAAAAATTCGGCAGCCCCACAATCACCAAAGACGGTGTCACGGTCGCCAAAGAAATCGAACTCTCCTGTCCTTACGAGAACATGGGAGCCCAGCTCATCAAGGAAGTCTCCTCCAAGACCTCCGACATCGCCGGAGACGGCACCACGACGGCGACCGTCCTCGCCGAGGCCATCTTCAGCGAAGGTCTCCGCAACGTGACCGCCGGCGCGAACCCGATCAGCCTCCAGCGCGGGATCACCAAGGCCACGGCCGCTCTCGTCGAGCAGCTCAAGAAAATCTCGACCGAAGTGACTGACACGAAGGAAATCGCCCAGGTCGCGACCGTGTCCGCCAACTGGGACACCGAGATCGGCAACATCATCGCCGATGCGATGGACAAAGTCGGCAAAGACGGCACTATCACGGTGGAAGAAGCCAAGGGTATCGAAACCACTCTCGAAGTGGTCGAAGGGATGCAGTTCGACAAGGGCTACCTCTCTCCCTACATGGTGACTGACACCGAGACGATGACTGTTGATCTCGCCAACGTCCTCGTCCTCATCCACGAGAAGAAAGTCTCCAACCTCAAGGACATGCTTCCTCTCCTCGAGAAAGTGGCTCAGAGCGGACGCCCGCTTCTGATCATCGCTGAAGATGTCGAGGGCGAAGCCCTTGCCACTCTCGTGGTGAACAAGATCCGCGGCACCCTGAGCGTTGCCGCTGTCAAGGCTCCCGGATTCGGCGACCGTCGCAAGGCCATGCTCGAAGACATCGCCATCCTCACCGGTGGTCGTGTCATCACCGAAGACCTCGGCATCAAGCTCGAAAACGTGTCCCTCGACGACCTCGGCACCGCCAAGTCGATCAAGATCACGAAAGAAGACACCACCATCATCGAAGGGGAAGGTTCCAGCGAAGCGATCAGCGGTCGCGTCTCGCAGATCCGTCGCCAGATCGAAGAAACCACCTCCGACTACGACCGTGAGAAGCTCCAGGAGCGCCTCGCCAAGCTCGCTGGCGGTGTGGCTGTCATCAACGTCGGTGCCGCCACCGAAACCGAGATGAAAGAGAAGAAGGCCCGCGTCGAAGATGCCCTTCACGCGACCCGTGCCGCCGTTGAAGAAGGTATCGTCCCCGGTGGCGGTACTGCCCTCATCCGTGCCCAGGCCGGTCTCGGTGACCTCGGTCTCGTCGGTGACGAAGCCACCGGTGCCGACATCGTCAAGCGCGCCATCGAAGCCCCGCTTCGCCAGCTCGCCGCCAACGCCGGACGCGAAGGCGCCCTCATCGTTGAGAAGGTGAAGAACGAAAAAGGTAACGTCGGTTACAACGTCGCCAGCGACACTTACGAAGACCTCGTGAAGTCCGGTGTCGTCGATCCGACCAAGGTGACCCGCAGCGCTCTCCAGAACGCCGCGTCGATCTCCGGCCTGCTCCTGACCACCGAGTGTCTCATCGCCGATCTTCCCGAGAAGGAAGCTGCCGGTGGTGACCACGGTCACGACCACGGCATGGGCGGCATGATGTAATCAGCTCCCTGTTTCTTCCACGGAAACCCATTCATGAAACCGGACGTGTCGAAAGGCGCGCCCGGTTTTTTGTTTCCCGGGACCCTCCAGAAAGGCGTGTTTGTTTTCTCCAGGACCCGATTACACGCTTTTTGTGAAAGCGATTCAGCCAGTCGCGGCGTGAGACTCTCGTGACCGAACTCTTCAGCTCGCCAACTCTTCCAACAAAGCACGGTTCAAGCGAATTCCGCCTTCGAAATTTGAGACCGTAAAGCTCTCGTTCGGCGCATGGATCTGACAGTCGGGCAGCGCCAATCCTAAAAGCAGCGAATCGACGCCGAGGATGTTTTTGATCGCCTGAATGATGGGAATACTGCCGCCTTCCCGAATCAGTCGGGGCTCGCCGGAAAAGGCCCGCTGCAGGGCCCGCTGGGCGGCTTTCCCGTGGGTGGAATGCGGGTCCATGACGTAGGCGGGACCGTAGTGGCCGAGCTCGACGTCGATGCGGCACGAGTCGGGGCAATGGGCCTTGAGGTGGGCGGCGGCGAGGGCGAGGATCTCCTGCGGGTTCTGGTCGGGGACGAGGCGGAAGCTGAGCTTGGCCATGGCCTCGCGCGGGATCACGGTCTTGGAGCCTTCGCCCTGGTAGCCGCCTCCTATGCCGTTGACCTCGGCGGTGGGGCGTCCCCAGCGCTGCTCGAGGGCGGTGTAGCCAGTCTCGCCCCAGAGCCCGCGGACTCCGGTCTCGGCGATGGTGGCGGCGTTGCCGTCGGGGAGGGCGGCCCACATTTCGCGTTCCCAGGGCTGAAGGTCGATCACGGAATCGTAGAATCCGGGGATCTGCACTTTGCCGAATTCGTTGTGCAGGGTTGAGACGAGACGCGCGACCATGGTCGCCGGATTCGGCACGGCACCGCCGTAGACGCCCGAGTGGAGATCGAGGGCGGGGCCGTGGAGTTTGAACTCGAGACAGGCGATACCGCGGAGGCCGTAGGTCATCGTCGGGATGCCGGGACCGATCATGCCGGTGTCGGAGACGGCGCAGACGTCGCACTTGAGCGAGTCTTTGTGCATTTCGAGGAAGGGGGCTAGGTTGGGCGAGCCGATCTCTTCCTCGCCTTCGAGGAGGAAGATAACGTTCACGGGGAGTTCGCCGTGGGCCTTGAGAGTCTCTTCGACGCCGAGGATATGGGAAAAATGTTGACCCTTGTTGTCGGTCGCGCCGCGGCAGAAGATCTTGTCACCAACGAGGGTTGGTTCGAAGGGGGGCGTGCTCCACTCGGCGACCGGATCGACCGGCTGGACGTCGTAGTGACCGTAAATGAGGACCGTGGGGCGGCCCGGTTTGACCTCGCTGCGGGCGACGATGATGGGATGCCCGGGCGTCTCGTGCAGCTCAGGCTTCAATCCCATGCGGTTGAATTTCCCGACGAGATATCCGGCGCATTTTCTGACGTCTTCCCGATGACGGCTGTCGGTGGAGATGCTCGGGAAACGGAGGAATTCGAAAAATTCGGTGAGTTGGGGAGTCATGCGGGGAAGAAGGGGTTCAGGCGTTGAGGCGTTGAGGTTTTCATTCCTGGTCTTATTCTTAATCTTAATCTTAATCTTACTCGGGCGTCGGACGGGGGATTAAGATTAGGATTAAGAATACGATTATGAGAAAGAGGGGGAGGGAAGGGAATCACAGGATACTACCTGGAGTATACGCTTCGGCTCCTTCGATGCTGGCGACCAATTTTTGGGTTTCGCTGATGAAACGATTGATCTGCAACTCCACGGCGCCGGCGTTGGCTTTGCCTTCGGTGAGGCAGGACTGGAGTTCGGCGGCGTTCATGCCGAGGCGACCGTCGGCGGCGAGGCGGTCGATGAGGTCATTGCCGGCGCTCTTGCCTGCCCGGTAGGCGCGGGCGGCGGCGACGGCGTGCTCTTTGATGACTTCATGGGCGGTCTCGCGTCCGATCCCGCGCTTCACGGCCGTCATCATGATGGTGGTGCTGAGGAGGAAGGGAAGATAATGGCGATTCTCCCGCTCGATCAAGGCGGGGTTGGCATCCATCTGGTCCAGGATGGTGATGAAGGTCTCAAGCAGTCCGTCGGCGGCGAAAAAGGCGTCGGGCAGCATAACGCGGCGCACGACGGAGCATGAGACGTCGCCCTCATTCCACTGATCCCCGGCGAGGCCCGAAGCCATCGTGAGGTAACCGCTCAAGATCGTTTTGAATCCGTTGACCCGCTCGCAGCTGCGGCTGTTCATTTTGTGCGGCATCGCGGACGAGCCGACCTGGCCTTTGGCGAAACCTTCGCCGGCGAGTTCGTGTCCGGCCATGAGTCGGAGCGTTTTCGCAAAGCTGGACGGGGCCGAGGCGATCTGGTTCAGAGTCGAGACGACCTGGAAATCGAGGCTGCGGGGATAGACCTGACCGACGTTGGTGAAGATCTTGGCGATGCCGAGGTGGGTGGCGATGCGATTCTCGAGTTCGATCACTTTGGTGGCGTCACCGTCGAAGAGGCTGAGCTGGTCGAGCTGGGTCCCGACAGCGCCCTTGAGCCCGCGCACGGGGTAGTTCGCGATGGTGTCGCCGAGCTGGTTCGCGGCGAGGAGGAGTTCTTCGCCGAACATGGCGAGGCGTTTTCCGTAGGTCGTGATCTGGGCGGCGACGTTGTGGGTCCGCGCGGTGATGACGAGGTCGCGGTATTCGTCGGCTTTGCCGGAAAGACGATGGAGGGCGGCGGCGGTGCGGACGCGGATGACCTCGAGGGCGCGGTAGACCTGGAGCTGCTCGACATTTTCGGTGAGGTCGCGGCTCGTCATGCCTTTGTGGATGTGCTCGTGTCCGGCGAGGTCGCAGAACTCCTCGATGCGGGCCTTCACGTCGTGGCGGGTGACCCGCTCGCGGGCGTCGATCGAGGTGAGGTCGATCTGATCGATGACACGCTCGTAGGCGGCGATGGCCTCGTCGGGGATGGCGAGCCCGAGATCGCGCTGCGCCTTCATCACCGCGACCCAGAGCTCGCGTTCGAGACGGACTTTTCCTTCAGGGGACCAAACCGCTTTCATGGCGTCGGTGGCGTAGCGTTCGGCGAGGACGTTGGGGATCATTCTTTGAGGAGGAAAGGTTTTGAGGGATTCAGGGATTGAGGCGTTGAGGCGTTGAGGCGTTGAGGCGTAGTTGGAAGCTGGAATTCAGGAAAAAGCTAAACGGCTAAAGAGCTAACCGCTAGACAGCTATTTCCCGGAGATAGTCAAAAGAATAAATGCCGGTGTTGTGGCCGTCGGAGAAGCGGAACTGGATGGCGTAGAGGCCGACGGGATTCCAGCCCGTCACGGTGACGCCGCTGAAGTTGCGGCCGCGTTCGTTGCCGCCGATCTCTTTGCCGAGAAGGTCACGCTCGCCCATGGTCTCGGCACTGGGGGAGAGGGAACGGAGGCGATCCATCTTGCAGTAGGATTCGGCTCCGTCGTTCCAGCGGATCGCCACTTCGTCGCCGATGAGTTGAATTTCTTGGATGCCGGTCATGAAAGGGAAGGGCATGCTTAGCACGCCCCGGGGCACGAGGCAACCGGGTATGATGGGTGACCCGGGAGGGCAACAGGGCTTACGCACCAAAATGATGGGAAATAGAGGCGAGGAGTTCGGAGCGGAAGGCGGGATCAGAGCGCGGCCCGCTTTCTCTTGGAGCGGATGGAGGACTTCGGTAGATGATTGCGCAGGGTCTGAGCGCTCATTTCGCGCAGGATGCAGAGATTGTGGGCGGCGGTATGCTCGCGCACCTGGCAGTGATCCTCGCCGAAGGTCAGGTCCAGCACGTGGTGGAAGCTCTCCACCGCCCAGTGCTGCTGCCGCGACAGTGGAAGGCAGCGCGGGATGCTGCGTGAGGGGTATACCAGGTCAGGCGCTTACCGATGACTACGGTCTCTTGAAACCCATGTTACCCAAAAATCTCATCCGGTTTTGTTTGGGATTTGGTAATTCCGAATTTAATGAATTGGGTCGAACGAATCTGAACATGGAAAAAAGCAAACATAAATCACGGATTAGTCCCCGGTCGAAACACATGCCAGCGAAATCGGGGTTACGCCTCGACGCATTTGATCTAAAGTTGATCGCGATCACCGCAATGGCTGCAGACCACATCGGCGCGCTGATTTATCCGGAGGCTCTCTGGCTGCGAGTCGTCGGTCGATTAGCGATGCCCATCATCGCATTTCTCCTTGTCGAGGGCTATCACCACACGCACCACCTCGGTCGGTACCTGTTGCGTTTGTTGATTTTCGCAATACTTTCCCAACCAGTCTATCGGTTGGTTTTTCCGCACGGGCTAAACGTGCTTTTTGATCTCTTAGTAGGCCTTTGTGTGATCTGGGCGGTAGAGCGTATCCGCTCCCGCTGGCTATCGTTGGCCTTGCTTATCGCTGTGAGCATCGCTGGTTTTCACATCACCTTGGATTGGTGGCATCTCGGCATTTTAATGGTATTTGTATTCCATGTCACCCGAGGACGCATTGTCTGGACATATGCAGCATTGGGCGGATTATTGCTGGCGAATGCAGTTATTTTTGCCATGGTCAGCGCACGCACAGGAGAACCGAGCTACCAGTTAATCAATTTCATCAACCTTGGATGCATGTTTGCGCTTCCTGTATTGAGCCGTTATAACGCGAGAAGAGGACGCGATTTACGTTACCTTTTCTATGCCTTCTACCCCGTTCACCTGTTGATCATTTACGCATTACTTCAATAATTAAACCCCTCAAATCCAGTAAATATATAGTTTTATTTGCTTCGATCGAATATTCAGAACTTCAGTCGTTCGAATAATGAATCGTATGCGGGACCTGTGCGAGTGGCTCGGGGCAACCCGGATCCCTCCCGCGACCGTATCAGCTTGGCAATCAAGCGGCCGAATACTCAGCGCGACTTGGCGCCAGACTCCGCCCGGCGCAGCCTGTCGCGGGCTTGCACCGTTTTCAGGTGATCTATACCATAGCAGACTTCATAAATTTGTAGCGATCTCCGCAATGAAATTATTTTCTCTTGCGCATATGCTTGACGCAGATTTCGCGGCATCGCAGGCGTCGTGATGACCAATTCGTTGAGTGACTGAGCGAATGCCTCCAGATAATTGGCCATCGGCGGATAATCGGGCAGGACTGCGGTAGAGATTCCGACTAAGGACCGCGCGTAACGCTCCTTGTCTGTATAGTTCTTGAGCGCCGAACAACAATTGATAAGCGGAATATAACACTTGAAAACGAGAGCGTGCGAAGGATGAAGGCAGGCAAGCGCTGATTCCAGTATTGACTCAAATGTGTCGCGTAACGAAGCTGCTGACGCATCGGAAAATTCCTGAGAATATTCTAGCATCGCCTTGTGCAGGCGATCACGCAGTGGGGTGAGGTGAGTGTCGAGAAGGTGTCCGTAGGTGCAGCGCTTGTGGCAGACTGAACACCGCCATTTAGCCCCGCGAGCGCCCACCGGATCATTAATCACATCGCATTGGTGAAGGAAACCATAGCATCCCTTTGTCTGGTCGCACAGGACAGCCGAGACAAATGGTTCCGCCCCGATGAGGCGAACCTCGTCATGGCCATCCGGAGAAAGGATACAACGTCGGCAGCGGCATTCGAAAGACTTGCTCGCCCATAATTCAGCCCGGCGTTCGTCGCGTGCCGCGTAGAGCTCTGTGTAGTTAACGCAGAGTTCTTCACCTTCGCTCACATTTCGCAGAAGGCGAAATACCAACTGCGCCCCTTCGTTGGTGTATGTGCAGTTGGGTAAGCACGAGTGGTTGAAAATAGATCCCATCGGAAAGAGACCAATTCCAAAGTATTCGTTACTATGACTTGCACGGCTGAGCCCGTGTGAATTGGAATTGATCTGCGATGCCCACGTGAAGAAAAGATCGATTGGAGGGCGGATCTTCTCTGGCAACCTTTCGCGTATAGATGCAGCCAAGCCACGCAAGCTGCGCTGCGCTGAGGAATTCAATGCACCGGAATGACTGAGCATCTCAGAGAATGCCTCGGGACCAGCGTCGAAAGCGAGCGGATCGCAACAAAGCAATGCGGGAATCGTTGATTCCGAGGTGGACGACAGCTTGACAGCTCGCTTTGCCACCAGCGCAAGAATCGCATACACCAAATCGATTGGGCATTGATGCCGAGCTGCGAGAGTCGCTGCGTCACCAAGAATTTTACAGATTGGCTGGTGCAGCGTCGCATGCGCGTTCCGACAGCTTGTGGAGCAATAGCGCGCCTTGTCACCACAACCCTGGCAGGCAACCCAAGGGCCACGGGATGATTTGGTGGGCCTAAATTCGTTTCCGCACTCGTGGCACACCAGCTCTCTGCTCATCTCGCTCGGAACCCAGATATGACTGAGCTCCCGCAGCAAGAGGGTTCCGGGCGGCTTTTCTGCTAGCGCTTGAGTCGCAATGGCATGTCTACCCAATGCGGTGGAATAACCGATCTTGAAAAGAAAAGCCGGGGAGCCCGCGATACGAGTCGTAAGAACATCAGGCTCCTGCGCCCCGGATTGAAAGAGCCGACGTAACACCCCAAGAAACCGATGGATCAACGAGAATGAC
>DIVG01000012.1:4960-20377 GCA_002422425.1 Akkermansiaceae bacterium UBA6138 | reverse complement strand
CAACCGCTAACCGCTAACCGCTAGCCGCTAACCGCTAACCGCTAACCGCTAACCGCTAACCGCAAACCGCTAACCGCTAACCGCTAACCGCCACTCACGACTCTCCTGCAAACCGCCGCCGGTGAGCTTCATGACTTCGCCGGGAAAAACCTCGAGGAGGGCGTAGCCGTTGTTTTCCGGGCCGGGCCCCTCGACCATGGCGCGCAGGGTGGTGTAGTGGATCCCGCCGAGCTCGAGACGGGCATTCCGATGGCTGTGTCCCTGGAAAACCCCAGCGACGCGGCCGTGGCTCTCGAGGAGGGCGCGAACGGCGGCGGCATTTTTCACCCCGTGCTTGTCCGCGACATCGAGGCGCTGATGGGCGAAGACCACGACGGGACCGCTCGTTTCGGCGAGGTCGCCGCGCAGCCACTCGAGTTCGGCGGGCGGGAGATTGGGATCAGTCCACTCGAAGTTCTTCCGCTCGTAAGCGACGCCGTCAAATCGGAAGCAGGCATCGAGAACGACAAAGTGAACTCCACCCCGGTCGAAGGAATAATACGATTCCGCCTGTCCGACTTCGCCGAGGAATTCAGTCTTTGTCAGGGTATCAACACAGTGATTGCCGAGCACGTAATGCCGCTCCGGTCCGAGCTTGGCGAATTCGCGGTTGATGCGTCCGAGATATCCCAGCTCGACCTCGACCGAGTCGGCCGCGTCTATGATGTCGCCGAGTTCGACGACAAAATCGACGCCCTTCCCGGAAAAGAACTCCCCCGCCCTCGCGATCTTTTCGAGGGTATCGCGGTAGTGCCGGGTGCCGCGCGGGTCCTTGTCGGCATAGTGCAGGTCGGTGAGCAGGCCGACACGCACGAGCGGTTCGGTCGTGGCGAGGAGAGACGGGATCGGGAGCATCCCCGCGCCCGCGAGCCAGAGAGCGCCCTCATGAAAAAAGGATCGGCGGGAGAGCGGAAGCGATCCGGAGAGCGGCGTCGACATCGCCCCAGCTTGCCCGTACCGTCGGAAAAGGTCAAATCCGAATGATCGCAAAACAGCGGACTTTCCCTCAAGCCCGGAACGAAATAATCTACCGGCATGACGAGCCGCGGCCCCCGCCTTTTCCTTTCGCTCCTGCTCTCGACAGGTCTCTTCGCCGCCGCCGCGCAGTCGGCCGACTTTTACGTTAGCCCGGGCGGCAACGACACGAACGCCGGTTCGCTTGCTTCTCCCTGGCGCACGATCCAACACGCCGCCGAAACGGTCCCGCCCGGATCGACCGTCTTCATCCGCGAAGGCGTCTACGCGGAAAAGGTCGCGGTCTACTCTTCGGGCAACGCGATCGACGGACCGGGCGTTTTCAAGGCCTATCCGGGCGAGAGACCGGTCATCGACGGCACGGGATTACCCTTTGATCCGGTCAATTCGAATGCGCTTATCTCGATCTACGATCAGAATCACGTGCGCATCGAGGGACTGACCCTGAGGAATCTGAAAACGGCTACGCGCGATCTCGTCCCGATCGGCATTCTCATCGAAAACGAGTCCAGCCACATCGAGATCGTCGACAATGTCATTCACGACATCGAGACCCGCTTCAACGGACTCAACGGACTCAACGGACTCGACGGAGGCGACGCGCACGGCATCGCCGTCTTCGGCTCGGCCGCGACGCCGCTCAGTCATGTGGTCATCTCGGGAACGAGATCGAAAAACTGCTCCATCTGGCCGTAGCGAATGTCGACTTTAATACCACGAAGCACTTCGACCCGGACCACGCCGCAGTTGTAGAGCCGTCCTGCCCGGAGAAGAGGCGCGAGCACTTGACGCGGGTCCTGCCCGGCCCGCATCAGATCGATGTAGGCGGCCGAATCGACCAAATAGTCGGCATCCTTCATTTTGCGGCCTTGCGTGGCCGGCCCCGCCGGGAGGCTTTCTCGGGAAGGTAGGAAACCGGCGAGGCTTCGTTCCGGATCGCAATGAGATCGTAGGTGGGATCGACGGCATCGCGCGCTTCTTCCGCCGACCAGGGCTCTTCCATGACACGGTTGATGGTCGCGAGCCGCAAGGCCTCGCTCAGCGCCCAATCGACGACCTCCTTCATCGTGCCGATGCCGGTCAGTTTCATGATCCGGTCCAATTTGCCCTCGTCGATTTCAATTGTCGTCTTTATATGGCCGTAAAAATGGGCATAATCTGACCCGCTACAACTCATTTCTCACCCCACGTACTTATCCTTCCGCAGCACCTCAACATCGGCGGAGTAGACGATAACAGACCAGTCGGCGAAATAGAGCAATCCGACCTCCTCCATGATCGTCTCGGCGATCTCAGGAGAGACGAGCGTGTCGATCTGGACATTACGTCCTTCCCACTCCGAGGCGCGGATACCGCGCGATCCTTCACCCTCAACCATGGTGAGAGTCCAGCCGCGGGCACCGTGCTTTTTGAGAAGGTCGATCAGATCATCACGTAGCACCCGCTCGGCGATGATGGTGACTTTTCGGAGTGTAACTTTTACAGCCATTTGCTGAAGAGGTTGGCGAGAGATTGGAAGAGCGGAATACCAAAGGCGAGATTAAAAGGAAAGGTAATCCCGAGAGCGAGGGTCAGGTAATAGGCAGGATTCGCCTTCGGCAGGGCCACACGGACCGCAGCGGGCGCGGCGATGTAAGAGGCACTGCCGGCCATCGCGCCGAGGATCGCAGCCCCTCCCGGACTCAGTCCGGCAACAGTTCCGGCGAAAACGCCGACCGCCCCGTGCACGACCGGAATGATGCAGCCGAGGACGAGGAGCCTCACCCCGGCGAGGCGCACGTCACGCAGTCGCTTCCCGGCGGCGAGCCCGAGCTCGATCATGAAAATACAGAGAGCCCCTTTAAAGGCCGTGGCAAAGAAGGGCTGCACATCGGCGAGCTTGGCCGGGCCGCAGAGCCATCCGATGAGCAATCCGCCCACAAGCAGGACGATGCTCTTTCCCGTGGCGACCTCGTGAAGCGCTTTTTTCCAACTGCCGCCTCCAGTGCCCGAGCGGTTCGCGAAGAGCAGTGCCACGATGATGCCGGGGACCTCGAGAACGGCGACGAGAGCAGGCAGGTAGCCTTCCATCTCGAGTCCGGATCGTTTTACCGCCTCGCCTGCCGCGAGGAAGGTCACTACCGAGACCGAACCGTAGTGTGCTGCCACCGCCGCAGCGTCCTCGATCCCGAGATTACCAAAACGGCGCATCAGGTAAAAGGCCGATACCGGCGTGAGAACTCCGAGGAGCAAAGTAATCACCCCCGGCAGGAGCAACTCGCTGAACGGGGTCACCGCGAGGGCCGATCCGCCCTTGAGCCCGATGGCTAGGAGCAGATAAATCGAGAGCCCCTGATAAAACGGCTCGGGGATTGCCAGATCGCTTTTGATGGCCCGGGCGATAATGCCGAGGACGAAGCACAGGACCACCGGAGAGATGAGGTTATCGGAGAGGGCGTTCACAAGATGAGTCGTTCCCGGAATGGAGCGTCGTCCGGGAGTGGCGTCAATCAGAAGCGCAGGGAAATCGACCGGGGCTGAAAAAAGCCACCCCGGGTGGCCGGGGCGGCTTTTCGAAAAGGGCCTCAACGGCGGAACGCCCTATCAGCCCGCTCGCGATTACTCGACTTCGATCTTCGAGGCGACGATGAATTTCTTCCCGTCGCGCGTTTCCATCTTGCCGGTCACTTTAGCCTTGGCCGAACCCGAACAGACATGCTCGCTGGTCCTGCGTTTGCCGCCCTCTTCAAGAAGGTAGAGGGTCTCTCCGACCTTGAGAGTGTCTTCGCAGGCTTCGGCGGTGCCCAGATTACACTTGGCGCAGGACATCTCGCCTTCAAAGGTTTTCTCCTCGGCCTGCGCCGAAAGAGTGAAGGAAAGAGCGGCACCGATAAGAGTGATAAGAAGTGTTTTCATATGATTGACAGAGTGATTGATTTGTTTTTTTTTGAATGGAAAATCCGGTCGTCTAATGATCCGCCGGGCGTGTCGGTGACTTACTCGGAGAGAGTATTCGTCAGGCCGCAGTCCCGGGTGAACCTGCATCACCAACCCGACCGGAGAGCCGGGGCATCGCAGGGGGCACGCTGGCGGAACGCTGACGCTCAACAGCGAAAGACGCCATAGAGGAGACGGAATGGCGGTGCCGTGGCGTCCGGACCATATCTCCCGGAGTGGAGAAGGTGCCCCCACGACGGCTTCCTCGCGGCGGGCCGCATGGCCATTCCATGAAAATAATGAGGAGGCGCAGGCGTCGAAACCTGCGCCACCGGCAGGAGCGGTTCGCCCGCAGCGACGATGCCGGGCTCTTTGAGACAAGGGCAGGTGAGCGGGAGTTCGCCGCCCGGATCGGGTGTTTTCCGGGAGTCGGCTGCGGCTTCGGCAAGCTTCGCGCGGCAGCAGGCCGGGAGAGAAGAATCCGCGACAGTCGAGTCGTGGGCAACAGCGCAGCAACAGAACGGATTCCCGATCAGCAGCACCATCATCAGGGCTATGAGTCCACGCACCATTTATGTCGTTTATAGTCTCCCCAAACCGTGATTCGTTCAATCTGAATTCGACTCCTAATCCTCCCTGATCGTGGCAGTCCCGTCAAAATAGGCCTGATACTTCGGCCAGCTCCACACTGCGATTTCACGGCCGATCTTCAGTCCGACGTCGTTATCGACGGGAATGTGATAGCCACCGAGAGCACGCGAGATTGCCGCCATCTCGGCCACGGAGGAGAAGGTCGGCAGTTTCAGATCGACGAGATCGCCGCCGCTGGTCTCGGTGAGCTCGCAGTGGCGCCTCCGCTCAAGGAATCCATAGTCATCACTTCCCGTGAAAAGCTCGAGCACCTTTGCACAGGCCCCGCTCACCGTCGCGTGGCCGCTTGTGTAACCCGGGAAAGGCGGAGTGATGAAATTTTCCGGCGAATAGGGCCGCCATTCCTCTGCCGGCATCTCGCGGGTTCCGCCCTCACGACCGGCCCATCCGGTGATGCGCTGCCCGGCATAATAGTGACGGATCAGGGTCCACGGACGCGACGAGTCATAGTAGCGTTTTGTCTCCCAACAGGAGATGAAGGCATCGTGAGCGACATTCGCGACGACAAAGTAGAGCTTCACGTCCTCGTCGAGACCGTGCCGGTCGCGACGGGAGATATCCTGGGCAAAGCGCAACCAGTGACCGCTCTGCCCCGTCGAGCGCGGCCCGTCGCGCATGAATTCGACGATCGCTTTTTCCTCGTTGGTGAGCTCTCGGTTGTAAGCGAGGACCTGATCGGTCTCTTTGCGCAGAGTCGCGTCATCCGTCGTCGTGAGTGGAGGTGGCGGCGGGCGGAACTGAGCCGCATTCTCAAGGACAAATGGCTTCACTCGATACCAGTGCGGCGTGAGAAAACCCGGGGTCACCTTTTTCCCGTCGTCGAGAGTAAAAGTGATCGGCTGCCAGCGATCCGGATCGATGATGCGATCGGGCGGATTCACCGGACGATAGTAGGTGTAGTCGCCGTAGGGTGTGCCGTCGCCACCCGCTTCATCGCCATGCTGATTGGCCCCGTCGTGCCGGCGATAGGAGATCACGGCGGCAGCGGCGAGGTGTCCGATCCCCTCGGGCCGGGCCGGATCATCCGAGACAATGGCCGGATCATACCCCGCCGCGCGCATCTGCTCGTCAAGGTAGTCTTTGTCCTCCGGATAGACATAGAGCAACGCGTGATAAGCGGCGTAGCTGATTGCTTTTTCCTTATTCGCCGGGGTCCGCTCGGCTTCGGGACGCCGCCGCTTGTCCCCGAGTCGCGAACCGACCGCGGTCGCATCATAGGCGGCCCAGGCGTCATGCATACAGGTCGCCCAAATCGAAAGCGTCCGCGCGGTGATCGTCGGTCGCGGTCCATTGCGATCGACCTCGCGGGCCGTTGCCTCCTGAGCGACATCGAGCCAGCGATAGGCGAGGGAAAGGCCCTCATCGGAATCCGCCTTCATGTGGAGCAACGAAACCTTCTCCTCCGGAAAAGCCGGCAGCGCCATCGCCATCAGGATAGAGGCAAGGGAGAAAAGGGACCCTGTTCTTACGCGGTTCATCATTTCAAACTAAGGAGCGTTACGGTAATCGCAAGCCCGTGAAAACGCGCCCCGCGTCGCCCTCAAGAAATTTCGACGGGGGCAACCCCGCCCTTCGCAAGATTCGCCTCCGCGACCGCCAGATTCTCGAAGCGCCCTCCCTCCCCTGGCCTTTACCCCCCATGAGACCACTCCTCCTCCCCCTGCTCAGTGTGACTCTCGCCACCCTCTCCGCCGACGACCGCGATGCTTCCGTCGAAGTCGTCGCGCCCCCCCTGAGACGGGGCGCTTTTGCGCTCCTCTTTACCCTTGGCCAATCGACCGATCGGCTGTCTCATTTACGAGTCCGCCGGGCCTGCCCCTCTTTACTCACCGATTCACCCCTCTTAAGTGACCGGACCTAAGCCCCCGATGAGAAAACATGAGAGCCATCCTCCTTGCCCAGCTGCTCCTTTCGTTCCTCTCCCTCCCGCCTCTCCGCGCCGAAATCGTTGAGACAGACCTGCTCATCGTCGGAGCCGATGAATCAGGCTGTGCGGCGGCGATGCAGGCGGCACGGCTGGGGGTGAAGCGCATTGTCCTGACAAACGATCACGAGTGGCTCGGCGGTCAATTCTCGACGCAGGGCATCGGTCCCATCGACGAATGGACCGTGGTCGAGGGCAAACGCGTCAATTTCCCGCGCAGCGGGGCCTTCCTCGAAATCATCGACCGCATCCGGGCCCACAATCGACTCACCTACGGCATCGCCACTCCCGGAAACAGCTGGTGCGGAACCGACACGATCGAACCGCGCGCCGCCGCCGCGATCTTCGAGGAATGGCTCGCTCCCTATGTCGCCTCGGGCGTGATCCGCATCGAACGAGGCTGGGAAGTCCAGTCCGTCGCCACGGAAAACGACCGGGTTACCGGGGTGACTTTTTCCCCATCGATTTTTTCAAAGGCCACGCCTGACACCACCCTGGAAATAAAGGCCGCCCTCACCCTCGACTCTACCGATCTCGGCGATGTTATCCGTCTCAGCGGCGCCGCCTACATGGCCGGGCCCGACCTGCGCTCCCGCTTCGACGAACCGAGCGCGCCCGAGACACTCGGCAAACCGGGGCATCAGGAAATGAATCCGCTGAGTTGGTGCCCGCTCCTGCGCGAAACAGGACGCGACTCGACCATTCCGAAACCGCCGCGCTACGACGAGCGTTCCTTTGCCAACTGGGCCACGGCCCCGCCCTGGCGCGAGTGGGACGGGAGCGGAGGCATCTACAACATGGCCGGCTGGTGCATCTACACCCACAGGCGCATGGTTGATCGCTATCACAATGACTTCGCCCCCGGCACGGAGGCCGTCATCCTCAACTGGCCCGCCCACGGTTACCAGCTCGGCACCCTGCCTCAGCATGTCGTCGATGCCCTCGAGGCGGACGAAGCCGGAGCCTCGCGCAAAAACCTCGTCGAGATGAACCACGCCCAGCGGCGCATCATCTACGACGACGCCAAACAGCGTGCTCTCGAGTTTGTCTACTACCTCCAGACTGCCGCCCACGATCGGGTCGGGGACTACCCCCAGTCGTTCCGTTACATGGAACTTGCCGGCGATTACGGCACCGCCGACCGTCTCCCGCCGAAGCCGTATCTGCGCGAAGGACTCCGTCTCGAGGCGCTTCATATCCTGCGCGAGCAGGATGTCCGCACCGAATCCCACGAGCCGCGCTGGGCAAAGACGATGGTGAGCGACGGCGTCTTCGGCTGGCAGTTCAATCTCGATTTTCACCCGACCCGGCGGGAGTTTGTCGACAACGATCCGGCCAAACCCTGGATTGGAAAACACCACGGCACCCGTGACTGGTCGACCGACACCGACCGCGCCATGTTCCCGCTGCGCGGACTCGTTCCCGTGAAAATGGATGGCTTGTTAGGTTGCTCAAAGAACATCGGCGTCACCAGCTTGGTACAATCGGCCCTGCGTCTCCACGGGCAGATGATGCACGTCGGGTCCGCCGCCGGAACCCTCGCCGCGCTCTCCCTGCGGAACAAAGTCAACCCGCGCGAGATCGCGACCACGCCGGAGGGCGTCACGGAAGTACAGCGCATTCTCGTGCGCGGAGCGGGCGGGCCCGGCACTCTCATCTGGCCGTGGCACGATGTCCATCCCGAGGACCTTTACTTCGAAGCCGCCAACCTCCTCACCATCGCGGGCATCTGGAGACCCGATCCGGACAGCGTCCTCTTCGAACCCCGCCGCCCCATGACCCGAGGCGAGCTTGCCGGAGCCCTCGTGCGTCTCCGGGAAACGATGGACGGTGCCCCTGACAAACCCACCCTGCCGAACGCGGTGCACTTCTCCGATCTACCGCTCGATCATCCCGATCGCGAAGCCGTCGAGACGATGCTGCGATGGGGGAACTTCGGCGAACAGAAAGCGACCTTCGATCCCGACGGTCACCTGAGCTGGGGCGACCTCAACCGCTGGCTTTTCGCGATGGGCGACCCGGGTTTCCCCACCCTGCTCGGCAAATCCGGGGGCGGCGTCCTGACCCGTGCGGAGTGTGTCGAGTATCTCCGGCGGGTCTGGACGCGGTGAGCTCGCATTTCCCCTTGCCCATCACCTCCCCCGCCCCCTTGTTGCCCGCATGAAGGAAGAAGAACCCGGATTCAAGGCCGTCCTGCCATCGTTCATCGCCCTCGTCCTTGTGACAGGATGTTTTCTCCTCTATCGACTCGCCGTCACGCCCGCCGTCGGCGGACCACTCCGTGTCGCCGTGTTTCTTGCCGACGCGACACCGCCTCTCGGCAGTCCGGTGGCTTATGCCGCCGCCAGGAAAATAGAGGATCCCCTCAGCGCCCGCGGCATTGTCCTGCTGGGTGCTGGAAAACCCATCGTGCTCTGCGCGGTCGACTGGATCGGCATTTCGAATGAAGGCCACGACGCCTGGCGTGAGGCCCTCGCCGCTGCCGCCGGCACGACCCCGGACCGCGCCGCCGTGCATGCCCTGCATCAACACGATGGGCCCCGCTGCGACTTCGGGGCCGAGGCCCTCCTCGAACCGCTCGGACTGGGTGGCATCCGTCAGGATTCCGCCTTTTTGCGCGAAACGATCGCCCGGACCGCCGGATCGTTGAAAAACTCGCTCGCCTCCGCCCGCCCCGTCACCCACGTCGGCATCGGCCGTGCCAAAGTGGAACAGATCGCCTCGAACCGCCGCATCCTCGGACCCGACGGGAAGGTCGCGATCGCTCGCTCCAGCTCATACCGCATCCCCGAGCCTCTCCTCTCGCGCCTGGTCGAGACCGCCCGCAGCCAGGGCTACGATCTGAGCGCCACCCGCGTCGAGGAAGCCCTAGCCGCCCCCGAGGGCGTCATCGATCCCGAGGTAAAGATGGTGACATTCTACGAGGGCGACTCCCCCATCGTGTCACTCAGCTATTACGCGACCCATCCCCAGAGCCACTTCGGACTCGGCGATGTCACGAGCGAATTTATCGGCCTCGCCCGGTCGGAACTTGAGCGCTCGCGCGACGGCATTCCCCTTATTCATTTCACCGGTGGCGGCGGCAACGTCGCGGCGGGAAAATACAACGACGGCACGCCCAAGTCGCGCCTCCGCCTCACCGAACGGATGAGTGATGGCTTGCAACGCGCCTGGCAGTCGACCCAACGCCACCCGATCGAAGCCACCCCGGTAGAGTGGCGCGTCGCCCCGGTCGCCCTGCCGATCGCTCCCCATCTCGATGCCGCGAAACTCCGGGCCACCCTCGAGGACACCTCCCTGCCCGAGTCGAACCGGCTCGCCGCCGCCGGAAAACTCGCCTACGTCGAGCGCGTCCTCGCCGGTCAGACCATCGACCTAAGCTGTTTGAAACTCGGCCCGATCCACCTTCTTCACATGCCCGGCGAACTCTTCGTCGAATACCAGTTGGCTGCGCAGGAAATGAAGAGCGACGGCGTCGTCTGTCTCGCGGCCTACGGAGACGGCGGTCCCGCCTACATCGGCACGGAAATTTCCTATGCCGAAGGGGGCTACGAGACCCAGCCCAGTTCCACGAATGTCGCGCCGGAGGTGGAGGGTGTCCTGCTTGAGTCGATCCGGCATTTGCTGAAGTGAGCGTCCCGGCGCAGCCTGACGAAGCCACCTGCCAGATGGGCAAAATGAACGACATCCTCACGCTTGGAGACCACTTCGATTGTGTGGATCCCGGTCAGCTTGAAAGCCCGGTTCGTGAAGAAGGTTTCGGCTTGATGGAATTGGCGGTCTTTTTCATCACGAGTCGCATTCCGCACAGATTTTGTCGTAGCCTGTGAAGATCGAACCCGTTTATGGTGTCGGGAGATGAGTTTCCGTATCCTTCACTTTTTGCTCCTCCTGCCCCTCCCCTCTATCGGATTTGCCGCCGGCGATCACGCGGCGCTCGCCGCCCTTTTCGAAAAAGCTGAACCATCAGGCGCGGTAATCACGATCCCGCCGGGCGACTATCACCTCGACGGCGCGGAGCCCCTGCTGATCTCCTCCAACTTGACCGTGCTTGCCCGCGGGGCGCGTTTCCACTTTCCGGAAAACCTCGACGGCGGAGCCCGAATCGTCCTTTTCGCCGGCACTGATGTGACGAACTTCGCCTGGCACGGCGGCGAATTTATCGGGCACATCTTCGACCCTGAAAAAACAGTCAACAAGTGGGAACCGAACGTCAACACGAAAGCGATCGAGATCACCACCACAAAACCCGGCGGAACACACGACATCCTCTTCCGTGACATCCGGTCCGACGGCGTTGCCGGTGCCGTCATCGGCGTGCACGGGCTTTCGAAAAGAGGTAGCGAGAGCGAAGTCGAGGCCTATGCCGAACGTGTCACGGTGGAGGGCTGCACCCTGCTGCGGAGCGGTAAATTCATGTGGGACTATGGCTACCTCTGGCAGATCATGACCTGGCCGGGCGAATACGAGCCTTGGGAGGTCGAGCGGGCGCGCCGCTATTTCCGCACCGATCTGATGAGGGGAAATCTCAGCATGAAGGATGGTGACGACCACGTCCGCTTCGATAACACCGCATCCCCCCTGCCCGTCAGCAAAAACGACGAACCGGGGCAGGCCCTTTCCTTTCTCGGGGCCGCACTGCCCGGGAATCTGGTGAGGGGAAAGCAATACTTCATCGTCGAATCCACCCCCGAATTCATCCGCATCGCCGGGGCACCCGGGGGCGATCCGATTCGCTTCGAAGGGGACGGCGGCAGTGACCTGTCCCTCGTGCACGATCTTTTCGCCTCGTTCTGGGTGCTCTATGCCCCGAAAGGCGGAGGGCCCGGCAAGGGCGCGGTCGATCTCACCTCGTGCTCCGACCTTCGCGTCACCGGGTGCAAACTCAGCGCCCTCGGTGACACCATGCACATTCAGCGCAGCCGCAACATCGTCTTCGCCGAAAACCATATCGTCGGCTCGCGCATGGGAGCCTTTTTCCTCGCCGAGTTCTGCCAAAACGCCACCGTCACCGGCAACCTCATCGACGGCACGAACGGGTCCCGCGTCATGAGTGTCGAAAAGTCTTGCGAAGACGTCGCCATCATCGGCAACACCTTCCGCAACGGTGGTCGCGGCTCGTGGATCAATCAGCCGAAAAACTTCATTCTTCAGGGCAACATTTTTACTAACAACACCACTAAAGCGGAGACCGACCTGCGTCGCGGACGCCGCAGCTATGAGACCGGGGAGCCCCGCCAGTTTCCCGAACTCTATTTCACTCTGCACGAAGAGCACGGCAGCTACGGCCCGGTCATCGTGAAGGACAACATTTTCTCCCCGGGCGAATCGGCTCCAGCCGAAGCGGTCACTTTCGCTCCGAACGGTCGCGACCTTATCATGACCGGGAATATCTTCCGGGGAAAAGCGGTCACCATCGCCGTCGATCCCTCTTGCGAGAGCATCACCATCCACGACAATCCCGGAGCCGAACTGAAGCGAACCCCGATCGACTTCAACCACGGCCGCCGGTGATTTTTCAACCTCATGACCCCTGACCCGTGACTCACCCCATGCGCCTCGAAAACAAAGTTATCATCGTCACCGGCAGTTGCACCGGCATTGGCAGGGCCATCGCGGTGCAATGTGTCAAAGAAGGTGCCCGCGTCATCATTCACGGGCTCGAACGCGAACTCGGCGAGGAGGTCGTCGCGGCACTCGGAGAGGAAAATGCCGTCCTCCATATCGAGGATCTCATCAGCGAGGGCTGCCCCGGGCGTCTCGTTGCCCTCGCGATCAAGCGTTTCGGCAGACTCGACGCCGTCGTGAACAATGCTGCCCTCGTCGCTTCGGGTAACCTCCAGACCACCGACGCCGCCTTTTTCCGGAAAATGCTCGAGGTGAACACGATCGCCCCCTTTCTCCTCATCAAGGAAGCCCTCCCCCACCTCGACGCGGCCCGGGGCAGCGTCCTCAACATCGGCAGCGTCAACGCCTGGAGCGGCGAACCGAACCTGATGCCCTACTCCGTCTCGAAGGGTGCGCTCATGACCCTGACGCGCAATCTCGGTGACACCCTCATGCGTGAAAACCGCGTCCGCGTGAACCAGATCAACCCCGGCTGGGTCCTCACCGAGAACGAAGCCCGGCGCAAGCGCGAGCAGGGCCTTTCCGGCGACTGGCCCTCACACTTGCCCAAGGTCTACGCCCCCGCCGGCCGCATTCTCAAGCCCGAAGAGATCGCCATGGCCGCGATCTACTGGCTCGCCGAAGAGAGCGGCCCCATCAGCGGCCAGGTAGTCGATCTCGAGCAGCATCCTTTCATTGGGAGAAATCCGCCGAAGGATGCGACGACGATTCCGACGAAGCCGGAATCGGGTAAAAGGTGAGAAAGTAAAAAGTAAAAGGTCTCGGAAGCGATCACCGACGAATTCTGCGCGGCCCCACGACCATCGAAAACACCAATCGCACCCCTCACTCCCTTCACTTTCCCACCCTTCACCGGCGCTCCGCGCCGCCTTTTCAAATGCCACGCCTCGCCGCCTTCCCCAAAGCCTTCATGCAGGCCCTCTGCAAAGACGGCACCATGACCGTCTCCGAATGGATCCGACTCGCCTCCACCCTCGAAGTCGACGGGCTCGAATGGTATGCCGGCTTCCTCGAGATGGCCGACGAAGCGAACTGGTCACGCTTTCGCAAAGAGGTCGAGGACACCGGACGCGTCATCCCGATGATGTGCTGCTCGCCCGATTTCACCCATCCCGACGCCGCCTTCCGAACACGGGAAATTGCGAAACAAAAACGCTGGGTAGACATGACCCACGCCCTCGGCGGCTCCTACTGCCGCGTCCTCAGCGGCCAGCGCCGTCCCGAACTGAGCCTGGACGAAGGCGTCAAACTCGCCGCCGAATCCATCCACGCCTGCCTTCCCTACGCGGCCGAGCGCGGCATCACACTCATCATCGAAAACCACTACAAGGACGACTTCTGGGAGTATCCCGAATTTGCCCAGAAGATGGACGTTTTCTGCCAACTTGTCGAGGCGATCGACCATCCGAATTTCGGCGTCAACTACGATCCCAGTAACACCTACCTCGCGGGGGAAGATCCGGTCGAGTTGCTCAAACGCGTCTCACACCGCGTCGTCACGATGCACGCGAGCGACCGCTACCTCGCCGAGGGCACGATCGAGGACCTGCGCCGCGAAGAAGGCGGCGCGACCGGCTACGCCAAGCGCCTCCGCCACGGCGAGATCGGAAAAGGGCTCAACGACTACGATGCCATTTTCACCGAGCTCAAAAACAAGGGCTTCGATGGCTGGATCAGCATCGAAGACGGCGTCGATGGCATGGACCAGCTCGCGCGAAGCGTCGGCTTCCTCCAGCGGAAGATCGCGGAGCACTGGGGATGAAGCAGTTCTCAGCTTCTCAGCTTCTAGCTTCTTCCCCCTACTCCTTCCCCAGCTTCGCGTTCAGATCTTTCGTGAACGCCTCGACGTTGTCTTTCCGGATCTGGCGGCCGGGGATGTGGATGAAGGCACCCTCAGGGATGACCGACACGTCGCCCGCCGCGACCGCTTTGAGTATTTTCACCGACTGGTAACCGTATTCGTAGGGATTCTGCACGACCGTGCCGTGGACCGTGCCGGCCGCGATCCCCGCGAGAGTCTGCGAGTCTTCGTCAAAACCCACCACCTTCACCGTGTTCAGCTTGCCGGCCTGCTCCAGCGCCTGCAAAATCGCGGGAGGATTATAGGCGAAGAGGCCGACCATCGCGTCGATTTCGGGGTAACGTGAGAGCGTGTCCTCGGCGTTGGCCTTTGCCTTGGAGAGATCAAAACCGTCAGTGAGCGTGCCAAGCACCTTAAAACCGTTCCCTTCGACCACTCCGGCCGGGGGATCGAAACGATCGGGATCTTCCGAACGATTCAGGAGAGCATCAATGACCCCCTGGCGGCGCTTGCGCGAGTTTTCCTGCTCCATCCGCCCGATCAGAATCATGATCTCGCCGCCCGACGGCAGAGCCTCCTTGAGCAGCTCGCCGCAGAGGCGGCCCGCCTGATAATTGTCCATGCCGATGTAGGCGAGCCGCTTCGAGTCGGGCGCATCGGAGTCGTGCGTGACGAGCGCTGTCGCCGCCGCGACCTGGTTGAGCATGTCGGTCTGGTTCGACGAATCAATCGGACTGACCGCGACCCCCTCGTAACCGCGTGTCACCGCGTCCTCGAGCATTTGTTTCTGGTCCGTGAGCGAGCCTGGCATCAGCACCGTGACTTCGACCCCGAGATCATCACCCGCCTTTTTCGCCCCTGCTTCGGCGATCGTCCAGAACTCGGCCACTCCGTTCGTGATGAAGGCGTAGCGGGGGACGTTCCCCGAACCGTCCCGGCAACCCGACAAGGCGAAAAGGACCAAGAAACAGAAAAAGGATCTGGCGAGACGACTCATGGCGTGAAGCTACCGAACCCTTCGCCGCCTGAAAAGTCTTTTCAGCACCGATTGCAATACGGAAAGAAGCCCCGTTCGCAAACGCCCGGGAAAAGGCGCGTCAGTCCACGAGCGTATCGATCTTCTTCGCCACTTCGATGTCGAGTTCAGTGAGACCGCCCACGTCGTGCGTGGTGAGGCGCAGCGTGATCGTGCACCAGCGGATGTCCACATCGGGATGGTGACCCGCTTCCTCCGCGATCTCGGCCACCGCGTTCACAAAATCGATCCCCTCCATGTATTCATCGAACTCCATCACCCGGACAATCTCATTGCCTTCATGATCCCACTCGGGAAGTTTTTTCAGGAGAGCTTCGAGCTCGTCTTCGTCGATAAGATCGGACATGTCTGGAGAGGGGTGGAAGTTGCTTCGAGGATACGTCTCTGCCGTATCCGATAATCGCTAGAGGACAAAACAAATTGCGCAAGTGGCAATCTTACTTTTTT
>DIVG01000012.1:2972-4903 GCA_002422425.1 Akkermansiaceae bacterium UBA6138 | reverse complement strand
CCCCCCCAAGAAACGCCATGGCTCACGGAAAAATCTACAACAACATTGTCGAAACGATCGGGAACACCCCGCTCGTCAAACTGAACCGGGTCACCGAAGGCCTCGGGGCGACGATCGCGCTGAAATGTGAATTTTTTAACCCGCTCGGCTCCGTCAAAGACCGCATCGGTATGGCCATGATCGAGGCCGGCGAGGCCTCGGGCGACATCACCCCCGGCACCGTCATCGTTGAACCCACCAGCGGCAATACCGGGATTGCCCTCGCTTTCGTCTGCGCCGCCAAGGGCTACAAACTCATCCTCACCATGCCCGAAACCATGAGCGTCGAGCGCCGCACCCTCCTCGCCCTGCTCGGTGCCGAGGTGGTCCTCACCGAAGGACCCAAAGGGATGAAGGGCGCCATCGCCAAAGCCGAGGAGATCGCCGCCGCCACTCCCCGCTCCTTTATCCCCCAGCAGTTCAACAACCCCGCCAACCCCGCGATTCACGTGCGGACGACCGCTGAAGAAATCTGGGCGGACACTGGCGGCAGCGTTGACATCGTTGTCTCCGCCGTCGGCACGGGCGGCACCGCGACCGGTTGTGTCGAAGGCTTGAAAAAGAAAAACCCGGCCATTCAGGTCATCGTCGCCGAGCCCGAGGACTCCCCCGTCATCTCCCAGACCCTCGCCGGCGAAGCGCCCACCCCCGGACCCCACAAGATTCAGGGCACCGGGGCCGGATTTGTTCCGAAAAACCTTCATCTCAAGAACGATGCGGACGAAGATCAGATCGTCGAGTGCATCAGGGTGAGCAACGATGCCGCTTTCGCGATGGCCCGGCGGCTCGCCAAAGAGGAAGGTATTCTCGGCGGCATCAGCACCGGGGCGAACGTCTGCGCCGCGATCGAAGTGGCGAAACGTCCCGAAAACAAGGGCAAACTCATTGTCACGATCGGGTGTTCCACCGGCGAGCGCTACCTCTCCACCCCCCTCGCCGACGAAGCCCGTGCCGCAGTTGGGGGCTGACAAACCGCAATTATCGTTTACACTTCGGGCCGCCTTTGCCTGAGCGAAGGCGGCCCCTTTTTTCACACCCATCCAAGACCATGGCAGAATCCCCTCAGAAGCCCACCGAAGATCAGAAATCGCGGAACCTTGACGCGATCGGTGCTATCGCTGCGAGCGAGGCCGGCGGCGTCGTCGATGCGATCGACCGCCACCGCACCAAGATCCTCGCCACCATCGCCCTCTCCGCCATCGCCCTCTGCGGCGTCCTCGTGACCAAGCAGCTAAAGGCTCAAAAACACCTCGCTGCCGCCGAAGCCTTCACGACCGCCGCAACCAAGGGCGACCTTGCCGCCCTCGACGCCGTTCTCATCGAGTATCCCGGCTCCGTTCCCGCCGGCAATGCCCTCCTCAGCAAGGCCGAGCTCCAGGTCGACCAGGGCAAATCGCAGGATGCGAGGGCGACCCTCGAGCGCTTTGTGGCCGAGTTTGCTTCGCATCCCCGCTATGCCCAGGGGCTCTACGCCCTCGCCAATCTCTCCCATGTCGCCGGAGATGCCGCAACCGCAAAGACCTTTTACGAAAAAACCATCGTCGCCCAGCCCGACGGTGAACTCACCCCCCTCGCCCGCATTCGCCTCGGTGACCTCGCCCTTGAGAGCGGCGACAGCAAACTCGCCGATCAGCTCTATCAGGAGTCCTTCACCCTCCACCCCGGCAATCCCTTCTTTGAATTCGCCCAGGAAAAACTTGCCCTCCTCAAAGTCGGCAATCCTCCCCGGGTCGATCGTCCCGCTCCCCAACCCGAGCCCGCCGCCGAGGCCCCCGCCGCTGAGGTGACACCGGCAGCACCCGCTACGTCGGGAGCCCCTGCGATACCGGCACCGGCACCGGCTCCCGAGGCAGCTAAGTCCGAGACTCCCGCACCCGCACCCGCACCCGCAC
>DIVG01000012.1:0-2925 GCA_002422425.1 Akkermansiaceae bacterium UBA6138 | reverse complement strand
AGCTAACAGCTAACAGCTAACAGCTCAGTAAAAAGTTTCCTTTTCGCAGTTCCCCGGTTAATTTCGGCATGCCCTCGACCATTGCCGACGTCCTCCTCATTTCCCCCAACGACCTCATTCGCCCCGTTTCCATCGAAATGGGTGACGATGGCCGTATTGGTCAGATCCACGAAGGGCACCACCCGCCCGCCGGCAGCAAGGTCATCTTCGACGGCGGCGGCGAAGTCTACCTTACCGCCGGATTCATCGACATCCACACCCACGGGGCGCGCGGCTTCGACCTCTCCTACGCCACCCTCGAAGCCGTCGAGACCATGGCCGAGGCCAAGCTGTCCGAGGGCGTCACCACCTTTCTCCCCACGACCTGGACCGCCTCGCGGGAGCACAAAGTCGCCATGGCTGAGGCGGCGGCCGCCTACCGGAAGAATGAGCGTTTTGCCCGCACCCCTTTTCTCCACATCGAAGGCCCTTACCTCAACCCCGCCCAGGCCGGAGCGCAGGACACCCGCTACATGCGCCGTCCCGATGCTGATGAGATCCGCCACCTCCACTCCATCTGCCCCGTCGGCCTCATCTCCCTTGCTGTTGAAATAGAGGGCGCGATCCCCTTCATCCGCGAGATGCACGGGATGGGCATTGTGACCTCGGCCGCCCACAGCGCCGCTACCTACGCCGAGTTCAGCGCCGCCAAAGAGGCCGGGCTCGGGCATCTCACCCATTACTGCAATCAGATGTCGGGCCTTCACCACCGTGAGGTCGGACTCGTCGGAGCCGGGCTACTCGACGACTCCATCATGATCGAGCTGATCTGCGACACGATCCATCTTTGTCCCGACATGATCCGTCTCGCCTTCAAGCACCGCAGTTGCGAGCGGCTGATGCTCATCACCGACTCCATCGCCGCCGCCCATCTCGGGGACGGGCGTTACCCGCTCCACGACGGCGAGATCATCGTCAAAGACGGAGCCGCCCGCATCCCGGCCGGGAACCTCGCCGGGTCAATCGTGACCTTTGACCAGTCCCTTCGCAACGTCGTCACCATCACCGGGCTCCCCCTCAATGAAATCGTCCGCACCTGCTCCGCCAATCAGGCCCGTTCCCTCCGCCTGAACGACCGGGGCAGCGTAAAACAAGGTCTCCTCGCCGACCTGACCCTCCTGACGCCCGAACTGGAAGTTGTCGCCGTCTACGTCGGGGGCGAACAACGCTATTCGGCGTGAGGGGTATTTCAGGTTTCAGGTTCCAGGTTTCAGGGCACTCGCCCGCCGCAAACCAGTCCACACTCCCCCCATGAATTGGACCCGCGACCAGCTCCTCATCGTCCTCAACCTCTACCACAAGATCCCTTTCGGACTCTTCGACAAAGGGCAAAAGGTCATCATCGATCTGGCGAAGGCGATGAACCGAACCCCCGGGAGCGTTGCGATGAAGCTCAGCAATCTGGCCTCGCTCGATCCGGCGCTGCAGCTTCGCGGGATCAAAGGGCTTTCCAGCGCGAGCAGACTTGACCGGGAAATGTGGGCTGAGTTCCACGCGAACGTGGGCGAAATGGCCCCGCTCAGTCAGGAGAAATTCGATTCCCTCTTCCTCGATGCGACCACGGGCACAACCGAGATCATCCCGGGAAAAGGTATCCTCCCGCGTCCAGCCGTTCCCGTCGGACCGACTGAGGTTTCCACTCTCACAAAGCGACGACGCGGACAGGACTACTTTCGCGAAATGATACTCAACAACTACGGCAATTGTTGCGCTGTCACCGGACTCCCTCTCCGCGAGCTTCTCATCGCCTCACACATTCTCCCCTGGAGCAGCCACGAAAACGAGCGCCTCAATGTCCGAAACGGGATCTGCCTCAATCGCCTCCATGACGCCGCCTTTGATCAGGGGCTTATTGGATTTGATGACGACCTCCGTTTGATCCTGTCGTCGCGGCTGCGCAGCAGTCTACCGCAAGTGGCCATTGAGCAATCGTTCGAAGCTTTTGAAAATCAGCAACTGAACGTACCGGCCGATGGGTTCGCGCCTGATCCCGGTTTCGTGAAGATCCATCGGTTCAGGTTTCATTTAGGATGAGGGGGGAATGAATCTCCGAATTTTTTCTGGTTAAAAGCTCCAGGAAAGTCTCCGGCGAGAGCGTCCTCATACACTGATGAGTGACGCCTCTCAAAAACCCGACCCCGCTGCCGTCTTTGGTGCCGCACTATCGCTCTGGCACGAATACACCAAGCCATCCTCATCTATTGAGCGGCGGAATCCGGAAAATCAACAGGTTAGCGATGACTGCCTTTTAAGCGTAATCATGAGCATAGCGACGCAGTTCTGTGCTTGGGCGCATGAATATGCTCAGCTCGACAATCCGAACACCCTTTGGCCCGTATTTCTGAAAGGTCAGTTCGGACGAGCCTGTAGGGGTGCAATCGGCTCGAAAGACCTCTCCAAATTTGATGAGCGCGATTGCCTTCGAATTGCGCTGCGATTGCAGATTCCCTTAATACTCAGGGACGGAGTTCCCATTCCAATTGACGTGACTGCAGCCAATCCAAATTCAGATTCGCCATTCCGAGCGTTTCGAATTCAAACCGTCCGCGAATCCCTTGGTGAAGACACCTACGAGCCGTTCACTTGGGAAGATGAGCCCTTCGACAAGAACTTCAAGCCACCTCTTTTCGCCCTTTATGGTGTGGACGCTGCCTACTTGCTCGAACACATTGCCGATCGGCAGACATACTCTGAGGCATTGAGCTTGGCGCAAAAACTGGCTCCGGGACTACAATTTGGTGGAGACCTAGTCCTGGCGGAGTGCGGTTAAAACTAGAAAGTCCCCAAACATTGTTTGAGACCCCGCAAGGACCCCGTCGGGCATTAAACGGTCAGGGTGGGATTCGAACCCACGGTACCCTTTTGGGGCACGCTTCTTTAGCAAAG
>DIVG01000047.1 GCA_002422425.1 Akkermansiaceae bacterium UBA6138 | reverse complement strand
TCCCACTCAAATTGACGAAGAACCTGAAATTCTAAATTCGGATGGTCCAATCCAAGACGCCATAGACTCGCTTCGTACAAAATCATTACCCGAAATGACGCCTGATTTGATAAGCTCACTGATCACCACCTCAGTGACCGGACCTCGTTCCACGTTATTTGCGAGAAAATACCATTTCATACATCCTGAATCAAAGAATTTGAGATTCTTCGGTAGCTTGAGTGGATTTTGATTTAAGTGACCGCGCCTGCGCTAGCAGATTACCGCATGACCGAAGAAGCGAGCAAGGGTTTTTTATTTCCGGGCGCGGGGTCAGGCGACGATTTCCGAATTTGATGTAGTCGGGGAGAACTTTCTCAAAGTCCTCGTTCCAAATCCCCTAAATTTCCCAAATCTTTAAACCCATGAATGCCGAAGTTCCGACCGCACCGACACCCATCGAACTTTACCGCTGGGGGCTGACGGCTTTGCAGGAACAACTCGGCCCGGAAGATTCGATCCTATTCCTTCATCTTTTCGATCCGGGATCGGGCATTACACCAACGAACGCCAAGCCAAAGCCGTTGAGGTCGAGAAAGTGAGAGCGCGCCTCGCGACAGAGCGTGAGGAAGCGGTGGCGGGGTGATGGGGTGTCGCTCGAAAACAACGGTCCCCCAGAAGTCGCCGCGATCTTAAGAATTTCGCTAGCGAATGACTGGCCGTTCCTTCAGCTGGTCCTCTGGCGAGGGAGTCATGAAGACGAAGGCGTATGTCATCAGGCCAACAAAAGCCAGTGACAGGAACCGACGAACATGTTTCCGGCATGGCGCGGATTGGCTTTGAGCCTTCGGATCATGATGTGGAAGATCAAGAGTTGACCCGGTCGCACAGAGTAATCCCCAGGACAGAATCATCACTCTTTGACCTCCCTCCGACAGAAGGGAATCGATTTCTGGGTAAAAAATCACTCCCACCCATCCGATCAGTATTCCGACTAGAAATAGTAATGCGAATGAATGAGGCCAAAGACAAAGTTTGAGAATGACGCTTTTGCCGACCATATCCTGAAACTAGTCGGGATAAAATTTCAGAAGCTTCAATCTCACGCCTTCGCCCCGTCAGATGCCTTCACTTTTCCCGGATCCTTGAAAAAGATCAGGAAGATCACCAGCACCGCGGCCGCGCCCCAGGCGGGCGTTTGCCAGATCGCGGCCCAGTCGTGTTCGAGTCCGTTCACGGGAGTTTCGAGCTTGTGCATTTCCTGCACCTGGCCGGCAAGAAAAGTCCCGACTAGAGCGCCGAAGCCCCACAAGATAATGGCGATGAGTCCCTGCGCTGCGCCGCGAGTGCGCTCGTCCGCTTCGTCATCGACATAGAGCTGTCCGGCGATAAAGAGGAAGTCATAGCAGGCACCGTGCAGAAGGATCGCGGTGAAAATAAGCGCGGTTGCGGCCGCGCCGGCGTCGACGCTGGAGGAAAGGGCGAAATAGCGGGCAACCCAGCAGGCGATTCCGACGAAGATCGTCTTTTTGTATCCGAAGCGCTTCAGGAAAAAGGGCAGGAATAAAAAGAAAACGATGTCTGAGATCTGTGCCAGAGAAGTCTTAATAAGGATGTTCTCCCATTTCAATTCTCCCAGGTAGATGACCAGATTCACGAAGTAAAAGTAGAGCGGGATGCAGATAAGAAACATGCAGAGAATGAAGATGGCGAAGGAGGGCTTCTTCATCAGCGCGAGGGCGTCGAGTCCGAGAATCTCGCCGAGACTGACGTCCGCGCCGGTTTTCAACGGCGGGGTGTGGGGAAGGGCGAGGGAGAAGAGCCCGAAGAGGATGGAGGCGCCGCCTGCGAGATAGAACTGCACCGGCGACTCGGCCCCATCAAGGAAGTTCAGCGCGGCGAGTCCGGCAATCCAGCCTACTGCCGAGAGCATCTTGACCCGGGGGAAGTCGGTTTTCGGATTCGCGAGGTGATGAAGGGAGAGAGAATTGCCGAGCGCGAGAGTGGGGACGTAAAGGGTGCAGTAGAAGATGAGGGCCGGATAAAAAGTTCCGAAGGTATCAAACTGCGGCAAGGCGCAGAGCATCACGCCACCGAGAATACCGAGTACCGCGAGGAGTTTTTCCGAGGCAAAATACCGGTCCGCGATGAGGCCGACGAGAAAGGGCGAGAAAATCGCCCCGATCGCAAAGGCCCCGTAAGCGAGACCGATCTGACCGCCGGTGAACTTGAGTGTCTTCTCGAGATAGGCCCCGAGACTCACATACCAGGATCCCCAGATGAAATACTGGAGGAACATAAACACGGCGAGTTTGATCTTGAGCTGGGTTTGCATGGCGGGAAACAGGATGCGGCGATTTCAGGGCGGATCGCCGGTCAAGTCAAGCATGCGGGGGCACGCGATTGCGAAATCGGGGGAACTTCTAAGGGAAGTGGATGCGAAGTGACCAAACCGTCCTTGCTAGGGATCGATGACAACATTATCTTGAGGCCGATGAGAGAACACACGCAAATCACTGCAGACCCGAAAGTAATGACCGGGATGCCGTGCATCAAAGGCACTCGAGTCACGGTTGCCAATGTGGTTCGTCAGCTTGCGAGCGGGCGAACCCCGGCTGAGATCTGTGAGGATTATCCTTATCTTTCACTGGATTCGATTCACGCGGCACTCTCGTTTGCCGCCGACGTTTCCGCATCGGAATCCTACGAGCTTGCTTCGTGAATCTGATTATTGACGAGAACTTGCCTCCCCGTTGGGTTCAATATCTCGAATCCCCTGATTTGCGCGTTACCCATTGGAAGGACATTGGAAAAGTTGGTGAGTTTGACGAGATAATCATCGAGTACGCTCGTGATCACGAGGCAGTGATCGTTACGCAGGATCTCGATTTTACACGTCTCCTCGCTCTTCGGGGATCCCGTCTTCCGAGTGTCATCCAGTGCAGGGTCGAATGCCCCACACCGGAAATCATTGGGCTGGCAGTTCGTGAAGTTCTCGAAAAATACCGCCGTCAACTTCTGGCAGGTTGCCTGATTACTCTGGATCTGAATCGACACCGGGTTCGATTGTTGCCTTTGACTTAAGAAGCCTTGTCAGGCGAACGGCAAAGCAGGAGAAATGTGGGGCAGACATTCCTGTCTGCCGATTGGCCTATTTGTCTTTGCGCAGGGAGGAATGTCCGCGCCACCCCGAGGGCCTGAGTGATTGCTACTCAAAAACACTCACTCGAACACAAACGGCAACACCTTTCCCTCGAGCGCCGACTTCTCGGCGGTCTCCGCCACGGCGAAGGCGCGGGCGGCTTCGAGCGGAGTCACGACCTCGGGCGCAGCCCCCGTGCGAACGCAGTTCGCGAAGTAGCCCAGCTCAACGCTGAGCGCTCCGATCTGGCGACCGTGCTGGGTCGGCCAGTAAACGGTGTCGGGCATTTTGGCTCCGTTCGCGTCGAGGATGGTCAAACCGGTGTGGGCCGCGTCGATCGAGAGCGTCCCTGCTGTCCCGATGATCTCGAAGCGGGCGTCTATCGTGGTCGGGACATTCTCGGGCAGGCACCAGACTGTCTCGACCACTCCGATCGCTTCCTCACCGAAATGCAGCATGGCCCAGCCGAGGTCGGGGTAGGTGAAGTCGGACACTTTCACATTTCGCCCGTAGACTTCGGTCGGAGTCTTTCCCGTGAACCAGAGCATGAGGTCGATGTCGTGGATGCCGTCTCCGATGAGCGGGGAGATCTTGTCGAGGCGGATATTCCCCGGCGCCTTCGGCAAATTGCGGCGGGCGTGCATCGAGACGATGCGTCCGATACGTCCCGCGTCGAGGGCGTCTTTGGCGAGGGTGACGCGGGGATCAAAGCGGCAGATGTGACCGACCATGAGAAAGCCCGCGGAGGACTCCGCCGCAGCGACGAGATCGAGGCACTCGGCCGAACTCGCGGCCATTGGTTTTTCCAAAAAGACATGCTTGCCCGCAGCAAGCGCTGCGAGGGCGATCTCGTGATGGTCTTTCCAATGCGTCGTGATGCTGACGACATCGACGTCAGGATTGGCGAGGAGCTCGTGATAGTCGGTGACGCAGTCGGCCACACCGAACTCGGATCGGGCGAGCTCGAGGCGCTCCGGATTCCGGTTCGCGAGGGCGACAAGTTCGCTGCCCGCGAGCGACCGGATCGCCCGGGCGTGGATGGAGCCGAACCTGCCGACGCCGATGATTCCCCATCGTATTGGTGTCATAGGGCTCAATACTTCACCTTTTTCTTCTTCACCGTAAGGGGCGTTTCTCCGGCTTCTTTTTTGAGCTTGTTGATCTGGTCGCGAATGAGCGCGGCCCGCTCGAACTCGAGTTTGGCGGCGGCCTCCTGCATTTCCCCTTCGAGTTCGCGGATGACGGCAAGGGTATCGACGTCGGAACCGGCTTCGGCGACGAGGGCGTCCTCGACGGCTTTACCCTTCTGGTAAATGCGCAGACTGCCCTGGTCGCTGCGGGTCACGGTGTGGGGGACGATGCCGTGTTTCTCGTTGTGCTCGGTCTGGACGCGGCGGCGGTATTCGGTAATCGAGAGCAGGCTTTGGATCGAATCGGTCACGACATCGGCAAAGAGGACGGCCTCTCCGTTGATGTGGCGCGCGGCGCGTCCGACTGTCTGGATGAGGGCGGTCTCACTGCGGAGGAAACCTTCCTTATCCGCGTCGAGGATGCAGACGAGACTGACCTCGGGCAGGTCGAGCCCTTCGCGGAGCAGGTTGATCCCGATGAGGATGTCGAACTCGGCCGCCCGGAGGCTGCGGAGAATCTCGACCCGCTCGATCGCATCGACGTCGGAGTGGATGTAGCGCACTTTGAGCCCGACATTGCGCAGGTAGTCGGTGAGATCCTCGGCGGTGCGTTTGGTCAGGGTGGTGACGAGGATACGTTCGTTCTTTTCGACGCGCTGGCGGCAGAGCTCGATCGTTTCATCGATCTGGCCTTTGAGCGGCCGCAGCGTGATGACGGGATCGATCAGGCCGGTCGGGCGGATGATCTGTTCGACGATGAGATCGACGCCCTTTTTCCCGGGATCGAAGGAACTGACGGGCTGCTTGCTTCCGGAGATGCGGGGGAGACGGGCGGGGACAAGTTCCTCTTCGCCGATGCGTTTCCGCTTGTGAGGGATGTAGCCGGTGTTGCCCGCGACGGAGTTCTCGATTTCAAATCGAGCCGGGGTCGCGCTGACGTAGAGGCGCTGACCGGTCGCGGCCATGTACTCGTCGAACTTGAGCGGACGGTTGTCGAGGGCGCTGGGGAGACGGAAGCCGAAGTCGACGAGGGTCTGCTTGCGCGAACGGTCGCCTTCGTACATGCCGCCGATCTGGGGAATGCTGACGTGCGACTCGTCGATCACGGTGAGGAAACCTTCGGGAAAGAAGTCGATGAGAGTTCCCGGCTTGCTCCCGGGCGGTCGCGAGGTGAGGTGGCGCGAGTAGTTCTCGATGCCCTGACAGAATCCCATCTCCTGCATCATCTCGATGTCATACTCGGTCCGCTGCTTGATGCGCTGTGCCTCGAGATACTGCTGATTTTTCTCGAAGAACTCGATCCGTTCCTTCAACTCCTTCCGGATCTCGCGGATCGCGACGGCCATCTTTTCCTTGGGCGTCACGAACTGCTTGGCGGGGTAGAAGGTGAAGTCATCGAGCTGCGTTTTCGCCGTGCCGGTGAGCGGGGAAAAGGCGGTGACGCGATCGATCTCGTCGCCGAAGAATTCCACGCGGATGGCCTCCTCGTCGAGGTAGGCGGGATAGACCTCGACGACGTCGCCGCGCACCCGGAAGCGCCCGCGGATGAATTCGATGTCGTTTCGCTCGTAGAGGATGCCGACGAGATTTTTGAGAAATTCGTCCCGGTCGAGGTTTTGTCCGACCCGCACGGGGATCATCATGCCCTTGTAATCGTCGGGCGAACCGAGGCCGTAGATGCAGGAGACGCTGGCGACGACGATGACATCCTGCCGCATGAGGAGGGAACTCATCGTCGAGAGCCTCAGCCGCTCGATCTCGTCGTTGATCGAGGAATCTTTCTCGATGTAGGTGTCAGTCCGCGGGATGTAGGCCTCGGGCTGGTAGTAGTCGAAGTAGGAGACAAAATACTCGACCGCATTGTCAGGGAAGAAACTCTTCAGCTCGCTGTAGAGCTGGGCCGCGAGAGTCTTGTTGTGCGACATCACCAGGGTCGGCTTCCCGAGCGCGGCGATGACGTTGGCCACGGTGAAGGTTTTTCCCCGAACAGGTCACCCCGAGCAGGGTCTGGTGATGGTTGCCGGCGAG